>NZ_JBMPOV010000017.1:0-79254 GCF_049340405.1 Undibacterium sp. Ji42W
ACTGATGCAGCAAGCTGGTATATAAAGTGCCGACAGGGCTGGTCATCCCGGCATGAAAGCGTGGATTTTGCAGTAACAAAGCAGCCAATAAGGTAGAGCCGGAACGTGGCAGACCAGAGATGAAATGGTAGATCGGAGTAGTCATTATTTGAGGCGGTAAGCCAAACCTGTACAAAGCCTGTATCAACAGAGCAAACTATGAATAGCAATTAAATTGAATGCGCTGTTCAAACGAGATCAATCTACTTCACACCACTGCGCATTTATATCAATATAAAAAGAAACTTATGTGAAAAAGTAGACAAAAGCCCAAACAATACCTGAGAAAGCATTAAATATTTATTCTTTTACAAAATGTAAAATGTTAAATATGGTTAAAACGTGCATTGTTTATGTATGACATCAAAATGTTGGCATCTTTAATGAAAGCTGCATTCCTCAGCGAGACCTCGCAAAATCGCCAGGTTCGCATCTCCCTTTGCCAGATTTTTCAATCACGAAAAGTACAGACAAAAAAATACCCGCCAGTGGCGGGTATCTTAATTTTGCGTATAACAATGCCAGTTTTATTCCTGGCTCTACTTGTTCCTGAGCATCAATTCATACATGCGGCTTGATTGTTTCCAGCCACTTCTTCATGCGGTCTGCGTCTGCCAGGCGTGAATATTTGCCCTTGGAATCGAGAAACACCATGACGATATTGCGGCCTTCAATAATCGCTTGCATGACCAGGCAACGGCCAGCTTCCGCTATATAACCGGTTTTTTGCAGGCCGATTTCCCATGCAGGGTTAATCACCAATTTGTTAGATGTGCCGTATTCCAGGTTTTTCCCACCAGGAGCGACAACATATTTTGAATCAGTAGAATACTGGCGGATGACAGGATGCTGGTAGGCCGCATTCACCAGCTTGACCAAATCACGCGCGCTGGCGCGGTTCTGGCTGGAGAGTCCACTGGAATCCACATAATGTGTATCTGACATGCCCAGTTGTTTGGCTTTGGTATTCATCGCCGTAACAAATGCAGGCAAGCCACCTGGATAATTGCGCCCCAATGCTGACGCGGCACGATTTTCTGAACTCATCAAAGCAATATGCAACATGTCAGAACGCGACAACCTGGCACCGATCTTCAAACGGGAGCTGGTGTTTTTTTCCTTGTCGATATCGTCATTCGTCACTTCTATCTGCTCATCCATGTCTTGGTGAGCTTCTACCACTACCAGGCTGGTCATGAGTTTGGTAATCGAGGCGATAGGCAGGGACACCTCAGAATTTTTCTCGAACAAGACCTTGGAGCTATCCTGGTCAACCACATAGGCCACATTCGACTTCAAATCCAAAGGGTCCTGGGTATTTTTCAAGCCCGCAGTGTCACCCATGCTTGGCCTGTCCGGTACCTCACGTACCAGGGCCACGCGCTCTGTAATGACTTTTCGTTTGCCATGCACCATGACAGTACGCTTGACCAGTTTGCCTGACGCAGTATGAATAATAATTTTCTTATGCGCAGCCACATGCGTCTTGCCATGAGCAGCATGTCTCTTGGACGAATTCTTGTGTGAGTTTGTGGCAGCCAGCGCACTAGCCACTGGCAAGAGTGCGATTAATGAAAAAACCACTGCACATCGGGCAAATTTCACCATCAATGACTCCAGATCAGATATGCCAAAAAGATAGTGCAGTGTAGCAAAATTCGGAAATTCCGCAAGGAAAATAAGGAGTTAGCTGCGCTTATTCATTCGCATCCTTAGACTAAGTTGCAAAAATATTCTGGCTTTTAAACAAATTTCACAATTCAATTTCCAGAAATATTTAATTGTCTTCTTTATTCGATAAATTGGACAAAATCAGCTAGGCTCGCTCTTTCGGTCACCAGACCGTTTTCAATTTTGCTGTGATCGGCATAACCCAGCGACATACCGCATACCAGCATTTCATCTGCAGGCAATTGCAATTGCTCTGCAATGACCTTGTGATATTGAGTGAAGGCTGCCTGTGGGCAGGTATCAAGACTGCGGCCGCGCGCAGCAATCATGATATTTTGCAGGAACATGCCATAGTCCAGCCACGAACCCTGCTCCATGACCCTGTCTATCGTGAATATCAGACCAACCGGCGCATCAAAAAAAGCAAAATTGCGGCCATGTTGGGCATGCATGCCCATCTTGTTTTCACGTCCCAGGCCCAGCAAGGCATATAAATCCCAGCCTACCTTGCGGCGGCGCTCCAGATAAGGTGCAACCCATTTCACCGGGTAATAATTGTATTCTTGCGCATGTCCGCCCTGCCCCTCGCTATTGTGGGCGGCCAGAATGGCATTCGACAAAGCATGCAGGCGGGAACCGGTCAGCACATAGACTTTCCATGGCTGGGTATTGCTGCCGGATGGCGCCCGTGCAGCAACCTCGAGTATGGACTGTATATCCTCACGCGCCACGACCGTTGGCAGAAATGCGCGTATGGAACGGCGCGACGTGATGGCCTCATCAACTACTTGCTGCTTTGCTGACTTAATCATGAGCCTGTTACCTCTATGGTTTGCAAGAGCTGGCGCATGTTGTCAGGGATGGCTGTAGGCCGGCGGCTCACTCTATCCACATAGACATGTACGAAATGCCCCTGAGCGGCAGCCTGGCTTTCGCCGTTCCTGAAAATGCCTACTTCATAGCGTACGCTGGAATTGCCTAATTTGCTGACGCTGACCCCCGCTTCGATCACATCAGGAAAAGCGACCGAAGCCAGATAATTGCACTGGGTCTCTATCACCAGCCCTATAACAGGGCTGTTCTCGATGTCCAGCACAGCATTGCGTATCAGGAATTCGTTGACGACCGTGTCAAACCAGCTGTAATACACGACATTATTAACATGTCCATAAGCATCGTTATCCATCCAACGTGTGGTGATTGCATGAAAATGCTTAAAGTCTTTCCTTATTTTTGCACTTATTGCCATTGTCTCTCCCAGCTATATTCTTGTCACAAAACGAATTGCCTGAACGCAAATCTCCGTGTGAAAGTCTAACATAGGCATGCCACTTCATTTTCTGGTCATAATTGACATACATAATTCCCCAAGGAAAAGTGTTTATGTTTGTTTCCTATTTTACTGACTCGGTATCTGTATCAAATGCTTTAATATCCATAATTATCATATTGCGACGCACAAATTCACCTTGACTTCATTTCGCGAATCAATAAAATATGAATTATTGCATCGCACAATTTCATGGTTTAATAATTAAGTCCAGTGCTGCAACATTCCACTTAGCAATCGCCAGGTTTCTTGTATTCCACTTTCCTACTTAGGAGATGTTCATGTTTACTGCACCCGAACAAATTTCTGTAGCTACTAAAGCCAATTTCGATGCACAACTTGCTCTGTTCACTACATTGACAAGCAAAGCATTTGAAGGCGTTGAAAAATTCATCGAATTGAATTTGAACGCTGTCAAATCCTCTCTGGAAGAAAGCTCTGCTGCAACCAAGCAATTGCTGGCTGCCAAAGACCCACAAGAATTTTTCAATCTGTCCGCAGCCCAAGCCCAGCCTACCGCTGAAAAAGTGCTGGCTTATAGCCGCCACCTGGCAAATATCGCCACCAGCACACAGGCAGAATTCACGCATGCTGCTGAAGCGCAGATCGCTGAGACCAATCGCAAAGTTTTGTCCTTGATTGACGAAGTGTCTAAAAATGCTCCGGCTGGTTCAGAGCAATTTGTGTCCTTGTTCAAGACATCGATAGACAATGCAAACGCCAGCTACGATCACATCAGCAAAACAACCAAGCAAGCAGTTGAAGCGCTGGAAGCCAACCTGAACAATGCAGTTTCTACTGCAACAAAAACCGCAGCACCAAAGGTGGCGAAGAAGTAAGCGCCAGCAGTTGTCACAGCAGGACTCCCCTCCTGCTGCTGCAGGCAGTAAGTAAAAGCCCGGACAATGCCGGGGCTTTTGCTTACACGCACATACTGAGCTTACGCGAACATTGCCATGACTTTCATCGACGTCTGCCACACTCCCCATCCCAGTGGAATGCAGGCCAAAACTCAGTAAAAAATTACTTTTCCAGTCATACTGGGATCAATATGCTTGCTTATATCTTCCACGTTTATATCTTCCACGTTCATGTCTTCCATATTTACTCCTGATCTGATGTGTTCTGATAGTCTTTCAGGTTGCCAATTGCGCATTGATTCCAGCATTTATATCAAGATCAATTATGGAAACATGTTTTTGCAGAAAAATCTGCCGATGACTTTGCGATACTTTGCATTGTCCGCTGACCAGCTTTTAGCGGAGAGTAGAAAGACCTGACACGGTCGGGTTAAAAAATGAAACGAGGTAAAAACAGGCAAAAAAATACCTGCAATCACTCGCAGGTAGTTGAAATGCTCCGGCGCAGATTTGCTGCGCAAGAGACTTACCTTACTTCGTAAAACGTATCGTCACTCACCAAGATAGGCTGCCTGGACTTTAGGATCATTCAGCATGTCCTTGGCATTGCCACTCATGGTAATGGAGCCAGAATCCATCACATAACCACGGTGAGCTGCCTGCAAGGCAAGCTTGGCGTTTTGTTCTACCAGCAGGATGGTAATTCCCTGGGCAGACACATTGCGCACTACTTCAAAAATCTTTTCCACCATGATCGGTGACAGCCCCATGGATGGCTCATCCAACAGCAACAGATTAGGGTGGCTCATCAGGGCGCGTGCCATCGCCAGCATTTGCTGCTCACCACCGGACAAGGTACCAGCCAGTTGTGCAGCACGCTCTTTGAGGCGAGGGAAGACGGCAAACCATTTTTCAACGTCGGCATTGATACCCGCTTTATCATTGCGGATAAATGCACCCATCATCAGGTTTTCCAGAATCGTCATGCGAGTGAAAACACCACGGCCTTCTGGCACCATGGCCAAGTGGTTTTTCACCATCTCGAAAGAACTGACGTTACGGATGGAATTACCCAGGTACACAATCTCGCCTTCAACCTTACAGGCAGGCAGGGTACCCGTGATGGCTTTCAGGGTCGTAGTTTTACCTGCGCCATTGGCGCCGATCAAGGTAATCAATTCACCCTTGTTGACTTCCAGGTCGATACCTTTAACGGCCTTGATGCCGCCGTAAGCAACTTTCAGATTGCTTATCTTTAATACGTTCTCAGCCATTAGTGACCACCTCCCAAATACGCTTCGATAACTGCCGGATTTTTCTGTATGTCTGCTGGCAAACCTTCTGCAATTGGCTTACCGTAATCCAGAACAGTCATCCTGTCACATAATCCCATCATTAATTTGACGTCATGCTCAATCAGCAAAATCGTCTTGCCTTCTGCCTTGATCTTGACCAGCAACTCGCGTAAGGCAAGTTTTTCAGTCGCATTCATACCAGCTGCTGGTTCATCAAGTGCCAGCAGCTTTGGATCTGTTGCCAATGCACGGGCAATTTCCAGGCGGCGTTGATCACCATACGACAGGAACTTGGATGTGCGGCTGGCGAACTGGCCTATGCCAACAAAATCCAGCAACTCCTGCGCACGCTGGCGAATTTCAGCCTCTTCTTTTTTTGCTGCACCATGCCTGAACACAGCACCAAATACACCTTGGTGGGTACGGATATGGCGGCCTACCATGACATTTTCCAGTGCCGTCATTTCACCAAACAGACGGATATTCTGGAAAGTCCTGGCGATGCCTGCCCTGGCCACTTCGTGCGGTGCCGATGGCGAATAAGGCTTGCCTTCGAGTTCAAAGGTCCCGGTATCAGGTTGATACAAGCCAGTGATGACATTAAAAAAAGTGGTCTTGCCTGCACCGTTAGGCCCGATCAGGCCATAAATCTGGCCTTGCTTGATATTGATACCTACATTTGAAAGCGCTTGCAAGCCGCCAAAACGCTTATTCGCACCTTCGATTTTTAAGATAGTTTGTTCAGTCATCTCGATCTTCCTTATGCTGCCGCTTCGTTAGTCTTAGCCATACGGTCTTCGTGCTTGGGCGCAGGCCACAAACCGGCAGGACGATAAAGCATGACACCAACCAGTGTCGCTCCGTAGATCAACTGACGCAAAACTTCATCTTCCAGCCACACTTCACCAAACAATTGCATTTGCAAAGGCTTGACGACATGTCGCAATATCTCAGGCAAGGAGATCAGTGCCACAGCCCCCATGATCACGCCAGGGATATGTCCGATACCACCGACCACGACTGCCGCCAGAACAATGATGGATTCCATCAACGAGAAGGATTCTGGAGAGACGAAGCCCTGGAAGCTAGCAAACATCGCACCAGAGACGCCACCAAAGGAAGCACCCATGGAAAAAGCCAGCAACTTGATATTACGGGTATTGATGCCCATGGCCTTGGCAGCAATCTCATCTTCGCGGATGGCTACCCAGGAGCGGCCAAGACGGGAATCTTGCAAACGGAAAGAAACCAGGACGATACAAATGCACAAGAACAGGAACAGGAAATAATAGGCATTCACCGAAGGCATGCTCATGCCCAGGAAATGTACCGTCGCATTGCTGCCTGGTTCACCAGCCAGTGACACACCAAACACACTGACGGGGTCTATCTTGTTAATGCCCTTGGGTCCGTTAGTAAAATTAATCGGCGCATTCATGTTGTTCATGAAAATACGAATGATTTCACCAAAGCCCAGAGTCACGATCGCCAGGTAATCGCCACGCAACTTCAGGGTAGGCGCACCCAATATTGCACCAAACAGACCTGCTACCGCTGCCGCCAATGGCACAATAAGCCAGACTGACAGATGAATACCGTTTTGAGTGATTTCCTGCCCCAGCACATTGATCAGGAAAGCACCGAAACCAGGATAGCTATCGACGATGGATTCCAGCGCAATGGCAAATTGTGGAGAAGCAAATATACCTGCCAGATAGGCACCTACCGCATAAAACGCGATATAACCCAGGTCAAGCAAACCGGCAAAACCAACCACGATGTTGAGACCCAGGGCCAGCATGATATACAAGAGCACCAGATCAACAATCCTGACCCAGGAATTACCAAAATTGGAAGCAACAAAAGGAAATGCCACCAGGATAACCGCCAGTACGGCGAAACTGGTATAGGCCTTTTGCGGGTTCGCTTTTACATCAAATAATGTAGACATAGATTTTCTCCTTACGCACGATCAGCAACACGTTCACCCATGATGCCGGATGGACGCAAGGTCAATACGATGATCAATACCACGAAGGCAAAGATGTCCTGATAGTGACTTCCCAGAATACCGCCAGTCAGGTCACCGATATAACCGGCACCCAGGCTTTCAATCAGGCCCAGTACGATACCGCCTACCATCGCACCGTAGATATTACCGATACCACCCAGCACCGCTGCGGAGAACGCTTTCAGACCTGGCACAAAACCCATGGCAAACTGTGCAGATGAATAATTTGCCGCCCACATCACGCCAGCAACAGCCGCCAGTGCAGCGCCTATCGCAAAAGTAGCGACAATCACTTTATTGGAATCGACACCCATCAGCCCGGCAACGCGTGGATTTTCAGCAGTGGCACGCATGGCCCTGCCCATCTTGGTTTTTTCTACCAGCAAAACCAGACCAACCATGGAGAGGGTGGCCAATACCAGCAGCAGTATCTGCGTTTGCGAAATCACCGCACCACCGATTTGCACAGGTTCTACTGGCATCACGGAAGGGAAAGGAATAGGACTACGGCCCCAGATCATCATCGCAAAAGTCTGCACCAGAATGGAGACACCAATCGCGGTAATCAGCGGGGCCAATCGCGGTGCATTACGCAAGCGCCGGTAAGCCACACGTTCAATGAGGACATTGACAGCAATACATACAGGGATGGCGCCAAGAATGGCGATAATCAACTTGACTATGCCTGGCAGTTCCGGAGCCACTACCGATAAAAACTTGATGATACTCAAACCAGCCATCGCACCGACCATCAGTACGTCGCCATGCGCGAAGTTAATCAGATTGAGCACACCATAGACCATGGTGTAACCAAGTGCGACCAGGGCATACATGCTGCCAAGCACAAGACCGTTAATAATTTGTTGGATAAAGGTATCCATATTTTGCTTCTCACTTTAAGAACGAAACGAATTTCTGAAAAAACCAGGAGATGAACTGCTTGCCATCTTGCCACCCGAAAGAATCGGGTCACAACACGCAGGTTTCAGCAAAAATCATTCCTGATAAGGAAAGCGGCACCCAGACTGGGTGCCGCCGGAATTCGAACGCGCGCTAGCCAAACAGGCGCGTCATCAAAGTAGAAGCAATAATGGCGTAATCGATGCACATAGTAGAACTCTCCTCAGCAACTTTTGGTAAAAGTTTTTGTAATATATTTTGACTTAAAGGTTATCCCAGTAAAGTCGGCCGGATTATACATAGTTTGCTTGCTCTTCCAGTGGTAAAAAAACCACCGCAAGCTACGTACTTTCCACAAGTGCCGAATACCAGCATACACGTTTTGCCAAGTCCGGCAAATACCGAACTTGATTGTGCCGCAATCTTAAACACGTATTTGCAAAATAAAATATCGAAAACAACAGCCAAAACAAATTTTTTATCAAATTCACTTACTTAAGAGAGTTACAAGCATCAAACTTTTGCTGCAGCCAGGCCTTTAGGCATGGGGAAAGTCACTGCCTCTTCAACGCCATCCAGCGCACGTACACTACGTGCGCCCAGTTGGCGCAAACTGGCAATCACTTCTTGCACCAGCACTTCCGGTGCAGAAGCACCCGCTGTCACGCCTATGCGCAGACTGTTTTCCAACCATTCAGGCTTGATCTGGCTGGCATTATCGACCATATAGGCGGTCACACCTTTCTTCTCGGCGACCTCACGCAGACGGTTGGAATTGGAACTATTCGGGCTGCCAACCACCAATACCAGATCGACTTGCGGCGCCATGAACTTCACCGCTTCCTGGCGGTTGGTCGTGGCATAGCAAATATCTCCCTTTTTTGGTTCACTGATCAAAGGAAAGCGCTTTTTCAGAGCATCTATAATTTCTGCCGTGTCGTCAACAGACAATGTGGTTTGTGACACAAAAGCCAGCATATCTGCATTTTTTACTTGCAGGCTGGCGACATCGGCGACGGTTTCAACCAAATACATACCCGTTTCAGACTGTCCCATGGTTCCTTCAACTTCAGGGTGACCATGGTGGCCTATCATGATAATCTCGCGCCCTTCCTTGCGCATCTTGGCTACTTCTATATGTACCTTGGTCACCAATGGACAGGTCGCATCAAAAATCGTCAAACCTCGGGCCTCAGCATCCTGGCGCACGCTTTGTGAAACACCATGCGCAGAGAATATCAAGGTATTGCCCGGCGGCACGTCTTCGAGCTCCTCAATAAAAATCGCGCCTTTGGTTTTCAAGTCATTCACGACATAAGCGTTATGCACGATTTCATGTCTGACATAAATCGGCGCACCGAATTGTTGCAATGCGCGCTCGACGATTTCGATGGCGCGATCAACACCAGCGCAAAATCCGCGTGGTTGGGCTAATAAGATTTCTTTGTCCATAAGTTTTGATTAAAGAATCCCGATAATTTTTGTTTCAAACAGCACGGTTTGTCCGGCCAGAGGATGATTAAAGTCGAACAATGCACCCTGGTCGTCGATTGCACGCAAGATACCGGCAAACTTGCCGCCAGCAGGCGCGGCAAATTCAACCAGATCGCCAATCACATATTGCTCGCCAAAAGCAGAATTTTCTTTTAGTGTAGCCAGCGACACTCTTTGTATCAAATCCGGGTTGCGCGGCCCAAAGGCTTGTTCCGGTGCCAGCTCCTGGGTGGTATGTGAACCCTCTTCCAGGCCCATTAAAGATGCTTCCAGTTCTGGTGCCAGTTGCCCTGTGCCCAGTTGCAAGGTGGCTGGGCGCTCTTTAAAGGTGCTGAGTATATCTTCACCACCCAGCGTCGCTAGGCGATAATGCAGGGTCAGGTAGGCGTTGGGTGTCACAGTAGGGATTGCATTCGAAGACATGATATGAAGCTGGGCTTATAAGGCTGAGAATCCGATATTGTAAGCCAGCTTTACCTTATGAACAGACAAGGACCAAATTCTATGGAGAAAAGCTAGATGGCGATCAATGAATGGCCAGAAGACCAGCGCCCGCGTGAGCGCCTGATCAAGCATGGAGCAAGTGCTTTATCAGACGCCGAATTACTGGCTGTTTTTCTGCGGGTTGGTGTGAAGGGTAAAAGTGCAGTCGATCTGGGCCGCGATATGATCAAGCACTTTGGCTCACTTTCCGGGCTGTTTGCAGCGAATATGAAAGATTTTTCGTCCATACATGGGCTGGGTGCTGCGAAGTATGCGCAGTTGCAGGCCGTTCTCGAACTGGCCAAAAGGGCAATTTCTGAAGAACTGCAAGAAAACGCCAGCCTTTCCTCACCCCATGCCGTCAAAAATTACCTGCAATTGATGATAGGAAATAAACCACATGAATCTTTTGCCATCCTTTTCCTGGACATCAAAAACCGCTTGATCAAGGCAGAAGAATTATTTCGCGGCACGTTGAGCCACGCCAGCGTTTATCCACGCGAAGTAGTCAAGGCAGCCCTGCAACACAATGCTGCGGCCATTATACTGGCCCACAACCACCCTTCTGGCTCATGCGAGCCCAGTCAGGCGGATATCAACCTCACGCAAACCTTGAAGCAGGCATTGGCACTGGTAGATGTGCGCGTACTGGACCATTTCATCGTCGCCAATCCGAATGTGTATTCTTTTGCAGAACATGGCCTGATTTAAGTATTACGTCTGTCAGGCCAGAGATTTTGCAACATTGAACAGCCAGTGTTGCAGATAAGGCTTGGTTTACATCCGCCGTTTACGCCAGTGTTTACCTGCTGTAAACCCAGGAAAATACAATTGTTAAATCTATTTTTTAAATAAGACACACTTGTTTTTCGCAAGTCGTTGATATTTCATGAGATTTTGTTTATACTTGCGTTTTTCCAATTTCGGAATCGTCTAAGGAGTTAAACATGGCACGTGTCTGCCAAGTGACTGGGAAGGGGCCAATGGTTGGCAACAATGTATCCCACGCTAACAACAAAACAAAACGCCGCTTTTTGCCTAATCTGCAAAATCGTCGCTTTTTCGTAGAATCAGAAAACCGTTGGGTTTCTCTGCGTTTGTCCAATGCTGGTCTGCGCGTCATTGACAAAATCGGCATCGATGCCGTTTTGACTGACATGCGTGCTCGCGGCGAAAAAGTTTAAGCTAAACTATTGTTAGGAAAATATCATGGCTAAATCTGGTCGCGACAAAATCAAGCTGGAATCGACTGCTGGTACAGGTCACTTCTACACAACCTCCAAAAACAAGCGCACTATGCCTGAAAAAATGGAGATCATGAAGTTCGATCCTAAAGCACGTAAGCACGTCATCTACAAAGAAACCAAAATCAAGTAATTCAGATTTGAGTTTTGTAGAAATAAAAAAACCCTGCGCTGCAGGGTTTTTTTATGCCCAACTGGCATAATTTTAAAAATGGCAGCAAGTGCCAATAAAAATCGTTAGATAGTTGAACACAGCGCCATCGGTGTAGTTTTGTGCTGGATTATGACCCGGCGACGATTGAACAACAAATGCATCGTGAAGAGCAAAAAAACGGCACCGAAGTGCCGTTTTTAAGATACTTGAATATGCCAAATTGGCAACTACGCTATCAGGCGTAAGTACGTAGCCTTAACGAGAATTCACGCAGAGTCTGGATGCCGGATGCTTCTGCACGTACACACCAATCCTGCAATTGCTGCACCAGTTGCTCACGGCTGACGGTGGAACGCTCCCAGATCAGGCCCAACTCCACACGCATATCATGCATGGTTTTTAGTGCGCGGCTATGTGCCAGTACCTCAGACAATTGCTGTTGCTGAGGCGCTTCGAGCTTGGTGGGCTCACGCTGCAACAATTTCTTGGTCGATTTGAGCATGTGCGCCTCGAACATGGCTTTCTCGCGCAAGCTTGCTACTTCCTCACGCCAGGCGCGGCGCAGGGACTTGGTGTATTTCGCCATCACGTCATAGCGGTTGGTGATTACAGCTTGCAGGGTTTCCAGATCAACGACAGTCTTGATTTCCTTGAACTTGGGTTCAGGAGCGACTTTCTTGACCTTGGCCAGACCTACAATTTCCATGCAGCGGATATACAACCAGCCAATATCGAACTCATACCATTTGGACGACAATTTGGCTGATGTACCAAATGTATGGTGGTTGTTGTGCAACTCTTCGCCACCGATCAGGATGCCGAAGGGCAAGATATTACGTGAGGCATCAGTACAATCATAATTGCGGTAACCCCAGTAGTGACCGATACCGTTGATGATGCCAGCCGCGGTAATAGGTATCCACAACATCTGTACAGCCCAGACTGTCGTACCAATTACACCAAACAGCATGAGGTCAATAATCAACATCAGGGCAACGCCCTGCCAGCTAAAGCGGGTGTAAACATTACGTTCCATCCAGTCGTCCGGCGTGCCATGACCATACTTTTCCATGGTTTCCAGATTTTTGGATTCTGCACGATACAGTTCTGCACCTTCAAGCAAGACTTTTTTGATACCGCGTGTTACCGGGCTATGCGGATCTTCTTCAGTTTCGCATTTAGCATGGTGCTTGCGGTGAATCGCTGCCCATTCCTTGGTGACCTGCCCAGTCGTCAGCCACAACCAGAAACGGAAGAAATGGCTGGGAATAGCATGCAATTCCAGGGCACGGTGTGCCTGGCAGCGGTGCAGGAATATCGTCACACTGGCAATCGTGATGTGGGTCACAACCATAGTAAAAATAAACACCTGCCAGCCCGTTGCACGGGTCAGGCCATTGGACAGAAAATCAACTACTGTATCGATAAAAGTGCTCAAAATGACATGTACTCCATTGTTATTGACGGCATCTTGGTTGATTCCGCAAAAACGCAATCAACTCTTTTCATTATAGACATCGGACGGCATTGTACGCGTTTTTAGAGGAATCATCCCAATTCTAAAACTAATATTATTGCCTGGCTTCAAGTTTCTTTAAGTGGACTGTTAATTATGGTCACAACCCTTTGACCATAGGGCAAATTCACTTTGTGTTCTTGCAAAACCTGCCACAAAGCAAGATTAACAGCAGACATGACGCTGGAGCGACCATTTTCAGGGTCGGCAATCCAGAAGCCTACCCGCAGCTCAAAGCCGTCGGCACCAAACTTCAGCAAATAAGCAGTAGGGGCAGGGGCTTTGCAAACACGCTCTACCGTGGCTGCTGCCTGGCCAAGTATGGGCATGATCTTGTCGAGTTCAGTTTCATAACCTACTGTCATATCCGTCCACATTGCCACAGTTCTGTCGCTTAGTGAATAGTTTTGCACGGGTGTGGAGACCAGCATTTCATTGGGAATAACAGCTTCGCCACCATCCTGGCCTTGCAATACTGTGTAGCGGGTATTGATTTGGGTCACCCGTCCGCTGAATTTATCTACCGTGATCATGTCACCTATGGACATGCTACGGTCAAGCAAAATAATGAAACCGGAAACATAACTGCTGGTAATTTTTTGCAAACCAAAACCCAACCCTACGCCGAGGGCGCCACCAAAGACGGACAAGACCGTCAGGTCTATGCCAACCAGTGTCAGACTGATGAGTATGGCCAGCAGAATAAACATCGCCCTGCCGACGCGAGACAGGACTACTTTCAATGAAGTATGTGCATTTGGCAAGGACATGAGGCGCGTTTCCAGCGCCGCACTTGCCCACATGGCGACGACCAGAGTAACCACGACCGAGGCCACTGCTTGCAGTATGGTCAGTAGTGTTACCTTGTTTTTACCTATGGGTAGAGAGACCTCGTCCAGACCGGTGAATAATTCCTGGCCCAGGCCGGTGAAATGCAATACCACACCCAGCCAGACCAGGCCGGCAAAGAGCTTTTCAAATGCCGCGAGGAAGCTACCTATGGAACCATCACGGGCAAAGGTTTGCCGCACAACGTAAAAAGCAAAGCGTATCAATGCCAGTGAGCCGATGATGGGAAATAGCAAAGACAGCAAATGCGTATGCAGCCATTTGCCTAAAATCATTTTTGCGATCAGGATAAAAATCATCGCCAGAGTTGGCGAGAGTACACGGGCAAAACTTTCCACACCCAGTTTTACCACATCAGAGTCTGTGTCTTTGGCAGTAAAGCCGCGCCTGAGTGCGCGCGACAACAACCAGGCGAGGCTAAAACACAGGGCGACCGCCCCTACTTGCCAATAAAAATCAGGCTGACCTAAATCTTTCGATAAGTCAGACAATAAGCTGGCAAGTAAAGGCGTACTCATGGAGCGTAGTCAGGAACAATGAAATGGATGATTAAATTAAACTACCTCAGCGCGCGAATTAAGTCTCTTCTGCTTCTGGAGTGACTACATCTGTTGCGCCTTCTTCGGGCACAACTTTGGCTGGGGCTTTTTTACGTTCCATTATCGCTGCAAAGAAACCGTCGGTCTGATGCAGATGCGGGTAGAGCTTCAGATAGTCACCCATTTCCAGATCCACTTTTTGCTCGGCCAATACCTGTGAAGCAGGTACCAGTACATAGTCTGTGTGTTCAGCAAGGAAAGCCTGGACGATGCCTTCATTTTCTTCATCGAGGATACTACAGGTCGCGTATACCAGACGACCACCTGGCTTGACCATGCGCGCAGCGCTGGCCAGGATGGAAGCCTGTTTGACATTGAGTTCAGCGACACCAACCGGTGTCTGGCGCCATTTGACATCAGGATTACGGCGCAAGGTACCCAGGCCACTACAAGGCGCATCAACCAGCACGCGGTCCAGTTTGCCTGCCAGACGCTTGATCTTGGCATCTTTTTCATGTGCAATGACGACTGGATGTACATTCGACAAACCACTACGCGCCATGCGTGGCTTCAGTTTGGCCAAGCGTTTTTCAGAAATATCAAAAGCGTACAAGCGGCCTGTGTTGCGCATCAATGCGCCCAGTGCCAATGTCTTGCCACCGGCACCCGCGCAAAAGTCAGCTACCATTTCACCGCGTTTGGCACCCACCAGTTGTGCCAGCAACTGACTGCCTTCGTCCTGCACTTCTATCGTGCCATCTTTAAACAAAGGCAGATTCTGGATGGACGGCTTTTTGCGCACCCGCAAACCTGTGCTTGAATACGGTGTAGGTTCAGCGATGATAGGTGCTTGCGCCAATGTAGTGATGACGGTTTCACGGTCACCTTTGATCGTATTGACGCGCAGATCCAGTGGTGCCGGAGTATTGAGCGACATGGCCAGTGCCAGCGCATCTTCTTCACCAAAACGCTCCACCAGTTTTGTCCACAGCCATTCTGGCAGATTGGCTTTCATTATCAAAGGCAGGTGCGTACGGTCGATTTCCATGACGCGTTGCAGCCATGCGGTTTCATCGTCGGTCAAACCACCCAGGGAATCTACGCCAACTGCATCGGCGAGGCCCAGCAAGCTCAGGCGGCGCATGGGCGAACCAATACCGGACTCGGAAAAATTGGTGTACACCGATTTATTGCGTAGCAGGCCATAGACAGCCTCCGCAACCACGCCGCGCTCGCGCGAACCCAGGCGTGGGTGATCACGAAAGTAACGCGACAAAGTGCCATCTGCCGGGCCGGTAAAACGCAAAATCTCACGTAATACTTCTTCGGTATTGACGAGTATGGCTGGAGGTAATCTCATGCTGCTTCCTTCTAATATGCTGACGTGGTCCGGACGGACCAAATTACTATATAGTGTTGACTAATGCTCACGCAAAACCACGCTAGCAGTCTTGGTGATGCTTACTAATTAATTTATTAATTACTGATATGAACACGGTTGCCGTCTATGCGCAATTTGCCTTCGACAAACTGCAATACGGCGCGTGGGTAAATCTGGTGCTCTTGCTCAAGGACCTTGTGCGACAGTGTGTCTTCTGTATCGTCGTAAAGCACCGGCACAACCGCTTGCGCGACGATAGGACCATGATCGAGCTCGGCAGTCACAAAATGCACGGTCACGCCATGCACTTTAACGCCCGCATCAATTGCCTGCTGATGAGTAGCCAAACCGACAAAGCTAGGTAACAGCGATGGATGGATATTCAACATCCTGCCTGCATAATGCTCGACAAAGCCTGCCGTCAATATACGCATGAAACCGGCCAAAACGACCAGATCGGGTGCAAATTCGTCTATTTTTGCCTGCAAAGCAGCATCAAATGCATCACGCGTAGCAAATTGCTTACTGACGACTACTGCCGTTGGTATCCCACGGCTGGCGGCATATTCCAGGCCACCTGCATCGGCACGATTGCTGATAACGGCAGCGATTTGCGCTGGCCATTGCTGTTTTGCTGCGGCTTCAACAATGGCTTGCATGTTGCTGCCACGACCAGAAATGAGGATAACAATCTTTTTCATGGCGGCATTGTACCGCTGACAGGGGCCTAGCCCCAAATAAAAATGCCGATAATTACTTACCGGCACTTATTATACAAGGTATTAAAATACCATCGAAATACTATTCGAAAGAGTAGAACACGCGGAAAGCGACTTTTCTGTCAGCCCAAAAATCGGCTGCGTCACGGAAAACGTCCAGCAGCGTCTCGCGTGCTTCCTTGTCAAATTTTTGCGTATTTGGCAATTGCTCAAGCACGATTAAAAAGCCTGGTTGCGGACCAGCCTTGTAAATCATATCAGTCAGACAATCTGACAAGGCATCCAGATTACGGCACATAGGCTTGGGAAAGCCAAAGGATAAAGCAATCTTGCCCAGCACCTGTTGCTTTGTTAAAGCCTCCAGGCAATAGGCATACAGGAAATGCTGGCCCAGCTTGCCTGCTTCAGCCTGTAAATCCGGCACACGAAAAGCACGTATCGATTGCACCACGTTTGGTGCAACCGTCGCCAACAATTCCATTTCTCCCTCGGTTGCTGAGATCATATTTACTCTTTAATTCTGCGAAAACTCTCGTAATGGTCTTCCGTGTAATAGTATTCACCCGAAGTTTGCGGGTTTGCTCCGGCAATAATACGACGCACGCCACGGTTGCGGGCGCGCGGCGTCTTTACCGTATATTCATGATAGTAACCACGCTTTTGCTTCGGCAATCTGGATTCATAATTGCCGAACACAACGCCATCCTTGTCATAAGGAAATGGGCCGCCCTGCTTGATGAGCGTCAGCGTTGTCTGTGCTTCTTTAGGCAATTCGGCCAGCGCCACCAGTCCCAAATCATGTGGGCTTTTGGCAAAGCTGGTTGTAGCCAGCAAAGCAAGCGTCAGGAATACCAGCCATTTTTTAAAAAATGTTGGATTTATCATTATGTTGTCTATCCGCACACGCTTAAACAGCGCATAGAGTAACGGTTTGTCGATGATGAATCAACCATTGTTGCAGATGTTACAATATATTAATTCATGCGCCTGTCACATTTCCGACAAAATTCCTTGAGGCAATGTTGCGCTGAAATCAAGCTAATCGCACTGACGCGCGTACTTTTGTATCAACCCCAAAGAAGTGCAAGACATCATCCACCCTGGCACGGGTATCACGTCGCCCAAGTGCAATCAATTCTTTGGTATAAGTCGATTCAAATAGCAGATAAGATGCCAATGCCGAGCCGCGCGCCTCGGTAGCGCCTATGCCGCCCAGCATGGTGCGCACAGGTAAAGGCAGACTGTTGGTATGGCGGCTGGCAATTTCATCGAGCCGCTCTGAAGGTGCGATAACCAGTAAATCCACCGGGCGCAAAGGTGTTTTCTCCAGCAATTCCGGCGGCAACATCGACAAGGTCTTGTTGATGCGCATCAGCCTTTCTATATCCACGGCAAGGCTATCAAGAAAAATGCTGGACAAGGCATGACCGGCAATTTGCGCCAGGCTGGGATAACGTGCCGTTTCAGTACTGACACTGGGTGGCTCAGTCAAACGACCAGCGCCGACGATCAAGACCTTTTGCGCCCCCAGATGGATGGCAGGCGATATCGGCGCCAGCTGGCGCATGGAACCATCACCACAATATTCCATACGCCCGCCCCAGTTCAACGGCACGGCAGGAAAAATAAAAGGAATGGCAGCAGATGCAAGCAAATGCTGAACGCCGATAAAATCACGCTGCGCCAGACGCTGACTCCTGACCCAGGGTTCAATATCTGCCAGAGTCTGGTAAAAAGTCAGATGCTGACCAGCAGTATAAGAAGATGCCGTGACCGCCAGCGCATGCAAGCTGCCATTGTTGAATGCAGCATCCAGGCTACTCAGATCCAGCATGCGGCTTAACAGCGCTTCCAGTGGAGAATTATCCAGCAGTGAGTTGGGCGGTGCTTTGCGCCATTTGTTCAACAACCAGCCAAACGACCACAATGTCAGCCAGCGCGCGCCGCTGCGCATGACACCCAGTGAATCGGCCCGGTACACCTGCGCCGCTTCAAAGTTTTCCCAGATATGCAGCATGCGCCCCACTGCATCAGCAAAATTATCAGCCCCGCAAGCTAACGAGGTCGCATTGATCGCCCCTGCCGAGGTACCGCAGATAATGCCAAACGGATTGCTGGCAGGATGCCAGCCGGACTCCACCAGAATAGTCGAAATCTCATGTAGCACCCCAACCTGATAGGCCGCACGCGCCCCACCACCCGTCAAGATCAATCCTGTTCCCGCATTATTACTCGTTTGTGTAGGCATAAAAAAAGGGCAAATCCAGATTTGCCCTAGTGTAGTAGTCCCCTAGCAATTTGTCATGCTGCACGGCACAGTGAAAGAATCATGCTCTGCAAATACAACAGCAATTTTTTTGTCAGCACACTGAGGCTCGTGAAGCGTTGAGAAAGCGTAGCGAGCGCCACGAGTTTGAGTTAAGAAGCGCAGTCGTACTTAAGTACGACGAGCATCGCAGGCTCAAAATCGTGACGCGCAGTAGCTTTATCAACGTTTCACTTGGGTTGCATGCGAATGGCGCCGTCTAAACGGATAGTTTCCCCATTCAACATCACATTCTCAATAATCGACTTGGCCAGATTCGCATACTCATCCGGTTTGCCAAGGCGCGGAGGAAACGGCACCATCTTGCCCAGCGCGTCCTGCACTTCTTGCGGCATGCCCAGCAGCATCGGTGTTTCAAAAATGCCAGGTGCAATCGTCATGACGCGAATGCCGCTACGTGACAAATCGCGTGCCATAGGCAGGGTCAGGCCAACGACTGCTGCCTTGGAAGAAGCATAGGCTGCCTGGCCAATCTGACCATCATAAGCAGCGACGGATGCTGTGTTGATGATGACACCACGCTCACCATGCTCGGCAGCTTCGGTCTTACCCATGGCATCTGCTGCCAGACGGCACATATTGAAAGTACCAATCAGATTGATATTGACCACACGCTGGAACACATCCAGCGGATGCGGGCCATCTTTACCAACGGTCTTGATCGCTGGAGCAACGCCAGCGCAATTCACCAGACCACGCAGAGTGCCCAGAGTAGCAGCCGCCTCGACGACAGCTTTGCCATCTGCCTCGGAAGTGACATCGCATTTGACAAACTTGCCACCCAGCTCAGCAGCGAGTGTTTCACCGGCTTCTACCTGCACATCTGCCAGCACGACCTTGCCGCCATTGGCAACGATCATTCTTGCCGTAGCTGCACCCAGGCCGGAAGCACCACCAGTAATAATAAATACATGATTTTGAATTTGCATGTTTGTCTCTCCAAGTTTAAAGATGAATCGGGAATGAACAGTATTGAATCCGCAGCACAATGCCGCTTACGTTTACGTTAACGTCACATAGTCCTATTGTAGCGAATAATTGTACGAAGCTAAAAGTAAAAAAGTGGCGGCAAAAATTGCCACCACTTTTCAAACTACAGATCAAGCCCTGCAAAAGCAATTACTTGCTGGCAGGTGCGGCTTCTTGCATAGCCGGCGGCTCAGGCGCCACCATGGGAGCAGATACGGAGGCGGACGCTGGTGCAGGTACCAATACAGGCACTGATGCTGAGGTAGATGCCGCCGGTGCGGCCGACTGCACTACCGGCATCGTCGGCGTTGCATGCTTGGCAACTTCATTCGTGCCAACCGCAGGCAAGATAGGCACTAGCAGCAAAGCGACAATATTGATGATCTTGATCAGGGGGTTAATGGCGGGGCCAGCGGTATCCTTGTATGGATCACCAACAGTATCACCCGTTACGGCAGCCTTGTGCGCTTCTGACCCTTTGCCACCAAAGTGACCATCCTCTATATATTTCTTGGCATTGTCCCATGCACCACCACCGGTAGTCATGGAGATAGCGACAAACAAGCCAGTGACAATAGTCCCCATCAACAAGCCACCAAGCGCAGCTGGCCCCAACAGCATGCCAACCAGAATAGGCACGATGACAGGCAGCAGCGATGGAACAATCATTTCCTTGATAGCAGATGTCGTCAGCATATCAACTGCCTTGTCATACTCAGGCTTGCCTGTGCCATCCATGATGCCCTTGATTTCCTTGAACTGGCGGCGCACCTCCACCACTACGGCACCGGCAGCACGACCTACGGCCTCCATCGCCATGGCACCAAACAGGTAGGGAATCAAGCCACCGATGAACAGGCCGACGATGACTTGTGGATTGGACAAATCAAACGAAGTGCTCTTGCCGACAGAATCCAGCGCGTGGGTGTAATCGGCAAACAGCACCAGTGCAGCCAGACCAGCAGAACCTATGGCATAACCCTTGGTGACAGCCTTGGTAGTATTACCGACCGCATCCAGCGGATCAGTAATCGCACGCACTGAAGCAGGCATTTCTGACATCTCGGCAATACCACCAGCATTGTCAGTGATAGGACCATAGGCATCAAGCGCTACGATGATGCCCGCCATCGACAACATGGAAGTTGCCGCAATGGCGATGCCGTACAAACCGGCGAGATGGAAAGAGACAAGAATGGATGCACATACGGCCAGCACTGGCCAGGCCGTTGACTTCATCGACACACCCAGGCCGGCAATGATGTTGGTACCATGCCCTGTAGTAGATGCCTCAGCCACATGCCGTACAGGCTTGAAATCTGTGCCCGTATAGTACTCAGTGATATACACCATCAGGCCAGTGAGCACGATACCCACCAGTGACGAGCCCATCATCTTCATGCGCATGGCTTCATCAGGCCATACTTGCCAGGTAACGACAGCAAAACCGACCAGCGACAAACCTGCAGCCCACCACAAACCTGTGTACAAGGCAGACATGATTTTCTTGCCAGGCTTGGCTTTCACCATGGAGCAACCAACGATGGAAGCCAGGATGGAAACAGCACCGAGCAATAAAGGATAAACAATCGCTTCTGTGACATTGCTGGTGATCACCAGCGCCCCCAGCAACATGGTAGCGATCAGTGTCACGACATAGGTTTCAAACAAGTCAGCGGCCATACCAGCGCAGTCGCCAACATTGTCGCCGACATTATCAGCAATCACGGCAGGGTTACGCGGGTCATCTTCAGGGATACCTGCTTCGACCTTACCAACGAGATCAGCACCAACGTCAGCACCCTTGGTAAAAATGCCGCCGCCAAGACGGGCGAAGATGGAAATCAGCGAGGCACCAAAAGCCAGGCCTATGAGGGGTTTGATGACATCATGCTGTGTCAGCGTACTGCCGGCAGCATTCATGACCAATACCCAGTAGAAGATCGTCACACCGAGCAAACCCAGGCCGACGACCAGCATGCCGGTGATGGCGCCACCACGGAAAGCCACATCCAGCGCCTCATTCATGCCCTTTGTTGCTGCCTGCGCAGTTCTGACATTTGCCCTCACTGAGACATTCATGCCAATGAAGCCGCAGGCACCTGACAAGACCGCACCAATCAGGAAACCGATAGCAGTAATCAAGCCCAGGCCAGGAATGGCAGCAACGGCAATAAACAACACCACGCCAACAATGGCAATGGTGCGGTACTGTCGCGCCAGATAAGCGGCTGCACCTTGCTGGATCGCGGTAGCGATTTCCTGCATGCGTACATTACCGGCATCTTGCTTCAGGATCCAGCTGCGCGATATCAAACCATATAGTACGGCGATGACGCCACAGGCAATGACAAACCAAAGACTTGTTACCATGTTGACTCCTCCAATGTTATAGGCATGCTGGCCTTGTGGGCGCATGCATTTTTTTAACGACAAAGTAAAACAACGACCATTCTTCATTTTCCAGACCCTGACGCCAGACTGCCTTGCATCAAATGACAAAAATGAATCCTGCACACTGCGAAACTTTTACGTAGCCCATATTTTTGGAGAAACAGGCTGGGGCTTAGCCATAAAAAAAGCGGACATTGCAGTCCGCTTTTATCTTACTTATTCAGCCAGCGCCGCAAATGCGCTGTCGCGGATGGACTCTACCGGTCCGACACCAGCAATCTTGCGATATTTGGGGGCGCCTGGTTTGCCAGACTTGGCCCAATCACCATAGTAAGACAATAGGATTTCAGTTTGTTCGTGATACACGGATAAACGCCTCTTGACGGTTTCTTCCTTGTCATCAGGACGTTGCACCAGTTCTTCACCAGTCACATCATCCTTGCCCTCAACTTTTGGTGGATTGAATTTGACGTGGTAAGTACGACCAGAACCTGGATGGACACGACGGCCACTCATGCGGTCGATGATAGCTTCATCCGGTACATTGATTTCAAGTACATAGTCTATCGTCACGCCAGCATCTTTCATCGCATCCGCTTGTGGTGTAGTGCGAGGAAAACCGTCGAACAGATAACCATTGGCGCAATCAGGCTGTGTCAGTCTGTCTTTGACCAGACCGATGATGATGTCATCAGATACCAGTCCACCGGTATCCATGACTTTTTTTGCTTCCAGACCCAAAGAGGTACCAGCAGCGATGGCTGCACGCAACATGTCACCAGTAGAGATTTGAGGAATATTGTATTTTTCTTTGATATAAGTAGCTTGTGTACCCTTGCCGGCACCCGGCGCTCCCAACAAAATAAGACGCATGTTAAATTTCCTAAGACGAGTTTGAATTTTTTGTGCCTGTGTTATCAAAACATGACAGCCAGTGGTTTCATGGCAGGCACGGCTCTTTTTTGCTTTTCTTATTTAGCTTGATAACACAGTTTCTTTTCACGAAACTTACCACAATTTTCGCAATTCTTGATGCTTTGCCACGAAAACTTGGGGTTTTGCCCGTTTTTTTATTTCTTATCCATAAAAAATTGCCGGACACGTTCCAGATCTTCTGCCGTATCCACCCCTGGCGCGGGGCTGGAGCCGGTCACATGAACCGCGATGGCATAGCCATGCCACAAAACCCGCAACTGCTCCAAGGCCTCAATTTGTTCCAGTGGAGAAACGGCTAGTTGCGGATATTTTTTTAAAAAATCGTTGCGGTAGGCATACAAACCGATATGGCGTAAAGGCGCATAAGCGGGTGGAAACTGCTCGCGACTGACAGCAAATCCATCCCTATGCCAGGGGATGGTGGCGCGTGAAAAATACAGGGCGCGGCCATGCTTGTCTAATACCACCTTGACGACATTGGGATTAAAGCCATCTTCCACAGCATGGATAGGATGGGCTGCAGTCGCCATCGGCACATCAGCATTGACCAGTGCCGCTGTTGCTGCGATCAGGGCCGGATCTATCAATGGCTCATCACCCTGCACATTGACGACAACCGCATCGTCCGCCAGGTTCATATTGGCGGCGACTTCAGCAATGCGGTCGGTGCCTGAGGGGTGATCTGCCCGTGTCATGCAAACAGGCACGCCATGCGCATTACAAGCTGCGACGATGTCGGCATGGTCAGTAGCTACCATGATGGCACTGGCACCAGACAGCAAAGCCTGCTCGGCAGTACGCACCACCATGGGTTTGCCGCCTATGTCTGCCAGCGGTTTATTGGCTAAACGGCTGGAGGCCAGCCGGGCCGGAATAATAGCGATAAAACTCATAAAACTTATGCCTTGGGTCTGGCATCAAGTTCTTCATTCGTCAGCGCGCGCGCCTGATCTGCCCACATGATGGGGATATCGTCGCGTATCTGGTAAGCCAGTTTATCGCCATAGCAAATCAATTCCTGACTGGCTTTTTGGTAGACCAATTGTCCTTTGCACAAAGGGCAAACCAACACATCAAGCAGACGTGCGTCCATGTTTTTTCTCCGAAATCATTTGTATCAGGGATGCGGCAAAAGCTGCATCAAGTTGAGCTTCGACTGGCACTACCCAGATGCGGGTATCGTCCAGTAAAGCCGGGTTTTGCCTACATTTTACTGCATCCTTTTCGGTAATCAGGATGCAATCAGCATCAACACCTTCAAAACTCTGCGCATCAAAGGCATGATGATCAGGAAAAGCTCTGGTCTGACATGGCAAACCTTGCATTGCCAGCATATTGAAAAATCGTTGTGGGTTACCTATGCCAGCCGCTGCCAGCAAACGCTGCCCTGCGAATTCGGCCAGTGGCTTGCATTGCGTATCGTCGGACAAACGATAAGCCTGACCTGCCAACAACTGCATGCGCACGGTGTCTGCGGGCATCGTGGACGGAAATACTGCGTCCGGCGCTGGCATATTGCAGATAGTAAAATCACGCCGCCTTTCCACAGGTTCACGCAAAGGCCCGGCTGGCAACAGCCAGCCATTGCCAGCGCCACGCTGGTCAAACAGCACGAGTTCAACATCACGTCCCAGGGCGTAATGCTGCAAACCATCGTCAGCAATAATGACATCGACTTGCGGATTAGCTGCCAGCACGCAACGCGCCACGGCAACGCGGTCACGCCCCACCGCTACCGGGCATGCTGCCCTGGCAGCAATCAATACTGGCTCATCACCAACCTGCTGCGCTTGCGAAGCAGCATCCAGCAAGATCACGCTCTCGGCATGCACACCATAACCACGCGAAATGACAGCCGGATGCCAGCCCGCCTGCTTTAATTGCTGCACCAGCCAGATCACCAGCGGTGTCTTGCCGGTACCGCCTATAAAGATATTGCCGACCACGACCACAGGTACGGGCAATTTGGTTTGTGCTTTGTAGCCCATCACAAACAAGCCAAAACGGAAAGTGACGATGAGCTGGAATAGCCTGGACACTGGCCACAGCAAACAAGCCAGCAGCCCGCGCTTTTGCCAGGTACTCAATAAGACTTTTTCCAATACTGCCCGCATGTCACTCTCTTGTTTTTCTATAGCTGTTTTCTACAAAAAGAAACCGGGGAGTTACACTCCCCGGTTTCTTGCCAGCTTCTGAAGCACTACGCTACTTACAAGCTGGTCATTTCATACTTTACTTCGCCGTAGCCTGGGCCGCAAACGTGACCTTGGCCATGCCAGCAATACGTGCAGCTTCCAGCACATCGATCACAGACTGATGGCTGGTCGCACGGTCAGCATTGATGATGATCACAGGATCAGGCTGGGTACCAGTTTTGCCAGCTTCCAGCGCTGCTGCCGCTTTTTTCAAGTCTTCCGCCAAAGTCAACGTGTCAAGGAAAGACACGGCCTGGTTATTGATCTTGTAGCGGCCCTGGGCATCAATACCAATATCAATCTGATTCGGTTTGTCCTGGGCTTTTTCTGCGTCTGCAGTCGGCAAGGTGATTTGCAATTCGGTGAAACGGCTATACGTCGTCGTCACCATCAAGAAAATCAGGATCACCAGCAAGACGTCGATAAACGGGATCAGGTTGATCTCTGGCTCTTCCCTGCCCCTTCCTTTACGAAAATTCATGACTACTTCCTGGAGCTGTGGACGACATCAACAAACTTGATTGCCTGTTGTTCCATATCGACGACGATGCTATCCACCAGCGCGCGGAAATGACGCCAGAACACCATCGCAGGCATGGCAATCATCAAACCAAAGCCAGTGTTATACAAAGCCACAGAAATACCATGCGCCAGTTGCGCCGGATTGGCGCCTGTCGCATTTTGCGAACCGAAAATTTCTATCATACCGACGACAGTGCCAAACAGGCCCATCAAAGGTGCCAGAGAAGCAATCGTGCCCAAAGTAGTCAGGAAACGCTCAAGTTCATGGGCAACAGCATTACCCGCTTCTTCTATCGATTCCTTCATGACTTCACGCGGCGCATTCACATTGCGCAAACCCGCTGCCAGTACTTTACCCAAAGGAGAATTGCCAGCCAGTTGATCTATGACTTCTGGTTTGACCTTGCCTGCCTGATAAACACGGATGACTTCATCGACCAGAGTTGGTGGCAAAATGCGGCTACGACGCAAAGAAAGGCTGCGTTCTATGATTAAAGCCAGCGCTATCACTGAGGCAATCAATAAAAAATAAATTGGCCAGCCCGCGGCGCGAATGATATCGAACAAATTAACTCCTTGAAGGTTCCTAAATCCAAGCCCGCAATGTAGCGCGTTGTCTGCCTGCGGGCAAGAGTGCAAAGCAAAAAACTAGGCACAAAATGTTTCAAAGCATAATTTTCAACAAAAGCATAAAGCTCGCTTTGATCCCAACAACATATCGTGATTGAAAATAGTCACTGTTTTACACAAAATCTGTGTGCAAGCTTGTGGATAAGTACATCGATTCTACCTAAGCCCATGATTTAATTCATTTTTTTGACTGTGCCAAAGATTTAGGCACAGCGATTTTGTGGATAAAACAGCATTTTTTCCATTTTAGCCCCGTCTTTTCTGCACATAATTTGTGGACAAGTATGTGCAAAAGTCTTGCACATACTGACAAGTGACTGATTTAAAAGCAAATTATTGTACTGCCAATATTTTAGGCAAACATCCAATCTGACGCATTTTTGCACAAATTTTCATCATAAAAATGTGAGCAGGAAAATGCTCTGCGTTTTGCACAAAATATGTGGACAACATTGTGCATTACCGCAAATAAATGCGACAAGTCACTGATTTTTAATCATTAATATGTCCTGCCAGAAAAACAGGCAAGCGGTAGTTTTTCAGTGCAACAATGCTTTTTCCACAAAAAAATTAACATTAAAGCAAACATGCACGAGACAGATTTGCTTCAGTCTGGGCTTTTGCACAAAATATGTGGACAACTATGTGAAAAACTATAGGGTATGTAACTAAGTCACTGATTTTAATCAATCTTTTATTCACGCCTAAAAAAGTGGCAAACTCTAATTATTCACATGCGGGTTTAAAATATTGTCTTTACCATCATTTTCCCCATGAATTACAATTTATTCTGCACAAAATATGTGGACAAGCTTGTGTAAAAGCGCAGGGAAAGGCACTAAGTACTTGATTTTAAAAAAGATTACCGCAGTGCAAATATTTTAGGCAAAACGCCTGAGCAAGGTGAAAATAAAGTTTTCAACAGCTTAACCACAATTTCTGTGGATAAGTTTGTGCACAAGCTGCTTGATGCAGCGCAATGTCCTTGATTTGAAAGGGAATTTTCATTTTGCCTCATTCTTTTGCAGATTGATTTTTATTAAAAATCAAAGACTTAGATAGTAAACTTTCATTTCTTTTGACATCTCAGAGGCAAAATGACATGCTAATGACCATTCCACGCTTCTGTGGACAGATTTTCCGGCGCCGAGCTTTATGAATCCTGAATCGCATTACGCCACTCCAGTAAACACGCCCCCCGTGATGACAGTTACGGCGCTGAATCAGGCCGTTGCTCAGCTTTTGGAACGCAACCTGCCATTGACCTGGGTTTCTGGCGAGATTTCCAACTTTACGCGCGCCACGTCTGGACATTGGTATTTCACATTAAAAGACAGTGGTGCCCAGGTCAGGGCCGTGATGTTCCGTGGCCGCGCGCAATATGCCGACTTCCAGCCCAGGGAAGGTGATAAGGTGGAAGTGCGCGCCCTGGTTACCCTGTACGCGCCGCGCGGCGATTATCAGTTAAGTGTGGAGGCCATACGCCGTGCCGGCGTTGGCAATTTATATGAAACATTCTTGCGCCTGAAAGCGCAACTGACACAGGAAGGCTTGTTTGACGCTGAGCGCAAGCGCCCCTTACCCGTCTTTGTCAACACCATAGGCATAGTCACCAGCCCGCAGGCCGCCGCCCTGCGCGATATCCTGACCGCGCTGCACAGGCGTGCGCCACACATTAACGTCATCCTCTATCCTACTCCAGTACAAGGCGAAGGCGCAGGCATGAAGATCGCCCAGGCGATAGCCTCTGCTGCTGCCCGTGAAGAATGCGATGTCTTGCTGGTCTGCCGTGGTGGTGGCAGCATGGAAGACCTGTGGGCCTTTAATGAAGAAGTCGTGGCCCGCACCATCGTCAATTGTCCCATGCCCGTGATTGCCGGCATAGGTCATGAAACTGACTTTACCATCGCCGATTTTGCCGCCGACTTGCGCGCAGCCACACCAACCGCCGCTGCAGAGCTGGCAGCGACGCCACGAGACGCCTGGCTGCAGTTATTGCAACGTCAGGCGAACATACTCAGCCGTTGCATGCACCGGCAACTCGATGACCAGGCCCAGACCCTGGACTGGCAAAGCCGCCGCCTGCTCAGCCCCAGCGCTGCCATTGCCGCCAGACGCCTGCAACTGGCAAACCTGGCCCGCAACCTCAGCCGCAGCGCCAGCTTGCCAGTGCGTCAGGCGCGACATGAACTGAAGCAACTGACCCTGAGCTGGCAGACACACAGGCCTGACCTGAGCAAACCACAACTGCTGTTGTCCGACATGCAAAGACGCCTGCAGCAAGCGGCCAGACACGTCCGTGAAGGCCAGCAACAGCAGTTGTCTGCCCTGCACAGCCAACTGGAGCTGCTGAACCCGCAACGTACACTGGAGCGCGGCTATGCCATCCTCAGCGACCACAAAGGCAAGGCCTTGCGCAATACATCTGAACTCAAACCGCAATCGCTGATACAAGTCAGGTTAGCATCAGGTACTGCCGAAGTAGGCATCAGCAGCGTGCAAACGAAACTCGACTGATGCACACTTCTGACGCACACTTAAGCAGAATTACTTAGTCTTGCCCCCGTTCTGTCGCAATCATCATTTTGCGCATATACATAGAATTTGTATAAGGCCGCGTGCACGCTTTTGCACAAAAGCTTACAATGCTGGTCTGGCTTTTCCGGATTGCCGGAAATGATGAACTCACGATTAAAGGACACGATATGGAACATACCTTACCGGCACTGCCTTACGCACTGGATGCTTTGGCTCCACATATCTCCCAGGAGACTCTGGAATATCACTATGGCAAGCATCATCAAACCTATGTGACCAATCTGAACAACCTGATCAAGGGTACAGAATTTGAAAACTCCACACTGGAAGAAATCGTCAAGAAATCTTCTGGCGGCATTTTCAATAACTCCGCACAGATCTGGAACCACACTTTCTACTGGAATGGCCTGAAACCTAACGGCGGCGGAGCACCTGACGGCAAACTGGCAGATGCGATCAATGCCAAATGGGGTTCTTTCGATGCATTCAAAGAGGCTTTCACCAAGTCATGCGTAGGTAATTTCGGTTCTTCCTGGACATGGCTGGTCAAAAAAGCCGACGGCACACTGGATATCGTCAACACATCCAATGCAGCAACACCACTGACAACAGCAGACACAGCCTTGCTGACTTGCGATCTGTGGGAACACGCTTACTACATCGACTATCGCAATGCACGTCCAAAATACCTGGAAGCATTCTGGGCACTGGTCAACTGGGAGTTTGCAACAGCAAACCTGGGCTGAGTCAGCTTGTCGTGATGCCTGTCGTGTTATGACATATTCATAACATATACATCACAGATGAAAAAAACCTGCGCATGCATCAGCACCGCAGGTTTTTTTTCACCCATCATTCAAGCTGTTTATGCGAAGATCATGGCTCAAATGAGCGACAGGAATTTCCCCCTATGCTCTATCGCCTTACTCTTTGAACAGCATGCAAACCAAAGCCTCTCCTCTATTACGTTTTCTCCCCGCCATCTTCATTTTCATCTGGGCATCCGGTTATGTCGTCGCCAAATACGGCCTGCCTTATGCAGAACCACTGACATTCTTGTGCCTGCGTTATCTGGGCGTGATTATCTTCATGCTGGTGCTGGCGCTGACCATGCGTGCGCCCTGGCCTGAGCGCCGCTTCTGGCTGCCAATAGCTATCGCAGGCATCATGATGCAGGCCATGTATCTCGGCGGTATCTGGTGCGCGGTCAAGCTGGGCATGCCTGCTGGTGTCGCCGCATTAATCGCCAACACTCAGCCTATCTTTACTGCATTCCTTGGCCCCATGATTGGTGAGCGCATCTATGGCAAACAATGGGCAGGACTTGCGCTTGGTATTTGCGGCGTAGCGCTGGTGGTCGCCAATAAAATCTCTGTCATCGGCTTATCCGTCAGCAGCGTGGCGCTGGCGGTCATGGCATTAACCGCGATGACCATAGGTACGCTGTACCAGAAAAAAACCTGCCCCAGTTTTGATGTCAGAACCGGGCAAGTCATACAGTTTGTCGCTTCTCTGCTGGTCACACTGCCATTTGCGCTGACGCTGGAAACCCAGACCATTATCTGGACACCACAGTTTTTTGCTGCCATGGCCTGGTCAGTATTTGTCTTGTCCGGCGTTGGTATCTCGGTGCTGTTCATCATGATACGGCATGGCGAGGCAACCAAGGTCACAAGCTATATGTATCTGGTGCCCGCAGTCACAGCCGCCATGGCCTGGCTGATGTTTGGGGAGAAGCTGACGATGACTGCGATCCTTGGTATGGTGATTGCGCTGGCAGGGGTGGCCCTGGTGGTAAAACCTGCTCGCTGACATGTGGCAAGAGGGAGGCTAAGCTCCCTCCAGTTTTGCAAGTTGCCGCTCAGCCGATGTCACGCCTTTGACGAAAATACGCAGCCATGACCAGCATCACTATGCCTAACAAAACGCCACACCACAACTCTGGCTTAGCAAACATGTCCAGCGATGGCCGAAACATATCGCCCGGCCAGCCAGAGAAGCTTCTCATGTACGAGACATCCTCTTTACTCAAGAGCTTGGCATAAGCAAACCAGGAGCCTGGGATGCTGCTCATCAAGCCACGCCCTATTACATTGAATTCCAGCCAGCGCATATTCAAGCCCAGGCTCAGATTATTATTCAACAAAGCCAGCAAACCAACCGTCAACAGTGGCGTCCCCACGACCCACAAGGCAGGTTTGCTGCGCGCCCAGGCAGATACCAACATCAGCCAGCCTACCGTGGGCAAGGCCCATAAAACATACAACGGTAGCAAGGCCAACACTTTCAAAGGTGTTATCAATAACACAGGGTTGCCGAATACTCCGGCAAAAACATTGGCGTGCAAACCAGCCATCTGCAATCTGACGATCTGAGGAATCAGCACAAGCAGCGCTGTCAGCAAAGAAAATGTAAACGTTGCCAGCGGCAACAACAGCAAGGCAAAGACAAGTTTGGACAGCAGGGTCTGAACACCGGATACAGGCATCGATTGCCAGAATAATATACTCCTGTCTTGTCTGTCATTGAACAGAGAACTGATGCAATACGCCGTCATCAATAAAGGTAATAGCAATGAAAGTAGTGCGCTGGAAAACATAAAGCTGTCTGCCAGCGAGGACAAGACGAATTGTGTTTGCAGCATATCCATATCGGCGGGCTCGACAAATTTACCACTGAACTGATAACTGGGAGCACCACATGCAATTGAGTAGAGCAGCGCAATGATAAGCGCCAACGCAGCATGTGTCCAAACCAACAGTGTCTTGTTTTCCCAATATTCGCGGTGTATCAGCCAAATCATTTTTTTCATTACCGTACCCCTTTCATGGTGGCGATATAAATGTCAGCGATGCCGGGGCGACGTAATTCACCCAGCCTACTCAAAACCTCGCGTGCAACGCTGTCAAACAACATTCTGGATTGACCAAACACGGTTTGCGTTTGTACGGGTTGCAAATCCCTTGCCTGTTGCATGTGCTCGGGTGCAACGGCGACTTCGATAAAGCGCTCTCCCAAAGCATCCATAGTGTCGGCCAGCACTAGCTTGCCCTCGTTGATGAAGATCACGTCACTGAGAATATGCTCCACCTCTTCGATCTGATGGGTGGTTACGACTATAGTCTTGTTATCGTCAAAATAATCTTCAAGCAGATTTTGATAAAACTGCCTGCGGTACAAAATATCAAGACCAAGTGTGGGCTCATCAAGTACCAGCACCTTGGCGTTTATTGCCATGATCAATGCCAGGTGTAATTGTGCGACCATGCCCTTGGACATCGCTTTCACTTTCATATGGGGCATGAGCTTGGTTTGCGCTATATAGAATTCTGCCTTTTCGCGCTTGAAACCAGGGTGTACACCTTCGACAAAATCGACAGCCTGAGCGACCGTTAGCCAACGCGGCAAAATCGCCACATCGGCAATGAAGCAGACTTCATTCATCAAGGCATCGCGCCGGGTGCGCGGGTCCATACCCAACACCTGCACCTCGCCTTCAAAACTCCCCAGACCCAGCAAAGCTTTTAGTGTGCTGGTCTTGCCTGAGCCATTCGGGCCTATTAGCCCAACGATGCGACCAACAGGTATATCAAAACTCACATCATTAAGTACGCACTGCTTGCCATAATGCTTGCTCAGATGGCAGACAGAAATAACGGCACTCATTGCTTGCCCCCTTTCTTCAAACCCGGCAATTGCTGCACATCCAAACCCAGCCTGCGTATACGTTCCAGCATGGCTGGCCATTCTTCTTCAATGAAACGCAGGCGCTCATTTGCGAGTAATTTATCGAGCGCTGATTCGGTCATATACATGCCTACACCCCTTCGTTTTTCCACCAGTTCTTCATCGACCAATTCCTGATAGGCTTTCAATACCGTAATCGGATTGAGCTGATACTCTGCTGCCACCTGCCTTACCGAGGGCAAGGCATCCCCCGGCTTTAACAAGCCATCCAGCATCATGCCCAGCACCCGCTGCTTCAATTGCCGGTAAATCGGCGTCTGGTCATTCCAGTTAACGCTCATGCTTGCATCTTCCTTTGAATACCCGGGACAACGAGATTGATACTTCTACAGCTTCATCTCACAAGTAAATTAGTGTTGTAGTTAACTATAACACTACATCAATATACTTTGTGTAAGTTTTTTGTGGCGCATGACAAGAAAAAATCGGCATGGCACACTTGTCAATCTTTCCTCTTCTGTATGGATAGCACTCATGCATCGTCTGACCTCTACTTTTTGTCTGCTCGCTTTATTGTTGACCAGTACTACAACATTAGCCGATTGTGTTGAACCGACCAAACAGGACCTGAAGGCCGCGAAATCTGCTGGCTGGAAGCTGGACGACGACAGCAAGCGGCAAAGCCTGGCGCTCTCTGCGGCTGATTGTCTTGGTAACCCGGTTACAGAATTACGTGATGAACTGGCCTTTGAAGGGCTGTCCGCCTGGATGCGCGCTGAGAAGCTTGACGTCACGACACTCACCAGCCTGCGCATGAAAATGTTGAATGCCGTGCAGGCACCTGCAGCGGAAGAAAGCAGTTTTTTGCGGCCCTTTGCCATATTGACGCTGGCAGAACTGGTGCGGGTGGACAGGAAAAAACCATATCTGAGCGCACAGGAGAGAATCGATATCGTCAATGCAGGCAGCCACTATCTGAGCAACTTGCGCGACTATCGTGGCTTTGATGAAAAAGATGGCTGGCGGCATGGCGTAGCCCATAGCGCCGACCTCATGCTGCAACTGGCGATGAACCCAGCCATAGAAAAACCCCAGCATGAAACCATGCTGGCAGCCATTGCTACGCAGATCGCCCCATCCACGCATTTCTATCAATATGGAGAAGGAGTCAGGTTGATGACAGCCGTGTATTATCTGGCGCGAACACCGAGTTTCAACAAGCGCGACTGGGATCTGTGGTTCAACAAACTGATGGACAACAGCATACAGCCCGGCCCTTACAACCAGGCCAGACTAGCGCAAAGGCATAATGTCAGTGCCTTTTTGCTGCCCCTGTATTTTTCAGTCAGGGAGAGCACCGAACCCGCACTGAAGGAAAACCTCTTGCCCGCTTTGAGGGAAGCCCTGCGCAAAGTCAATTGATGCTAGGGAACCGTAACAGTGAAAATCGGAGTGCCTGCTATGTGCGCGACGATCATGGCTGCGTTGCAAATACTCGCGATAGCCCCACTATCGCTGCGTTCATTTGTTGACCCTTGTCTTGTCCTGATGCGTCGGGCACATGTCCTTCACTCTCGATTTCACTGTTACAGTCCACTCGCCACTCACGACAAAGCATAGAGCGCAGCACCGCGCGCATGGATGGCCGTAGTATCAAACAAGGGCACACCGGCATCATCCTGGCTTACCAGCAGGCAGATCTCGGTACAACCGAGGATAATCGCCTGAGCCCCATTCTCTTTCAGGCTGGCCATGATGCGGCGGTAGTGCTGGCGTGATGCCGGGTTGATCTTGCCCAGGCAAAGTTCTTCATAAATAACCTGGTGAATAATGTCACGGTCTGCCAGCTCGGGCACCAACACTTGCAAACCATGTTTGCTGTGTAAACGCTCTCGGTAAAAATCCTGCTCCATGGTAAAGCGTGTACCGAGCAAACCTATCTTGCCGTAACCAGCATCCTTGATGGCTTGCGCCGTAGGATCGGCGATATGAAACAAGGGGATCGCTACGGCAGCTTCAATGAAGTGTGCCAGCTTGTGCATGGTGTTGGTACACAGGACCAGAAAATCTGCCCCCGCCAATTCCAGTGAGCGCGCTACCTGTGCGAGGATGACACCAGCGGCATCCCAGTCACCGGCACATTGCAGCTTTTCTATCTCATGAAAATCGACGCTATACAGGATGATTTTTGCAGAATGCAGGCCACCGAGCTTTTCCTTGATGGTTTCATTGATTTGCTTGTAATAAGGTATTGTCGATTCCCAGCTCATGCCGCCTATCAGGCCTATGGTTTTCATTGCAACTCCGTCTGTGAATTAAAGGCTAGTGGACTAGCCAAGTGATTGGATGCCTCTATAATAAGCAGACCGCATTTTTCAGGCTATCAAGAAATTTCAGCAGAGAGTTTTTGTCATGCGCATGGATACCATCGACATCATCGATATTAAGTGGGCAAGATTGGTATTATTACCAGCCCTGCCCTATTCCGTCAGCAGCACATCGTCCCATACCAGCCTGGGTCTGGCATTTGCGCGTCAGACAGGTGTGCATGCGATAGGCAACGATATCCGTCTGGATTTTGATGCCTGGCCAGGTGACTTTGCCATCAGCACTGCTGGCTTGCCTATGTTTTCAGAATCTGCGCATGGCGGTGAATACCTGCTCATGCACATCACCAATCCTGATCTGTTGGCAGGCATGCGTGCATCATCGCCGAGAAAGATATTCCAAGGCGACAAACAGGCTGTCATGCTGGCCTGGCAATTGCGCAGCCTGCTCTTACAAAAAGATAAAGATGCTCTGCTGCTGCAAGAAAAAGCGGGACTATTTTTGCAACGCGGATTAGCACTTGCCAATAAAAAATCGGGTGCAACAACAACGCGAAGTCAGTACGCACAAGACAAAGGTTTGCATGGTCACATACTCGATTACATTGAAGATCAGCTCGACACCACGTTGAATCTGGAAGAACTGGCAACAATGGCAAATATGCCGCTGCTGCGTTTCTTGCGCAGCTTTGCCTATGCAACCGGCACCACACCACATGCGTACATCACCGAGCGTCGCTTGCAAAGGGCGCGGTTGCTCATCAAGAATAGCAATTTGTCTATCGCTGACATTGCCGCAGATTGTGGTTTTGCTCATCAGTCCCATCTTGGCAGTGCCTTCAAATCCAGGCTGGGGTTCAGCCCGCAGCAATACCGCAAGCTTTCTGTGTGAAGCGCAATCCTGCAAAAAACTGAAGCTAACTCCGCTTTCATAAAACAAAAGCAAATTTTCTACCGATTTTTGTAGAATTTGTTTTCCTGTGGAACTGTCCTCACTAGCATTTGTCTATGGAAAATGCGTTAATTCCGGCGATAGATTGCTACAAACCGGTATTCGATCTGTAGCGAGCGAGCGTCAGCGGGGTGAAGAGCAGCGCAAAAAGCGGAATGTACTTTAGTACATGAGCATTTTGAGCAGCACATGAGCCCCGATCACGCTCGCGCAGTAAGATCGCACACAGGTTTTAACATCGGCATTTGCGCATCACCTCTTTATCCATCCAATACCTGCTAATTAAACTAAAACCAAGGTTTTCACTATGTCTCCGAAAATTCTCACTGTCAGCATTGCGCTCGCTTTTAGCGGGGCAGCCAGCTTGCTCTTTCCTCAAGAAACCGCGCAGGCTGCGCCAGCCGCTGCCAGCGTCGCCAAAATCAAGCCAGCCGAGCTGACGCTGGAACAGGTATATCGCGCAAAAGGTTACGCTGGTCAGGCCGCACGCCATATACAATTCAGCAAGGATGGCCGTTATCTGGCTTACACCTGGAACCCATTCGGTGAAAATGGTTTTGATTTATATGTCCATGACACCCAGACTGGTGAAACCAAACGCATTACTTCACCAACCCTGATGAAAACCTATGACGCGCCCGAAGACTGGGACCGCTTCGATAAAAAAGCCAAACAAAAAGAAAAAGAAGAAGCCGAGCGCCAGGCCAAGGCAGAAGCCCAGGCCGCCTACCTGCGCGGTGAAAAAGTCAACCTGATGCAGTGGGAAGAAGCCGCACTGGAAGAAGTGAAACGTGAACTGGCAGAAAAAAAAGCCAAAGACTCTGCCAAGAGAGCTGAAGTAGATGCAGAGGCCGCCAGGGAAAAAGCCGCTGCGGCTGCCGCGAAAACCGGCACAGCCAGCGTTGCTAAAAACGATGGCGACAAAAAAGACGAAAAGAAAGATGTAAAAGACGACAACAAAGTCAAGGAGGTCTGGGAACTGCGTGACGAGCTGAAAAAGAAACTCGAAAAAGAAAAGCTCAAACCCAGCGATCTCTACCCTGGTGTAGATGCCCTGGTCTGGGCAAATAAAAAGAATGAACTGATCTTCCAATACCGAGGTGACCTGTTCCGCCTGAATGCGGCAGATGGCAAGATAGAACGACTGACGCAAACCGATAAAACCGAACGCATCGTTGCCTACCAGGCAGATGATAATGGCTATATCTACATGGATGAAAAACGCCTGTTCAACGCCAGCTTCAGCAGCAGTGCAATACGCCAGTTGAACCGTGAACTGATACACCCTGACGACGCCGATAAAAAATATCGCATCGCCAGTACTGTACTGAGTGAAGACAAGCAATGGATGGCAATTTCTGCCGAGGCACCGGATGCCAAACCAGAAAATGGCAAACCACCCCCACCTGCAGAACGCCAGGTCGAGATCATGAACTACAGCGAGCGTTTTGCTACAGCCAAAAAAGTATCGCGTGAAGTGTCCGATGACAAACGCAAGATACCCGCTACGGCCCTGTATATACGCCGCGTTGGCGATGCCTCTGCACGCCAGCCACAACCCGTCTTCACCAATGATGGTGGCGATGTCTGGTTTGAAATGAGCCCGGTCGCCTGGGCCAAGGATGGCAGCCGCTACACCTTCTCCACATGGGAACGTGAAAAAGATTTGTTGCGCATCTATGTCGGCAAGGCAGAAGAAGGCGTCAAGCCACAAATGGTTCTGGAAAGACGTGGCAACGTTGGTCATGAAGTCGTCAATGTACTGGCACCGCGCTTCACGGCAGACAGCCAGCAACTGGTTGCCGTCCTTGATGAGCAAGGTTATCGCCAACCCTATGTAATCGATGTCAGCAATGGCAGCGTGAAACCTCTGCTCAAAGGCGACTTTGAAGCGCACAACATCATCGGCTTTAGCGACGACAATAAATCCATGTTCGTACTCGCCAACAAGGATGATTTTGCCGCCATGAATGCCTACAAGGTCGATCTCGCAACTGGTGACATGAAAGCCCTGGGCCAGGCTGGTGACTTCTATCGCAATAGCACAGTCACAGAAAGCGGCGACAAGCTGGCCAGCATGGCAGGTCAATGGGCCAGCCGACCTGAATTGAAACTGCTGGATATCAGCAAAGCCAAATCCACCACGCTGACGCAAAGCCATGACCCGCAATGGAATGCGATAGACCTGCAACGCCCTGAGCGCTTCAGCTACACCAACCGCCATGGCGACAAGATACAGGCTTATGTATTCAAGCCGGCCGGCCTGAGTTCATCTGATCACCGCCCTGCGATTGTTTACACATACGGTGGCCCGCTGAATGACAGGCACATCGTTGAGACTGACAGCTTCCAGCAGACTGCCTATATGTTTGGCATGTATATGGCAGCCAAGCATGGTTATGTAACGGTGGCAGTAGACCCACGCGGCCACTCCAATTATGGCCGCAAGTTCAGCGATGCCAACTGGGAACAGGTAGGTAAACCGCAGGCTGAAGACCTGGAAGACCTGGCCAAGTACATGCAAAAGAACCTCGGTGTTGATGGCAAGCGCATCGGCCTCACAGGCTGGAGCTTTGGTGGTTTCCAGACCCAATATACCATGTACACCAGCCCTGATACCTTTGCTGCCGGTATCGCTGGTGCTGGCCCGACAGAATGGGAAAATTACAATAGCTGGTACAGTGGCCGCACCATAGGCAAGACAGAACGCAGCAAACCCAACTTGCGCAAATATTCACTGCTGCCTCTGACTGCCGGCCTGAAAAAACCGCTGATGCTGGTACACGGTATGCAGGATCCAAACGTCTTGTACCAGGATACAGTGAATGTGTATCGTGCTTTATTGGAAAACGGTAAGGAATCCCTAGTTGATCTCTTCCTTGATCCGGATGGCGAACATGGCCTGGGTGGCACGGTCAAACCCAAGGCTCTGCACAAAAAATATGAAGCTTTTTTCCTGCAGCATTTGGGCAAGGCTAAATAAGCAATGAATTAGCCGTAATAACTTGAACAAAAGAGCGACCATGCTGGTCGCTCTTTTTGCTTTTATCAAGAGATTACATTGCAGAATTGCCCCTGAAAACAGGGAACGGCAATTTCGCATTAAAATTACCGTAGATTATTTACGCAAGCATGCGGATAATGCCCCCATCGCCTGATTTTCAGACCAGGCAAGCACCAATTTCAGGAGTTACCCATGAAAAATAGCATCAGCCAATACTTGTATTCCGTCTGCCGACAGGCAGCGCAAGAGTTTCGTCAGACAGGACAAAAGGTCGGAGAACACCTGCTGCGTACACCTTTGCCAAAAATTCTGGTTATCGTTCTTGCTATCGCACTACTGATCACGATTATTCCGCTGATCATTACCTTGTTTGTTGCCTTTGTACTCATCAGGATATTATTGAAAATCATTTCCATGAGCGTGCGGCAAAACCGCGGGAAAGATGCAAACGTGCCGTATGAAAGACGAATCAAGGATATACATTGATTGGATAGTTGCAAAAACAGTCTGACTACTATCCCACCATCAAATCCCAACACTGAAATTCAGCCCAGGAAAATCCTGAGTCATGCTTTCTTTCAAGCTGCTGGGCGTCAGCCCTGTCCAACGTTTGAAAGAACGCCGGAAATTATTCGCATCATGAAAACCCAGGTGCATGGCAACTGCCTCATTGTCGTAATGTCGGCTCTGAAATAAATACAGGGCGACATGGGTGCGTACCTGATCCAGCTCGGCTTGGAAATGCGTGCCCTCTTTGGCCAGATAGCGTTTCATGCTGGCCGGGCTAACTGCAAATGCAGCCGCCAGTTGCTCCAGGCTAGGGTTGCCTCGTATATGGGTCAGCAAATAATCATAGACCGCATTTAACAGACTCGGCGTTTCATCGCTGAGCAAGGCTTCTTGCCGTGCCTGTTGCAAGGCCAGGCTGGCTGCCAGCGTACTACCTCGTGGCCACGGCAAATCCAAATATTCTGTGGCCATCAGCATGGCATCCAGATGGCAATTAAAACGTAGCTCATTGCCGAGGTGCACTTCATGTTGCTCGGTGTGGCGGGCAGCGCTGCGGTTGAAACAGAAGCGCCATGGCAGACGCATACCACTGAGCCAGCGGCACATGGCGACCACGGCTGTCATATGCATCTCGACTATCGCGGGACGCAGGCTGGGTGCACCATAGCTATCCATCCAGTAAAGGACAGTTACATCTTTCCCTTCACTGAACCTCGGTCTGAGCAAAGGACACAGGCGGGTGGAATGCGCACATAGAATCGCCAGCGCCTGCCGCAGGCTTTGTGCCTGCAACAAAGCATGGCTGACACTGCCAAAATGCCCCGGCAGCATTTGTTGCCCCAGCATGAAACTGCTGTCGGCACTGCGCAGAGCCTGTAGTGCGTTAGCCAGCAATTGCAGATATTGCTGCGGACTGATACTACATTGCCCTTGCGTGATCCGTGCAGCATCAAGACTTACACTGCGCAAGATGAGCTCATCATCGACTTCGCGGCTACGTGTATAGGCCAATATCTGCGCCGCATGGTATCCGGCTGGCAGGCAGGCGTCTGCAGCCTGATGGAAGTGCATTACAAGCCCCTCGTTGCCAACTGCGGCTCAGTAGAGGCACGCGCACTGGCTTCCACTGCGCAACTGAGCCTGCTCAGTAAAGTATCCGGCGCATCGTCCGCCATGGTGCAGGCGTGTCGCATGCTGATTTCCAGTGTCGCCTCTTTGGCACAATAACGCATCTCCCTGACCATCTTGCACAGATGCGCGGCCAGTGCCTGCGCCTCCTTCAGACTGGTGTCATGCAAGACCAGGGCAAACCTGTCGCCTGCATAACGACATAGGACATCTTCATTACGCAGGTTCAGCAAGAGCATGTGGCTGACGGCCTGCAAGACGCGGTCGCCCTCATGCTGACCATGTTGACGATTGATCAGATGGAACTGGTCTATGTCCAGCAATACCAGCGCACAGGGTACGCCAGGATGGCTGTCCAGTTCCTGCTTGATTTGCAGGCGCAAATAATCAGCATTGCTGAGCTGAGTCACCCGATCAAATGCACGGTGGTCACGGAACAGACGTTCACGTTTTTGCAAATGTTCATTCAGAGTGAATTGTTCTTCGCGCCAGTAATACATACCGGCAGTGACGATCAGCATACCGGTAAAGACCAGCATGGATTCCAGCCAGTTATCCCAGACATCTTCCTTGGGTATCGCAAAAAACTCATCCAGACAATCTGCCCATGACCCCAGCATGATGGCCGCCAGGCCAAATGCAAACAGCCGCGTCACCAGCCCCTTGGGACGGCTGCTGAGCATGATCAGCAACCACAAACCAGACATGACTGAAGTGCCGCCTTCACCGACGATGTCCATCCACTTCCATTTGATGAAAGGCTTGGGTGTGCCCATATAGGCATACAGAAAAATAAAGGCAATCAAAGCCACACAGGCAGTGATGATGAAGTTTCTATGCAGGCGCAGCATGGAATTTTTGAGCATTGCATTCACATCCTAAGGTCAAGTCGCGCGAGGGTAATTGAGATGCGTGACGGGACGATGACATGAGCATTTTTTGACATGGCCTATGGATAGAAAACAACAGGGGTGCAAACGGCTCAGCTTTTATCAAGAGTGCCAGGTTAACCATCAAAGACCTCTCATCACAGAGGCACAGAGACACAGAGAAAAGCAAGAGAAAGAAAAAGCGCTTTATCAAAATGGATAGATTCGTTTTTGAGTCTTCTCTTTTTCCTTTCTCTGTGCCTCTGTGTCTCTGTGGTGAGCTTTTTGGTCTGTTTTTCAAAAAACCAGTTATTAGCTATTTACCGCCAAACGCAAAAGTCATTTCAGCTCACATCTTCGCGATTTACAGTGCGATTTCCCCGCAACGGCAAATCCGGTTCCCATCTGTCACAAACCCGACATATGTAACTCCTAGAATCCGCCCACTCTTTGCCATCCATTACCTGCGGAAAATCTCACCCATGAAAACCCTGAAGAAAAAACCCGTCCCTCAGCTCTCCATCATCATGCTGGGCATCTCGGCCATGTTGAACGCCCATGCCCAGGGGCCAAACGTAACTGTCAGTGATGCCAGCAGCGTCGTTATCAGCGGCCAGCGTGCGAGTATTCGCAAGGCGCTGGAGATGCAGGAAAAATCTGACAATATTGTCAGTGCGGTCAGTAGTGATGACATCGGTGGCCTGCCAGATAAAAATGCAGCAGAAGCATTGGCACGCCTGCCTGGCATCTCGGTACAGCGTGATCAGGGTGAAGGCCGCTATATCGTTGTACGTGGTCTGGGTGCCGATCTGAATGGTGTGACCATCAATGGTGCCCTGGTGCCATCGCCAGAAGCCAGCCGCCGTGCAGTGGCGCTGGATGTCTTGCCTGCCGGGATGATACGTTCGCTGGAAGTCACAAAAACCTTGCGCCCTGAGCAGGATGCCAGTTCACTTGGAGGTGCTGTCGAAGTGAAGAGCCTGACTGCCTTTGATTTGCCAGGCAAATTTTTGACGTTGAATACGGGTGCCAGCTATGACCAGGTCACAGGAAAAACCAGTCCGAATGCTGGTCTCTTGTGGGCTGAACGTTTTGCAGATGGCACATTAGGCATCGCTGCGGGTATCAGTGCAGAAAAACGCAGCTTTGGTTCAGACAATGTAGAAACCGGCGGTGCCTGGGATGGCGGCAAACTCGGTGGATTTGAATTGCGTGATTATCTGCCTGTGCGTGAACGTCATGCCTATGCCTTGAACCTGGATTACAAGCCGACTGCATCACAGACTTACTTTATGCATGGCTTTTTGAGTGACTTCAGCGACGATGAAGTACGTGACCGCATCACCATAGGCAGCTTTGCCAGCGGCACTCTGGCCGAAGGTGCGACGACTACGGCGAGAGCAGAGCGCCGCATACGCCAGCGTAAATATACCCAGACCATCAGTTCTGTCGTGCTGGGCACGGAACAAAAATTCCAGGACTGGAAACTGGATCTGTCAGCAGGCTCCAGCCGCGCCAGCGAAGACACGCCAGAAGCCCTGAACGATGGCCGCTTCCGCGGTAATGCCAATTTCGCTGGAGTTGGTTTTAGCGATGGCGAAATACCCAAGATCATAGGCCCGGCCAGCCTGTATGATCCGGCGAACTACAGCCTGAATGCCATCAGCCTGCAGCAGCGTTTTTCCAAGGATACTGAACAGCATCTCAAATTTGATCTGGCCCGTAAGTTCCATTTCGAGCAGTTTGAATCGAATCTGAAATTCGGTGCCAAGACCAGCCGCCGTGAAAAAACCAATGACACCAATCAATGGACTTACAACAGCAGCAAAACAAGCAGCGGCAATTACTGGGGGCCGGGCTCTACCTCCATGAGCGCCTTCGTCCAAAACCAGGCGCTCGATTATCCCCTGGGTAATATAGGCACGGCCATCAGTGCTGACTTGATACGCGCCCGCGTGGCTGGCCTGGACAGGAATGCTGCGCGCCTGGTGCTGGAATCTGCCATCAATGACTACAAGATCAATGAAAATATCAATGCCGCCTATCTGCAAAACAGCGTCGACATGGAGAACCTGCATATACTGGCCGGTGCCCGGGTAGAACGCACGCAGTTTGATGCCGCTGGCACGCAAGTGACTGGAGGCACCAGCCTGCAAGCCATCAGCCGCCAGCACAGTTATTCAGACTGGCTGCCATCCCTGCACATGCGTTATGACCTGGACCAAAAAACCAGTGTACGCGCAGCATGGACCAATGCTGTCGCACGTGCCAACTTCAGCCAACTGGCACCCGGCATCAACCTCACCAGCACTACCGAGGCAGTCATTGGCAATCCAGATTTGAAACCACTGAAAGCCAGCAATCTTGATCTGGGAGTAGAAAAAATATTGGCGCATGATGGCAGCGTATCGGCCTATCTGTTCAACAAGGATATCAAGAACTTTACCTACACCACCAACCTGGCCGGTTCAGGTGCATGGCAAGGCTATACCAGTGCGGTCTCTTATGCGAACGGCGATACTGCCAATGTAAAAGGCCTGGAACTGTCTTACTCACAGCCTTTGCGCATGTTGCCAGCCCCGTGGAAACACCTGATCGTTGGTGCGAATGCCAGCTTCACACGCTCCAGTGCTGACATTGCCCGCTTTGATACTGCACTGGGTAAATCCCGTAGCCGCTCTATCAGCCTGCCCGGCCAGTCTGACCGTGTCATGAACTTGATGCTGGGTTATGAACATGGCCGCGTCAGCAGCCGCCTTGCGCTCAACTATAAATCCCCTTACCTGCTGGAACTGGGAACGGATATCTTGCGCGCAGATCAGGACCGTATTGTTGATACCCAAAAACAGTTCGATTTTTCGCTGGCCTATCAACTCAGCAAGCGTTTCCAGCTGGTCTTTGAAGCGGCAAACCTGAACAATGAAAAATACTATGTTTACCAAGGTGCACATCAGTACAACGCGCAATATGAACAATATGGACGTACTTACAAAATCAGCCTGAAAGCCAGCGTATTCTGATGAGCATGAAAACGATGAAAACAAAATATCTGATATCCAGCCTGGCATTAATACTGGTCTTTTCCTGCGCTTCAGCAGCAGGCGCTCCCCCGGCAGTTGTTGGCAAAGCCCAGGAAATTATCGCCCTGCCTGATGGCGGCTGGCTCACGCTGGACAAACAAGGTGTGCGTCTTCTGGATGCACAAGGCATGGAACGCAGCAAAGTCAGCCTGCGGGCAAAACACCTTGATGCCCGCCCTCATGCAGATGGCATGCTGGCGGTATTTACAGATGCCGATACGCAAAAGACGCATGCCTATGTGGCAGATCAGAAAACCGGGCAATTACGTTTGCAGGCCAGTATGGCTTCTCCTGATTTTTCACTGGAAAGCATGTGCCTGTATCGCGATGCGCAACAACTGGATCATGTCTTCCTGATCGGCAAGGAAGGACTGAGCGAACAATGGGTCATGCATAACGGCAGCGCGCAACTGGTACGCAAGCTGGCGCTGCCACCACACAGCAAGCATTGCCGTGTCGATGACCTGAGCCAGACCCTGTACCTGAGCGTGCCAGATAGCGGCGTCTGGGCATTTACGGCAGAGGCAGAAACCGCAGCCAGATTGAAACCTGTCGCCATGGCTGCCCCATTTGGTAAGTTGCATGGCGGTGCCACGGCCATCAGTGCGCTGCCGGGTGGGGTGGCGGTGCTGGATGCCAGGGGCAAGAAACTGCATCTGTATCGCCAGAAGGATGGTCAACATTTTCAGCCTGAGCAAATCGTGAACCTGCCGTACAGTGCAACGAATGTCCATGTGCAGGCATCCAGCAATAACAGCAATAAACTGGATTTCCTGCTGCAGGATGAACAGGTAAAAACCTGGCGCGCCAGCAGCGCCGCCTGGAAGCAGTCAGCAACAACAGAAATAGTCGTCATCGAACCCACGGTGCAAACCGATACTGTCGCTCGCCATGGTGATGCTGCTGATGATCCCGCCATCTGGGTGCACCCGCAAGATACCAAGCTGTCGCGCGTGCTCGGCACTAACAAGAAACAGGGTTTGCTGGTATACGACATGCAGGGCAAGCAAACCCAGTTGCTGGAAAGCGGACGCCTGAACAATGTCGATGTGCGTCAGAACATCAGATGGGGCCAGCAAAGCTTTGATATCGCCATGGCGACCCAGCGTGATGAAAACAGTCTGGTGCTATATGTAATCAATGATCAGGGGCAAGTAGCGGAGGCAGCCCGCTTCGCGACCAAACTGGACAAAATCTATGGCTTTTGCCTGTACCAGCCGCGTACTGGTGGTCTGGAAGCCTTTGTGAATGACAAGGATGGCACTTACCAGCAATTTCGCATTGCCCACAATGAACAAGGTTTCAGCAGCAGTTTGGTACGCAGTTTCAAACTGGCCAGTCAGCCGGAAGGCTGCGTGGCGGACGACAAGACCGACCGCCTTTTCATGGGAGAAGAAAAGCATGGTATCTGGGTCATCTCTGCCAAAGCAGATCAGCCAGCCAATTTGCAAATGGTGATGACCGTTGGCAAGCAACTGGTGGCCGATGTCGAAGGCCTGGCAATTTACTTTGGTCAGCAGAAAAATTACCTGCTGGTATCGAGCCAGGGGGATAGCAGTTACCTGGTACTGGAAGCGCAAGCCCCCTATCGCTTGCGCGGCAAGTTTCGTGTAGGCATGAATCTGGCCGGTGGTATTGATGGCACCTCAGAAACAGATGGCATAGAGGCGAGCTCTGTCAACTTTGGTGGCGACTTTGCCCAAGGCTTGTTGGTGGTGCAAGATGGCTACAAGCGCTTGCCTGACGGTACGCAAAACTTCAAATATATCCCCTGGTCTGCGATTGCCAAGGCTTTCAAGCTTGAGTAGTTCATTATTTGAATGAGTGCACCAGATCATTGCTGGCAACAGAACTGGCGCGGTACAAATTGATGACAATTTGCCGACACTTTTCCAAAAGTCTGTTTTGCCTCAACGTCTATGATGTTATTGGACTGTACAAATAGATAATGAGGCCGCAAATTGACAGCTAGACATAGAATCCTGACAGGCGGCTTGTGCCTGATGATCAGCTTGCTGGCAGCCTGTGGTGGTGGCAGCTCAACTGCCAGCAACCCGGTGGTCATACCACAGAGCACCAGTCTCAGTTTGCGTGGCACGGCGGCAATAGGCAAGGCCATCGCTGATTCGGCTGTCAATTACAAATGCCGCACAGGTACAGGGGCGACCAGGACGGCGGCAGATGGTACGTTTGAAATCAACCTGCATGCAGGTAGTGCACTGCCATGCATACTGGAAACCTCCAATCCTGCAAATGGCAAAAAACTGCATGCGCTTGCGGTCAATACTGGTGTCATCAACCTGACGCCCTTGACCGAGATGCTTTCTACCCGCCTCATGCGTACCGATATGGCGGTGTTTTTTACCAATCCTGATCTTGACGCGGTAACAAAAACCCTGACCAGCGCGAATGTTACTGCAGCGCAAGCCGAAATTCGTAATCTACTCAGTGGTTTGCTCGATACCAGTAGCTTGAGTGACTTTTACAGCACGCCGCTGAAAGCAGCCAACAGCGCCAGCCCCGCCAGCGGCGATACGCAGGACAAAATACTGGATACCCTGAACCTGGCATTGGCGGCAAATTTATATGATCCGCTACTCACCACGCTGGCGAAAACAAATCCACCTGCCAGCCTCCCGGTATTTGGCCGCGCTGGCTGCCTGATACAGTTAGCCGATAAGCAATTCATGTCATGCAGTGGCCCCGGCCTTTGGGAAACGGCAGCCTACATAGATATTGCCCCTGGTGCGCTGATCATGGCACCTGACAGCAAACGCATGTTTACTGCCGCAATGAATTATCCGCCACTTATCGATTACATACGTCAGCCTGTCTCCTGGCAGGTGGTGGAAGCCAATGGTGGGACCATCAATATCAATGGCGAATACACTGCTCCCAACAAGCCAGGTACTTATCATGTCAGGGCGCAACGTGAAGATTATCCTTCACTGAGCACAACTGCTTTGGTGGTCGTGGATAACAGCACACCAGACTTTGTACCGACACTGAGCGTGGACAGGCACATCGTCAACGTCATGCCGGGCGCCACAATGAACTTGCAGGCAAGCATTAATTATCCACCTAATGTCAACTATATACGCCAACCAGTGACCTGGCGTGTGATTGAAGCCGATGGCGGCAGCATTAACTTGTCAGGTAGCTATGTAGCACCAACAAAAATTGGCACTTATCACGTCAAAGTGCAGAGAGATGACTTTCCGTCTATATACGTAGTATTGGATATTTTGGTAAATTACCCCCCTGATTAAAATAGGATAGTCCAAAAAACTGCCCCAACTGCGTTACACTGTTTAGCCGTACAGTGGTACTGTCGTCGCCAGTCTGCCTTACTGGAACAATTTTTTGACTATCCTGTCTTGCAAGATTCCTACGAGCGCGTATGCTATCGACAGGCGTTGGGTGATTGCAAAATAAAGTTAAATTAGAAGTTGCTTTTGAGAATTTATTGACTATCATACAGACAGTCGATCATTCCTCAAGGCAACTTTTAGCATTCTGCACAAACCGCAGCATGCAAACTCATGTAGCAATTGCCTATGAGTGGAGGAATCGCCAGATGTTTACCGGGAGAAAGTCATGGACAGGTTGGAAATTTTTAAAAGCATAGCCGCAGAGGTTAATCGTGGGGACATCGTCTTCCCTACCAATGTGGAAGCTTCACTAAGACTACAACGTACCCTTGACGATCCCGATTGTCATCTGGATGCGGCGGCCAAGCTCATCATGGCCGACCCCTTGCTGTCTGCCCGCACAGTTGCCATCGCCAATTCAGCAGCATATCGCCGTACCACCAATGAAATCACTCATGTCAGGCTGGCAGTCAACCGCTTGGGTTTCCGTACGCTGAAAGCCATGCTCGCCGCCGTCATCGTGCGCCAACTCAATAGCAAGGTCACAGACCCGGTTCTAAAGCACAAGGCCGACAGGTTGTGGGAACACTCTGCCCATGTCTCTTCACTTGCACAGGTGATTGCCAAGCAGGTCACCAGGGTTGATCCTGAAACTGCCATGTTTGCCGGTATCGTCCATGAAATCGGTGGCTTTTACCTGATCTCCCGTGCGGAAGAGTTCCCCGGCTTGCTTGATGGAGAACCAGAAATCTGGATCGAATATGGCGAGCGCATGATAGGACGCGGCATCATGCGCCAACTGGGCATACCAGACAGCGTCATGCAGGCTGTGGAAGCCATGTGGCATGGTGTCTGCGCCTTCCCGCCAGAGTCTCTGGGAGATACCCTGATTTTGGCCAATGACATCGCACCGGTGCTGTCGCCTTTGCATGATGCTGACAGGGAATACAATAAGAAATTTGCCCGCCGCCTTAATTTTGATACTGAAGACAGCAACTTCCAGATCATTATGGAAGAGCAGGAAGAACAGATCGATACGCTTGCTACTGCCCTGATGATGTAATTGGGTAGGACTTGCGAAAAAACGTACCAGCTGTGTTGTAGCTCCTGCATTTAGCAAATTCGGTACTACAGTACTGCCTTCGTCACTGCGGTGTAGTCGGGGTTCCAGGCGGCATGCTGCCTGCCGACGAAACGAATCTCTCTTACAAGAGAGATTTCCCCGGCAAGGCCTTGCTGGGACAATTTTGCGTAAGCCCCCGAAAGAATTTGGCTAATTCAATCTCAGATCACAATTCGCCAACCCTTTTTGTCCATGACAAATGCCATGGCGGCAAACACCAAAGTAAAGCATGCTGCATAGGCGAAGGATGAAAATTCTTCGCCTGTTTGCTTTTGCAGCACCGCTACAAACACATGCTGATAGATCGCATTTTCCCAACCCGTCCAGGCAAGCAAACAAGTTACCAGCCATGCGCCCGCATAAACAGCTATGGCATTAACCCCCAGACTGTTACCAATGGCTGGCCAGCCCCGCTTGATTATCAACAGATGCAAAGTCAGCAAAAGCAAGATCGCCCAGGCACTTGTCCAGCAGACAAAGGCCGGCGTCCAGAGTTGTTTATTGAAAGGTAGATATGCTGACCAGATCAGGGCCAGTAATATCAAACCGGCCGCACCTGCGAGCATTTGCAACAACTGCGCATCCCGCATGGCCCTGCCCGCCCAGACGCCGGTCAACACAGTCATCATTGCCATCGCCGTAGAAAGCAAGCCTTCCGGGTCTTGCGCGAGACCAGTTTTCGCATCGAAGCTATACGCCAGTTTACCCAGCACGGCGGTATCTATTTTATCGAGCAGGTTCAGGTGTTGCTCATACGAACCGCCCCAGCTCAGCAATGCCCAGTACGCCAGCATGGCCACCAGACACAGCAAAACCTGGCTGGACAATTGCCGCACATAGGTAATCAGGCAAACTACTACAGCATAACAAATACCTATGCGCTGCAAGACACCAAACAGGCGAAATTGGCGTCCATCTATCAGACCCAGGCAATGATGTGCAAGATGATACCCAATGTGAACAGGCGCAAACTGCGCCAGAATATGTTCTTGCGAATATCTACAACATCGATACCTTTACTGATTTGTGCCTCCAAAGACATCGCCAAAGACGCGCCCATGATGAACAGGAAAAACGGGAAGATAAAATCGGCAGGTGTGCAACCATGCGAGGCCGCATGCTCCAGCCAGGGATACACATGCGACCAGTCACCGGCATTGTTTACCAATAGCATGGCAGCAACCGTCAGGCCGCGCATCACATCCAGTGCTGCAAAACGTTTTACTGTAAGCATATCCAGCTTCTGGGTGTGCTGAGACCAGTGCAGAAATACCAATTCAGCCAGGCGAGCTTACCCGGCATCAAGAAAAACCTCAGAATGGCCAAGCGATGGCTTAATACCAGTGCTAAAATCTGACAAAGTGGTATTTAATTTGGTCTTATTTTAAAGAAATAGAAAAATCATTGTCATTTCATAGCAAAGATAGAGAAATTTTCTCTGAACTATATACACTATTTGAGACCAACCTCATCATTACCGCATCTTACTGGCACTTAAGTGGCATTGCAAATATAAAACCAGTTGACCAGCAATTTTGCGGCTTGTATGTTTGCATTGCTGGCAGATAAAAACAAAAATAATATAAACGCACCGGGTTTAAGAACACCCTCCACTAGAGACACGTAACCAGAGACAAGTACATGAGCATAGAAAACACCAAGACTCCCCCGCCAATGCGCTGGGTACCCAGCCTGTATCTGGCATCTGGCCTGCCGTTTTATGCTGTCGCCCTGATCGCCGGGCTGATGTATAAAAGTATGGGAGTGCCGAACGATCAGATCGCCCACTGGACCGGTCTGGTGGGCCTAGCATGGGTGTTCAAGTCTTTATGGAGTCCCTTTCTGGAGGCCGCTGGCAGCAAGAAAATGCTGGTGGTCATATTCCAGTTGACGGGTGGTGTATCGCTGGGTTTGCTGGCACTGTCGCTGCAACTCCCTGCCTATTTTGCAATCAGCATTGCTTTGCTTGGTGTGGTCGCCATCGCCTCTGCCACGCATGATATTGCCGCCGACGGTTTGTACATGGCCAGCCTGAGCAACAACCAGCAAGCCAGCTACGCCGGTTGGCAAGGTGCTTTTTTCAATGCCGCAAAATTTATTACCCTGGGTCCTCTGGTGTACCTGGCTGGTTATCTCGAAAAAAGCCTGCCGCCGGCACAAGCCTGGACGATCATTTTTGCCATCATGGGCGTGCTCTTGTTTGGTCTGGGTTTGTATAACAGCTGGTCGCTGCCAGGCACAAAAAATAGAGAAAGCAAAGCATCTGTACATAGCATCTTTGTGACCTTGCAAGACGTGATAGTGGAATTCTTCAAGAAGCCTGGCATCTGGCTGGCGATTGTATTCATTATCCTGTTCCGCGCGGCGGAAGGCCAGATACAAACCATAGGCCCCTTGTTCTTGCGTGAAGCCAAAAATCTTGGTGGACTGGGCCTGACGACAGACCAGGTCGGCACTGCTTATGGTATCGCTGGCACCATCGCGTTCCTGGGTGGCAGCATACTGGGTGGTTACTTTGCCTCATGGCTGGGCTTGAAGCGTGCGCTGCCGTGGTTGATCCTGGCGATGAACACGCCAAACCTGGCTTTCTTCTTTCTCAGCAGCAGCCTGCCAGAAAGCATGACCGTCATCACCGCAGCGCTGGCATTCGAAATGTTTGGCTATGGCTTTGGTTTCGTCGGCCTGATCCTGTTCATCATGCAGGTGGTTGCGCCGGGCAAATACCAGACTGCCCACTATGCGCTGGGCACAGGCGTCATGCAGCTGGGCTTTGTATTTTTCAAAACCATCAGCGGTGATATACAGGTAGCCCTGGGTTACCAGAACTTCTTCCTGTGGGTCTTGCTCAGCGCCATTCCTGTGCTGGTCATGACGCGCTTTGTTTCTTTTGGCGACAGCGCAAAAGGTGACGAAGAAGGCAGCAGCAAGGCTGCGCCTGAAGGCATGGCAAAAACTGCCGAAGCCTGATCATCTTTTTATTAATGATGCGGACAGCGGTTCGCATCATTCCGCAACACCTGCAAGCCCCCCCTCTCTGGAAACAACACCAACCGAAGACAAATTCATTTCCCCTTTACTATCTTATCAAAAAGGATTGTAATTATAACCATGCGCAAATGCGCATGACTATTCAACCGGGAGATCTATCTTGCATTCGACCAAAACCAACATCTTGCGCCAATTAACTGCCGTCAGTTTATTGCTGATCAGCACTAATCTGCTGGCACAAAATTCAGGTGTTACCCGCACCCCCGTGATACAGGCCGATTCGTCGATTCCCGGAAAGGAAGATTACATCTTTCGTATTGATGTAGCTGGAGGTGGCAAGGTTGACTGGCATACCCATCCTGGTGACGAAATCAGCTATGTCATGCATGGCGAATTGGAATTACTGCTCGCCAATCAAGCACCACGTAAAATAAAACCGGGGGAAGGATTTGTCATACCTGCCGGCGTCGTCCATAGTGCAAAAAATCATGGCAAAGACCCCGTTAAACTGGTTGGTGTATATGTTGTCGAAAAGGGTCAGCCAGTGGCCTCACCAGCATCGCCACCAGCGCCTTGATTGGGTCAGTCACTCGGACCCAGCGCATCAATCCGTATAGCGTTTGAAAATGGCATCCAGCTCGCCACTCTTTTTCAGGGTGGCGATCGCAGCGTTCAGGCGTGGCAAGGCATCGGCTTTCGATGGATGCAACCTCAGCATCATCTCGCTTTCATCTATCATGCGGCCTTCATCGCAGGCATAGCGCTGCGCATCGACCTTGATCCAGTATTGCCGCACATAGTTACTGATGATGATCTGGTCAAAGCGCTTCGCCCGCAAGGTAAGCAAGAGATTGGGAGAATTAAAAATATCTTCCCTCTGTATCTTGCCACTGGCAAAGGCTGCATCAAATTCGGGATACGAATAGCCCGAGATCACACCCACTTTTTGCCCATAAAAATCAGAGACTGCCTGCTCTTTTGGTGTCTGCCCAGGGCGAAAACAGAGAACAGCCCTGGGCAAGCCAAAGGCGATGCTATACACACCAGGCACGGGCGAACTTGTACGCCATTTTGGATTTGCCCCGACTTCCATATCAATCTGCCCGTCTTCAAATGACTTGAGCAAGCGGCGCATGGGCAGGTAGCGCTGCTCCAGCTTGTCGCCACTGAGTTTGACGATCGCTGCCATCAAATCCGGGAATATGCCTCTGGGGCCACTCTTGTCCAGCATGACAAAGGGCGCATCACCGCCTTCATAATAAGCAATGCGAAAAGTGTCTGCCATTGCTGGCGATGCAACAAGCACCGTCGCTGCAAACATCCATTTCTTCATCATTGCATTCTCATCCCAGAATTAATTCCATGCGATCAGATCACGCTATCGCTGGTACCACGCAGTTTACGTTAAAAAGTGACGGATACTTTCCGGAAACGATTCATATTTGCAAATTATGGTTAAGCGTGGCCTGTGGCATTTACCCACACTCCCGTCATTCAAGTCCCGAAATCCGTCGTTAGTCGCATATAGCCGCTAGCCTGCTTGTCGAAAATATCAGTTGCAGCTATCTTAGCTCCATGAAAACCGCGACTACAACGACATCAAAATGGCCTGCACTGCCAAGACTGCGACAAATTGTCGTCGTGCTTATCATCAGCCTGCTGATCGCCTGGGTGACCACACCGATCTTCCAGTCACCTTTCTGGCTGGTGCTCAGGCGCACGACCTTCATCGCCATGGTCATGTTGCTGGCGTTTACCGTCTCCGGCACCTGGCGTTTGCTGTGGCTGCCACGCTGGATACCACACTGGCTGGTACGGGTAGCGGCGGTATGCCTGCTGGCTCCCTTTGCCAGTCTGGCTGCCTATGTGTCGATAGCCGGCAGTTTCATGAATTTCATCAAGGCAAATAATCTCTTGTCCGGTTTTGCCACCAGCACGATTTTTGCGCTGTTTTTTGGGCCCCTTGTCGCGGTCGCGGCCATCAAGCGCGAAGACAAACAACGTGAACGTGCAGACCGCCTGCAACTGGAACTGGAAAAGAGCGCGCTGGAACGCGAAGTACTCGATGCCCGCCTGCGTTTATTGCAGGCACAAATAGAACCGCACTTTCTGTTCAATACGCTGGCAAATGTGCAAGCCCTGGTGGAAGCGGGTTCAGAGAATGCAGCACCCGTCCTGCGCCACCTGATTGCCTATCTGCGCGCCGCCATGCCGCGCCTGAATGATGCAGATGCGACTCTCGAAAACGAAATACAACTGGTTAGTGCCTATCTCGAAATCATGCACATGCGCATGCCAGACCGCTTGCAATTTAAGCTCAGTCTCGCTCCTGAACTCAAGGGCCTGCGCTTTCCTGCGATGTCCCTGCTGACCTTGGTAGAAAACGCCGTACGCCACGGCATAGACCCTAGTACGGAAGGTGGGCGCATAGAAGTCGGCGGCAGGCAGGACGCAAGCAATACGGTGACACTTTGGGTAGAAGATACCGGCACTGGCATGGCAGAAACTGCCGTACCAGGTACTGGCCTGGCAAATGTCAAAGCGCGGCTGCAAGCCTGTTTTGGCAAAGATGCGCGTGTGGATTTGCATGAACAGACACCGCATGGTTTGCGTGTCGAATTAATTTTTCATCTTGGGATCAAGTCATGAAGCAGGTCACCAAGCAAATCACCGCATTGATCGCCGATGATGAACCCTTGCTCAGAGAACATCTGCGCAGCAACCTGGCACGCCTGTGGCCAGAACTGCATATCGTCGGAGAGGCCCGCAATGGCCGTGAAGCGGTGGAGATGTTTGACATCCATCAGCCCGACATTGTCTTTCTGGATGTGCACATGCCGGGCTTGAATGGCATAGAAGCTGCCAGGTCGATCGCGCGCAGGGCACATATCGTCTTCTTTACCGCCTATGAGCAATATGCAGTGCAGGCGTTTGAACAGGGTGCCCTCGATTACCTCGTCAAGCCCATCATAGAAGCGCGCCTGGCTGATACCATCACACGCCTGCAACAGCGGCTGAAACAAACAACAGATACCAGCTCCAGCTATGAGGCTCTGCTTGACCGTATGGCCAGCGATATGCGCCAGCGCAGTCAAAAACCAAACTATCTACAATGGATAAAGGCATCGATAGGTAATAGCGTGCGCCTGATCCCGGTAGAGCAAATCGCCTTCCTGCGTTCGGACGATAAATATACGCTGGTCGCCTGGGATGGTGGAGATGCGCTGATACGTAAAAGCATACGTGAACTCAGCGACGCGCTGGACCCCGACCGCTTTGCACAAACCCATCGCTCTGTCATCGTCAATCTGCACTATGTCAACGAAGTGACACGCGGCATGAATGAAACTGCCGAACTGTATATACGCGGCCGCCCCGATGTATTGCCAGTCAGCCGCAGCTACCTGCATCTTTTCAGGCAAATGTAGCGCTGCACTAATTTTCTTGAGCAACAAACCGTAAAAGCAAACCCGCCTTTGCAGGCACATTCACGCCTGTACGGCAGGATCAGGCACAACCAATTCACATTAACAAAAAGGAGTTTTCAAATGACGCAAGAGACCGTTGACGAAACGAACGATATATTTTCTGCACAGGGTGCGCCATCATTGAAGAAAAACGGGATAGAAAAACTGTCTAAAGCCAGCCTGAAATATGCAGCAGGACTCTGGTTCTCAGTCGCCATCATAGGCCAACTTGTATTTGTCTATTACATCCTGGGTTTCTATGTCCTGGCTGCGATGAAAGGCAATCTCGCGGCATGGAGTGACGTGCTGCCACATGGCTATATCAAAGGTGACGGTGCGGGCAACTTCGCCATCATCATGCATATATTTTTGGCTGCCAGCATTACCCTGGCAGGTATATTGCAAATGCTTCCACAAATCCGCTCACGCGCACCAAGATTCCATCGCTGGAACGGGCGCATCTATTTATCCAGCCTGGTGATTGCAGCGACCACAGGTTTGTATATGGTGTGGTTACGCAATGGCGTCGGTGATTTTACCCAGCATCTGGGAGTCAGCCTGAACGCAGTATTAATCCTGTTTTGCTCTGGCATGGCTTTGCGCCATGCACTGGCACGCCAGTTCGCCCTGCACCGCCGCTGGGCACTGCGCCTGTTTTTGCTGGCGAACGGAGTTTGGTTTTTTCGCATAGGTTTGATGCTTTGGATAGGCATCAATCACGGGCCGGCAGGTTTTAATCCCAAGACTTTTGAGGGACCATTTCTGAGCTTCATGTCCTTTGCCAATTCCCTCATACCGCTGATCATCTGTGAATTATATTTGCGTGCGCAAGACAGCAAAAACAAACTAGCCCACTTCAGCATGGCAGGCGGGTTGTTGGTCTTGAGTGCCGCCAGCGGCATGGGTATCTTTATTGCCTTCATGGGCATGTGGTTACCGCATCTCTAGCCATTGATTATTTATTGCTTGTCACAGGTGACAGGTGGATATGCTTCAATAGCCAGGCATTATCTTTTTTAAACCACGCCATCGTGATCAGCGATTTATCTTCAACAGCTATTGCGCCCTGCGGGGTAATCGCACCAACACGGGTGCCAGTGACTATCGCCGCATCGCCAGTGGCCTTGACTTGCACACCAACAAGACGTAAATCAATTTGCGCACCAGATTTGAATAATCCGGCAAATGTATTGGCATCCAGTCGCAAGAGCTTGTCTGATTCAGCGACGAATTCAGTAAAACCTTCCGTGTCAAGATAACTGGCAACTGCTGCCAAATTACGCTGGCTGACACTGTTAAAAAAATCGACTGATGCAGCTTTCACTGCATCTGCCCCGCTGGCATTTTCCGCCTTGACAATCGACATACTGAAGATGAGTAAAACCGTCCCCAGAATGCTGAGGAATGAACGGGTAATGATGGTTGTCATGGTATTTGATCTCTATACGAAAAGGAGTGCATGACTTGCAGGCACTCTCAACAATTGACTTGAGCTTATGTCTTCACTTCAAAACCGAGTGCAGCCAATGCAATTTCCGCCGCCTGCTGGTCTTGCAGCGCATTGCCGCCTGATATGCCTATACCGCCTATGACTTTGCCATTTTCGATGATGGGGCAGCCACCACCAACTGCTACCAGGCGCGGCCTGTGGGCAAGCTGCGCCACGACATCATTGCTGATGATGGCTGTCCACGTATGAGTAGGCAAGCCAAATGAGGCAGCAGTCCAGGCTTTGTCGATTGCCACATCCACAGTCAGGAATGCGGCACTGTCTGCACGTTCGAATGCTTTCAGGTGACCGGCATTGTCAGTGACAGCGATCGTGACATCGATACCGATGTCACGGGCAGCAGCGCTGGCTGCGATGATCAGGGCATGCGCAGTATCGCGAGTGATGCTGGCAGCCGCGAATGATTTATTCATGTTCGTCGTTTGCATAAAAACTTTCTAGTGAATTCTGATGGAATTAAATTAAAAGCCTTGCAGAACAACCTTGCCTTGCGCCTTGCCGCTTTCTATCAGCGCATGCGCCTTGCGCAAGTTTGCCGCATTGATCTTGCCAAAATTGGCATTTACAGTTGTGCGTACTTTGCCTGCATCCACCAGTGCCGCCACTTCTGCCAGCAGCTTGCCTTGTTCATCCATATCGACAGTCTTGAACATGGAACGGGTGAACATCATTTCCCAGTGCAGGGAGATGGATTTGCCTTTCAACTGCATCAAGTCCAGCGCCACCATGTCATCAATCACGGCCAGCTTGCCTTGTGGCTTCAGGCTGGCAATGATTTCTGCATAGTGCTGGGCTGTCTGCGTCAGGCCAGCGACGATATCGACTTCATTGATGCCGATGGCTTTCAACTCTGCGCTCAATGGTTTGGAATGATCAATCACAGCATGCGCACCTAGATCCAGGCACCATCGCCTTGTCTCGGTACGTGAGGCGGTGGCAATCACACGCAATTGCGTCAACTGGCGCGCCAGTTGTATGAGGATGGAACCAACACCACCGGCACCACCTATCACCAGGAGGGTCTGGCCAGCGCCACCATTCTTGGCAACACCCAGGCGTTCAAACAGCAATTCGTAGGCTGTGATGGTCGTCAGTGGCAAGGCAGCGGCTTGTGCATCATCCAGCGTAGTGGGTGCCTTGGCGACAATGCGTTCATCCACTACATGCAATTCACTGTTTGCACCTGGACGGTCTATCGCGCCAGCATAGTAAACGCGGTCGCCCACTTTGAAATTGCTGACTGTCGTGCCAATTTCTTCAACTATGCCAACAGCATCCCAGCCCAGCACATTCAACTGGCCTTCTGCAGGTGCACGTCCCAGCCTGACCTTGGTATCGACAGGGTTGACTGAAATGGCATTCACGCGCACCAGCAAATCACGCGCTTCCAGCGCTGGCGTTGGCAATTCCACATCTTCCAGCGATGCAGTATTATCGATAGGTAAAGAATGGCGGTAAGCAATAGCTTTCATGTTGAGTCCTTGTGTGTATTCAGTATTAAAAATCGGTATCCAGAAACATTTCCAGATCAGCGCAGGCATTGTAGAATCTGAAGCATGAATTGATAAGGCCGATAAATAACTATCACTTTCAAATGAAAATTGAAAATCTCAGTGACCTGCATGTACTTGTGCAAACGGCACGTTGCGGCTCACTCTCAGGCGCAGCCAACGTCCTGGGCATGACACCCGCTGCCGCCAGCGCCACCCTCAAGCGACTGGAAACCCAGTTAGGTACGCGTCTGTTCGAACGATCGACCCGCGCCTTGCGCATCACAGCGCAAGGACAAATCCTGCTCGACTATGCGCAAAGGGCATTTGATTTGCTTGATGAAGGCGAATCCCAGGTATCAGAAGCCCGTACCGCCCTGGTCGGTACGATACGCGTCGCCGCCCCGTCTGACCTGACCCGCACCACCTTGCTACCCTGGCTGGATGAATTTCTGGCCCTGCACCCCGGCGTGCAACTGGCACTGAATGTCGGTGACAGACCACTGGACGTAGTGCGCGATGAAGTCGATGTCGCCATACGCTACGGCACGCTGACAGACTCACGCCTGGTCGCAAGGGTCCTGGCACAAAGCCGCCCCATCCTTTGCGCTGCCCCCAGTTACCTAGCCCGCCACCCCGCCCCACAAACCCCGCAAGACCTGGCACACCACAATTGCCTGCTGTTCGAACGCAGCAGCCGACTGCACAAAACCTGGCGCTTTGGGCAAAACGGTAAATGGAAAGAAGTCCGCGTCAAAGGTGACCGTAGCGCCGACGACGCATCTCTCGCACGCATGTGGGCAATTGCTGGCGCCGGCATTATTTTCAAATCAATGATTGATGTCAGCCAAGAACTGGCAGATGGCACTCTGGTGGCACTGTTGACGGATTGGGAAACAGATCCTTATCCATTGCATGCATTGCTGCCAAGTGGAAGATTTATACCAAATCGCGTGCGGGCACTGGTGGACTTTCTGGCAGATAAGTTTTCATTAAAAATATAATCATATAACTATAAAAATTTACTGCGACTGAACATCGCTTCATGGCACATGCATTTAGCTTTGCTCATCCTTTGAATGTGAAGTTCATCGACAAGTTTTTAGTGCAATTTCAACGTCTGCCTTTACGAGGAGACAAGCTCAACTTTGCGTTTCATTGTTATTCAACTCTGCATAGCGCCGGAAGCCATCGCGTACTGCATCCAGTAAATCCTGTTCTTCCCAGGGCTTGGTCAGAAACTTATAAATTTCTCCGCGATTGATCGCATCAGTCAGACTATCCAGACCAGTGTAGCCGGACAAAACCATGCGTATCGCCTTGGGGTGCAGTTTACGAGCGCGTGCCAATAATTCTGTCCCTGTCATCCCAGGCATAATCTGGTCAGTCAGTATCACACCCACGGGATGCAAAGCCAGCAATGCCAGGGCTTCTTCAGCACTGCTGGCAAGCAGCAGATGATAGTTTTCACGGAGGAATAAGTGTGACAACGCAGACAAAATACTTGCCTGATCGTCCACCAGCAACAATGCCAGGCGCTCCTCTTCTTCATGAATCTCCCGCGCAACATAGGTACGCAGGAAATTCGTCATGTCCTCAACTGACAATGGTTTACTGATCAGATACCCTTGCATGACATCACATTGCAAGGCACGCAGATAGCGTGCCTGACCTATGTCTTCGACTCCTTCAGCAATCACTTCCAGGCCCAGACTATGGCCCATAGCTATGATCGCCTTGACGATGGAAGCATTACTGCTATTGCTCGTCATGTCACGCACAAAAGCCATGTCAACCTTGAGTTTGTGTACCTCCAACTGTTGCAAATAGGCGAGCGAAGAATAGCCAGTGCCAAAATCATCAATAGACAGACGTACTCCCAGCTCTTTTAAATCAGCCAGGGATTTGAGTGATTGCTCCTGATCTAGCATGATGCTGCTCTCGGTGATTTCCAGTTCTAGCTGGTCCGCTGCGATACCGGTTTCTTGCAGAGCTGTCTGCACGGTTTCAAGTAAATGCCCACGGCTCAACTGCAGCGCAGATACATTGACGGCAACCTGCCGCAAACGCAAACCTTGATCTGACCACTGCCGTATCTGCTGGCAAGCCTTGTGTAGAACCCAGGCTCCCAATTGCACGATAAAACCACTCTCTTCGGCAAGGGGAATAAAATTATTAGGCGGTATCAGGCCACGCACAGGATGTTGCCAGCGCACCAGCGCCTCCAGTCCCACAATCTGACCGCTGATCAAATCCACCTGAGGTTGATAGTGCAAACGTAATTCATCGCGTTCTATGCTGCGGCGCAAGTCTGCTTCCAATGTCAGTCGCTCTTTGGCCCGGCGGCTCATATCAGAAGAAAAGAAGCGCAAGATACCACGACCCTGCATCTTGGCCTGGTGCAGCGCGGCATCAGCATTGCTTTGCAAGGATTCGGTATCACTACCGTCATTGGGATACAAAGCAATACCTATACTGGCACCGACATACACGCTATGGCCTCCGAGTTGAAAAGGCCTGGCCATCTCTTCTATCACGCGCTGTGCCAGCAAATCTACCCAGGGCGTGCCATCCCCTGGTTGCAGGATGATATTGAACTCATCGCCGCTGATGCGCGCAATAGCATCAATATCGGGGAGCAAGGTCTTAAGGCGTTTTGCTGACTCTATCAGTAATTGGTCACCCAGACTATGACCCAGGCTTTCATTGATGGTTTTAAAATTATCGAGGTCAATGAAGAGCAAGGCAAATTGCGTCTGCTCACGTTCAGCATATTGCAAGGCATGAGTCAACAATTCATGAAATAGGGCGCGGTTGGGCAAGCCTGTAAGCGGATCACGATTAATAAAAAAGTCCAGCTTTTCTTCCGCATAGCGACGCTGGGAAATATCACGGTGCGAGCCGCGCAAACCCAGGTATTTACCGCTCGCATCGTATACTGTCTTGCATACATGCTCGATCCAGCGCTCTGTCCCATCCTTGGCTTTTATGCGAAAAATCAGTGCCGCACTATTGGCATCATTCTCACCATTTGTAACGTTTATGTCGTTTGAATTGCTTGATTTTGGCCCATGTAATTTCCACTGCGCCAGATCATCAGGGTGAATGATCTTTTCTATCAGCCCGGCATCTGCAAAAAACTCTTCCGGGGTATAGCCCGAATCTTCCATACAAGCCGGGGATACGTAGAGATAGCTGCTATCGGGCGCCATCCAGTATTCCCAGTTAGGCGAATAATCAGCCAGGATGCGGTATTTTTCTTCGCTCTTGATCAGCAAGGCCGTACGCTGCGCCACCAGTTGCTCCAGAAAATGTCTGAGCCTGGCCAGTTCCAGATGTATGCGCACACGCGCATGTACCTCATCTATGTCAAAGGGTTTGGTGATGTAATCGGCACCACCGACATCAAAGCCTTTGAGTTTTTGTTGCGTGGTATCAAAGATGGTGACGAAGATAACAGGGATGCGATTGCCTGCAGCGGTGGCCTTGATACGCCGGCAAACTTCATAACCATCCATGCCCGGCATCATAATATCCAGCAAAACCAGGTCCGGTGGCGTTGCCCCAGCTACCATTTCAATTGCCTTGAGACCGGAATTAGCTACCATGATGCGATAGCTGTCTTTTAGTGCTTCCAGCAATTCATGAATATTTTCCGGTACATCATCCACCACCAGCAAGGTAGGCGGGTGCGCCGGATCAGTATGGCGGGTGATATCAAAATTGATAGGGTAGCGGCGATAGCGCTGCAATTCGAGTTGTATGCGTACGCGCAGCAGCAAGAGATCTGGATTGACGGGCTTGGTAATGTAATCAGCCACGCCCAGGGTCAGACCGCGTGCCTCGTCACCTGCATCTGAAATGGCAGTCACAAAAATCACCGGGATGTCTGCCGTCGCTGGATTGGATTTCAAATGCACCAGGACAGAGTAACCATCCATTCCCGGCATTTTTATGTCCAGTAATATCAGGTCCGGATGGGGAATCCGTTGCGCCAGCTCCAAAGCTTTTTCACCCGTGCTGGCAGCGATGATGGCAAACTCATCACGCAACATATTCATCAAGCCATGGAGATTTTCTGCCACGTCATCGACGATGAGTATGCGCTGGCGGCTATTGGCAATGTCGGTCATGATACTGTCACTCAGTAGTTGGACTTGCGTGTTTTTTCAAATCATTGAGCAGGGTCATTGCGGCGTCAATATCAAATACATCGACCCTGGCTGCAATAGCCTCCATATCCACTTCCAGATGAGTCCCCATTACACCTGCCCGCAGTTCACTCAGCACTGCCTCGACACTACCTAGATCATACTCCAATGCTTCACCTAGCTGTTGCAATAGCACATGGACTTGTTTGGGATCCAGTTTCGTGGGCGCGGGGACAATAGTTACTTCTGCCGCGCTGGCCATACGGTCAATATCAGCAAACAAGTCTTGCAACAGGATATGCAGCTCATCGAGTTGGTCCTGCCCAAACATTTCCCCCTGCTTAAGCACGGCATCCATCTCAGATATTTTGTTATGCAAAGCAACGGCAGCAATATTTCCTGTTACCCCTTTGAGCATATGACAATATTCTTCTGCCTGTTGCACATCTTTTTGCTCCAACAATTGCTGTATACGGCTGGATATATTCGCATAATTCCCTCTGAACCGGTGCAACTGTTTTACATACGCAGAAATTTTCCCTCCTATACGGCGGATGCCCTCGCGCGCATCCACGCTACTCATCAACAACAGTTCTGGCGGGATTTCAAGCGGCGTCCGTACCGCCATTTGCTCGCCTGGCCTGGGCTCTGTAACATGTATCCATTTCGCCAATATTGCCATCAACTTATCTGGCGCAATGGGTTTGGTAACATGATCATTCATGCCTGCCGCTTGCGTCTTTTCTGCATCCTGCGCCATTGCCAGCGCAGTTGTCGCGATGATGGGAAGCTGTGCAAAGCGTGCGCTGCCATCAGCCTTGTGCAAGGCACGTATGTGCCGTGTCGCCTCCAGCCCATCCATGACAGGCATCTGTATATCCATCAATATGGCATCATAGTCGCGTCTTTGCACTTTCTCGATTGCTTCCTGGCCATTGACTGCCTGATCGACATCAATTCCCTCGCTGCGCAGCAACTCAGTGACAAATTCGCGGTTGATATCATTGTCTTCCACCAGCAAGATACTGGCACCAGCCAGTTGACCGCTGACCGCAAGGTCAGGCGTTGTTATGCGTAGCCTGTCACCAGAACCCAAAATGCGTGCGCGGCCAAGCACGGTCAATATGCCATCCAGTAATGTGGAAGGCGATATCGGCTTGATGAGAAAGCCATCCACGCCGGCTAATTCGGCAAAATGTATGACGTCTTCGCGGCCATGAGCAGTCACCATGATGATTTTGGGTTGTGATTTGATGACAGTGTCAGCATGTATGTGCCTGGTCACTTCATCCCCATTCATTCCTGGCATGCGCCAGTCTATCAAGACCAGGTCATAGGTTTTGTCACCTGCATTTCTGAGCATTTCCATTGCACTGGCACCATCTTCTGCAGTGTTGACATCAACATGAAAATAGCTGAGCATTTCTGTCAGAATTTCACGCGACACCTGATTGTCATCAACCACCAGTATGCGCAAATCATCCAGTAACCGTCCAGTCTGTTCTTTCAGGGTATTGGCAGCAGTTTGCGACCTGGTCGCTATTTTCAGTTGCACGGTAAAGCAAACGGTGGTGCCCTTGCCTATCTCGGTATTTTCTATCCAGATTTCCCCGCCCATTAACTCAACCAGGTTTTTACTGATTGCCAGACCCAGTCCGGTACCACCAAAACGGCGTGTGGTGGACTGATCGGCCTGGGTAAATTTGTTAAACAATTCATTCCGGATATCCGCAGCAATACCTATGCCTGAATCGCGCACATACACTTGCAGTTTGACATCTGTATCAGTCAATGACAGACATTGAAAACCCAGCTCCACCTCACCATGTTCTGTGAATTTGACAGCATTGCCACACAAATTCAGCAAGACCTGCCCCAGTCGCAAAGGATCTCCTATCAGCACAGGAGGGATGGCAACATCATAGCGAATCAGAAACTCTACACCCTTATGCTCAGCCTGATAACTGATGGTATCGCCAAGTTGCTCGAGCACGGCTTCCAGTGAAAACTCAATTTGCTCCATCTCCAGCTTGCCAGCTGCTATCTTTGAAAAATCAAGTATGTCATTAATGATGCCAAGCAATGAACGGGCTGCCCCTTGCGCCTTGCTCAAATAGTTGCGCTGTACGGGGTTCAGATCACCCTTAAGCGCGAGATAAAGCATGCCCAGCACTGCATTCATGGGCGTGCGAATTTCATGACTCATATTCGCCAGGAACTGCCCTTTCGCAAGATTGGCAGACTCAGCCTGTTCCTTGGCCGTTTGCAACTCCTGGGTACGCTCAATGACATTTTTTTCCAGATTGCGATTCAGTTCATCCAGCTCCTGCAAGGATACAAATAATTGCTGCCTACCCTCATTGAAAGCCTTGACCAGCTCGCCAAGCTCGTCACGATAAGGATAGATAATATCTTCCATAGGCATATCGCTGGAACGAAAACGCCAGTTCGCTACTGCAGTGGCAACCGTGGTCACAGAATTAGATAAACGATAGCGTATGGTCCACAAAAAAATCAGCCATAAGGCACTGGTGACAATAATAGAATTGAGTAGCACAATCAGGAAACCGTATTTGACACGATCCCAGATAACGCCGTGACCAGAATACAATTTCAATTGGCCGAGCAAGCGGCTGTCGCCACGCGGAGCATGATAAAAAAGAGGAATGACGGTACGTTTGATCTGTCTGGTAAAAAGCCCGGCTGGCTGTTGAGTTGCTGGTGGCACACTCCCCATTTCCAACAAAATTTCTCCCGCAGCAGTTTCTATCTGCACACCAGTCACAATGGCATTTTTTGTAGTGCTTTGTACTATGCTTATCAATTGAGGACGGTCCAGTTCCCATACAGCACTGCTCACATGCGGAGCAATCGTCTGCCCCAGCGAAGCCAGATCGCCCTCAATATCACGGCTGACGCTGACATATTGGATCAGTAATTGTGCGGCCGTCATGCTGATGGCAACCAACAGATACCATGGCAACATCGTGTACAACAAGCGTCGGGAAAGCGTCTGCGCCAGGAACATCTTTTTCCTTCAAAGGTTGACATTACCCGTTAGTGCCACCACCAACGGGTATCGGGTTCAACTGTACCTGCAGGCAAGACCGGATTGCTGAGCCTGATCAACTGGCGCTTCTCTCCTGCGAATTGCTTTATTTCTTTTGCATGATAAGACTCGAATAACTGGCGAAATGAACCATCTGCCAAAGCCAGTTTTAGCCCGCGCTCTATTCTCGATGCGAGTAGTTGATTGTCTTTGTTAACCCAAAAATAAACCGGGTAAGGGAAATACAGTGCCTTGCTTTTTTCTGCCGTCAACTGGGGAAATTGCTCTTTATGTTTTTCGATTTCCAGGTAGGCTTCATTCAAGCCGCGCGTAAATGCATCAAAGCGTCCTGCCGCCAGCATGCCGAACAGGTTTTCATAGTTAGTCGAAGTCACGACCGTAAATCCATTGGCACGCAAAATCGGTAAATCAGCCCATTGACTATTCAGGCCAAACGTGAGTTGCTGGCGTAATGCCCGTTCGTCCATCATGGCGATTCCGGCCTGGTCTGTTTTGCGGATCACCAGAACACGATAGCCGATAATGCCGCGCAAAATATCGATCTTAACAGGCAACATCTGCGCCTCGCGCTCAGCATTGGTACCCAGTGCTATGACATCAATCGCGCCGGACTGTAATAAAGAAATGCCGCGATTCTGGGTCACTTCTTCAGCAAAGGGCTCCAGCCGGACACTGGTCGCCTCATCCCGCGTATGTGCAAGGGCCAGTTCAAGTAACTTCCAACGGTATTCATAGATAGGTCCAACCGGGAAATATTTAAGACTGGATTTCAGACCAGCCTGATCTGCGGACGAGTTTGCGAATGAAAGCGAACTGACACAAAGCAGCATGCAAAAACAGGACGCTGGCATGGATTGCAGCAGCCCAGATATGACGCTATTCAGACAGCGGCACCACGCAGCCGTGCACCCAAGGTGCTTCAGGGAAATGTGTACAGCAACGAGCATGGGTTTCCCACTTTCAGACTGTTCTATCTTAAGTTGCCGATAATACATTGATTGTGCCTCGATGCAGTATTCTCTAATTGTCCGAATATCACAAGAGCAACTTTCATTTTTTTGCTGATTTCAACACAGATTTGTCGACAGACTTGATTTCTTTATTGACACTGAGTTATGAGCTTAGGAATTTTTGCGTCACACTATCTTGCCTTGCACGCCAAAGCGAACTCGCCGCAACATTACATTCAACACAATTGTCTGATTTTTGCATGCAATGGCCGCGTGAAGAAAAACTTGCGCTTTGGACAACCGGCGAGTGGAAAGAAGTGCGCGTCAAAGGCGACCGAAATGCCGACGACTCCTCAGTGGCCCGCATGCGGGCCATAGCAGATGCGCGCATCATTTTCAAATCATTGATCGATGTCAGACAGGAACTGGCAGATGGCAGGCTGGTGGCGCTGCTGACAGATTGGGAGACTGAGGCTTACTGGCAGCATGCACTGCTGCCCAATAAGCGTTTTATACCTAACCGGGCGCGGGCGCAGATGGAGTTTTTGGGAACTAAGTTCAGCGGTTCAAATGCGAATTAACAAGCTAAAGGTAATTGCCTACAAAATACTTTGGGGGACGAATCTGCATACGCCACAGGTCCATTTACCATCAAACTAATCAGACTATTGCTAACCCTGTTTGAAGCAGTACTTCGTTAAATACTTTGACGATATTTTAGGTAATTTAAAAACGGTAAAAAGCTGTAAATGAGAAAAAAGATTCTCATCAAGTGAAATAAAACGGTCATAACATCTGATTCGGTAATTAATAATCCAATCTGAGCTGTTAATATAAACATTGCTCCAGCCGAAATATAATCAAGCCAAACAATATACGGCGCAACACTGACAGTCAAATTCGCCCGAGAATCAAGTTCTATCATTTTCCGACCGAAATTAAGTCGGCAAAATACATAAATTAATTGCAGAATGCTAGTAACAGTATAAATTGACTCAAAGTTACTATTGGCAGAATTTTGTATTAGAAATAATAATACTATTAAAATAAAACTATTTACAATCACGTACAACGGCAAATATCGGCGGTAGTGATGCCATTCCAAGGCAGAAATTTTGCGATACTTCTTACTTACAATTAAGGGAAAAAATGAATTAATACCTATTTCGTTTTGAGATGATAACAAGAGCATAAAATTCCAATTGCAGATTTCAATAATTTTCTAAAATTCTACTCTTAATTTGACGATGTTGGTTTAAAAATAATTAATCGAAAGCAGCGACTTTAGCTGCCTTAAAACCAGCCTCGTGTTTTTCAATTTTTGCCTTGTCACAAACTTCGCATAAAACGCGCGCACCTTTTCCAGTAAGCATCAGTTTCGATCCCGTTTTGCATTTCTCACATTGCCCAGCTCCTGATGCAGAAAAATCGATGTAAGGGTGGAACCATTTGCACTGCGCATTCGGTAATTTGGCAGAAAGCCAGGCATACTCTTCCATTGGAAGACGTCCTCCAACACCCAAGTACTGCAGTCCTTTTAAGCTTGCTAAAGCTTTAATCGATGCAATATGTGAAGTATCAATACAAAGTGATTTAAGCCAGGTCATCTTGGAAAAAGGCTCTATCGAACCCAGATTTTGACGTGACCACATACTCCCGGTAACCGACAAAGATTCAAGTGCTGTCAAATCCAGCAGCGGAGAAAAATCTGAAATCAATTTGAAATTTTCGATATCCAAAATCTTTAATTGACTTAGTTTTCGCAATGGTTCTAAAGAGTCAACTTTCGTGGAGCTTCCTATATTCAAGCGTCGCAAATTTTGAAGTTGTTCAATACCCCGTAAAGAGTTGAGATTGCTCCACTTGATTTGCAAATGCTCAAGAGCAGGCATTTTGCATGCCGCATCAAACACTGGTTGAGTTACATGAGTCCAAAGACTTAATCTACGCACATGAGTAAACTGCGGAAGTTTAGCGCTCCAAATTTTTATCACTTTCTTCTTTTCATTTTCGGGAACGGCACCAAGATCCCAGTGCAGCGCTAATGTTTCCCCTCCATCGTAAGCATCAGGATAAATAATCGACCTTGGCCAGGTAATGACAGCTTGCCAGTCTTCCAATTCAGGTAAATTACTTTGCTTGTTCATGTTGTTTTTTAGATGAAAATATATTCAATCCGAATGCGCTCGGTACCGTATGAACTATACCTTATGTAGATTGCCGCTTGTAGCCCATAAATCTCACTAGACCAAGGAAAGGAAATGTCATATGTCTGAAGAAGAAAAAGTCAAAGGCCCTGCATCATATTTCCCATCAATAGAGAAGAAATATGGCAAACCCATCCAGCACTGGCTAGATCTGGTTCAGCAGAACAAGGCTTTGAAGCACATGGAGATTGTTAGCAAGCTAAAGGCTGAACATGAGATGGGTCATGGTCACGCCAATGCGATCGTTGCTTATGCTTTGAGTGATGGCAAGAAATAATCTATCGGTTGTGCTGAGCGCCTTTTTGTCATTCTCTTTGAAACTATTTTACTAAATAATTTCCATCACCAGCCCGGTGTTACTGGCCTAACGCGACACCCGTGACATCAAACACATGACACCTATGACCCGGCAGTTGTATACAAAGATCAGCTCCCGCATACAGGTCTGAGGTATCCGCTGGCAATTTGATGGCAAACAGGTTTTCTTCACCTGCCAGCGTCGCATAGACGATTGCGGCATCCCCCAGATGTTCAACGAAGCTGATGCAGACTTCGAGCTGGTTGCTGTGTTCTGTGGCTTGTGATGCCAGGACGATGTGTTCTGCCCTAATACCCAGGCTGGCTTCGTCTCCTGCCTGTAAATTACTAGCATCAAGGTGGACGTTGATATGAGTACCTGCCGCCAGTTGCAGCTCTACTTCCTTACCAAGATTGCGCAGCACCCTGGCCTTGACGATATTCATTTTGGGTGAACCCAGGAAACCTGCAACGAAGAGATTCGCGGGTTTGTCGTAGAGTTCCAGCGGTGCGCCTATTTGTTCTATCTTGCCGCCGTTGAATACGGCGATGCGTTGGCCCAGGGTCATTGCTTCTACCTGGTCATGCGTGACGTAGATCATGGTGGCGGCGAGTTCTCTGTGCAGCTTGCTGAGCTCTATCCGCATTTGTACGCGCAGGCTGGCGTCGAGGTTCGATAGTGGCTCATCAAACAGGAACAGGCCAGGCTTGCGCACGATGGCGCGGCCTATGGCGACGCGCTGGCGCTGGCCGCCGGACAGGTCACGCGGCTTGCGTTGCAGCAGGTGGGTCATTTGCAGGATGCTGGCGGCGTGTTTCACTGCTTTGTCTATCTCAGCCTTGCTCATGCTGGTGAGGCTGAGGCTGAAAGCCATGTTTTCATACACGGTCATATGCGGGTACAGCGCATATGACTGAAACACCATGGCCAGGCCACGTTTGGCGGGCGGGATGTCGTTTGCCAGTTGATTGTCTATATGCAGTTCACCGGCGCTGATGTCTTCTAGACCGGCAATCATGCGCAAGAGCGTGGATTTGCCGCAGCCTGAGGGGCCGACAAAGACCATGAATTCACCATTGCGCACATGCAGGTCTATGCCTTGCAAAACCTGGTTATTGCCATAGGATTTGCTGATCTGCTGCAGTCTGACTTCGGCCATCCCTGATTCCCTTATGCAGCGGCGGTGGAGAAACCGGCAACCGGTATCTGGCCGCTGGCGACCACTTCTGCGGCGAACCAGGCGCGTGCAGCATCTATGGCGGGCGGTGCAAAGCCGTAAGTGATGAGTGCAGGGGCCTGAATGTCGAGCATTTGAAATGGGTTCCACAAAACCAGATGCAGGTCTGGCTTCCAGGTGTCGCGCACCTGTTTGCTGTAGCGTATGCGCACGGTCGATGCCAGCACGACGAAGCGACCATCATCTGGCAAGGCACCCCATTCAAAACTGTCGGTATTGTCAAAGGTGACGGTATCGACATCATACAAACTAGCCAGCATGGCGCTGACTTTTGCTGCAGGTATGCCTGCTTCTGAAACGCCATCACTGACCACGTCGGCGCTGATGATAAGGCGCAGCTTGCTGCCTTTGGCAGGCGGTTGTGCATTGCCCTGTATAGTCAAACCACGCTTCCATGCACTGGACATGAGGATACGGTCTGCCATATCGGTCTGGTAGGCAGTATCTATGCAGGGGTAAGTCTTGGTCAGGTCTGCCATGCGTTGCAGTTTTTGCTGTACATCTGCGAGAGACATCTGGCCGGACAAAATTACTTCGGTCAGGGCATTCAGGGTTTCCAGTTGCGTCTCTGTGGTGCCCAGCGCCATGACCATGTCGGCACCTGCCAGCAAAGCGCGCACTGCGGCATTGCCTACGCCATAGCGCCCTGCTATTGCATGCATGTCCATGCCGTCTGTAATCACTACACCCTGGTAATTCCATTGATCGCGCAGCAGACCGGTCAAGATAGGCTTGGACATCGTGGCCGGGTTTTCTGCATCCAGTGTAGGATAGACGATATGCGCGGTCATCATCGCGGGCGCATTGCGGCTGACTGCGATCTGGAATGGTGCCAGTTCCAGCGCCTGCAACTCTGCCAGGCTCTTATTTACCGTTGGCAGGTCACGGTGGGAATCAATATTGGTGTCGCCATGGCCGGGAAAATGCTTGACGCAGCAAGCCACGCCCTCCGCCAGGCTGCCATCCATCCAGGCCAGGGCCAGTTCACTGGCGCGCTCGGGATCAGAGCCGAAGGAGCGCTCAGAGATGACGGGATTATCGACATTGTTATTCAGGTCGAGCACAGGTGCAAAGTTCCAGTTGAAGCCCAGTGCCTTGACGCCGCGGGCAACAGCAGCACCCACCTGGCGACATAGTTCAGGATCATCGCTGGCCCCCAGCGACATTGCCGCCGGGGGCTGCGGTACCCAGGTGGAACGCACGACTGCGCCCCCTTCCTGATCGATACCGATCAGCGCCCCCTCCCCCAAGATAAGGCGCAGATCAGCCGTCAGTTTTTTCAGCTGGATTTCGTCGACCATGTTTTGCCTGAACAGGCAAATGCCACGGATATGATTGTCTTTTAAAAATTGCGCCGATGTCGTATCAAGACTAGTGATGGGCATGCGTATCATCACCAGTTGCCCGGCCAGGCGGCGTGCTTCTTCGCGTGTCAAGATCTGTTGCGTATTATTGTCTTGCTTATTGTCTTGCGTCATTTCACTGCTCCATCCATGCCGCGCATAAAAAAGCGCTGGGTAAATAAAAAGGCGACCAATATAGGTGCAACTGTCAAAATCGTACCTGCCGCTATCACGCGGATGCTACTGCCATAAGTGCCACGCAGATACAGCACGCCGGCAGACAGGGGAAAGTCTTCTGGCTTGCTGATGACGATGGATGGCCAGATGTATTCATTCCAAGCCTCCACCGCTGTCAATATGCACACCGTTGCCAGCCATGGCGTAATCAATGGCAAGACAATGCGGTAGAAGATGATCCATTCACTGGCACCGTCTACCCTTGCAGCGTCCAGCAGGTCCTGCGGCACTTCATCAAAAGCCTGCTTTAACAACAGTATGGATACCGCTGTCACAATATTTGGCAAGACTACGGCGGTATAAGTGTTCACCAAAGAGATCTTGGTCATGGTGATAAAGTTGACCAGGAAATTGACTTCAGACGGCAAAATCATGGTCGCCAGAATCACACCCATGATGAGCTTGCTGCCGCTGAACTGCATGCGTGATAAAGGGTAAGCGGCGAGTGAACACACGACCAGCTTGCCCAGCACTGTCGCTAAAGTGATCAGCAATGAATTTTTGTAGAAAGCGATGATGGGGATAACGCGGAAAGCCTCGACAAAATTATCCAGCGAAATGCCACGCGGCCAGAAGGTAGGCGGGAATTCAAACAGATTACCCTCGGTAGAAATCGCTACCACCAGCGTCCACCAGAAGGGGAAAATACAGATGATGGCAATCAGGCTCAGCGAGCCATATTGCGATGCTGTGCGCAAGATTTTATTGACGGATGTACTCATTTCCTGTGCCCTGGTTTAAGCCAGCGCAGGCAGACAACAGCAATCGCCATGCAGCACAGGGAGACGACGAAACTCGCAGCCAGGCCTCGCGGTAGCTTCAAATGTTTCAAGCCCTGGTCATAGGCGTAATATAAGGCCGTGAAGGTAGAATTCATGGGCCCGCCCTGGGTCAACACGTCAACTTCCTGATAAGCCTTCAAAGCCGCCAGTACCGACATAATGCTGCAGACAAAAATTGTCGGCTTCAGCATGGGCACGGTGATGCGCCAGAAGCGTTGCCAGCGACTGGCACCGTCCAGTATCGCTGCCTCCTGCATCTCGGCAGGTAGTGACTGCAAGGCAGCCAGGTACATCACCATATACCAGCCCAGGCCACGCCAAAAAGAGACAAACATCACAGCAAACAAGGCAAGTGTATCGTCCGATAACCAGCCCAGTGGCGCAGTAATCAGATGCAGTTTCAGCAGCACATAATTGAGTGTGCCCTGCTCATGGAACATAAAGCCCCACATGATGCCGACCACAGAAACCGTCGTCACCACAGGAACATAATAGGCCGCACGAAACCAGCGTATACCGGGCAATTGATTATTCACCAGCACAGCCAGCGTTATCGCCCCCAATTGCGTGAAGGGTACGACCAGCAAAAACAGCAAGGAATTTTTAAGCCCTGTCAAAAACATGTCGTTCGCAAACAAGGCACGATAATTGGCGAAGCCCACCCAGTGTACTTCGCGTATCAGGCTGAAATCTGTAAAGCTCAGGTAAGAGCCATACATGACAGGCCAAAAAGAAAACATCAGCAGCAACAACAAGGCTGGTGCCAGGAAGACATAGGCGAGCAGATTTCGCCGCTTGTTGCTTGCTGATAAAGAGCCATGCATACTCATGGCAGCTTCACCCCTTGCAACTTGCGGTTCCAGATAGCTACTGCCTCATCGAGAGCTTCTTGTATATCACGGCGACCAGTGACGCCAGCTTCGACCGCCTTGACCAGAAAACGGCGCAATTCATCATAATCATCAATGCCGCTGACATACAGGCTGCGGGCAGAATTCATGGAGTTTGCCGCCACTGCCAATGCCTGCTCTGATGCGCCAGCATTGGGTAGTATTTTTTTGAAATAGGGATTTGCCAGCGCTTGTTTGGTTGTTGGCATGACGCCAGCCTGGCGGGAAAACGCGAGTTGATTGGCATCACTGGTCAGGTAGCGGGCGAAGGATGCGACTTCAGGAATATCTTTTTTCTTTACACCTTTGGGTATGGCGAAATGAAACATCCAGCCACCGTCATTAATGCCAGTCGGCCCCGGAGGCACAGGGAAGATACCAGTCTGGGCATAAATTTCAGGTGCGTCAGTTTGTATGCGTTTGATGGCGGTCGGTGCACTGACCATGACGCCGAGGCGACCGCCCAGATAGGCATCTACTACGGCAGGGAAATTGTCTTCCGCAAATAATTTATCTTTTAAAAAACCACCCGCCTTGTAAGTCGTAGCCAATTTTTTGACCAGGGTCACATGGGCTGGCGAATTGAAAACAGCCTTGCCATCACGCATCAAATCCAGCCCTTGTTGCATGAAAAAACCATCAATCTTGCCGAGTGCTGGCGCATAACCAGGCTTGCCGGTCTTGAGAGAAATCATGATGGCCTGGGTCAGCAATTCATCCATACTGCGTGGTGCCTGGAAGATGCCAGCCGCTGCCAGTATCTTGCGGTTATAGGCTATCACATTGACGTTGCTGTAATGCGGGAAGCCATAGACCTTGCCATTGAAGCGCAGGTCAGCCAATGCGGCATCGGTGTAATCATTCGCAGCACCTGATGCTGCCAGCAAGGCATCGACAGGTTCAAGCAAACCATCACGCGCCATTTCTTCTGCCCAGGGCACGCTCAAATTGACCAGTGCTGGTGGCGTACCGGCAGCGATGGCGGTGATCAGTTTTAATTGCAGAATGTCCCAGGGAAAGTCCACCCATTCGAGCTTGATGCCGGGGTGCTGGGCTTCATAATTTTTGACGAGTTCCTGGAAATAGGGAATGAATTTTGGCTTCAGGCTCATGGTCCAGAATTCAATTTTCTGGACGGCAAAGGCATTGCCGTGCAAGCCAAAACTCAATAGCAGTACGCTCAAGAGCAAGCGTAATTTCGTTACCAAAAACACTCTTTTACACATACTCCCCAATATTTTTAAGCAATCTCGCATTTTAGTCATACCAATCTTGCCATTAATAAAAATACTGGGGGGCAGTATCTATTTTTTAAATTTTTAAAAAATAGTCTGCTGCTGTAGCTGCGTCAATTTGTCTTGGTGACTTTGCTTAAGTGCCTTGGCTTGTCCGGGTCCAGACCACGGGCAATCGACAGGTTCGCTGCCATCATGTAGAAGGCTTGAATTGCGACGACAGGATCAAGGTCAGGTGTTGCCGCAACTGGCAAAGTCAGGTTGCGTTCCTTGACATCTTCTGGTGCTGCCAGCAAGACATTCGCGCCACGGCCACGCATTTCTTCTGCCAGGGCTATCAGTCCTGCCTGTGCAGGGCCGCGGGTTGCAAAAATCAATAAGGGATAACCATCATGTATCAGTGCCATGGGGCCATGCTTGATTTCGGCGCCGCTGAAAGCTTCTGCCTGGATGACGGAAGTCTCTTTGAATTTAAGCGCAGACTCCAGCGCAACCGGGAAGCTGATGCCGCGGCCAACCACCATGATGCGAGATGCGGGTTGCAAGACTTCTATCGCAGGCGACCAATCAAGTTTTGTGGCTGCATGCAGGGATTCTGGCAGTTGATCTATTGCTGCCAAAAATTCTGCATCGTTTTGCCAGTGACCTGCCAGGCGTGCGCCTGCCACCAGCGAAGTGATAAAGCTCTTGGTCGCAGCCACACTCAGTTCCGGGCCTGCGTGCAATGGCATGGTCCATTCTGCGCTTTGTGCCAATGGAGATGCTGCGTCGTTGACGAGGGCAACAGTAGTCGCACCACCTTCACGGAAATAACGGATAGGTTCGACCACGTCAGGGCTTTGACCAGATTGTGAAATCGCAATTGCCAATGCATCTTTTGCTGCCAGCGGTGCCTTGTTCAAAGTCACCAAAGACATGGGCAGCGAGGCGACGATGCGCCCTACCCTGGCCATGATCAGGTAGGCTGCATAGTTGGCAGCATGGTCTGAGCTGCCACGGGCAACGGTAACAACGGATGTGGGCGGTTTGGCGCGCAAGTGTGCGCCAAGCTCGGCATAACGGTCACCTTCGTGTTTGAGTTGTTCGGCTACAAAATCAGCGGAAGAGCTGGCTTCCTTAAGCATCTGCGAGGTCAATCTTTTCTCCTTCTACATAAACAGCGATGAGGTTGAGCTGGCGATCCAGCACAACCAGGTCTGCATAACTGCCAGCCTGCAGGCGGCCACGCTCATTCAATCCCAGATAATCGGCTGCGTAGGTAGAAACACGCTTCGATGCATCTTCCAGGTCCAGGCCTATGCTAACCAGATTGCGTAAGGCCTGATCCATGGTCAGGGTGCTGCCTGCCAGCGTACCATCTTCAAGACGCACACCGCCCAGGCATTTATGCACGACCTGGCGGCCCAGCATGTATTGCCCATCCGGCATACCGGAAGCTGCAGTGGAATCAGTGACGCAATACAGATGCGGTATCGCACGCATGGCGGCCTTGATGGCACCGGGGTGGACATGCAACAAGTCGGGAATAATTTCAGAAAACTGCGCATGCGCGAGCGCTGCACCTACCATGCCAGGCGCACGATGATCGAGGCGCGACATGGCGTTGTACAGGTGGGTAAAACCGGTAGCCCCATTTTCCAGTGCGGCCTTGCCCTCTTCATAAGTGCCGAGGGTATGGCCTATCTGTACCTGCATGCCTATGGCTGTCAGCTCGCGCACCAGTTGCAGATGTCCATCCATTTCTGGTGCCACGGTGATCAGGCGTATCGGTGCGATTGCATCGAGGTGGCGCACCTGTTCCAGCGACCCGGTGTGAGCAAAATCTGGTTGCGCACCAAGCTTGCCGGGATTGATATACGGCCCTTCGAGATGCACACCGAGTATGCGGGCAGAACCGCTGCTGCGTTTATCTACCAGCGGCCTGATCGCCTTCAAGGCCAGTTCCAGATCCGACAGAGGTGCTGTCATGGTGGTGGCCAGCATGCTGGTGGTGCCGTGTTTGGCATGTTTGCGGGCAATGATTTCGACGGCATCACCAGCTTCCATGGTGTCCTTGCCACCAGCACCATGCACATGCAAATCGACAAAGCCGGGCAAGATGTAATGCAGGGATTCTGCATCAGCAGCATTCTCAACATCAGCATCGGCAGTGATGGTCTGCACTCTCTCGTCGAACACCAGAGAGCCGCGCACCCAGCCTTGGGGCGTCAGTATTTGTCCCTGCACTTGTTGTTGCAAGCTCATCTGAACAACTCCGCCACAAAGTCATAGTAATCACTACGGCAGTGAGAATGCGATAATTCTATCGCTGCGCCATTAGGAAGGTAGGCAACACGGGTAATGAACAACATGGCAGCGCCCTGCTTGATGTCTGCCAGGCGCGCCTGCTCAGCAGTCGCATTGACGGCGCGTATATGCTGCAAGGCGCGTGTCGGTGACAGGTTATGTGACTCCAGATAACCGTACAGACTGTCACTGACCAGTTTTGGATTGGGCATGTAGATTGCAGGAATGGTCGAACTTTCTATCGCCATCACGACATTGTCGGCAGTACGCAAACGCTTCAAACGGGACACGACGGTATTGGGTGACAAACCCAGCGACAAAATCTCTTCTGGTGAAGCGATACCGGTTTCGCGTGACAACCACCGCGATCCTGGAACAAAACCACGGTTGCGCAATTCTTCACTGAAGTTGGTCAGGCGCGACAGCGGTTGTTCAAGTTTAGGCGTGATGTAAGTGCCAGAGCCATGTTTGCGGGTCAGCATGCCACGCTCGCATAACATGTCTATGGCCTTGCGTGCGGTAACGCGTGAAATTTCCAGAGTGTCAGACAGCATACGCTCGGAGGGCAAGGCTTCGTCCGGCTGCCACAATCCGCTATGTATGCCGTTCGCAAGCTTGTTCGCCAATTGCAGATACAAGGGGGTAGAACTTTCTGCGTCAGGTTTAAAGTCTATCAATTGTGCCAGCATGTCTTTCTCTCTTTTTATGTATTTATTGGGCTTGCAAATGCTGTTGTATCAGGATGAGAGCCCCAACTGCTGAATCGGCTTTGGGCATTTGTATTCTCTCTTTTAAATCTGCTGGCAAATAGCTGGCTACTGGTGCGGCCAGACCGCCACACAGGGCGATGGGCAATACAGATTCCGGGTCTAAGGCCTGTGCCATGATGGCGACTTCTTTACCTGCTTCTAGCATGATCGCACGGGCGACCTCCACCTCGGGCGCAAAGCGTATCACCAGAGGTGCCAGTTCGGCATAACGAGTTTGATTGGCTTGTGCCAGCCAGGCGAATACCGCATCTTTATTGCCGCCGCAATGTATGAGCACCGCGCTGGCAAATGAATTGCTGGCAGCACGACCATCCAACACGCGTTGCAAATGATTGACAGCACGCATACCCAGCCATGCGCCACTGGCCTCATCACTGACAGGGAACCCCCAGCCACCGACTTCACGACGCTGGCCGTCAGGTAACAAAACTTCACCGACGCTACCAGTTCCCAACGCGATGATAGCGCCAGGCTTGCCGTCAAGAGCACCCAGCAAAGTGGTATAGGCATCGGTTTCTGCGCAGACTGCGCCAAAGCCAGGATTGAGCGCAACAAACTCCCTGGCCCAGTGAATATTATGGACACCAGCCAGGCCACAACCGACTGCGATATCGGCCAGTGCTGGCACATCCAGATTTGCAGTTGCAAAAGCTTGCTGAGTCGCCAGCAAAATGGATTGCCAGGCTTTATCCCTGCCATGTGCCAGGCCAGAAGGACCGGCACTGCCACGACCAAGTTCTTTGCCACGGCCATCGGCCAACACCACTCGCGTGCCAGTACCACCACCATCAGCGCCAATAAAATAAGAACAAGCAGGTTTTGCTGAGGGCTGCTCCGCAGTACCTGATGAATCAGCCGTAGAAAGATGTTCTGCCTGTTTGTTCATTGATAATTAAAAGGTGATAAAAATGATGATAAAAACGGTGCAATAAGTTATCCGGACAAATCAGATTCTGTACTTCTGCTACTATTTTAAGCCTTACTGTAAGTTTTTTTACTAGTGGATGTCAATAGGTATTTAAGTGGTATCGTTAAATTTAAATCCAGCCCCTTTATTTCCGCAACACTATTGCCATCCAGCACAATGAAACAGGCTTGTTAATCGCCCCATTCAATGCAAGCACCGTGACAACTTGTATTAGTACTTGCCATGAATATCTCTACTTCAAGAACTGCTCATTCCCGACCATGCCGATCTTGGTCACACCAAGACGCTGTGCCGCCGCCATGACCGCAGCCACAGACTTGTAAGGCACGACGGCAACCGGACGCAGATGGATCTCTGGCTGGTCACCTG
>NZ_JBMPOV010000018.1:0-63989 GCF_049340405.1 Undibacterium sp. Ji42W
CTTTGCCGTGAATAATGGTTCTACAGGCGGTATCATTTCCAATATCAAAACATTGAACTTGGCTAATGCTACTAACGCAGTTACTTTTGCTAATGCTACTTCCGGTATCACTACCATCAATGGCGGCTCAGGCAGTGATTATGTTGATCTGGCGAATAGCGGCAACTCCATGCTGGCTGGCAATATCAATTTGGGGGCAGGCACCAATACCCTGGTCATGGAAGGCAAAACCTATACCGGCACCTTTGTGGCTGGCTCGGGCTCATCCGATACATTGTATCTGTTCAATGGCAGCAATATCAGTGCGGCCAATGTCAGTGGTTTTGAAACCGTCAATATCAACAATAACGCGTCCGTCACCATGACAGCAGCACAGTTTGCTGGCTTTACCACCGTCACTGCCGCAGGGACAGAAACAGTCAACCTCACTACCGCAGGCACGGTCACAGCAAGTACGAGTGTGGAAAACTATGTACTTGGCAATGGCACCAACACATTTACCGCGGCAGCAGGCCTGGTTTCTGTGATCGGTGGTACGGGCAATGACACCATCACTGCCAGCTCAGCCATTATCGCTGCTGCCGCTACCATCAATGGTGGCGCTGGCACAGATACTCTGAATGTCAGTGCTGTGACTGCAGCTCTTGACCTGTCTGCCAAAGTCAGCAATGTAGAAATCATCAACGTCACCGGCGGTACGACGCCAACCTGGACCGTGACGAATGAAAATGGCCCAGGCGTCACCCTCAACTTCACCAAGTCTGCTGCTACTGATATCAACAACATCATCCTCGGCTCAGGTGGCCAGACCCTCAATATTCTGGGCACGGGCACAGGCCGCACGACCATCACTGGCGGTTCTGGTGCGGATGTCATCAATTTGTCTGCCACAGCAACCGGTGCGGATGTCATCGCGGTTGGCTCGACCATCAATGCCATTGATACCATCAATAACTTCAAGGCGGCAGGTGCAGACATTTTTGCTACCGGTGTTTTGCCAACTTCCTTGTTTAACCTGAATATTGCCAATGCCGACAGCAGTAGTCTGGCGGCAGCCATAGCTACAGCAGCAACGGCAGCGGGCGCCAGCCTGGCAAATACAGGCCAGGCTTATACCATCACTGTGAGCAGCGGTACTGCAGCGGGCATTTACGCCTTCCAAAATACTGGCGGCAGTGTAGGTACAGTTGATGCCAGCGATTTCATCGTCAAACTGGGCGGCACAACAGGTACTATCTTTGCCAATGATTTTGGTATTGCCAACGCAGTTTCAGTGACTACGGGTGGCACCTTCAATGGTACACCTGGCGCCAATGACATCTTCATGTCCACCATCCCTGGCCTCAATGGTACGACCATCGCTGGTAATGCAGCGGACACCGATATACTGACCCTGACCACCGCAGGGACAGTCAGCATCAACAATGGCAGCACAGGTGGCACGCTCAGCAACCTCAAGGTCTTGAACCTGGCTAATGGTACCAATACCATCACCTACAATACTTCTGCTGGCTTCACTACCATCAATGGCGGCTCTGGCAACGACACCATCATCCCTAACACTGCCTTGTTGCCTATCGTGATCAATGGTGGTCTCGGCACCGACACCATCGTGCTGTCAGCAGCCTATGCTGCTGTCGCCTCCGGTTCTGGTACTTTCGCGAGCAATGTGACAGGTTTTGAAAAATTGCGTCTGACCAGCGGCACTACCCAGACCGTCGATGTGCAAACCCTGGGTAACTACACCGACATTACTCTGGGCGCAGGTGCTAACGGGCTGACCTTGAGCAACCTGGCCAGCAATAGCACTGTGACACTGACAGGCACCGGCACCGCCATGACCTTTTCCAATGCTGCATTTACCGGCGGTGTCAACGATATCGTCAATCTGGTACTGACAGATGCCAGTACTACTGCCGTTGCCTTTGCCACCACTGGCATTACGGCATCCGGCGTCGAGACTTTCAATATCACCACCGTTGACGGTCAGGCCACGCCAACAGGTGCCTTCAATGACACGCTGACCATACTCGGTAGCTCGGTCAAGAACATCTATGTCAGCGGCAATGCAGGCCTGACCATGCCAGCTACTAGTACCTCGCTGGTTAACGTCGATGCCAGCGGCATTACCCTGGGCGGATTTACCTGGACGGCCAATGCCCTGACAGGCACAGCGACTGTCAAAGGCAGTGCCACCGGCACTAATACTATCGACATGAACTCTGCCACGGCGGGTGTTGACTACACTGGCGGTACAGGTAACGACAACATCACGATCAACGCCACGGTTTCCAGCACGGCGGCATTGGGCAACGGTAATAATAGCCTGGCCCTGAATGGCGTGACCATCCTCGGCACTTATACCGCTGGCAATACTGGTACAGACAGTCTGGCGTTCTTCTCCTCCATCCCAGATATCAGCAATGCCACGATTACAGGCTTTGAGAATCTGACAGTGGTCAATAATGCCAACATCACGGCGACGATAGCTCAGATGTCGCAATTTACCGGCACCGTCAATGCATCAGGAACAGAAACACTGAACCTGACAACGTCTGGTACTTTCAATGCTATCAGCACGATAGAAAAGTACAACCTCGCTAACGGCACCAACAACTTTACTTCAGCCAACGTAGCAGTCAGCGTCATCGGCGGTACCGGTACGGATGTGTTCAATTTCACGGCCAACCAGGTCATCAACTTCCTGACCACGATTGATGGTGGCAATGGTACGGACATTCTCAATGTCGGCACCACCAGCACCCAGAACCTGGACTTCAGCACTAAAATCGCTAACGTCGAAATCATCAACGTGGCGGGCAGCACAGGGACTACCAGCATCACCAATCAGAATGGTGCGGGCGTGACCTTGAACTATACGAAGAGCACAGGCGACAACACCATTATCATGGGTACTGGCGGCCAGACCCTGAACCTGCTCGGTTCCAGTTCCTCTTCCACGACCATCACAGGTGGTGCGGCGGTGGATACCATCAACCTGCAGTTCTCAGGCGCTGGTTCTGAAACACTGATAGAAAGTGGTGCCAATATGTCGAACAGGACACAGGTAGACATCGTAGGCAACTTCAATTCGACAGGTACTGACTACTTCAAGACTGGCGTCAATGCGGCGAGTGTGGGTTCCTACATCATCGGCAATGCCGATACGGGCAACTACCTGACCACGATTGCTGCAGGCCTTGCCATCGTTTTTACCCAGACAAACCAGGCCTACCTGATCACGATACAAACAGGTACAGCAGCGGGTACTTATCTGGTTCAGAACACCGGTACAGATGTCACCCATTTTGACGATACAGACTTCTTTGTACAGTTGACGGGCACGATTGGCACTATTTCGACTGGTAATCTGATTGCATAAAGCGGCCTGGTAAAATGCCGCGGTAAGTTCTGATCCCGGTATGTCAATCTTGAAACGCCAGCTTTGCTGGCGTTTTTTTTATCCCTTCCTCTGCGTGAAATGTCTTCTCCAAAATGATTGTCCGCTGCGCGTTGCCAGCATGTGCAAAAAAACGCTTGAAATTACAAATTCAGTGTATTACTATATTAATACACATGGCGATGCTGTATCAGTCGCCAGTGCATGAGAAATATGGAGCATGCCAATTACACGCAATGAAAGGCCGGACCATGGAGCATGAAACATGACGCCAAACATAACGCGAGCTGAACCGCGCCAGTTGGGCGCAGAAATATTCCAGGTGGCGACCGGGAGCAGTGAACCTATTTATCGCCAGTTGATAGAGCAATTGCGGCGCCTGCAAGCGGGCGGACAAATTGCCGCAGGTGATGCCATGCCATCGGTGCGCGATGTCGCGAGTGAGCTAGGTGTCAATCCCATGACGGTATCCAAGGCCTACAGCATGCTTGAAGCAGAAGGTTTGCTGGTGCGCCGTCGCGGCCTGGGGATGGAAGTGGCGGCCCAGCCCAGCAGTAATTCAGATATCACATCGAGGCTGGAATTATTACGCCCCAGTCTTGAACGCATCGCGCTTGAAGCTAGCCAACTCGAACTCAATTCCAAATCCGTCATTACACTCTTGACCAGTATTCTTAAAGGAAGATAAGCATGCAAGCTCAGTTAAACGCACCTGTGCAAATCCAGGGATTGAGTAAATCCTTCAGTGGACAAACTGTGTTGAAAAATCTTGACTGGCAAATTGCCCCGGGTAGTATCGTCGGCCTGTTGGGACGCAATGGCGCAGGTAAGTCAACATTGATAGAATGCCTGCTGGGTTTGCGCGATATCGATGGCGGCAAGTCCAGTCTGTATGGTGAAGCGACAGGGCAACTCAGCGCTGAGACCAGGGCCAGGATAGCCTATGTGCCACAGCGCAGTGACCTGTTTGAATGGCTGACTGCAAGGCAGATGCTGGCCTACTTTCAACTGCTATACCCACGTTGGAACGAGAGCAAGGTTCAGTCGCTGATGCAAACCTGGGAGCTGCCGTATGACAAGGTCATCAACAAACTCTCGGTAGGGCAAAAACAGCGTCTGTCCATTATCCGCGCGCTCGCTCATGATCCAGAATTGCTGATCCTCGATGAGCCGGTATCCAGTCTTGACCCGGCAGGCCGCCGTGAATTCCTGCGCGAACTCATAGACCGTGTCATCGAAAAGCAGACGACCATTTTGTTTTCTACTCATATCCTGTCTGATCTTGAAAGAGTAGCGATGGATGTCGCTTTCCTCAGCGACGGGCAAATCGTTCATCAACAATCACTGGACGACATGATGGAAAACACAGTACGTATCACTGGGTCATCAACCGCATTGCGGCAACTGCAGCCTGCAAAAATATTGCGGCAGACTGGAAATGCAAGTGGTGATGACAAGCTGCTGGCTCAATTCAGCCATGAACAATTGTATGCACTGGAAGCACGTCAGGATATCCGTGTCGATAAGCTCAGTCTGGAAGACTTGTTCATAGAAATGACATGTTGAAATACTCGGTGAATAACCGCCTGTACCGCCATGTCTGGCAAATTTCCATTCACTGGTTTAAGAGAACTGAGAAAGAATAATATGAAGGCCATTATTTCAATATGGATGCAGCCCGTCTATGGACGTGTCAATGCAGGCAGCCTTAAATCTGCTTACTTCATCCTGGCATTGATTTGTTTGATTCCATTTGTTGAGCTGCTTTCTGTCACCGGATACGAACCCAGTGCTAGGGCAATCTTAAAGACTTGCGCTAACGGACTCGGGTCAGTGTTGCTGACGATTTTATTCTTTTGGTTTATTTTCCTTATACCGAGTGCCGTCATGCAGTACACGCCCGCTTGCGCCAACTTGGTACCGAATATGAAACGGCGTATGCAGACTGCCCTTGCACTGCCTATTTTACTCATTCCATTGTTGTTTCCTTTGGCATTACGCATGCATGGGAAGTTTTTCCAGGGATGGTTCTTTGGCGTCATCGCCATGCTGGTATACGTTGCTACTATCCGCAATAAGCTAGTGATCATTCTGCTCATATTGTTGACACAGCTTCCCGCTTGGCTATTTCGAAATAGCAATACATTGCCTATGCCGCTTGACTGGAATCAGCCCTTGTTGCTGGTGATCGCTGGATTTTCGCTGACCGCTCTGATTCTACATTGGGTGTTTTCCGTGCGTGGTGATGCGCTTTTTAAAATCGCCGATAGCATACCTACGATGAGAATGTATATGCGAGGAGAAGAAGCGGGCATGAATCTGTATTCATTGAAGTTCCTCAATCCCTATCACTTCTTGTTGCGCCGTAGTATGGAGAAGGTGCGTGTTGTACCTGGAAAAGTCGGGCAATTGATCGCATTCTCCATTGGTTCGCAGGCTTTTTGGTTGAGCAGTTTTATCCCGGTGGTAGTAATGAGTGCAGGTTTGAGCATCTACTTCACGTTCTACTTTCACGATTCTTCGAAGAAAGAAGCGCTTGATCATTCAGTCGCATATTTGGCTGCGTTGGTCTCTTTTTTCATGCTACCGCCTATCTACGCTGCTTTTGTGCGCGGCTGCATTTCTCAACGTCGGGAAGAGCAAGGTTTGCTGTTACTTGCACCCAATTTGCCCAACCAGCACGAGCAGAGCAAGACCATACTGCATTTTATCCTGCGCCAATATTTGGGCCTTTGGTTAGTGTCAGCCGTATTTGCCTTAAGTGCGGCCTATTTATGTTCTACTTCAGACTATATGCACGAAGTAGTCTGGCTCATTTCATTTAGCCTGTTGCCGGTGAGTTTCTTGAGCCTGAGCAATTATGCGCAAATCTCATCCAGCTATCAATCTTCATTGCTGGCGGCATTGACTATACCGATGTTCTTGGGCTTCGCCATGCTTGGCCTGCATGCGCTTGCTCCTCGCTTGCCGGTTTGGCTGATCTGCTGCCTGATTACAGGTGCTACTGCTGCGATATTACGTTGGCGTTGGCAGGCGCTGATGCAGGCTGAGACTTTGTTTCCGGTTTGCCGGGCTGTGTGAGGACACATCATGCGAACCTTGATCATCATTGGCGCGCTTGCCTTGCTCGTCCTCATGTTGCTGGCACCGCCAGAGTTGGCAGAGCCAGCCGGGCGGGGTGCCATGTTGTCTTGCCAGCAAGATCAAGCAGGGGAGGATATCTGGGAATGCCTGGGTGTCAAGCTAGGAAAACTCATCCTGGGAATGCTGTATTCATACTTTAGTATAGGGCACATAAAGCTGTAAATCGCCTATATTCACTGCATCTCTTCGTTGAATAGTCAACATTAAGGATCTCAGTATGAATATGCCACTGCCCATGCAAGTATTTGCACCTGCTGTCAAAAAAGAAGATGCCAGAAGTCTGAGTGCGCTGGAACAGTATGAACGTCGCCGCCAGGTCATCCGCGCCCATCAGCGCGGCGCGAGAAAAGTCCAGATCGCACGCGAACTGGGGCTTAGCTATACTGCGGTCTGCCTGATTATTGCCCGTTATCAGGAGCAGGGTGCAGATGCCATTCTGCCACACCGCCGTGGCCGCCGTTCAGGCGAAGGCCGTGCCATGAGCACTGAGCAAGAAGAGCAAGTACAGCAACTGATTCGTGACAACAAGCCACGCCAGTTGCAGATGGACTTTGCTGAGTGGACACGCCCTGCCGTCGCTGAGCTCATCAGCAAGCATCTGGGCGTCACAATCCATATACGCTCAGTGACCAACTACTTGAAGCGCTGGAACATCGTAGTAGAAAGGGCAGTACCCAGCCCTTACCTGCGCACGCAAAAGCTGATGATGCTTGATTTGGCAGAACAGGTGAAAACACCTGTTCCACCGATGCCTATGATGCCGTCCATTTATGACCCGTTGACCCAGGCTGCCTCCCATTCGTATTAATGGATGGAAGGGATGGCTGCGATAAAGGGGGTGGGGCTGGAACTTAGCCCAGCCACTTCAGTAAATCGCGCAGACGCTGTTCATTATTACCGGTATCAAACTCCTTGATACCGATTTGCTTCAGCGTGGGTTTGCCTGCTTCAATGTCATCGAGTTGTCCCAGTTCTTTCTTCAGGGCCTGGATTTGCGCCGCTGTGATCTTGGGGTGGGCAATCAAAGGCTGGTAGGGCTGAGGCTGGCTGCTATGGATAACGCGGTGACCAGTTTTGTCGAGATTCTTGGCTACGCCCGAATAAGAGGCAATGCCACCGACATCGGCCAGCAGATTGTCTAGATAAAACAATACTGCCCCTTGCTCCTTCGCATACTGGATTTTTTCTGTCGCCAGGTTGAAACCGTTGTGCGTCAATTCTGCCGAACAGAATTTCGACATATAAGAAATTTTTTCAGGCAAGGCTATGCGTTTGCCTTTCACATCAGCGATGCTCTTCAATGGGGATGCCTTGGGTACGATCAGCAGGCATTGACCATCAGGCTTGGATGTCGAGACCAGTTGGTATTTATAGTCGCGTACGCCGCGCGCCGGATAATCGCTGGGCCGGGCGATGACAAAATCCATCTTCCCCGCTTTCATCCCTTCTTCCAGTTGCGCAAATTCACGCGCCACCACCACCGTCACTTTTTTACCCAGGGCCTTGCCCATGACTTCTGCCAGTCCAGTATATTTTTCTATGACCTGGGCCGCATCAAGCCCGCCAGAAGTGCCTTCACTGACGTACAGACTATAGTTGTTTTGCGCCTGCGCCTGTGTAGTAAGACCAGCCAGACAGCAAGCTGCAATCGAGAGAACTTTTTTCATACCCGTCATCCTGGAAAACTGTTAATCATTCAGGGCCCGTATTCCAGCCTCAGACGCATGCACCAGATAGCTGGCTGATTACGCCAACACAATTGCGGAAAGACCAACTTTAATCCAGATAAGCTTATGCAAGCAATCATTTTTAACATTTCGCATGGATAAAATGCTTTTTTGCAACCTGTTAAACTGGAAAGTAATTGCTAAATTAGTCATGCATCAAGACATAAAATTTCATGATCAGTTTGCCTATAAATCTGCTATTGTTGCCTCAGTAGCCGCATAAACCGGCACTTGTTCAAATAGCGGAGTGAATATGAGACAGTTTTCCCACTATGCCCGTACTTTGGTTGCAGCCTTGGCCCTGTTGATCAGCAGCTTGGGCCCGGCCAGTGTCATGGCGCAAACGTCAGCACCTGCCAAAGCCCTGGCACAAAAATCCAAAGTGGTTTTTCAGGTCAGCGATGGCGAAACCCGCAAGTGGGAGCTGGCGCTGAATAATGTGAAAAATGTCATCAAAGATCTGGGCAAGGACAATATCGAGGTCGAAATTGTCGCCTACGGCCCCGGCATAGACATGTTCAAGTTCGAGTCACCCCTTGCCAGCCGCATTGAAGAAGTCATGAAGCTCGGTGCCCATATCGTGATCTGCGAAAACACCATGCGCGCGCAAAAAATCACCAAGTCAGACATGCTTGATAATCTCGATTATGTTGAAGCAGGCGTGTCGCAACTGATCAGGCGGCAACAGCAGGGCTATGCCTATATCAAGCCTTGATACCAGGCCGTGACACGCGGCAGGGTAGTTACACGAGTGGGCAGCTAAGCTATAATCTTATTCGACGCAATTGGGCTGATCAGCCCATTCATGGGAATCCATATGGATTCCATCAGGAGGAACGACCTTCCCCAGTTTGGGAGTGAATGTCCGGGACGGCCCGGCTCTTTGAAAGGAGAGCCGTCATGGCTTGGATATTATTGATATTGGCGGGGTTGTTTGAAGTAGTCTGGGCTTTCGCCATGAAGCAATCTGAAGGGTTCACTAAAGTTCTCCCCTCTATAGTTACCATCGCAGGCATGCTAATCAGCTTTGCCTTGCTGGCCTTATCCATGCGTACCCTGCCATTAGGCACGGCTTATACCATGTGGACAGGCATAGGCGCCGTTGGCGCCTTTATCCTGGGCATCGTTTTCTTTGGTGAACAATTGAATTTCATGCGAGTCTGTGCATTGTTGCTCATCATCTGCGGCCTGGTTTTCATGAAAATGTCTTCACCGCACTAGACTGTAATTTATATAGCAAAACCCTTGATATACCTTGGTACGTCAAGGGCTTTGAAGACTAGATGTTCAAGCCAGCTTCAGGGCTTCCAATGTGCTTTGCGTAGCCTTGCAATCAAAATCAACGACCTGGTAATCCGCGACATCGGCCTGTACATAAGAATCTTCCGCCAGTATTTGCGTGAGCCTGTCTTTTGCGATGCTCTGTACCGCGATGACGCCACCCAAGCCACTCTTTTTAGGACCAGCGAACAGGAATACGCCTTCCTTCAGATAACGGCCCACCCATTCGCCATGGGCTTTGATATGTGGTTCTACTTCAACAGGGTTTTTGCTATAGCTGACATTGAGTATGAACATGGTATTTTCCTGAATTTTCTTGAGAGTAAAGTGAGTGTCAAAAACCCCCGTGTAACTGGTGATTGTTACCTGGTGTTTTTATTTCTGTTCAGCGCATGCCGAACAGCTGATGCCAGTATATTTAGTGGTAACATTTTGATAAAGTAGCAACAGGTTTGTACATAGCTAAGCGCAGGTGTTCAATCCAGTAGGTGCTGATGCCTTTACAAAGCACTTTGGCCAAGCCACAAGTATTCTTCAATTTGAAAGCCCGCATCATGATCTTGAACCTGATCAGGAAAATTTCTTCCCTGCTTTTACTGCTTTGTTTTGTATTGCCGCTGTCTACATGCGGATCCAAAATGCAGCCGCAACAGGGAACGCAATCGCAGTCTCACTCCCCGAATAGCCAGTCGATGCAAAACGAGACTGCGAAAGAGACTTTGAAAGAGACTGCGAAAGATGATTCCCTGTATGGCTATGTTTTATTGAGTGATGGATGGGGGGATCTTTGCAAAAACAAAACGATGGCAAGCAGTGCGACCTTATTCGCAGTATTTGCCGTATTCTTCCTGCCCTGCGGGCTGTTGGTTTTGAAGGAAAAAGCGCAAGCTATTATTACCTTGCTGGCCAGTGTGCTTGCGGGTCCTGCCTTGTTCTTTTGGGTGCTTGTGTGGGGGAAACCGCAAGTCGGCGGTGTGCTGGCGATTATCTGCTGGATCAGTTTATTCATCGTCAGCCTGGTCCATTCCTTGCGATGGGCTTTGCAGTGGTGGCGGCGTAGAAAACAACAGGCTTGAATCATTTTCGATGAACAGTAATGTGGAAAGAATGTACTGTGATCAAAAGTGTAAGCACTGGTGACAAAGTCAAATTGCAGACACTGTGAACGGTATTTTTTTATCGTGAATTACTTACAAAAATTTAGCCACATGCTGTCCTTGAAATCTAGAATACAAAACTCTTCAAGACTTCCAGATTTTAATCACACAAGGACATAAGCATGAAAATTTCAAGATTCGCCGCCATCTCCACCATCGCCTTGCTCTTGCCTTTGACTGCATTTGCAGGCAAAGCCGAACGCGACTTCATGAGCAATGAAGTGGATCCTGCAGTCAAGGCCGCCACCAGCAGCCTGAAAACATCTTGCGGTTGCGATGTCAAGTTTGATATCAAGACGGACAGTTTTCAATCGACCGACGACATGTTCAAGATCAAGTATTTTGCCAATACCATTAAAGATAATGCCGCTTCGTATTGCACAGATGCAGCCACCAAAAAAGCCATCTGCAAGATGAAGTCCATAGAATTTAGCAAGGCTGCGTCCACCTACTTGAAGTTTGCAGGTGGTAAGGTCACGGCGACTACCGATGGCACCTCTCAGCCATCATGGGAAATGCTGACAAGGGAAGTCGATAAATAAACGATCAGAAACGCCAGCAAATAAAAGGGTAAGCGAGCAGGATTACTGTATCTGCACACAGATATACGGTAAACTACTTCGCTTTACTGACTCTTGCACACACCTCATGAGCGAGCTACCACAGACCGGTACAGACGATGTCGTGAATCCCGTCAACGAACAGCTGCCTGGCATCCAGAGCAAAGCAACAGGGCTGCCGGAAACTGCGCCGGTAGTGTTGATGTTTATCGTCGCCCACCTGGTACTTACCGGGCTTAATTTCCCCTATTATTTCGAACTATTCCGCACGGGGCAACTTGCTACTACGACAGCGATGCTGACCATGTTTGGGTGGATACTGCTGTATCTGGGCGGCATACAAAACGCCAGAAAGTCAAAGAGCAGCGGTACTTTATGGATGCTTGCTACGGTCTTCTTCGCAATGTCCTTACCAGGATGGCGCATGATGCAAACGCCGGGTAGCGTGGTTCTGTTTGGCTGTCTGCTGGCATTGGCGGGCTGGTGGGCAGTGCGGCAAACCAAAAAAACAGTCTAGCTGGCGGACTGGTCATTCCAACATATTTGTCCGGCTGCTGACCGGGTATGCAAGAACAGGGATAGCCCAGATGGGCCATCCCTGTTTTTTATCTGCATTTTTCAGGCAGATTTTAGAATTCTCTGCGGCCTTTTCGATTATGTACTATCATTAGTTACATGAGACGAGACAGTAAACTTTCTTCCATCCTTCATGTGCTATTGCACATGGCGCATGGACAACGGGCCATGACTTCTGAAGAGCTGGCGCAATACCTCACCACTAATCCTGTACTGGTCAGGCGCGTGCTGGCAGGCTTGCGCAGCCGTGGCTATGTGAGTTCAGACAAGGGTCATGGTGGTGGCTGGGTGATTTCTTGCGACTTGCAAACGGTGACCTTGCGTGACATCTACGATGCCCTCGGCGCACCTACCGTCTTTGCCATGGGCAATCGTAATGACAACCCTGAATGTCTGGTCGAACAAGTCGTCAACGAAGCACTTGCAACTGCCTTTGACGAAGCAGAGGCCTTGCTCATCGCCCGTCTGGGTGATGTGACACTGGGCGACCTGGCGACAGAGTTCAGCCGCAAATTTAATGCACATAACAAGAACAAGGGAAAGAACCATGACCATCATCACTAAGGGCATGATGTTTGATACCATCATCATCGGCGGCAGCTATGCCGGGCTCTCTGCCGCCATGCAACTCGCACGCGCCAGGCGGCAGGTGCTGGTCATCGATGGTGGCCAGCGTCGCAACCGCTTTGTTGAATATTCACACGGCTTTCTGGGGCAAGACGGTAAAAAAGCCAGTGCCATCGCCAGTGAAGGTAAGACACAGTTGATGGCCTATAAAACTGTCAGTTGGGTAGAAGGGCAGGCCACTTTGGTAACTCGAAAGGATGATGGTTTTGCTGTGACAGTTAAAGGGCTAGGTACATACCAGGCGCGCCGGCTGATACTGGCAACCGGCGTCACCGATGATTTGCCGGCCATAGAGGGCCTGACAGAACGCTGGGGACGCAGCATCTTTCATTGCCCCTATTGTCATGGCTATGAAATTGACAATGGCCGTATCGGTGTCCTGGCTACCGGCCCGCTGTCGTATCACCATGCGATGATGCTGCCAGACTGGGGGCAAGTCACTTTGTTTACCAATCAATGCTATGCGCCAGACGCAGAACAATTGGCGGCTTTGCACCAACGTGGCGTCACAATAGAAACAGCGCCCGTGCGCAGGATCAGCAGCATTGCCACGGTAGAGCTACAAGACGGCAAGCAAGTTGAAATGGATGGTCTGTTCACCATGAGCACCATCCGCATCAACAGCCCCTTTGCTGCACAACTGGCGTGCGAAATGACAGAAGGCCCCATGGGTACCGTCATCCGCACCAACGAAATGAAAGCCACCAGTGTGCCGGGCGTATTTGCCTGCGGCGACGCTGCACGGATGGCTGGTAATGTCGCCATGGCGGTGGCAGACGGCGCGATGGCTGGTGTTGCTGCGCACCAGTCCATGATCTTTGAGGCCAAAGCTGCTTGATTACCTGATGGTTCGATTTGCGAGGAACGACGGATGCTCTGGTCATGTTCATGACACAAATCTGGAATAAATTTCTGTCTGCTGTTTTGACAGAAATTTCTCCCACCTGACCTGATTGCTGATGCCATGAATCCATCTGAAAACCGTCGCCACCAACGTGTGCAATTCTTCTTAGTCCCCCTGGGCACCCACGAGATACGTCCGGTCTGGGTATTCAACTCCCCCAAGCATGCGGATGCCCTGCCAGCCCTGCTGGTCAACCTCAGCGCTGGCGGCTTGCAGGTACTGACCGAACTCGAATCCGATATGCCATCCGGCCAGTACCAGCTCAGTTTTTTACCAGATGAAGCGCAACCCGACATGACACTGGGCGATTGCCAGATTCAATTGCTATGGACAGAGCGTGAAGCGGGCATGCATACCAGGTCAGGCTTTGCCTTTACCGGGCAGATTCCGGCAAACTTGCAGGATTTACTCACGCATGAAGATGCTGCGAAGCTGTTTTTGCGATGTGTGATTATGCCAGCGAGTGTGGTCGCGAACAGGGATCTGGAAACGGCCTGATTTCAGTCGCTATCCGTCGGGATGTCATCCGGTGGATAGCTGCAAAAAATCAAGCAACTTCATCTTTCAAAACCTCTTCCCGCTTTTTCTTCTTCAGGCCCGACAAAGCCTTCTGATAAGAATACTCCAGCAACTCCCGCAAATACTCTTCAGGAAATTGCTCAACGGCGACTATCGTCACCCAATGGAATCTCCCCATATACCTTGCCGGCTTTACGCCCGGCATATCAGTCAGTTCAAGAAAACGCGCAGGCGTGACCCGTATGCTGAAGCGCCAGCGCTCAGGCTCGCTGGTCTTGAAGTAGGCAAAGGATTTCTCCCCCACGCTATAGGACAGTAAATTGCTGGGTGCACCGAGTAGTCTTTCGTGGGCACCAGCATAACTGGCACATAGTTTTTTGAGGGCAGCTAGTTTCATCGCAGGTGTGAGGGCAATCAGTAAATAGGATTACATGGATGCTTAATTGTATTGTAATTGCGATAATCTTGCTTGGGCATAAAGAGGCAAGCCTGGCTTGCCCCTCAGCCACACGACCTTAATTGCGCAAGCCACGATATTCCAGCGTACTGAAAGCCAGCACCACCAGCGCCTGCACACTGACAAAAACAAATCCCAGCACACTGGGTTCAAACCAGACTTCCATCGTCAGGACACTGGCGACCACCCAGCCCAGATTACCCAGGATGACGACCCATACCAGCAGGGCGGGTGGTTTGGTCTCGCCACCAGCGCGGCTGGTAAAGCCCACCAGTGCAGCAACCGGGAACAGGCTGATACCCGCCAAGAACAAAAAGTCTTTGGGCAAGCCCAAGAAGCCAGACAACAGGCCAGACGCGGTAACCAGCAGCAAGCCCATGGCAAGGCCAGTGATGGCATCCAGTGTCAATATGGTGCGCAGGGACAGGGCAGGCGCATGCAGTTTCAAAGAAGTAGATGCGGTTGACATGATGTATCTCCAAAAACAGTTGAGGGGATTGCAGTTTCGCTCTACATTTACAGCGAGTCGATTACCTGGCAGGTAATGGCGCTCATGCAACAGGGCAGGGATAATGCAGGCTCAGGTATCCATATTTCTCAAGGGAAGCGCAATGGCTCATCTCACATCATCAACAACAGAGCAGGCAGAGGCACCAGTCGGTACCCTGATACGTGAATGGCGCACGCAACGAAAAATTAGCCAGATGGAGCTGGCGCTGGATATCGATATTTCGCCACGTCACCTGAGCTTTGTAGAAACGGGACGTTCACGCCCCAGCGCAGAACTCTTGATGAACATCGCCAGCCAGCTGGATGTGCCCTTGCGCGCCCGCAATACCTGGCTGCTGGCGGCAGGTTATGCGCCGTGCTATAGCGAACAGGGGCTGGATACGGCCCGCATGGCGCAGGCCAAAGCCGCAGTGCAGCGCCTGCTAGATACCCATGACCCTTACCCCGGCGTCGCGCTGGACAGGCACTGGAATGTGGTCTTGCATAACAGTGCTGCAGCAAAACTCATGAGCCTGTTGCCGCCAGAATTGCTGACACCAGAAATCAATATCTTCAGGGCCAGCCTGCATCCGCAAGGCTTTGCGGCCTATACCAAAAACTTCGCAGAATGGGGTAGCTATCTTTTGCAAGTCTTGCAAAGACTGATGCTGAGTGCGCGTGACGAAGCCATCATCGCTCTGGTGGAAGAAGTACATGCCTATCCCAATGTCATTGCCTTGAAACAGCAAACGCCCGTCACGCAAGCGACAGAACCCTCTTTGCTGATACCCTGCATCATGGAATTGTACGGTCACGAACTCTCGCTATTCACGACCCTGACCACCTTTGGCAGTCCGCGCGACATCACCCTGCATGAGCTGTGCGTGGAATTGTTTTATCCGGCAGATACACCGACCGAAGTCTTTTTGAAAGCAATGGCAGGGTGACCGGGGGGGTTATGCACAATCGATAAATCTTGGTAATATGCCTGTTCACTTTCCATCCGAGGACAAGCATCATGTACAAACTGCATAGCCTCTGCCAGTCAGGCAATTCATTCAAGGTCGCCTTTTTATTGCGGGCATTGAACCAGCCTTTCGAGAACGCTTTTGTCGATATGTTCACGGGCATGACGCGTGACAATGACTGGCGCGAACAAGCCAATCAGATGGGGGAAGTGCCTATTCTCGAAGACGGTGAACGCCGGCTCACACAATCCGGCGTCATCCTTAGTTATCTCGCCAACAAGCATGGCGCTTTTGGTGGCAAGAATGAAGATGAAAAGCGCGAAGTCCTGCGCTGGCTTTTATTTGATAACCATAAGTTCACCAGCTACTTTGCCAGCTATCGTTTCAATAAATCCTTTGGACCTGCCGCACCTGACCCTGCTGTGCAAGCCTGGTTGCTGGGACGAATAGACAATGCCTTCAATATCGTCAACAAACATTTGGCCAATCGTGAATACCTGGTGGGCGATACACCAACGATCGCTGATTTTTCCCTGAGTGCCTATCTGTTTTACCCACAAGAAGAAAGCGGCTATAAGCTGGCAGAGCGCTTCCCGCACATCGTTGCCTGGCTGGACCGCCTGCGTGCCTTGCCAGGCTGGGCACCTCCTTATGAAGTCTTGCCAGGGGAGCGGATTACGCCCAAATGGTGAGCCGCAATTTTATGTGAGCCATGCTGCATATTTTATCTGTGAGGAAATATGAATCCCAAAGTCGATGCCTACATCAGCAAAGCCAAGACCTGGAAAGAAGAAATCGGGCAATTGCGCAGCATAGTCCAGGAATGTCTATTGACTGAAGAATTCAAGTGGGGCAACCCCTGCTATACGCACGAGGAGACAAATATTGTTCTTATTCATGTCTTCAAGGACTATGCTGCCCTGCTGTTTTTCAAGGGAGCGCTGCTAAAAGACAGCAAGGGTTTGCTGGTACAGCAGACCGAGAATACCCAGGCGGCGAGGCAACTCCGTTTCACCAGCGTTGAAGAAATCATCAAGAAAAAAACTGCGATCAAAGCCTGCATCAAAGACGCCATTGCGGTAGAAAAAGCTGGTTTGAAAGTAGAATTTAAAACTACCGCAGAATTTTCAGTACCTGTAGAATTTGAAGTCAAATTAAAACAACTGCCAGCCCTTAAAAAAGCGTTTGAGTCCTTGACTCCAGGGCGGCAAAAAGCCTATCTCTTGCATTTTGCTGCCGCCAAACAATCTCAAACCCGTGAATCAAGAGTAGAAAAAGCCATACCGCAAATTCTTAATGGCAAAGGTCTGGACGATTAGTCCGCTGCACGCAGGACATTGCATAAGCTATTGTGCTGTCTGTATGCGTGCGGGCAATGGATGTCTGGTAGGCCGTAATTCTTCATGGTAATTTGGTGCCCTGGTTCCCATGGTGTTGGCATTGCCCAATACGGTCGTTGTCGTCAGCACGGCTTTGTCACTACCCCAACAAGCCAGGGCAGAGTTGCGGTTGCCGTGCAGGTCTATGATGATGTCTCTGGCCGGTTTCTCAGATAGTTGCTCTTTTGGAGGTGCGGGCCTGGTCTTGGGTGGCAGGACGATGGCATCACCCGGCGTCACCCACAGGTCTGCCAGCGAGATTTCCTGCACATAGGGGCGCCAGCGTGCCACGCTGATGACCAGGGGCAAGTCATCCTGCGAAAAGAAGATGTGGGGAAAATCATGGAATTCTAGGTCAGTGGGATTGTGGGTCAGCAACTCGCGCCGCCTGCGGCCACCTATGTAGGGGGATTGGTGGCCTGCCCATTTACCATACGTGTATTGGGCCATGATCATGCCCTCGTATTCGAAGCGCAGGCATTCACCGCTTTTCAGTAGGGTCATGCCAAAGGCCTGCACGCTTTCTCTGGTGGCGGTGATGGCTTCGTAATGGACTTCTGCCACCTTGAAATTGAACTCGGTAATCTGGTAAGGATGACCATCATTTGGTATGGTCTTGGGCTGGTGGCTGATACCCTTGTATTTTGTACCCAGCTCAAGATCGGGATTCTCTTTGGCGATGCTGATCTCGTTGCCAAACGCCTGGCGCAATTGCCGGCAGTGACCGCGCTCGTTATACAGATACGGATATACGCCGGGCAGCAAGTCTATGTAAGGGCCGTCTTCTATGAAGATCGGGGCATCAAAGTTTTCGTTACTCAAGGCAGCACTCCAGGTCGTATGGATGATGGTCGCTGGCAGGTATTGCTGCCAGCGGCGTTGCAGGTCCATGCTAACTGGTAATGGCGGTTTGCGCTATTTTTTTGATAAGCAATGTTCACTCAGCGTACTGCGGGTGCTCAGAGTATTAACGCACAGCATAAACCTGTCCGGTTTGTGCGCCTTCCACGCTCCTGGCATAGGCCAGCCCTACACGTTGTGCGGATACGGCTTCAAAGCCAGGGAAGAAACTGCCCAGTGCAGCAACTGAAGCTTCCAGCAAGCCAGGGCTGACGACATTGATGCGCAAGCCGCGTGGTAATTCTATCGCCGCGCCACGCACAAAACCCTCCAGCGCACCATTCACCATGGCGGCACTGGCGCCAGAGCGTATCTGTATATCACCGACGACACCACTAGTGAGCGTGATAGAGCCGCCATCATGCAGATAGTCCTGGGCAATGCGGGCAACATTCACCTGGCCCATGAGCTTGCTGTTAAGGCCGATATGGTAATGCTGCTCTTCAATTTCACCCAATGGGGCAAAATGCACATGGCCTGCCGCAACCACCACGCCATCGACCTTGCCAGTGCGGGCAAACAATGCCTGTATCTGTTTGCTATTGCTGATGTCCAGCTGTATCTCACCGCTGCTCTTGCCAACGCGTATCAGTTCATGGCGGGCACCCAGTTCATTGCTGATGGCGCTGCCTACTGTGCCGTTGGCACCGATGATGATGAGTTTCATTTTGTATTCCTTTCGTGGTGGAGATCGCATCGGTTTTGAATAATCCCTGAGCTTTTACCCTCAGGATTAAGTATCTTCCAATTTTTAATGTAGATAAATGTCACGGAAGCGCATATATTACTAACCATTGGTTAGTAATTGAGGTGTGCAATGGATAAATTACGCAGCATGGAAGTGTTCGTCGCCGTGGTCGATGCTGGCAGTTTTACGGCTGCTGCGGCGCAGTGCGACATCTCGCCTGTCATGGTCGGCAAGCACATACAGTTTCTTGAAGAACTGCTCGCTGCGCGCCTGTTGACGCGCACGACGCGCCGACAAAGCCTGACTGAGCTGGGTTTGCAATATGCTGAGCAATGCAAGGCCATACTGTCCCAGATCAGCGAGGCAGAATCAGGTGCCGCCAGGATGCGCGGTGGTGCCCGTGGCGTGCTCAAGATCACTTCACCCGTGACCTTTGGCAGTGAATTGCTGGCCCCGGCGATGGTTGATTATCTCGCGCAGTATCCAGAGATGCGCGCCGACCTGCATATGAATGACAGATTGGTAGATATGGTCGAAGATGGCTATGATGTCGCCATACGCATAGGCAGGCTGGAAGACTCCACCCTTATTGCCCGTCCGCTACGACCTTACCCTATGATGATCTGCGCTGCGCCTGCCTACCTGCAACGCAAAGGCATACCGCTTACACCTGCTGACCTGACCGGTCATGAATGCCTGGATTTTTTACACTGGAACAAGCATGTGCGCTGGCGACTGGCCGAAGACGCCACGGACATCCCCGTCAGCCGCCTGCGCTCGAATAACGGCCAGGCTTTGAAGAGTGCTGCAGTAGCCGGCTTTGGCATCGTCATGCAATCTGAACTGCTGCTCGCGAGTGAGGTTGCCGCCGGCAGACTGGTGCCACTGATGGAAGACTACCTGCCTGCATCACGCCCCATGCATTTGCTGTATCCACGCGACAGGCAGCCTACGCCCAAGCTTTCTACGTTTATAGAATTTATGCTGGGCAGGTTTGGTTTACCAGCCAAAGGACATGCAGACTCATCATGAGGATGTAGTCTCCCTGGCGAGTTGATGTTTGTGTCGCTGTACAAACAGCAAGCTGACCAGCAATCCCGCGGCGAACCCATACAAATGCCCCGCCTTGATACCTGCGATGGCATGCACATCCAGCGCCACCTGTAGGGCGACTACCAGGCCAGCAAACCATATCACTTTACTGCGTGCTTGCAAGACCAGCGTGCCTGCGCACAAGGCCATCAGGGCTTGTGAAGCGCCGTCAGAGACGAGTTCTGGGTAGTACCAGACACTGGCAATCTGGCCGGTTGTTCCACCGATGAGGTAAATCGCAAGCAGAACCAGCCAGCCACGCGTTCTTTCCAGACTGCTGGCGATGATAAATAGGGATGAGGCATTGAATAGCATGTGCAGGAAATGCACATGAAGGAATTGTGAAACCAGCAAGCGCCACCATTCATGCGTGACAAACAATTCACCTGTTACTGCACCTACTTGCGGCAGACGCAGGGATTTTTGCGACGCAAAAAAAGATTGCTCAAAATACAGGGCAGAGCCAATCCAGCCTGCCAGTATGAGTACAAACAGCAGGATTGCAACTGGCGATCTGCAGAAAATCTTTTTCTGATCCATCTTGCTGATTTAACATGTTTTTGCGAGAGCAAGAATTTATCATGAAAAAGACATATTGGTAGCTGGATGATACTTAACTTGTACTTTGTGCGTTGCATCAAAGAAAGTGTTTGCCTTTTATCCTTCCTTATTTGATTATATGCGCAAATAGTATTATTTGCGCCTGATCAAAAACAGATCGGTGAAACTGTGCTTCGGGAATAAACTATGCTGTTACCAGATGAGGCTGCAAGTGGTAACAACGCGTGAAGACAACAACAGGCACAGCATGAACCTAGTATCTCATTGGAAAGTTTCAGTCTCATGTCTATCCAGATAAAAAAGTCCGGTCTTTTGCGTAGAGCCCCCGAGAATTTTTTGGATGCTCCCCTGCGACAGGCTATCACTGAGCAAGGCTTGAGCGATGAGCGGCGTGGATTCTTGCGCAAGAGTTTCGCCGCCGCCACTGCTGCGCTCGCAAGTGGCGTAGCCATGGCCAGACCGGGTAGCGTGCCCGAAGGTGATGGCGATCCGCTGATACTCAATGTGCAGGATCACGCCAAGACTCTGGGCAACCCGGTTGTGATGCAGGGCTACGGCCAGCCATCCAAGTTTGAAAGCAACTTGCAACGCCGCCAGTCCCCCGGCTTGACGCGGGTGCCGCAGGCATCTGTTTCGTTTGCGCCCCTGCAAGGCTTCTTTGGCATCATTACCCCTAATGGCCTGCATTTTGAACGCCACCATCAGGGCTGGATAGATATCGACCCGGCACAGCACCGCTTCATGATCAACGGCCTGGTGCGCGAAGCCAAGGTGTATACCATGGATGACCTCATGCGCCTGCCCTCGGTCTCGCGCATGCACTTCATCGAATGTGGTGCGAATAGCGCCACTGAATGGGGCAATGTCGCCGTGCCGACCGTGCAATACACCCATGGCATGTTGAGCTGCTGTGAATACACCGGGGTGCCCTTGTCCGTCTTGTTGGATGATTGCGGCATAGACCGCAAGAAAGCCAAGTTTGTGCTGGCTGAAGGTGGCGATGGTTCTGCCATGACGCGCACCATCGACATCGCCCGCGCCATGGATGACGTGATCGTTGCCTATGCCATGAATGGTGAAATGCTGCGGCCAGAAAATGGGTATCCACTGCGCCTGGTCGTGCCCGGCGTGCAGGGCGTGTCCTGGGTCAAATGGCTGCGCCGTATCGAAGTGGGTGACCAGCCCTGGGCCACCAAGGACGAAGCTATTCACTATATTGATCTGCAACCCAGCGGCCTGCACAGGCAATACACTTCTGTGCAAGAATGCAAATCCGTCATCACCACACCGTCTGGCGGGCAGATGCTGCTGGAAAAAGGTTTTCACAATATCACCGGCCTGGCATGGTCAGGCCGTGGAAAGGTCAAGCGTGTCGATGTCTCTGCCGATGGTGGCCGCAGTTGGCGCACCGCCAGGCTGGAAGGGCCAATACTCGGCAAATGCCTGACCCGCTTCAACATGGACTGGAACTGGGATGGTGGACCAGCAATTTTGCAATCGCGTGCGATAGATGAAACTGGCTATGTGCAACCGAAGATCAATCAACTACGCGAAGTGCGCGGCGCCAAATCGATTTATCACAACAATGCCATTCAATCGTGGAAGATCAATGAAGATGGCGAGGTCAGTAATGTACAGGTCGCCTAAGATGAAAATGCTGACTAAGCTCATGAGCATGCTGGCGCTGACCGGAACTGTGTTGATAGCCAATGCAGCTGACTACAGCAATATAGGTCGTGCTGCGACTCCCAAGGAAGTAGCAGCCTGGGACATTGATGTACGCCCGGACTTCAGGGGGTTGCCTAAAGGGCGTGGCAGTGTCGATCAGGGCCAGCAAGTCTGGGACGGTAAATGCGCTTCATGCCATGGCACTTTTGGTGAATCCAACCAGGTATTTACACCCCTCGTTGGTGGCACGACCAAGGACGATGTCAAGAATGGCCGGGTGGCCGCACTGAGCGGTAATAGCCAGCCGCAACGTACCACCCTCATGAAGGTGGCGACAGTTTCTACATTGTGGGATTACATCAACCGCGCCATGCCCTGGAATGCACCCAAGACCCTGACCGCTAATGAAGTATATGCAGTTACCGCGTATCTCCTGAATCTGGGTGGCGTTGTTGCCGACGACTTTTCCATGTCGGACGAGAACATCGCCGAAGTGCAAAAACGCATGCCCAACCGCAATGGCATGACAGAGAAGCATGGCTTGTGGCAAACCAGTGGCAAGCCAGATGTCAAGAACACTGCCTGCATGAAAGACTGTCTGAAGGAAGTCAAGATCACGTCTGAATTACCAGCCTTTGCCCGCGGTGCCAATGGCAACCCGGTAGAACAGAACCGTACTGTTGGTGCAGTGCGCGGCGTCGATCTGAACAAGGCTGCCGTGGTCAAAGTCAGTGCGCCAGTCGCAGAAGAAGGGTTGAAGCTGGCCAAACAATACGCTTGCATTGCCTGTCATGGTATCAAGGATAAAGTAGTTGGCCCCGGCTTCGCTCAGATCGCTGCAAAATACAAAGGTGACGCCAATGCCGAAGTCAATCTGATCAAGAAAATCAAGGCGGGCGGCAGTGGCGTCTGGGGCGATATCCCCATGCCACCGCAAGGCCACATCAAGGATGCTGACGTCAAGACCATGTTGGACTGGGTCATGCGTCAGTGAAGATCATGGTAGATGGTGTAGTAAGCTTTTTTCAGTTTTGTCATATCGATGGAACGATTTCGCGTTAAGCTTATCAAACTTTTTCAGTTCGCAATATAGCGGCAGTACGCTTACTCAGGAGACAGTAATGAAGCAGGCATTCAAGATCAATGATAACGGCCAGCAACGCCGTGATTTTTTACGCATATCCACGGTATTTGGCCTGGCCTTTGCCGCTGGCTTGCTCAAACCATCCGATGTATTTGCTGCCGAATGGCAAGCCAAGGCTTTTGAAGCCAAGAGCCTGCAAGACGCCTTTGCCGCCCTGGGGGCAGGCAGCCCCGCAGTCAGTACTGATATTGTGATCGGTGCGCCTGATATTGCAGAAAACGGCGCAGTGGTACCGGTGAGTGTTAGCAGCAAAGCCGCCAACACCGACTACATCGCCATCCTGATTGAAAAAAACCCCAACGCCATGTCAGCGGCTTTCAATATCCCAGAAGGGACAGAAGCCTCAGTCAGCACTCGCGTCAAAGTCGGTGAAACCTCGAACGTGCATGCTTTGGTCAAAGCGGACGGCAAATGGTTGGTGGCGTCGAAAGAAATAAAAGTGACTCTAGGTGGTTGCGGCGGTTAATTTTTAAGACACCTCAACATAGAGATGCAGAGAAGTTTAAAGAGAAATGGGAGTATTGTGCATAGGTTGGGTCAGGCTGCAGTTGGGCTACGATTCATCAGCCCAACATTTGGCCTAACAATAGTGTAAGACTTAATTTCAAGTCATAATTTTTACTGTAGTTCTCATGCCTTTCACTGTGCCTCCGTGTCTCTGTGGTGAGCTTACAGGTGTTGATCAAATATTCATTTAAAATTAGTAAAAAGGAGACATCATGGGCGATCCTATGCGTATTCGGGCGGCGGTTACTGGCGACGTCGTTGAAGTAAAAGTATTGATGCGTCACGATATGGAAACAGGTCAGCGTAAAGATCTCGAAGGCAAAGTCGTACCTGCACATTTCATCAAAAACTTGCAAGCCAAATGGAAAGACAAACTGGTGCTCGATGCACAGTTTGGGCCTTCGGTGTCCAAAGACCCTTTCCTGTCTTTCAAATTCAAGGGGGGCGTCAAGGGTGATAAAGTGTCGGTGACCTGGACAGACAGCAAAGGTGACCAGCGTACTGATGAAGCAGCGATAGCCTGATAAGGAAAATCCATGTCAAGTCTTGCCTTCAAATCACTGTCATTTATGCCGCTTTGCGTCATACTGGCATGCTCGGTGTTGTCGTCTGCACAGGCCCAAACAGCAACACCAGCTGCAAGCTCATCTGCGACGGATGAAATTGCCAAATACCGGCAAATGCTGGCCGACGGCAACCCGGCAGAATTATGGGAGATGCGAGGCCAGGAGCTCTGGCAAAAAAAGCTGGGCCCCAACCAGCAATCCCTGGAGCAATGTGACCTCGGTAAAGGCCCGGGTGTGACCAAGGGTGCTTATGCAGAATTGCCGCGCTATTTTAAAGACACCAACAAGGTCATGGACCTCGAACAACGGCTCATGCACTGTCGCATGAACCTGCAAGGCCTGACGCGTGAACAGGCAATAAAAACACCTTTTGGTTCTGCTGGCAACCCGTCTGATATCGAAGCACTGGTGTCTTTTCTGACGGCAGAATCACGCGGCATGAAGCTGGCCATCAGCACCAAACATCCGGCAGAAAAACAGGCCTATGAAATCGGCAAGAAAATATTCTATTACCGTGCCGGTTCCCACGATTTTGCCTGCGCGTCCTGCCACTCAGCGGACGGCCAGCGGATACGCCTGCAAGATTTGCCGAATCTGAACAACAAGGAAAACGCCCAGGCTGCCTATTCGACCTGGCCCGCTTACCGTGTGTCACAGGGCGAAGTAAGAACCATGCAACATCGGCTCAATGACTGCTTCCGCCAGCAACGTTTCCCCGTGCCTGACTATGCGTCTGACACTATCACCGCACTGACCATGTTCCTGGCAAAATCTGCCGATGGCGCGGTCATGAATGCACCAGCCTTGAAACGCTAAGGGGATATAGATGAAAAATTTACGTATCGGCCATAGCATTGTTTTGCTGGCAGCCATTTGCAGTACGGCGCTGGTTTCTGCCGCTGAACCAGACTATGCAAAAGCCGCACTGGAAATGATGAAGGCAGACTTCAAAGCCAAGGGCCCGGCTACCATGGAACGCATGGTGCAACAGGACGAAGCCCAGGCCCTGTGCAGCGCCAACCCGCAAGGCCTGAAAGCCAAACCAGCCAAAAAGCTCGAACAGGCACAACTCGCTACCGTTAAATATCCGGCAGATGGTCAGTACATGGGTGACTGGAAAAATGGCGAAAAAATCGCCCAGAATGGCCGTGGCATGCAGTCTTCAGATGCGATGGGCTCAGTCAACGGCGGCAATTGCTATGCCTGCCACCAGATGAGCAAGACAGAAATCTCTTTCGGTAATATCGGACCTTCGCTTTACCAATACGGCAAGCTGCGTGGTACCAGCCCGGAAATTGTGAAATATACCTGGGGCAAGCTGTATAACGCGCAGGCCTATAACGCTTGTTCCCGTATGCCGAGGTTTGGGCATAACGGGGTATTGACTGAGGCGCAGTTGAAGGATGTGATGGCGTTGTTGCTGGATGGTGAGTCGCCGGTGAATAAGTGAATGGACTCTCCTTGCCCTTCATGGGGGGGAGGTTGGGATGGGGTTTGGTTGATGAGCGGCATTTATATTAACGTCATTCCTGCGAACGCAGGAATCCAGTGACGTTCGTTGCTGTGCGGTGTTTTGATTAAGACGATTGCCCTTCGTAGAGCCATGCCGGATCTCGGCCCGGCGGCCTAATCCCTTTCTTTGCTTCGCCAAAGAAATCAAAGAAAGGCGACCGAGGCGTCGCTGCCCCTTCGGGGTTCCCTTTGCTGCAAGTCAAAAAATGGGAAAGTCCGAAACTCGCCTGCGGCTCAAACAGCGGTCTTTCTTTTTCCATTTTCTGTCTCGCAGCAAAGGCATCGACACATCGGAACTGCCAAAGTCAAAAACCACGACAACATCAGAATCAACAGCAACGTCAAAATCAACGACAAAGCAACACCAAAACAGAAAGCAAATCATCATGGGTCTGAATCGTCGCGATTTTTTACAAGTAATGGCCATCGCCGCCGCTGGTGGCATGCAGATAGATGCGCAGGCTGCCATCGCCAATCTGGCGGCAGATAAACTCTACGACTTGCCACGCTTTGGCAATGTGCATCTCATGCATTTCACCGATTGCCATGCGCAGTTGTTGCCGCTGTATTTTCGTGAGCCCAGTGTCAATCTGGGCATAGGCGCGGCATTTGGCAAGAGCCCGCATCTGGTCGGCGAACATTTGCTAAAGCAATTCGGTATCAAGCCCAATACACCAGAAGCCCATGCTTTTAGCTGCCTGAACTTCGAACAGGCGGCAGCGACGTATGGCAAGGTCGGTGGCTTTGCGCACTTGACAACGTTGGTCAAGCGCATCAAGGGTAACCGGCCCGGTGCGCTCTTGCTTGATGGAGGCGATACCTGGCAAGGCTCTGCCACGGCCTTGTGGACCAAGGGGCAGGATATGGTCGATGCCTGTTTGCAGATGGGCGTGAATGTCATGACAGCGCATTGGGAAATGACGCTCGGTGACAAACGCGTCAAGCAGATTGTCGAGAATGATTTCAAGGGCAAGGTCGATTTCGTCGCACAAAATATCCAGACTACCGATTTTGGTGATCCGGTATTTGAAGCCTTTGTCATGAAAGAAATGAACGGCGTGCCAGTCGCCATCATCGGCCAGGCCTTTCCTTATACGCCCATTGCCAATCCGCGCTACTTGGTGCCCGAATGGAGCTTTGGCATACAGGAAGAGAATATGCAAAAGACGGTCGATGCGGCGCGTGCCAAAGGGGCTAAAGTAGTGGTGGTGCTGTCCCACAATGGCATGGACGTCGATCTTAAGATGGCGTCTCGTGTGCGCGGCATTGATGCCATACTCGGTGGGCATACTCATGATGGCATGCCTGCGCCTGTCATCGTAGAAAACGGCGGCGGCAAGACCCTGGTAACGAATGCAGGCAGCAATAGCAAGTTCCTCGGTGTACTCGATTTTGATGTGAAAGAAGGTCGCATACAAGGCTTCCAGTACAAGCTAATGCCGGTTTTTGCGAACTTTCTGCCAGCAGATGCTGACATGCAGTCGCTCATACAAAAGATCCGTGCACCTTACACTACAAAGCTGGCTGAAAAACTGGCGATGACAGAAGGAGCCTTGTACCGTCGTGGTAATTTCAATGGCAGCTTTGATCAACTGATTGTCGATGCCCTCATGGAAGTCAAAGGTGCAGAAATCGCTTTTTCACCCGGTTTCCGCTGGGGTACATCCCTGCTGCCGAATAGCGCCATCACCATGGAACATGTAATGGACCAGACCGCCACGACTTATTCCTATACCACCGTCACAGAAATGACAGGTGCAGCCATCAAGACCGTGCTGGAAGATGTGGCCGATAATCTGTTCAACCCTGACCCTTATTACCAGCAAGGTGGGGACATGGTGCGCGTCGGTGGCCTGACCTATGCGATGGAACCGGCAGCAGTCATGGGCAAACGCATACAGGACATGCGCCTGAACGGTCAGCCACTGGCTGATGGCAAAGTGTATAAGGTCGCAGGCTGGGCACCAGTGGCAGAAGGTGCCAAGGGTGAGCCAGTGTGGGACGTGGTGGCGCAATGGCTGCGCACGCACAAAAAGATCACGCCACGCAAACTGAATACGCCGCGCCTGATTGGCGTGGCTGGCAACCCTGGCATGCTGGGTTGACACAAGCAGATATCTGGATGTTGCCATCCAGATGCCTATCTGCATTTCCCGCGTTTGATTTCTCCTCTAACATTCACTGCGATCTTGCTCTACGTCAGGGTGGATAAAGCCTGTATGTTTGCATCATGGGTAAATTATTTTTGCTGCATAGCGCAAAAATTGCCCATTTTGGTTTATGTTATGACACTTTATTTGTTTTGAGCGCGGTATCAGCGCGGGAGTAGTGTCGGCATGATCATCGGTATTGATTTAGGAACAACAAATAGCCTGGTGGCTGTCTGGAAAGATGGTAGATCGCAACTGGTGCCCAATGGCCTTGGCGAGACGCTCACACCTTCCTGCGTCAGTCTTGATGAAGATGGCACTGTCCTTGTCGGCAAGGCCGCCAGGGAACGTTTGCAGACCCATCCAGAGCGCACGGCTTCGGTATTCAAGCGCTATATGGGTAGCGACAAGAAAGTCAGGCTGGGACAAAAGGATTTTCGTGCCGAAGAATTGTCTGCACTGGTGTTGAAGTCACTCAAGGCCGATGCTGAAGCTTTTCTGGGGGAAGCGGTGACCGAAGCGGTCATCACCGTGCCCGCCTATTTTTCTGACGCCCAGCGCAAGGCGACCCGCACTGCAGGTTTGCTGGCGGGCCTGAAAGTCGAACGCTTGCTCAATGAACCCAGTGCCGCAGCACTGGCTTACGGCATGCACCAGCTTGACAGCGAAAGCCGTTTCCTGGTGTTTGATCTTGGCGGTGGTACCTTTGACGTATCTATCCTGGAATTGTTTGAAGGTGTCATGGAAGTGCGCGCCTCTGCCGGTGACAACTTCCTGGGCGGTGAAGATGTCACGAATGCGATTGTCGATTTGTTCTTCCAGCGCAATAGCCTCTCCAGCAGCCTGCGCAATAACCCCATGTTCATGCAAAGACTGGGTGCATCTGCCGAGGCAGCCAAACGTGCCTTGTCCACTGGCCAGCAAGCTGTAGTGCAAATCCAGCTCGATGGCAATGATCTCAACATGGATATCGATGAAGAGGCTCTGGACCGACTCTGCGCCCCCTTGCTCAAGCGCATGCGCGAACCGGTAGAGCGCGCCTTGCGCGATACCAATATCCGGGCCAACGAGCTTGACAGTATCGTGCTGGCCGGTGGTGCAACCCGCATGCCCGTCATCAAGCGCCTGGTGACACTGATGTTTGGCCGTTTCCCTACCAGTGAGATCAATCCAGACGAAGTCGTCGCCATGGGCGCAGCAGTCCAGGCTGGGCTGAAGATGAAAGATGCTGCGCTTGAAGAAGTGGTCATGACAGACGTGGCACCTTATTCACTGGGTGTAGAAGTTTGCATGCGTCTGGCTGACGGCAAGTCATCTGATGGACATTTTTCGCCTGTCATTGAGCGCAATACCGCGGTGCCGGTCAGCCGTGTGGGCCATTACCGCGCAGTTGATGCGCGTCAATCCAGTGTGGTGCTGCGCATTTTCCAGGGTGAATCGCGCCTGGTCAAAGACAATATCCTGCTCGGCCAGCTCGATGTTCCCTTGCCTAAGGATGGCAAAGAGGACAAGGCGGTCGATGTGCGCTTTACCTATGATGTCAATGGCCTGCTGGAAGTCAGGGTCAATATCGACAATAGCGCTGAAAGCCATGTCCTTATTATTGAGGGCAACCCCGGCATGCTCACGGATGAAGAGATCAGGCAGCGTTTTGTCGAGCTCGAAAAAATCAAGATGCACCCGCGCGATACGCTTGAAATGCGCACCCTGCTGGCCAGGGCCGATCGCATATACCAGCAGGTACGTGGAGAATTGCGCTCCTGGCTGAGTGTGCAGATAGCCGAGTTTGAGGGAGTATTGGAAACGCAGAATCCGCGCCACATTAATCCAGCCAAGAAAAAATTTTCCGACATGCTCGATTCCATAGAAAGCGATAGCCATTTGCATTCGGATTTTGACCCGCAACTGAATTAAAGTGGGTATGCAGATGCTTGTGAATTGAATCATGGACTATACCCCGTCGTTTTTTTCTCTGTACGGTTTGCCTGCCGATGCTGACGAACGCGCCGTCAAGCGTGTTTATGCAAAGCACCTGAAAAAAATAGACCAGGAAACGGATCTTCCTGGCTTTCAGGCATTGCGCGAAGCCTATGAAGAAGCCCAGGCGTGGATCAGGCACAGGGACAGTGGCAGGCTAAGGCAAGGAGACATGCCAGCACAGCAGGGCAGTGACAAAGGCAGTCAGAAACAGACCTTGTCTCCGCAATCTGAGGCGGGCGCAGTATCGCAAGAGCAAGTTGCCAGAAATAATGCTGAGCCGGTACGTCCACTGACACCAAAAGAGCAAGTACCTGACGCGCGCACGGCAGAGGCAAAGCCACTCGCTGTTGCAGCAGGACAGACAGAAAGGGTAACACCGGGCAGTGCCGCACCAGCCATGCAAGAAGGTGATAAGCAACTGGCTGCCAGCAAGGCTGAGCGTGTTTTTGCCGAAATGCTGATGGCCATGCTCAAGTGCGCTGATGAAGAAGCTTATGCAGAAAAACACCTGCGGCTTGCCATGGGAGACCCGCGCCTGTCTGGCAATTATGCGCGCTATGTCTTCGAAACGCTGTTGGCCGCCTATCTGTCCAGAGGCTGGAGACGTGGCAATGGTGAGCTGTTCGATGCTGCCTTTGAGATATTTGGCTGGGATAAGGACAAGCCTCGCCTGTTAAGCCTGGGCCGGCGTGGCCATTTACTGGATCGTGCCCATAAAGAAAGGCAGGCATTTTTTCAAAGGCCAGTCAATCTGCGCAAGGCGCAATGGGAGTTGCTGAAAAAACTGAGGCAGGATAAAAATCCGGGCAAGGACTATCTCGAAGCCAATTTTAAAAAACTGCTAGTGCTTCATGAGTTGTATCCGGTCTGGTTATGGATGGTGACCAGCAAGGATAATTTCAATATCTGGAAAGCACAATTCGATGCGATACAGGAAGTCGCCAGGGAAAATGCACTCAAGGAAGCCCAAGAAGTTGAGGCGCGCAACAAGGTGGCGCAAGGCAGTGGCGGCACATTTTCGGTACCTGGGGAAGATGTTGGGGCTACTGCGAGAACCAGTTTTTATACAGCAATGCGCGCCAGGAGCGGGCCCTTCAGGCCTTATTTTCTTCCTGTGTTTTTGTGTGCCGTCGCGCTGCTCATCGTGCAATTGATCGTACAAGACGCAAAGACGGTGACACCGCCGCCAGTAGTCAGGCAAACTGTGCCAAAAACACCCGCAGCCCGGTTTGATGCCGCCTGCCGTGAACTAAGCCGCGCCGGTAAACATGAAGAAATGCTGCAAAAAGCCGTGTTGGAACTAGCGCAATTGTCCACCGAGGGCTATGTCAAAGCTTCCTACCAACTGGGCTGGTTGTATCGCGACGGCAGGCAGGTAAAGCAAGATGATGCGGAGGCTCTTAAATGGTTCACCAAGGCGGCAGAGCAGGCTCATCTGGATGCCGCCGTCATGGTGGCCGACTATTATTTTGACGGACGTGGTGTCAACAAGAACCTGGACGAAGCCATACGCTGGTACAGCAAGGCTGCTGAACAGGGGCAAAGCCTGGCACAGATCAAGCTTGCCCATTTGTACGCAGATGGTACCGGCGTCAAAAAGGACCGCAAGCGTGTACTGGAATTGATGACAGCCGCAGCAGAAAAAGGCCAGGCCGTGGCACAAAGTGAGTTGGGCCTGATGTATTTGAATGGTTTGTACGGTGCATATGCCAATGCTGAAAAGGCTGCCTACTGGTTCTTGCTGAGTGCCCGCCAGAATGATGCAATTGGCCAGCGCATGTTGGGGCTCATCAATGAAAAAGGCCTGGGTGGTTACACCCAGGATCACCTCGCTGCATCACAATGGTATGGCAGGGCAGCAAGGCAAGGGGATGCAGAAGCCAGCAAGAGATTGAAGAGCCTGTGTCAGTCAGGTTTTTATATGGATTGCAGGGAAAACTAATCTTGCTACCTGCCACCGTGCTATCTGAGCGCTTGCCTGGCCGCCTGTTTGACACAAAATGGCGATGAAATTCCCGCCAGGGCGATGAAAAATACCAGCAGCACAAGTTTGAACGACACTATATTCTCATGCGCAATCCACCACTATTCTTTGTTGAAAATCAATTAAACGCCGATGCTGATGAGCGTGCAGTCAAGCGTGCCTATGCGCGCAAACTGAAGCAGATAGACCAAGAAAAAGACCTCCAGGGTTTTCAGGATTTGCGTGATTCATATGAAGCCGCATTGTCCTGGTTGCGCTACAGGGAGCAGTTTCAGGGGCAATTCCAGGTGCAGGCAATGTCGCATGCAGAAGACGATGGCATTGTAGTCGTGGCGTATGATACTGAAACGACTCTCGCACCCAAGGACGCGTTGGTCGCTGACGAGATTTCGTCGCAAGAGAAATCTGATGTCGTTCAGGGCGCCAGCGGCCAGGCCGAAAATCCCGCCCTCGATACCGCCATGCCATGGCAAGCAGAGGAAAGCGCTCCTGCCGTAAAAACGCAGCAAGAACCTGTTGTTGTTGAAAAAGCAGAAATTGTTAGCCCGGAAGAAGCTGCAAAAAAAATCTTCAATGAAATGCTGGAGGCAATGCGCCTCCATTGCGATGGCAGAGATGATGGCGCTGATAATGGTGCCAGTGACGACTGTGATGACCGTGATGATGATTTCGCCGGACAAAACCTGGCGGCATTGCTGGACGATATGCGCCTGTTTCACATGGAAACGCGTCTGCTATTTGAACGCATGCTGGCAGATTATTTGCTGCGGGGCTGGCAGCCCGGAAATGGTGAGTTATTTGATGTGGCGGTACAAAATTTTGGCTGGCAAAAAGACCGCCAGCGTTTGTTGCAACTGGGCAGATCAGGCCGCGTTATTGATCGTGCACTGTCCGACGCCGCAGAGTTTTATCGCAAAGATAAAAAAGCGCGTGCAAAACTATGGGCCCTGATTACAAAAATCAGAAAAGAGAAATCTCCCAACCTGCAATACCTTAAGGCGAATCTGGGCTTGTTACGGCATATGCAGGCTAACTATCTTTCCTGGTTGCTGCTGGTGACGAGCAAGGAAAATCTTGCACAATGGTCCGCAATGATAGAGGAGATTGACTCCCGGGAATCCATTGGTGACAAGCGGTCATATGCGCCACAAGAGCACAACAACGGTCATCCAGCTTATTGGATATTCATTGCTGTTTTTGTACTCTTTGGCATGTTTTCTGGCAGGGACAGACCAACGCCAAAGTATGATCCTGGTCAATTCACGTCGGCAGGCAGAATGCCGTTTCAACTGGACAAACCTGATTCCATGCTGACACTGGAGCAGCGAATTGAGAAAGCAGAAGTCTTGCTGACGATGAGTAAGGAAGACAAGGCCAATCTCAAGACGGCTGTACGGTCTCTGGAAACTCTGGCGGGAGAAGATAGCAGCAAGGCTGCCTACCGCCTGGGCTGGCTATACCGTGACGGCAAATTCGCGCCTGCCGACAAGCAGCGGCAATATGCCTGGTTTTTGAGGGCTGCTGAACTGGGCAATACGCAAGCCAGCATCATCGTCGGCGATCTCTTGATGGATGGCATGGGCGACAAGCCCAATCACCAGGACGCCTTTCAGCACTACAAGAAAGCCGCAGACCAGGGCGATGCACTCGGCCAGTTCAAGCTGGCTTATATGATAGATCGTGGCTATGGAATAAAGCCAGACAGGGCAGTAGCTGCGCGTCTGATCAAGTCGTCAGCCGAGAAGGGCTTTGCCTATTCCGAATCCCTGATGGGGCAGTTTCACCTGCGGGGAGAATATGGATTTCCAAGGGATGCAGTCAAGTCAGCCAACTGGTTTTCATTAAGTGCCAAACACGGTGACGCCAGTGGCGAACGCTACTTTGGTCTGGTGCATGAGCAGGGCTTGGGCAGCTACAAGATTAACCTAGATGAGGCAGCAAGCTGGTATCGCAAGGCGATTGATCATGGTGACAAGGAGGCTGAAAAAGGTTTGCAGCGCCTGTGCAAGAAGCAGGACTTTTCTGAGTGCAAAGCTGGTCAGGTGCTGTCAAACGTAAAGCCTGTCAAGCAGCCCGCGAGCTGAGGATGCTCTTTGGTGATCAAATGAATAAGCAGAGCGATTCCAGGGGCGTATTATTTTTTACGCATCATTTGGCACACATTATTCAGCACAGGTCATCAGCACATCTCAACGCTCAGCTTTGATCCCCTGTTGTTCGCGCCATTCCTTCAGCAAAGCCTGGCGCGAGCGCGGGTAGGTGTGATCTGCCACCTGCAAGGCCTGTATACGGTCAGTGCGAAAGTGCCTGAAGTCATTGCGTAATTCGCACCAGGCGACGATGATGCGCAAATTATCAAAGAAGGACAGGGCGCAGGGCCAGATGACGCGTTCGCTGGCCTTGCCGGTTTCATCCTGATATTCAAGTACCAGTTTGTGTTGCTTGCGTATGGCCATGCGTATCTCGCGCAACTGCTCATCATTGCCAGCGTTCTTGCTGCTGGGGCCTATCAACAGGCCGCTGGTCTCCAGTTCCAATCTGGCTTCTGCTGGCAAGACCGAGGCAATTTTTGCCATTGCATCTCGTGCTGCCAATGCCAGTTTATGGTCTGCCTGCTGCGCCACCCAGCGCGAACCGAGGGCAATGGCGGCAATCTCTTCTTCAGTGAACATCAATGGTGGCAGGGTAAAGCCCGGCTGCAAGATATAGCCTACGCCCGCTTCACCGGCAATTTTTGCACCCTGGTTTTGCAGTGTGGCGATATCGCGGTACAAGCTGCGCAAACTAATCCCCAACTCTTGAGAAAGCGCCGTACCGCTGACAGGGTAGCGATGCCGGCGCAGGATTTGCATCAACTGCAACAGGCGTTCAGTACGTGACATGTGTACATCCGGTTATGTAATTAGAACTCATTTCATAAATAGGAATGAGGCGCGTTTGCCTCATAACACGGATTGGCAATGGGGATACGGCCGTTAATAGTGGTGCTATCCACAATAAATTCCATGCTGTCTGGCACATGTTATGAGGCAAACCCTTCGGGAACTGACGATTTGGGCGCATTGCTGCGCGTAGTATGCCACCTCTCCTTTGCTAAGGCATGAGCCTTAGCTACAGAGTATAGGTAACTCAGGCCTTGCACTGCATCCTAAATCGCCTAGTTCGCACTCATCCCTATTTATGAAATGAGTTCTAGACATGATGGTCAGTGTCTATAAATCATGCAATGTTAACCTGATCAAATGCAGCAGCATGGGAATTTTTTTTTGCGCTGCATTACAGCAACTTCGTCAGCATAGTCTTACGCAACTATCGTCTTAGTCCGATTTTGTTCTTGACGGCTGGGGCTTATTATCGACTTCATGGACGCAGCGCGAATAACGCGGGTTAATTAAAAAAAACAAATAAAGGAGCGATCATGCCAAGAACTACATGGAGCGCAAAAAGAGAGCGTCAGTTCAAGCATATCAAAGACAACTTAATTAACAGTGGCCGTATGCCTGGCCTGGCTACAGAAATTGCTGCACGTACCGTTAATAAGGAGAGAGCACAGCATGGCGAGAGTCAGCAAGCGAGCAAGATCTCCGTGCAGGACATGCCCGCAGAAAGGCGCGGTGGGCTTCATTCGCATAGTGGTTCAACCGGTCGGACCTTCGCGCAGTTGTATCAGGAAGCGCGCAGAAAAAATATCCGGGGCCGCTCGGGCATGAACAAGGCCGAACTGGAGCTGGCAGTCGATAGGCCCAGGGCGCACAGGCAGGCAAATACAAATGCAGGATAAATAGCAAAATAAATACCGAAGTAAATGCAGAACTAAGTGTGGAATAAACAAGAGATAAGAAAATAATTAAAAATAGATAAATCATTCTTTGCATGGGTGAAATCATGATCGTCATCGGCATTAATAGGGCACCAGCACAACAATGGCTGCTCGTTGCATTGCGTACCGCGAAGGCTGCGGCAGAAGCGAATGAAGTTGAATGGGAATATGCCCATATCAGAATAGAATTACCGCAAGGCCGTTCTTACTCCAAGTTGCCAGGTCATTTGAACCTGGTGGAAAATTAACAATAGTAGTCAAGCAGACATAGGGGAAGATCATGAATACGCCGCAACTCGTTTTGTATGGAGTCCTGGCCATGGTCTTGTTGACTTCATTGTTTGTGAAGAGATAATCATGAGCGCTCACTATATAAGCCTGACCTTATGCAGCCTCTTGATATATGCACAATATGCCTGCGCACAAGAGGCAAGGTTTTCTGTCAGCAGAGAAAGCGCAGGGCAACAGACCGGCTTCGCCACGCAAGCAGCTCAAGAGCAGGCCGTTACCAAAGACCAGACAATTGCCGAGCGCGATGCTGGTTCGGCGCAAGACATTGCAGCTGTACGTGCAGCAGTGCCCGAGATTAGGCAATCTGGACAGTCCGATTTGAATGGCCCACCTGTTCCTTCCGTCGCTGACGCACAGTTTGTTGGCAGAAATGGAAATGCGCAATCGGCAAACGGGGCAGACTTATATACCCGCGTGACAAAAGAATATTACAACCAGTCTGCCAGCCCCAATACCAGGCAAGAAAAACCGGGCACTTTGTCCAAGTTTGGCTTGCGTTATACGCAAGCTGGCAGTGATCATCTCTGGCTGGAATACCGTTTTAGTGATAAAGGCGCATTACGCTTGCGCGGTGCAGCTCACAGGGGAGTCAGGGTACTGGCTGTTTTTGAATATTGATCAGTAAGCGCGTGTATCGCTTACTGATTTATCTGGCAATTTCAGCATTAGACATCTACTACTAAGCCACTACCAAGCCACTACTTCAAGTAAATTAAAACCCTTTTTAGCCTGCGGTGTCTGGCTCAAATACCCGTTTCAAACTAATATGGTTTTTTTTTGCAGGCGCAGGGCACACTATCAGGAGCGATCATGAACAGCAGACTTCATACCACCTTAGAGCGAACGCCAAGCATGCATTACAAAAATTATGATATTTTTGTGATTGCCTTTCCCCGGCCTGACGGTCACTGGTCTGCCAGCGGAGAAGTACAAAAGTATGGTGCGCAAGGTCTGGAAATCGCCCAGCAGTTCAGCGGCCCCTTTAAGGCAAACAGCGAAACCGAAGCCAGGCTTGCCGTTATCCGCGATGCGAAAATGAAAATAGATGCGATACTGGCTGAGCTGGATTAGGGCAGGGTTCATTTTTCATTGTCCACGCCACCAGCACAAAGTAGGGATGGTCAGCTGCCGCGGTAGTGTCGCCAGCATGACTGCTTGCCTGCGTAGTACTACACGCTGCACGCCCCACTCCTGAGCCAGTCATCACTGCTCAGACGCAAATGGACCCTGTGCGAAGATGACAAGCACATCACCGGGACCCCGGCTGGCTGAACAGACAATAGAGAAGATAGCTGGCCGCAAGAATAGTGCCCCCATTCGCAAGTAAAAAACGAAGATCATTCAAATCAGCTTCGCTAATTTCTTGATAGCTTAAAAGTTTATTTGCATCTTCAAATATTGAACGCTCTAACACCATTTCAATTGTTGTAAACTCGACTGCCCCAATAGTAAACCCCACGTAACACCTCAGTTAATTTCTAAGTTGGCGCGTAGGTGCGATTAGCGGCGCGTTATCGAAATGTATGAATGTCAGAGCTCCCCCCCCAAAAAAAACCTGATTTGTCAATAGTCATTAATGTAATTCAAGCAATTTTTTTAATCCTTCTTTTTTGCTTTTGCACCCTTTTGCCTTATGCATTTCCAGCGCTCGAATATGACGGTCAGTAAAGCCAGGGTCCGTTTTTTTCAACATCTCCTTTTTCAGCAGCGAAATAAATCCAGTCATTGGATACCGGGCAAGTATCGCTGCATACCAATACAGCAATTCAGAGAACCTTTCGAACAGAAAAACAAAGAGCAATTACTCTCCGCAACAATTCTTTGTCTTTTACGCCTCTGCGAATTACTCGCAAGCCTAACACTCTCGTTTTAGCACTCGGGCTGATAAGTAACGCATTGATGAGTTTCCATGCATCCTCTATTTCCAATTTGGACAAATACTTGACCGCCGAATTTTCGAAAGAAGAATCCATTTTGCAAGAAGTAATCTGTGCCAATGCGTCGGTTAAGGACGTAAAAAAACGAATGGATGTATCCATGGACTTCTAGCTTAAATTTCGGCGCGATTGGCAGAGCGTATTCACCCTCCAGATTGGAAATATATAAATGTCCGATCTGACCTCGTTGAATGGGGGGCTCGGAAGGACAAGCATCAAGCGCGCAGCTGCTCTATCAACTCAATAATCTCTTTACCATAACTCTCCAGCTTCTTGTCGCCGACACCTGAGATGGCGCGCAAAGCGGGCAGGGTAGCGGGTTGCTGGCGGGCGATTTCTCGCAGGGTGGCGTCGGGGAAAATGACATAGGCGGGCACATTGTGGGTGCGTGCGGTTTCTACTCGCCACCAGCGCAGTTTGTCAAAGACTGTTTGTGCTGTGCTGTCGAGATCAGACTCTGCAAAGTCCTTGGCGGACTGGCGTTTGTGTTTGACGGCTTTTTCAGCTTTTTTGTACTGGCGCAGCTGCACCTTGATTTCGCCGCGCAATACGGCACGCGATGCTTCCGTCAGTTTCAGCGAGCTATAGTTTTCATAATCGACTGCCACCAGGCCGAGGGCGATCAACTGGCGTAACAAGGCACGCCATTCAGCTTCGCTTTTGTCTGAACCTATGCCGTAGGTAGAGAGCTTTTCATGCCGCCATTGCTGCACGCGCTCGGTATCAATGCCACGCAAGATGTCGATGACATGGCCCGCGGCAAACCGCTGATCTACACGGTAAACAGTGGAGAGTATCTTTTGCGCAGCCACACTGCCGTCAAAAGACACAGGCGGGCTCATGCAGGTATCGCAATTGCCGCAAGGCTCGGCACTCTGGCCGAAATATTCAAGAATGTGGACGCGGCGGCAATTCAGGGTTTCGCATAGCGTGAGCATGGCATCAAGCTTGACGCTTTGTACCCGCTTGAAGGTCTCATTGGCTTCTGACTCGTCGATCATGCGGCGCTGTTGCACTACATCCTGCAAGCCATAGGCCATCCAGGCATTGGCGCTGGCACCATCGCGGCCAGCACGGCCAGTTTCCTGGTAATAGCCTTCTATGCTTTTTGGTAAATCCAGATGGGCGACAAAGCGCACGTCGGGTTTGTCTATCCCCATGCCAAAGGCAATGGTGGCACACATGACGATACCATCTTCACGCAGGAAGCGCGCCTGGTTGCGGCTGCGGTCTTGCAAGTCCATGCCAGCATGATAGGGCAACGAGCTAATACCATTTTCATTCAAAAATTCAGCAGTTTCCTCGACCTTTTTGCGCGACAGGCAATACACGATGCCAGCATCACCACTGTGCTGGGCGGTGATAAAGTCCAGCAGTTGCTTGCGGCCATTGGCTTTTTCTACGATCTGGTAGCGGATATTCGGGCGGTCGAAAGACGACACGAACTGCATGGCGTTTTCCAGTTGCAGGCGATGAATGATTTCATCGCGGGTCTGCTGGTCAGCCGTAGCGGTCAGGGCAATTCTTGGGACGTTCGGAAAACGTTCATGCAATGCAGACAGCTTGATGTATTCAGGGCGGAAATCATGGCCCCATTGCGAGACACAGTGTGCCTCATCAATTGCAAACAGGGCGATGTTGACTACTTGTAGCAGTTCCAGGCAGCGCTGAGTCAGCAAGCGCTCCGGCGCGATATACACCAGGTCTATATCGCCTTCGCGCATTTTCTTTTCCACCGCCAGGATTTCATCAAAGCTCTGGGTGGAATTTAAAAAAGCGGCACGCACACCAACCTCAGCCAGGGCATCGACCTGGTCTTGCATGAGGGCGATCAGTGGAGATACGACGATGCCAACGCCATTGCGCAACAAGGCCGGTATCTGGTAACAAAGGGATTTACCGCCGCCCGTAGGCATCAGCACCAGGGCATCGCCACCATTGACAACGTGTTCAACGATTTGCCCTTGCTGCGAGCGAAAGGCCGGGTAACCAAATACAGTCTGCAATAAGTGCAGAGCCTGCTCAACGGTATCGCTTGTGGTGTTGCCTGCTTCAATCACTGCTGTTGTCACCAATTAGTCTGCCCAGGTAATCGCGCCAGTGTAGGCGGTAATCAGGATCATGATACCAAAGGCAATACGGTACCAGGCAAACACATTGAAATTATGCGAACTGATATAACGCAGCAACCAGCGCACGCAAAAAAAGGCCGAGATAAATGCCGCAACCGTACCCAGGCTGAACATGGGCAGGTCTGCCATCGACAAATCTTCACGCGCCTTGTACAGCGAATACACGGTGGCACCGAACAGAGTAGGGATCGCCAGGAAGAATGAGAATTCAGTCGCCGCCTTGCGCGACAGGCCAAACAGCATGCCGCCAATAATCGTCGCACCTGAACGGCTGGTACCGGGGATCAGTGCCAGCGACTGGGCCAGGCCTATCTTCAGGGCATCCAGCAAGCTCATATCATCGACAGTTTGTATGCGTGCATGGCTGCTGTCGTGCGCGTCAGCCCCTGCCTGCTTGCGTTCTACCAGCAGAATGATGACGCCGCCTATGATAAACGCCAGGGCAACCGGTACCGGTGCAAACAGGACCGCCTTGATTTTTTTGGAGAACAGCAAGCCCAGTACGGCTGCTGGCAAGAAGGCGACGATGAGGTTAAGTGCAAACTTGCGGGCTTTGGGATCGTTGCCCAGGCCGCCTACGACACTGGCTATCTTGGCACGGTACTCCCAGCACACCGCAAAAATCGCACCGGCCTGTATGACGATCTCAAATACTTTTTGCTTCTCGCCGGTAAAGTTCAGCAAACTGCCTGTCAGTATCAGGTGGCCGGTGGAGGAGATGGGCAAGAATTCCGTCAAGCCTTCGACGATACCCATGATGATGACTTTGACGGCGAGTAGTAGATCCATAAAAACACAAAAAGAAGGAAGTTTTAGTCGGGACGAAGCTTAGCATGTCGCCCGCCACACCTGCTTGAAAATTTACTCTTGAGTGTCAATGCTCAGGTGCGATTGTTTGCCTTATGACTATGCCTGAAGATTTGCCTGATGGCAGTAGCCTGCACCATAAGTACTGTATTTCAGTACTTTGCCTAATTTCGTTGTCACTAAAATGAAGCATCGCGATACTTCAGTTTGTTTAATGATGATGGCTTGATATCGCATGTCCCTGCAAACCAAACGATATAACGCATTTTGCCTGCATGGTCCCGTTGCCAGCGTGCATGCGCTTGTGGTGTTGAGTTTGCTCCTGAGCCTGACTGCCTGCAGTACTACAACCATGCCAGCCCCGCCAGCACAGGTTGGCGCAGGTATGGACGGCGGCGTCGATACCGTCCTGACGGAGTACCGCAGCAACCAGGTTGAGGTCACGCTGGTGCGGCAACAGTATGTCTGGCGTTTGCCAGACGCCAACCAGCATCTGGCCCAGTTCGCCCACCACATCCAGGTGGATGGCAGTGTACCAGCCCACTTGCAGGAATTTGTCGTCACCTACAGCAAAGCGCAGCACCTGCCGCGCGACACGCCTGCGGACAACACCCTGAGCGCGAGCCTAGTCGATCAATTGCAGATCAGCAGGAATGGCCAGTTCATGGTGAGTGAAAGCATATCGCCCGCGTTTACTGGTGAGCAAAGTTACCGCCGCCTGGAAGCGGCCAGTCTCAAGGTAGGTAATGACACCTACGTGTTGACAGTGGCAAACGGTTTTTTGCACAGGCCCATGTGGTTGGCGATATTTGCGGCAGATGGCAAGCCTGTCTATCGCATAGGTCTGCCTCATGGGCACTGGCAATTAACGGAGCATGCCGACGGTATTTCCATCGTGGATACCTCGGGTTCCGGCAGGCGCTTGCTCATCAGGCCGGAACACTAATGGAAAGCAAGCCAAGGACAGCACGCATGCGATTTGACCTGTTCGCTAGCGTATGTATGAATTTGAGTGGCTGCGTCATCGCATTGCCGGTCCTTGGCTGAGGATTGCTGGAGTCTGGCAGGGCAGCGATGCAGTCATGGCGGAAGCCTGGCATTACCCTGAATTTATGGAGAAAGATGTGCAAACCGAAATCACCCAGCAAGTAAGCACCAAGACGCGTACTGACCGCAATAATTATTTTGCCGACTTTGCCGACCATGTGCATGTGCGCCGCAATACACCTACCAGAATGGGTTCATTTGAATTCAACTTTGTACGCTCAGGCACTGACAATGGCGTACTGATCCAGGTCTATCATGATGGCTTGCGCATCATGTTGGAACGCATACCTTCCGCTTTTTACATGGGTGAGCTGCAAGCCAGTGAAGTACAGATAGGCGGGCGCGACTACCTTTTGCTGGCGGCCAACTCCCGTACCAGCATGCAACGCATGTGGTTTGGTATCTTCCGCCCGGATGGCAGCAAGCTGTATGCGGCTGGTCTGGAGCAGTCAGTCGTGCGCGTCAATCAAAATGATGACGGTATCTCGCTGTTCTTTTTGAGTGGTGATTCCATGCGCATCAAGATCTGATCGCAATCAATAAGGAGATTGAATAAGGGGTTTGCTAAAAGCGACAGCGGCAAAAAGCTTTACAGGCCAGGCCAGCAAATTTGCTGATTTGCAAAATTGCTGGCCTGGATATTCATCAATTAAAACTCTTCCCAATCCTGCTCAGCGGTTTTTGTTTTTCTTTGTGGTATCTGGCGGATTTGCGCTCTCGCTGGATTTGCGGCATTATCTGATTTGCTGGCAGCCTTGGCAATCACTGATGGGCGTCTAGCATTCACGGGGCGGCCAGTTTGCACGGCAGGGTTTTGCGCCTGCGCCATAATATGAAACTGGGACACCAGCTCAGACAATTTACCTGATTGCTCACGCATGCTCTCTGCAGCAGCGGCGGCTTCTTCTACCAGGGCGGCATTTTGCTGGGTCATCTCATCCATTTGCGTGACGGCCAGGTTTACTTGTTCGATACCGGCACTTTGTTCCTGGCTGGCAGCGGTGATTTCACTCATGATGTCGGCTACATGCTGGACGCTGGAGACGATGTCTGTCATGGTCTGACCAGCGGTATCGACGAGTTTGCTGCCATGTTCTACCTTGCCCACCGAGTCATCAATGAGGTGCTTGATCTCTTTGGCAGCAGATGCACTGCGTTGCGCCAGGTTGCGTACCTCAGTCGCTACCACCGCAAAGCCACGCCCCTGTTCACCAGCGCGGGCGGCTTCAACGGCAGCGTTCAAGGCCAGAATATTGGTCTGGAAGGCGATGCCGTCAATGACAGAAATAATATCGACAATCTTGCGTGAGCTTTCCTTGATCGAACCCATGGTCTCAACCACCTGGCTAACCACTTCGCCGCCCTTGACCGCAACGCCAGATGCCGAGATCACCAGTTGGTTAGCCTGACGCGCATTGTCGGCATTTTGCCTGACGGTAGAGGTCAGTTCCTCCATCGACGAGGCGGTTTCTTCCAGCGAGCTGGCTTGCGATTCTGTGCGGGATGACAGGTCAGCATTGCCAGAGGCAATTTCAGCCGCTGCCACATTGATGGTTTCAGTACCATGGCGCACATTACCGATAACGCTGCTGAGGCCGGTGTTGATGCCATTGATGGCATCCATCATCTTGCCAATTTCATCATTCAGTTTGATTTCCAGGGTCTCACTCAAATCACCTTGCGCCATTTTCTCGGCAACTGCCGTGGCCCTTGCCAGCGGTCTGGTAATCGAGATGGTCATCAGCCAGGCGCAGAGCACAGACAAGGCTGCTGCAATGAAGGACAGAGCGATTAAAAGAATGCGGCTCGTTTGATACGTCTGCTGTATTCCTGCAGACGTATCATCAATCTGCTTACGCTGCATGGCCAGCATTTCTTCTATTTTTTTGACATAAATGACGGACGCAGGAATGAATTCCTTATCCAGCGCCGCATTTGCTTCATCGACCTTACCGTCTTTTTTCAGATCAACCACTTTATTGCGGGCACTGATATAGGCCTGGCGCTGTACGCCGATTTCCTTGAAGAGTGCGACTTCATCCGGGCTCTTCATGTGCTCAGCAATCTCTTTTTGCAAAATGCCAGAAGTTCTGGTCGATTCCTCCTGATCTGCTGCAAAGAAGGTCGCCAGTGAGGGATCGGTGCTCTTCGCAATCGCTGTCGTACGACGCACACCCGTGTGGATATTGCGGTACCAGTCGCTGACCATGCGTTCAGTCGCCAGCGGATCCTTCAATAAATCATCTGCTGCTGCGGCAACTGTATTGAGTTTAACGATAGCGACCAGGGTCGTTACAAAGAACAGGGAGAGGATGAGTACAAAGCCAAAGCCTAAGCGTTTACCCACCGAGAGATGTTTGAAGAGAGAGATCATAGATTTTCTATTTGTTGTCGTAAGACAAATTGAAAATGCAGACCTGTGTACGCCTGTACAGTATGCTTAATGGCCTGCATCGTAAAGATTGGAAATATAATTTCCATGTGGCAATTATACTTTGAAGTAATCAGCTGATTGTATGAAGTTTGTATGACTTTAATGCAAATTTCTATAACAATTGTTGCATCTGCCATAGCCAAATCTTATTTCCTGACATCTGCAAGCATGAAAATGCCAACACATTTGTTAAGTGCAGTCTAGATCAAAATTTACAAATAAGCATCCTGGATCTTGCTTACTGTGGCTTTTTATAACTTGGTAAATAGCCCAGTATGGCTTTTTGTACAGGCAAGAGCAGATTCTTTTGCGGGTAGCCGGTAGCCGGTAGCCGGGAGCCGGTAAAGCCAGCATAGCTGACCGGATTCAAGTCGATCTCTTTACCTATGGAAAATGCCGGCGTTGGCAAAAATTTTGGATTCCCCATTTGCTCAAGATGCGCAATTGTCAATGACCACTCTGCATTCTCATAAGCTGCGGGCCAGCCATCAGTAATGACAATGTGGAAACTGGAAGAAAATGCCTGTATGAAGCTGGTGCGGGTCTGTATCCCATTTCCTTCAAAGACCAAGCGACTCTTCCCTGAACTTGCATGCCGGTTTGGCCGGCCAGACCCCAGATACCGTTGATGTCGCTGACGGAAAGGTCTGAGATTTGAAGCAGATTCATGCCTTGTCGCCTCATGAAATAGCGGGTGCGGTCACAAGTTCCAATTGCGTAAGGAAAAACATTGCCTGTTCACGCGCTGATCCACACATTTCCACCGAGGCCCGCAAACTTGCGCAAACTGCAGGACGGCTGGCCAGGCCAAAAATTTTGCAGCCCCAATTTTCATCCAACTGTATGCAAGGCACACCGGCAGGTTTGCCATTGGGCATTCCAGGTATGGCACTGCTGATGGACGGTGCGATGCAGCAGGCGGCGCAATGGGGGCGGCAGGAAAAAGAAGTACTCATGTGCGTATTGTAAAGTATGCGTCTCGTGGCACGCCAGCAGAAAGTTGTTCTCTAGGTGTTGAGCAGCAGGCCGGAGGTTAAGTGCACAAGCTCCGGCCTGCTTAATACTTAAGCTACATCACAACAGGCTCAGGGCTGATCACCCGCTGACATTCATGCGCTGTGTATGTGTCCACTGGTGATCATAGTCAGACACGGCAGAACCATAGGTCCTGTAGGTTTTTCCTTCACCTGGCCATGGGTTCATGATGTAAATGTAGTTGGTGCCGTTATACACTTCATAGCCTGTGCCGACCATGATATGGCCGCCGCCATTGGTCCAGCCATAGCGGATGACAAAGGGGCGGTTGGCATTGATGTCGCTGACTACCGCGTTCCATGAAGATGCCGAGCTATAGGCAGTATTTGGCACGCTCCAGTGTGCCAGGATATTTTGCACACTGCCGCCGCTGCCATACATGGAGTTGGGCTGGTTGGCATTGCTGTTCCAGTTGAAGTTGGTATTGCCACAGGCGTAGTTCAGGCCATAAGCCCAGTTCACGATCTGGCACTGGCTGGGATTCTGGTTGTAGAAACTCAGCAATGCCTTGCTGCTGCCTGCCCAGCACCACTGGCTATGCTCTTGCGTGACCAGCGGCACATTCAATGCACGGTATTGCGCATAAGCGCTGGGTATGCCCAGCATTGCTCCCAAGACGAATATGAGCTTTAACAGATTTTTTTTCATGATATCTCCATATTTATTGTAGGTATATTCAGTTTGGGTCTGGCTTAGCGGAAGCTGTCGATATTGCGCTTGACGCTGATGCGCAAAGGCTCAAGGATATCGCTTTGCTCCAGCAAACCGAAGTTGGCAGTTTGTGTGCCGAGTTTTTCACTGCGCTGTTGCAGCAGTAAAGTCTGGCGGGCGGCTTGCAAGGGTGCAAAGCGGGCGCGTGCATCGGTAGGCGAGACTACTTCCAGAAAATCTGACATGGCTTGATAGACGCGGATAAAGCGCAGGTTGGAGCGTGTGCTGTTGCCATGTACTGCAATCGCAGCATCGACATCCTTGGCAAGCACAGCGCCACCATACGAAGTAACCCCCCAGCGCCCATTGTTTTGCCGCAGGGTTGCCAGGCCTATCGGTGTGTCATTGAGGGTAATGACAAAGCGCCATTCACCGGTGGCTTTTGCCATGCTGCGCAAATCACCACGGCCTGTCATGATATCTTGCGGCGGCAGGCTATAGACTGGAAAGCCATAAGCTATCTTTGCGTCCTTGAGGTCTTGCACATCATTGACTTCGAGCGGGAATTCAGAGGGCAAGGTACCGCCGCGACGCTGCACGTTGAATTGCACAAACTCGGCAAAATCACGTTGTGCAGCAGCGCTGACCAGGCGTGCCTGGTCGGTTGTTCCGCCAATATCGCTGGCCAGATTTTGTGCCAACAGTGAAGGGCTGGCGACAGCGCAACTGATACTGAGTATCAAAGCAGCCAGTGTGGATTTTTTGAATCTTGAAACGGCGTGCAAATGCATGATGGTTTGCTCCTTGGTTAAATGTAGACAATAGCTCGCCCATTCAAGCAGATTGGACGGCTTGAAACATGGCATGTGGTTCACATGCCGGACAACATTCCCGCGCAAACGGGAACAGGGGATCCGCTTATAGAGCGGTTCAGAACTCTATAACCAGAATTTTTATCAGAAAGAAATTGCGCTGGTCAGCGTCAACAATGAAGATGACTACACTGCGGTCGTATATCGTGACAGTGCAATAGACTTGTGGCGATACTGAGATCATCTTTGTAGCTAGAGACATCGATGCTGGTGGCTTGCTGAGTGTCGCTCATACTGTTGAACTCAGCTTTGCAATCAGTGTAAAACCCGGTTTTATAGATGGACAGCGCGCAGGCGGCCGCCATCGCGGTGACAATGTCACCGTTCAAATGAATGAATTTCATGGTATGCAGACTCCAGACGTCAAAGGGATGTCCGAGCGCAGTTACGCAACGGATACCCCCTCTGTCCTGGACCTGAGAGATTTCGCCCGCGCCCCTTGGTAAGGCAGCAGTGCTTGCTCCTTCGGTGTGCCTGACGACGTAGTCAGGCAGCTCTTCAGAGTTGGCGGAACTCATTTCATGAATAAGGGTGAGTGCGAACAAGGCGATTTGAAATGCAGTGCAAGGCGTGGTATGCAGCCAAGGCTAATGCCTTGGTAAGCAACACAACGCAGTAATGCGCCCAATCGTCAGTTCCTGGAGGGTTTGATTCATAAGGCTGACAGCCTTATGAATCAAACGCATCTCATCATTATTTATGAAATGAGTTCCAATGATAACGGTCCTTTTTACCTGAGAGTTTCCGGGGCGGTTGCTCCTTCGGCGCTGTCCAGATTGCTATTTGACAGTCTCTCCCGATATCATTTTTTTCATAATGTGCTCAACCTGTTGTACAAGTTGTAGAAATGAGCATAGTGCACACATTACCCATTTGCAAATCCTTTTTGATGTCAAAGGGATTATTTTTCTGTTTTCGTGGCATATGTGATTTGTATTCCACATGCATTTTCCTGTTTGGCTTTTATCCGTGCTCCAGACTATGATTGCTGCACGATTCAATCGCATGCATCAAGCATGTCTGGAAAAATTCTCCGTGATTTTCAATTAAATTAAGCGGCTTCCCTTTTTGGCGCAGACGCAGCCTTGCCTGCGTAATAGCATGGTGTCTCGCCACACTGCGCACCTATCAGTTAGAATCAATATTGCCGCCATTCTGAAGAATTTCCCCTTGTGCAATTAATCCGGCGTTTCATTCACCTCCCTGCTTGCGCATTGCTCATGCTGTGCATGCTGCTTGCCTGCGCGCGCACGGAGTCAGTGCAAACGTTGGAGCAGCGTGATCTCATGCGCCTGGTTTTCAAAGGCTGGGACATCAATGACGATAAAGATATCATCAGGTCACCGCAACTAAAGGCAGAGTTGCCAGCGTCTGTCCCCACGACTACCCAACTGGCATTGCGTATGCATGCTTTGCATGTGCAAAAACTCGATGCAGATACGGCAGTCTTGCTGGTCAAAGGCGAGCCATTGGCATCGGGTTTGCCCAATCTGATTGCCGCATACTGGTTCAAACGCAGGGGCGAGGCCTGGTCACTGACCAATCGCCAGGACGTGGTTGAATGGCTGGCTGCCAACGGGCGCATCAGCAAGACCAGCGTGGTGGAATTATTCCCCGGTGACTTTGCCATGTCGATAGAACACAGTCATGTAGAAAAAAACGAAGTGCATGTATGGTTGCGTTTGTTGCGCATAGAAGCGGACAAGATCAGTCCTCTGTTTGACAAGGACCAGGACGTGGATCTGGTCAAGCATGTAGAGAGTGGCCCGGAATGTGAAAGCATGATGCGTCCCGGCAAAGGTAAACACCCGCGCTTGCGCCTCCATGAAAATGAACAGGACCCGCCGCATTGCTATGACTACCTGGCCAGGTGGGAACTGGCCCCCGGTATTGCCGCACCAGGCCAGCTTATCGTCGAATTTGCAGGCAAGACCTACGGTTACCGCCAGGTCAGCCACATGACTGACAATGCAGGTGAGCGCACCAACAGCTATGACTTTGTCATCGCCGCACAAAAGGGCAAAAAGAAGCTGGTGTTTGATACCGACACGCAGAAGTATGTCGTGGTGAATGACAAGCCGGTCAAAGCGAAATAGTCTGACTGAATCTTACGGACGACCAGCGGCTACCCAAGTAATCAATTCGTCCAAAGCAGATTTTGCCTTGATCGCTTCTTCATGATTAATCATTGCCACCACTATCCATTGCTGGTCATTGATATCCCGCACATAGCCCGCAATCGCCACCACATCTTTCAAGGTACCTGTCTTGATGCGGGCACGTAATTCTGCTGGCCCGCCTTTAAGGCGACGACGCATGGTGCCATCCATGGAGGCGACCGGCAGGCTGCTGGCAAATTCTGCATACCAGTTACTGCGGGCTGCGGCCTGCAACAAGCCAGCCATTTGTTGCGGGCTGATTCGTTCTATACGAGAGAGGCCAGAACCGTTCTCCAGCACCAACCCCGCATCGTTGATACCCTGCCTGAATAGCCATTGCCTGATACGAGCATCGGCAGCCTGCAAATTGCTCATGCCCTGTTTGTTGGCAGATTCTGCACCCAGGGTCAGGTACAGCATGCGCGCCATGACATTGTCAGACTGCTTGTTGATAATACGCAGAATGTCGGCCAGCGGCTCGGACTGATGCTCAGCCAATACCGTGGCAGAAGCGGGCGTCTTGCCATCGCGCACCTCACCCTGCCAGGTACCGCCCATCTCTTGCCACAGCGCGCGTATCAGGTGCGCCAGGTACTGGTTACGGTCAAGGATATTGATATTGTTCGTGATCTTGCAGCGCTTGGGGAAGCCGCCACTTAGCGTGATCTCCAAACCCGCTCGTGTAGTCTGGCGCGCCGTTTTTTTGTTGGCCTGCGCATTTTGACTATCTGTCTCAGGATCATCCGCCATATTGTTGACGATCTCGATGGCAGGCGGCTGCCATTCCGTCTCCCACGCAGAACAGGGTAATTCATTGAAGTGCAGGTGGTTGACAAGTTTGACTTTGTCCAGCGGCGTGTTCAGACGCGCCTCGATTTTGTCGGTCGTTGATTCAAGGGCGATGCTGCTGAGGTTGCTATTGACTAGCAGTGCATCGGGTATGACATTGTAATAAGCATCGGGGAATTCATCGAATTGTGGCGCGCCGATATCTGGCCGCTCGGGCTGAAAATAACTACGGTCAAGAATGATATCGCCACGCAGGCGGCGCAAACCTTGCTGGCGCAGATTGCGCAGCATGCCACCCAGTTTTTCTATGGTCAGGTTGGGTTCGCCACCACCACGTAGATACAGGTTGCCTGTATAGATATCTTTCTTGTTACTCTTGTCCGCCAGTATCTGCGTTTTCCAGCGAAAGGTCGGCCCCAGTTCCTCCAGCCCGACGATAGTGGTCACCAGCTTCATGGCAGATGCCGGATTCATGGGCCGGTCTGCCGCCTGCATCAGCACCGCCTGGCCACCATTGGCAGGCATGACAATGGCGCTAAATGCCTGGACTGGCACGCTGGTCCTGTTGAATGCAGCTTCTACGCCAGGGGGCAATACGGTCTGTGCGAAAGCAAAAGCAGGTAGCAGGGGCAAAGCAAATAGCAGACTGGCAGGAGATAGGCGCATAAGTTCAGGTTTGATCGTGGCAGACAACATTGTAGAGCAGGCAAGAAAAGGAAACAGAAAAGCGTTCTTTTTGCGCAATGAAATTTTGTTTGCGGCACATATCTTCTGGTTATTTGCTCACCATGATCTACACTGCTAAAGACAAAAATCAGGCTTTAATGTTGGTGGAAATGTTGGTGGAAATGTTGGTTGAAACTAAAGAAACTGGGTTTGCAGGCTTAAATATGATTCAATCGATATCAAATTAAAGTGCCAATCCAGCAGCAAACATGACATAAGCCCTTGATTTCCTTTATAATTTCGCCCTTTCCCTGTCACCAGCCACCACCATGAGCTTGCTTGTCAACCAGACCGAACTTTTATCGCCCGCCAAAACTGTAGAGATAGGCCGGGAAGCGATCTTGCATGGTGCTGATGCCGTTTATATCGGTGGCCCGTCTTTCGGTGCGCGTCATAACGCCAGCAATGAAATCAGCGAGATCGCCAGCCTGGTGGAATTTGCCCACCGCTATCATGCGCGCATCTTCGTGACCATGAATACCATCCTGCATGATTCCGAGCTGGAACCGGCAAGAAAGCAGATACGCCAATTGTATGATGCTGGTGTCGATGCCCTCATCGTGCAAGACATGGGCATTTTGGAACTCGATATTCCTCCCATCCAGTTGCATGCCAGCACGCAATGCGATATCCGTGGTGTGGAAAAAGCCAAGTTTCTTGGCGATGTCGGCTTCTCGCAACTGGTATTGGCGCGTGAACTGACTATCAAACAGATACAGGCCATCAAGGCGCAAGTCGCCACGCCACTCGAATATTTCGTTCACGGCGCACTGTGCGTAGCCTTCTCCGGCCAATGCTATATCTCGCATGCCGACAATGGCCGCAGCGCCAACCGTGGCGATTGCTCGCAAGCCTGTCGCCTGCCTTATACTCTCAGTGATGGCGAGGGCAGGGTGGTCGCCTATGAAAAACATCTGCTGTCAATGAAAGACAACGACCAGAGCCGCAATCTGGAAGCCCTGCTCGATGCTGGTGTGCAGTCATTGAAGATAGAAGGCCGCTACAAGGACATGGGCTATGTGAAGAATATCACCGCGCATTACCGTTTGCTGCTCGATGAAATCCTGGAGCGCAGGCCAGAATTCAGCCGCGCTTCCAGCGGTCATAGCCAGGTGTCGTTCAGCCCCAATGTGGACAAGAACTTCCACCGCGGTCACACCGATTATTTCGCCAATGGTCGCCTGGAAGACATAGGCGCATTTGATTCGCCAAAATACGTAGGCCTGCATCTGGGTTATGTTACTCGCCTGGCAGCCAACTTCTTTGAGATCGAAGCCAATGAACCCATGTCCAATGGTGATGGCCTCAACTACATGGTCAAGCGCGATGTCGCAGGCATACAAGCCAACACCGTAGAACGCGTAGGGGCATCAGAAAACGGTGAAATCTGGCGCGTCTTCCCGAATGAAAAAATGGCCGAGTTGGTCAGCCTCAAAGTCGGTACCCTGATCAATCGTAACCGTGACCATCGCTGGGAACATGCACTGACCAAGAAATCCGCCGAGCGCCGCATCCCTGTCTATATGACTTTGACAGAACAGGCTGATGGTCTGTTACTGAAGATCACTGATGAAGATGGCGTAACTTCTGCAGTCAGCGCACAGTTGCCACTGGAACCTGCACAAAACCGCGACAAGGCAGAAGCAGGCTTGCGCGACAATCTCGCCAAGCTCGGCAACACCATGTTCGAGGCTGCGCAAGTCAACCTCGATTTGCAACAGCCATGGTTCGTGCCATCCTCCGTCATCAACGCCCTGCGCCGCGATGCAGTGACCGCACACGAGGCAGCGCGCCTGTCAGCATGGCACCGTCCGGAGCGTACACCAGCAGTTGAGCCGCCAGTAGCCTATCCGGAAACAACGCTCAGTTATCTCGCCAATGTGTACAACCACAAGGCCCGCAGCTTCTATGAAAAACACGCAGTACAATTGATCGCCGCCGCTTACGAGTCGCATGAAGAACCCGGCGAAGTATCGCTGATGATCACCAAGCACTGCCTGCGCTTCTCCTTCAACCTCTGCCCCAAACAGGCCAAGGGCGTGCAAGGTGTACAAGGCCAGGTCAAGGCAGAACCCATGACCCTGGTCACAGGCGAAGAAAAATACACTTTGAAGTTTGACTGCAAGCCATGTGAGATGCACATCATTGGTGCGATGAAAAAACACATTTTGCAGGCACCACCGCCGTCATCTGTGCAATACAGTACGGTGACTTTTCATAAGAACAGGCCACAGACGGTGTGAAGTTTTAATGGATGGAAATTACAGGCCCAAAAAGTGGAAATGCTTTTTGGGTTTTTTTAATCTCGTTTTTTGGCCAGGTGATGCTCGCGGGTTTCTATTTGAATGCTGTAACCATGGTGCTTGTAGATAAGTAACAAAAAGCAGCTTGGGCATTGCTAGCATAACGGGATATGGAGTTTTCACAATCAATGCATTTTCTGATTCAGTGCATGGACGATTGATATAATTGTGTGCCTGAATAATTAGAGTTATTTATTTCCCTACTATCAAAGTGCAGTATATTCTGAAAGAAACCCAGACTATGGAGCATCGCTTCCAGATCAATCTTTCTGGTTTGATCGACCTGTTATCCAATCACCTGTATACCCGTCCTGATGTATTCGTGCGTGAGCTTTTGCAAAATGCTAGCGATGCCATACAGGCCCGCACGCGGCTGGCGAAAGAATTTTCTGGCACTATAAAATTGCATGTCGATGATGATATGCAAGCCGTGAGTTTTGTCGACAATGGCATAGGCCTGACTGAAGATGAGATGCATCGCTTTCTGGCAGTGATCGGTGAGTCGTCCAAGCGTGGTGTATGGGTGGGGCAGGCGCAAGATTATATCGGCCAGTTTGGCATCGGCTTGCTGGCTTGCTTCATCGTTGCAGATGAAATTGAACTGGTCAGTCGCTCAGCCACCAGCCCTGATGCACCGGCATTGCGATGGCGCGGGCGGCCCGATGGCACTTATGATATTGCCGTGTTGGACGAGGATATCGCACCAGGCACCTCGGTCAGGCTGATAACCAAGCCAGAGTCGCGTGCCTTGTTTACTGCCGATAACGTGTTTACAGCGGCCAGCTATTATGGCGGAGTCTTGCCTTGGCCTATACAGGTGACGTACAAGGGCCAGCCAAGGGCAGTGAATGACAGTGAACGCACGCATACCTTCCCCTGGGATGCATCGCACCTGCCAGTCTCTGCACGCAAGGCTTTCCTGACGCAGTTTGGCCGCCGCAGCATGGATACGGCATTCTTTGATGCTATCCCGCTGGTATCAGAAACTGGTGGCGTAAACGGCGTCGCCTACGTACTGGAACGCACACCTGCGCATAGCAGCAAAAGCAAGCACCGGGTTTATCTCAAGCGCATGCTTTTGTCTGACAGTGTGGAAAACCTGTTGCCACCTTGGGCATTTTTTGTACAGTGTGTTGTCAACTGCAGCGAGTTGCGCCCGACTGCAGCACGGAATGCTTTTCACCATGATGAAAAGCTGCAAAAGACCCAGGAAGAACTGGGTGCTTGCCTGCGCAATTATCTTGTGGACCTGGCCAAGCGTGACCCCGCTCAATTACAGAAACTGATGGTCTACCATCACATGACCTTAAAAGCCCTGGCGTTGGAAGATGATGAATTTTTCAAACTGTTTGCTCCCTGGTTTCCTATAGAAACCAATTATGGACAAAGTACGCTGCAAGTCTATCTGGAGCGCAACCAGCGCATACTGTGTACTGCTGGTGTTGACGCTTTCAGGCAAATTGCCCAGATCGCTGCTGGACAGGGCATTGATGTCATTAATGCTGGCTACGTCTATGATGCTGACTTGATGAAAAAATATGGAGAGTTGTTTCCACTCACACCTGTGCGTTTTGTTGAGCCTTCTGACATAGGCCATCAATTGCAAAATTTAAGTGAGGAACAGGAGGCGCGGCACCACGATTTCATGCTGTTGGCACAAAGTACGCTGGAAGGTCTTGCCTGTACTGTCAAGCTTAAAGTATTTGAGCCTGGTGATCTGCCGACCTTGTTTGTATCGAATCGCGATGCCAATATCAGCCGTCAAATGACCGTTAGTGCTGAGCACGTAGATGGTTTGTGGAAAGACATCGTCGCCCAGGTCAAACAAGTAGAAAACAGTGAAATTTATTTTAACTATGGTAATGCACTGGTGCGCCGTTTGATACAACATCCTGATGCTTCACTAGTGCAACGCATCGTGCAAATCTTGTATGTGCAGGCATTGTTGATGGGGCATTATCCCCTTAGTAGTCGAGAGCTGAGCCTGATGAGTGATGGATTATCTGGCTTGCTGGAATGGAGTTTGATGGGGACTGGAGGAAATCCAACATGGCATTAGAAAATACTACAGAGATTGCACTTGCCCATTCTCTGATTTCGCAAGCCAAGAAATTCGAACACAATGCATCAGAAAAATCAGATTTGCTGGATCGCGCCATCGTTGCTGCAGACCGTTCTGGTTCTGTGGCTGTGCAGTTCCTTGCACGCCGTGAGCGTTTGACGGTTGCAGTTTTTACTGGTGAAGATGAACTTGCGTTGACCTTGTTTGCCTGGTGTCAGCATATGACAGATACCCGTCCAGATATCATTGATCAGACTTCCATACTTTGGCCAAGCAAATGGATATTGCCCATGCTGCCGGAGTTTTCACGCATCAACCAGAAACAGATAGATGCCATTGCCGCGGATATGGCAAAGCGATTTGAGTCACGAAATCTCAGTCGTCGTCCGGTATATGCCAAGCAATCTGAAGTTAATCTGGTACAGGGCAATACCCGAAAATCCAGGGAGTTTTGGGAACGGGCAAGCATGGAACCGCGTGACCGCTATGCAGATTGTGCTGCCTGTGAATACAGTCACTCTGTCCGTTTACTCGTGCAGGAAGGCCGCTATGAAGAAGCGATCACAGCAGCCCAGCCTATACTTGATGGGCAACTGTCTTGTTCGGAAGTGCCGCACCTTGATTTGCCATCAATCATGCTTACCCTCTATGCTTTGGGCCGCAAGGATGCAGCCCGCGAACTCTATAATCGCAGCTATCGCCTGATATGCTCAAACAAGAAATATATTCAGCTTGTCGCCATGCTCATCGAGTTTCAAGTGGCGGAAAATGAGCTGAGAAAAGCTTCCCAGATTGCGGTACGCCATTTGCCATGGCTGACCCAGACTAAACCAGATAAATTGAAAATGCACTATATACGTGCCTTGTACTGCCTGCTGCTGGTACTTGCTGATACCGCTAAAGAAGAATCATTGGAGTCAACAGAATGGCTACAGTCACTGTTTGATGCATTGGAGGAGGTATTTGAGATTGCGCCCGGCAGAACTGATCTGGCACAAAGGCTCGCGCTGCTCACCGCCAAAATAGCCGGGGCTGGTCTGGCAACAGCTGGTAGCCTGGATGCACGTAATGCCAATAGCTATTTCACCAGACAGTGGCATGCCCCAGCATTCGCGTACACCACGCCATGAATTGAGATAGGGTATTCTGTGTTGTATAAACTCGATATGAAAAATCTACTTTGCGCATGTGTGACATTTAGCCTGCTCCAGCCCGCATTTTCAGCCGAGACTTGTCCGCGCCGGGGCGCTTCTTTTCCACTCTCGGTTACCGTCTTTGACGGTACGCCCGAAGAACTTGCCAGTCTGGTGCCAGAGGAGAGAGGCAAGCGTTCAGGCTACTGGATATTGGGCACTGTCTACGATCAAAATCGCTCTGTTACGGTGCTATGCAAGTACGCCGATGGGCATGTTGAACGGGTTGAACTCAAGCAAAGAGTCAGCAAATGCAACTATCAAATCAATGAGAAAAATCAGTTCAGTATTCAATGCAAGTAAGCGTTGTCATCACTGGTGACTTTTCAAGAAAAGACAGCAGGCGGTGTGATGATTTAGTGGCCGTAATTTGAAGGCTCAAAAAGTGAAAATGCTTTTGGGCTTTTTATCAAACTGAGCAATATATTCTTTGCATGCAAAAGATGCATACCTATCCAATGACAAAAAAGATTTTTAACGCATGCTGTGCCTTGTTAATTTCACTTTATTTTGTAAGCGCACCAAGTTACGCCGATATCAGCAAAGGTGCCAGTGCTTATGCTAGTGGGAATTATGCTGGAGCATATGCAGAGTGGCTGGGTTCGGCAAATAAAGGTGAAATGATTGCCCAATACAATATGGGAACATTGTATTTGAGCGGCAAAGGGGTTGCGAAAGATATGAGCAAAGCGCGTGAATGGTTTACTAAAGCAGCAAAGCAAGGTCATGCAAAATCTCAATACAATCTTGCAGAGGCGCTCAGGATAGGTGTAGGCGGTCCCGCACTTCCAAGCGAAGCATTCTCATGGTACCTGAAAGCTGCACAGCAGGGACTGGGCATCGCACAATGTTATGTCGGTATTGGGTATGAAGCTGGCGAGTTAATAAAAGCCGATATGGCTGAGGCTATTGCTTGGTACCAGAAGTCAGCAGCGCAAAATGATGCTTGTGGTGAATATCGCTTGAGCAGCTTATATTTTTCCGGCAAGGGAATAGAAAAATCAGAAGAAAAAGCCATCGTATTATTAAAGGATGCCGCTAGAAAAGAATGGACCGATGCGCAGTCTGACTTGGGATATTTGTACATGACTGGGAAAAGTGTGAAACAGGATTTCTCCCAAGCTTTAAGCTGGCTTGAAAAAGCAGCCCTGCGAGGCGATGCCGTCGCTTTCGCCAATTTATCGACCATGTATGCAAATGGCACTGGGGTTGAGAAAAATTTTGTTACCGCATACGTCAATATTTTGATTGCATACAGACTGGCCGAGCAAGACAAAGAACGCAAGGCCTATGCTGCGGGACGTGACGATCTTGCCAGTAGTATGTCAATAAAAATGATAGCGCAAGCAGATAGTCTGGCAAATAATTGGCATGAAGGCGACCAATTGCCAAAAGCTGCTGCCGTGAATCCATTGGATAGATAGGTGTCCGGTGAATATAAAGAAATGGTAAATACCCAAACAGGTTAAGTCCTTAACGGCCACATAGTCAAAGAAGATGGCTATGTCTGCTTGCTCGCTATTTGTCCTTCCATCATCAAAAGGCTGGCTAACCGATGTCTCTTCCATGTTGGTATAAACCGTCAGGGTGTTTACGATGTATGAGGGCGGGCAAGTCTGCGTGAGCATGGCATGGAAAAGACAGATGGATTGGCCCGAGGTCCACGCCGTTGATGCAGAGGCGGTAGAGCTGGTAGCCATTTGTGTGATCTGAAGCACAGGGGTCAAGCGGGGCAGGCGCCAACTTTGCCAATTATATGGCGATGCAATCGCGACCTAAATTCAACCATACAGTTTTTCTGCAAATCTCCACAGCATATGGGTTGCACATTCCGATCATCTCATGTTTATCATATGTTATCGTACAACATAAATTTTGGCACATAAACCACGTAATAATCCCCTCACTCTCTGCTTAGCGATGATCTGCTATGAATTATAGAGAAGAAAAATAAAAAAATTAAGTCGCAAAAGCTGATCGTTCTCGAAAACGATATTCGTTACAATCCAATGTTGTAGGATGTCCTATAACAATGTATAGTTTTAGATATATTTAAGCTGGCCTTGGCATTGCTTTAAAGAGCTAGCCGGATGCCATGTCGAAAAACTATACAAATGGGGACAGGATGGACGCGCAAGCATTAATCACAGGCAGGCAGAATAGCCAGACACGTACAGGAACCCGCTGGGGCATCTTGCTGATCTTATTTATCGTGACGACCATCAACTATGCCGACCGTGCGTCTATCTCCATCGCCGGGCCAGAGTTGAGCAAGAGCCTCGGTCTGTCCACGGTGCAGATGGGGTTTATCTTTTCGGCATTTGCCTGGTCTTATGTATTGGCGCAAATCCCTGGTGGATGGCTGCTCGACAGATATGGTTCCAAGGGGACTTATTTTTTCAGTATCTTCCTGTGGTCGCTGTTTACCATGCTCATGGGCCTGGTGGGTTTTTTGTCTGGTGCGATGGCAATTGCCGTACTGTTTGCGCTGCGCCTGCTGGTAGGTGCGGCAGAGGCACCCTCGTTTCCCGGAAATAGCCGCATTGCTTCTGCGTGGTTTCCTGTCAGCGAGCGCGGGCTGGCGGCAGCGATATTCAATTCTGCGCAATATTTTGCAACGGTGATTTTCGCTCCCTTCATGGGCTGGATAGTCCATCAATGGGGATGGCCCAGCGTGTTCTATGTCATGGGCTCGCTGGGTATCATGATGTCTGTGGTCTGGAAGTTCAAACTGCACGACCCGCAAACGCATCCACGTATCAATGCTGCGGAACTCCAGTATTTAAAAGATGGCGGGGCCTTGATTGATTTGGAGACTAACCATCAGGTCAAAAAGACACAGCAACTTGATACCACTTCCATCATCAAGCAATTGCTGTCCAACCGCATGCTGCTGGGTGTGTATATCGGCCAGTATTGCATCAATACGCTGACATATTTTTTCCTGACCTGGTTCCCTGTCTATCTGGTAACAGAGCGGCACATGACTATTCTCAAAGCAGGTTTCGTCGCAGCCATACCTGCCATTGCAGGCTTTATTGGCGGGGTACTCGGCGGTATCATTTCTGACCGCATGATCAAGTCTGGTGTCTCTTTGTCCAAGGCCAGGAAAACACCTATCGTCATCGGCCTGCTGATGGCGATGAGCATGATCTTCTGCAATTACATCACGACAGATGCAATCGTCATTGCGACCATGTCGCTGGCATTTTTTGGCAAGGGCATAGGCGCTCTTGGTTGGGCTGTGGTATCCGATACCGCGCCAAAAGAAGCCGGCGGCCTGAGTGGTGCGCTGTTCAATACGTTTGGCAACGTCGCCGGTATTACTACGCCTATCGTCATTGGCTATATCCTGCAAGCGACTGGTTCATTTGCCGGCGCCCTAGTTTTTGTCGCAGCCAATGCCGCCATTGCTATCTTTTGTTATGTGTTTATTGTCGGTGACATCAAGCGCATGGAATTCAAGCCTGCCTAAGGCTAAAGGAAAAGAGGGCAGCGAATTCGCCAGAAGCTGCCCTCAGAATTCCTTGTAAGGCTCGCGCTTTTTGAGCGGCATATAGTTGTGGTTGTGCTCAAAGGCGAAAAGATTGTCTTCTGACATCTTCTTCATTTTTCTTGCCAGGTAATCTTGTACGGACTTTGGAAAGGAAAAGAAATTCTCGCTCGCAGTCGTGAATGCATCACCATGATATGGCCCGGTGCTTGCCCTTATCACGACTTTTTCTCCCTTGTACAGCATGACTATCTTGAGGCGGCCAAAGTAGGGGTCGTAATTTATCTTGGCATTGTCATCGAGATAGAAACGATAAACCAGGATGGGCTCTATGCGGCCATCGCCATCTATGTCGGCAAATTCGATCAGCTTTGCCCTGAATCCGACCCCGGCATCATTCCTGGCGGCCTTGTCGCGGACGATGATGGGATAGCTAAGAGACTGGTCATCTTCTATCTTGAATTGATATGCCGCTATGCTGTTTGACAGGTTTTCACTTGGGTATCCGACGTCCTGTTCTTCCGCCAGGTACAGCACATAATTGCCACTTTGATCGCTGTAGCAATAGTGGTGGCTCACTGGCAATTGTATGTTCAGTTTCTTCAGGGTAGCAGCATGCATGAGCATGACGTCGTTCTTGCAAGTGGTGTTGACAGCCTTGCCTTGCGCCCAGGCGAAAGAGCTGGTGCATGCCAGCAGGAACATAAATAAACTTGGTTTCATGGTTGAGGATAGAAAGCGATTATTTTGTTTTTGGCTTTACAGGCTTGTTCACAGGCTTGAACTGATAGCTATTATCAAAGCCATACAAATTATCTTCGTACATGTTCGCCATCTTCTTGACTAAATGCTTTTGCACTGAGACAGGCAGGGCAAAGAAATTATCTGTTGCCGTGGTTTCGCGCTCACCATCCAGAGTGCCCGTAATGGCACGTATCACCATCTTGCTACCCTTGTAGAACATCACTATCTTGATGCGACCTGAAAAAGCATCTTGCTCAGCGGGCCTGTCCTCTTTCTTGTTATAGAAGCGATAGACGAGAATGGGCTCCACGCTGCCATCCTTGTCTATGTCGCTGATTTCTGTCAGCTTGCTCCAGAATTCCATGCCCGCTTCATCAGCATTGGCCTTGTCGCGTATGCTGGCAATACTGCTCAGGGATTGATCAGCTTCTATCTTCAGCAGGTGTGCTTCGACTGTGCTGGACAGTTTTTCTTCACCTTTCACATCCTGCTTTTCAGCTAGATAAAGCACATAGTTGCCAGACTGGTCGCTATAGCAGTAATGCTTGAACACGGGCAGGAATATGCCGGATTTTTTCAGTGTTTCTGCCTGCAGCAGGCGCTTATCTGCGCAGGTGGTTTTGCTGTCCTGGCCCTGAGCAAAAGCGAGGGCAGGCAGCAGGATAAGCAGGGGGAGCAGATGTTTCATGGCAGCGGTTGGCGTTTATTCGCTCGTTATTGATTCTTTTATCAGGGCGCCTAGCTTAGCAAGAAAATCCCGTAACACCTGTATTACTTTGTTGCTGCGGCTGTGTCTGCCTGCATTTTGCTTTCCAGCCTTGCAGTTCGCCAGACCAGGGTGTCATGACAAATGTCATGAAATACTGCTTACAGTCGCTACTTATGCATCTGGCCTGGCTTCCCTATACTGGAGTCTCAATCAACCAAGCAAGGAAAAACTGCCATGTCTGACATACTCTCTTACGCTCAAATCGTTCCCCTGGGGGCATTTGCAGTTGCCATCGCTTACTCGGTTTGTCATGCCTGGATCAAGACCAGTCAGCATGAGACTGACCTGCAACAACGTACCATGGAACATCAGGAAAAGATGAAAGCCATGGAACTCGAAATTGCCCGCAGCCAGGCCGCAGCAGTGGACAGGAAAAACCAGTTGGCCTGAACCAGAATTTCATGCCAGCGACCAAGCGCGTGCGACACAAACTTGAATATCAGCTTCGCACGCTATTTGAACTACAAATTCGTTTCTGCCACTTCATCTTATTCAATATCCTGTACACAGTTGACAGTTTGTGTATCTACGCCAAAACCCGGCTTAATTTGAGGAGCTGAGTTCTGGTTATTCTCAAGCCAACCCAAACTACACAAGCCACCCAAGTCCAGCAATGATGCTGATGTTGCATTTTTAGACCTTATGGCCACATTGTTAACTTTAACAAAATGACTATGAGCGGCGAATGCCGCTCACCAAAACGCAAATATCCCTTTATCGCCTCAAGCGTGAAATCTTGTGTCGTGACATTGCATGATGGCAATTGTCCGCTACTATGGAGTCAACTTTATCTGATCACGCATTTTCACGACAACATAAGGCTATTGTGCTGGCCAGGTTCAACTCGAAATCAATGCTGTACTGAGGTATTTAATGAAAAATTTCTCGATCTCTTCCCGCCTGATTGCTACTTTTAGTCTGATGATGGCATTGCTGCTGGTTGTCTCAACTGCGTCTTATTTAAAGATGTCAGCAATGAGTGATGCGACTAATGAAATCACGACCGACTGGCTACCCAGCGTTGAAGTGGCCAACCGTATTGACACCCAGATTGCTAACTTGCGTATGCTTGAATTCAGGCACATTCTCAATAGCGATGATGCCGCGCTAGATGCGCTGGACAAACGCTTTGCGGGAATGTTGGCTGTACTGGACAAAGAAAATCAGTCCTATGTCAAACTGATCAGCAGCGAAGAAGAAAAAAAGCTGTACACCACTTTTGCCGAGAACTGGGCTAAATATGTGAAAATTCATGAGCAGGTAATTGCCCATTCAAGAAAAAAAGAAAATGATGAGGCCAAGACATTGCTTGAGGGTGATGGCAAGAAATTTTATGATGCTGCCAGCGAATCACTCGACAAATTGGTCGAGCTTAATCACGTTGGCGCAATGGAATCGTCCAAACTGGCAGAGGCATCATTTGCAAGTGCAAGACTGACGGTAGCGATTGTTACCCTCGTCGCCATCCTTATCACCATAGTCAGTGCATATATTATTATCCGCGCCATCACGCAGCCCTTGTTAGTCGCAAGAAGAGCGGCTGAGAGACTCGCAAGCGGTGATTTGAGCCAAGTCATTGTCGTCGATTCCAATAATGAGATTGGCCGTGTCTTGCAAGCCATGCAAAGCATGCAAGACAGCCTGGCCACTATTGTCAGCCAGGTGCGCACTGGTGCTGACACTATTGCTGGTGCCTCGACAGAAATCGCCACTGGCAATCTTGACCTGTCTTCCCGGACCGAGCAACAGGCAGGTTCGCTGGAAGAAACCGCATCTTCCATGGAAGAGCTGACCTCCACCGTCAAGCACAATGGCGACAATGCCCGCCAGGCTAACCAACTTGCCGTGTCGGCAGCAAATGTTGCCACCAAAGGTGGGCAGGTGGTGTCGCAAGTGGTGGACACTATGGGCAAGATCAATGAGTCGTCCAAAAAGATCGTGGACATCATCAGCGTCATTGATGGCATCGCCTTTCAAACCAATATTCTGGCGCTGAATGCAGCTGTTGAAGCAGCCCGTGCAGGTGAGCAGGGGCGTGGCTTTGCGGTGGTCGCATCAGAGGTGCGCAATCTTGCGCAACGTTCTGCCAGCGCCGCCAAAGAAATCAAGGACCTTATCAATGATTCGGTAGAAAAAGTCGATATTGGCACCCGCCTGGTCGATGAGGCCGGTGCCACCATGGCCCAGGTAGTCTCCAGCATCAGCAGCGTGACCGACATCATGGGTGAGTTGACCGCAGCAGGGCGCGAACAGGAAGCAGGCATCGAACAAATCAACCGCGCCGTTACCGAGATGGATGCCGTCACCCAACAAAATGCCGCGCTGGTCGAAGAGGCAGCCGCAGCAGCAGAATCACTGCGCGATCAGGCGGGCAGCCTGGTGCAACTGGTTAGCACCTTCAAGCTGGATGGCACACACGCCGCCACTGTGGCAGTCGTGCGTAAAGCGAATGGCAATGCAATGTCTGCCACCGCTAATAAGAGCGTGCGTGCCTTACCCAATGTTAAAAAGCCGGTGGCTGTAAAAAAGACTGATCCAACACCAGCGAAACAGAAAGCATCTTCAGCAAGCAAAGATGATTGGGAAGAGTTCTGATTCACTGTTGTTTTGAATTGCACTTTTCTTTTATTTCAACAAGTCTTGCAAGGTGCGAGCAACCACCTTGGTGGCTTTGCGTAAATCTTCCAGACTCAAACGCTCATCTGCACGTTTGGCATGGGACTCCAGCACGGTACGTGGCCCTGCGCCATAAATGACACCAGGTATGCCCGCTTCCGAGAACAGG
>NZ_JBMPOV010000019.1:0-63565 GCF_049340405.1 Undibacterium sp. Ji42W
CAGCAATACTAAGCGTGATGTCAGACGTTTGTCGCCAAGTTGCACTAAGCCCAATTCATTTTCGGCCCAGTCGCAATCCTCCTGGTCTTCGTCAATGTCCATTCAGGGATTTTAATTATTTTCACGAGTCAAAAGTTAACATCACTATCGTCTGTTTACAAGAAATTTCTGTCAAATGTGAATTTGTCAGGAAAGATGTGGGTAATGATCAGCCCTAAAGGGGGTTCCCTTTGCTGCAAGTCAAAAAATGGGAAGGCTCGAAAACTCGCTGCGCTCAAACATCGATCCTTCTTTTTCCATTTTCTGCCGTGCATCAAAGGCATCGACACATGGGAACTACAAAAGTCAAAACCAACCCAACGGCAAAACCAGTGCCATTGCATTACTGCCAGATATGTTATTTGACCTTCGCCGCTTCCTTCTCCTGCAAGGTCCGCCACATCACTTTCCCCGTCCCTGATTTCGGCAGACTATCTACAAACTCGACAAACTTCGGCACCTTGTACGCGGCCATTTTTTCATGCGCCCAGCGCATGATGTCTTCGGCAGTTACATCGCTGCCCGGTTTTTTAACGACCACGGCTTTGACGGTTTCGCCGCGGTAGGTGTCGTGGGCGGCGATGATGCAGCATTCTTGTATTGCCGGGTGCTGGTACATCATGGATTCGACTTCGGCGGGCCAGACTTTGAAGCCAGCTGCATTGATCATGCGTTTCAGGCGGTCGGTGAAGAAGAAGAAACCTTCGGGGTCCATATAGCCTAGGTCACCGGAGCGGAAGAATTTTTTGCCGTCGAGTTCGGCAAAGGCATCGGCGGTTTTTTGTGGGTCGTTCCAGTAACCCTGGAAGACTTGCGGGCCGTGTATCCAGATTTCGCCAGTTTCGCCCTGTTTGACTTCTTGCAGGGTGGTCGGATCAACGATGCGCGAATCGACATTGAAGTAGGGCATGCCCAGGCATTGCTGCTTCATGCGCTGTGGCGGGTTCAGGTGGGACGGTGCCATGGTTTCGGACAAGCCATAGCCTTCCATATAAACCTGTCCAGACAGTTCCAGCAGTTTTTGTGCGATGGCGGCTGGCATGGCCGCGCCGCCGCCAGATACCCGGGTCAGTCTGGAAATATCGTATTCGGCCAGTCTTGGGTTCGACAAAAAATCGATCATCATGGAGGGTACCAGCGTCCAGTTGCTGACGGCATAACGGGTGATCAGTTGTCCTGCGGCATCACGGTCCCAGCGTGGCAGGATGACCAGAGTACCGCCGCAATAAATCATGGCATTCATGACCGACTGCATGCCGGTGACATGGAAGAAAGGCAGCACCGCCAACGCCACATGGGTGGCGACGATAGCACCCGACCAAGTCGGGCTGCCGACGATATTGAACATGACTGAGCGGTGATTATGTATGCAACCCTTGGGTTTGCCGGTTGTGCCCGAGGTATAGGGCATGCAGGCCAAGTCATCTGGCCCCGCGGCATGGGGGCGCGGCTGATGGCCGGCAGCAATGGCGGCGTGCCAGCTGGTAACGCCAGCTTGCTCAGCCACCTGGCGTTCTGCCTTCACAAAGTCGGGAATGGTCAGGCTGGTTACCGCCGTTAAGTGATCGGAGTAAGTAGCTACTATCGCGTGTTGCAATATGCTGTGGCCCAGCAAGGGTTGCAGGCGCGAGAAAATTTCTTGCGAAACCAAGGCGGTCTTGGCACCGCTATCTGCAATGTAATGCGACAGTTCATCTGTCATCAGCATGGGATTGACGGGTACGACCATGGCATCAGCACGCATAATGGCGTAAAAGCCGATGACAAATTGCGGGCTGTTTTGCATATTCAGCAAGACACGGTCGCCTTTTTGTACACCGCATACCTCTTGCAGATAGCCCGCCAGCGCCAGTACTTCTTCATGCAATTGGCGGTAAGTGATGACAGTGTCATAAAAGATGATTGCTGCCTTGTCAGGAAAGCGCAGGGCCGATACCTGCAAATTCGTGTACACGCTGGCTGCCGGCGTGATCAGATCATGGGGCAAGCCTTGCGGCCAGTGCGCATAGTGCAAAGTGTTCATCAATGTCTCCAGGCTGTTTGGAATGTTTTTTTGTTTAGAGTGCCATACCTGATTACTTTTTGCACGACCGTTCGCAAAATAATTGTTTTTTATTTTGGCAGCATTCTTGTCCGGACCAAAACTTGAAACATTTTGTCAACATTTTGCGTAAAGGTATTGCAAACGCTGGCATGAAGCTACAATGATAAGCATTCCCCTATTCAGCAAGACATCGGAGTTAGCGTGGTTCAGCAAATCAAAACAGCCTTAATCGTTTTTTCCAGCCTGGCTATGGTTGCCTGTGGTGGAGGCAGTGGCGGTAGTGGTGGTACCGCGGGTACCGGCACTCCCACAGCCAATCCCATGGCAATCGCCGTACCGGATGCCCTGACGGTGATCAGCGGCAATCCCCTGAGCTTCAACGGTCAGGCCAGCAGCACAGCAGGCATCATTACCAATATGTACTGGCAGGTAGAAAACCTGACTTTGTCGGCCAATCCGCTGGCAGCGGTGAGCAATGCTGATTGCAAGATCATCTCCAAGAGCAGCACAGGCGCAGATGCCAGTTGTGTCTTGCAAGTCACGCCTCCTACCTTATTGACTGCTGACTATACCTACAAGCTGACCCTGAATGCAGTGGATGTCAAAGGCAATACCATCAAGGCATCGACTACACTGCTGGTCAAGCAGGAGGCTTCTGTCACTGCCAGCCCGACTGCCAAAGTCAGCGGTACAACTACCGCAGCATCTGGTGACAAGGTGAATTTGAGTTGTGCCGGTAGCGGTGGTACGCCAGCTGCGACAGGCGAGCCGTATTCTTATCAATGGGTAGTCAGCGATGCTGCCGGCACCACGATCACCCTGGCACCGACAGATACTGCCGCCACCAGCTTTACCGCACCTGTAGTGACCGCATCGACGGCATTGAAAGTGCAATGCCGCGTCACGGACGACAAGCAAAAAGTGGGCACGGCCACCCAGACAGTGACAGTGACGCCTATCGTCAAACCAACGGTAGTGCCCATCTCTTATAGCGGCGGTGTGGTTGCAGCCGGTTCCACCATCACGCTTGATGGCAGCAAATCGGTCAAATATGATGCCAATGGCAAGGTCGATAGCAGCACACCTATCTATTATTACTGGAAGCAGAAATCCGGTCCTTCAGTAGAAATTTTCAATGCATTCAGCAGTGTCGCCAGTGCGGCCTTGCCCAAGTTTGTTGATACCCGTACCCCTTTTGTATTTACCCTCAATACGTCCAATTCCGTCATTCAGCCCGGCGGTTTTTCGTTGGATCCGCTGGTGCAACTGGACGTGGTGTTTTATGTCGATCCCCTGCCGCCTATCTCGCTGGTGTCGTATACGCCAGTGCAGTTAGTACTGACCAATAGCGCAGTGACCCTGAAAGTCGATGCGCCATCCAACACCAGCAATATCATCTACTATAGCTGGACGCAGGTTGCCGGTACATCCGTTGCGATTGCCGGTGCCGGGACAAGCAATGCCGGATTTATTGCGCCCAGCATACCGGGTACCCTGATTTTCCGCGCCACGGGTAGTTACCAGCCGATTACGGTAGCCAATCCCGGTACAGCGTCTATTGATGTCATCGTCACGGTACAGGCTCCGGCTGTAGTGAAATAGCCTTGAAATAGCGCTGAAATAAGCTGGCGCTTAGTAAAAAGCCCCGCATCTTGAGATAGCGGGGCTTTTTATTGGTGCTTGTCTGATATTTACCAGGTGCTTATGATTCGCGGGCAATGATTTTGCGTTTGCCCAACAGGCGTTGGCGGGTCAGGGTCTTGGTGGCGACAAAAATTTCGCGCATGAAGTAGATGAAGCTGCCTATCAGGGAAAACACACCGGCAACAAACAGGGTGGCAATCAGCTTGTCCAGGTTCAGGCTGGTAGCATCACCCATGAACAGCGAGGCGATTACCAGGCAGATGAACAGACCGCAAGATGTGCTGAGCGTGATGGCGCGGTTGATCAGGTGTGAGCGTTCATACAGTTCGTGCAATTCTTCTTCGACGCCGGGTGGGCTGACCGGAGAGCTGTTTTCACCGTGCAGCAAGTCTTCGACAACTCTTGAGCGGTCGATGATGCGTGCCAGGCGGCTAGTCAGGACAGAGAGCGTTGTGCCTACGCCGGTGAGCAAAAATACTGGTGCAATCGCCAGCTGGATAATGTGGCTGACATCGCCTAGTTGTAAATTAATCATGTGCAAGTCCTCAGGCTTTTTCCGGATTCTACAGGGGAGGGGGCCTGATTAGTCAAGTGGATAGCAGACTTTTTGACAAGCCTTGCCTTCATGAGCAAGTTTTACTGACTCTGGACTGGATTAAAGACAAAAAAATCCTCACCGTATATCAGTGAGGATAGGAGAACAGATTTCAGACAGGCAGCAGATTCAGGTCGCTTGCATGGGCAGGGTAAGGCGCACTTCCAGGCCACCTTCAGGCAAATTGCTCAATTGCAGTTGGCCGCCATGTTGCTGGGCGATATTCTGGGCGATCGTCAGGCCCAGGCCGGTGCCACCAGATTCCCGCGAGCGCGAAGTTTCCATCCGAAAGAAAGGTTCAAACACCTTGCTTTGGAATTCAGGTGGAATACCATGGCCGCCGTCGCGTATCAGCACATGCAGGACATCTTTGGCTGCATCCTTGCCAGCCACCATGGTGACCGTGGCGTATTGGCCATATTTGACGGCATTGTCGATCAGGTTAGTCAGGCAGCGGCGCAGGGCTTGTGGTCTGGCCATGACAGTCAGGCCAGGCTTGCCCACAAAGCTGACATTTTGTCCGGCATCGGCAGCATCGGCGCACACGCTATCGAGCAGTGAGTCAAGATCCAGCGGCTTCAAGGCTTCATTACTGTCCATGCTGCGTGCCAGGTCCAGGCCTTCACGTATCATCATTTGCATGCCCGATAAATCTTCGATGAGCTTGTCGCGCAATTCTTCGTCTTTGACTTTTTCCAGACGCAAACGCAGGCGCGTCAGCGGGGTTTGCAAGTCATGGGTAATTGCCGCCAGCATGTGGGTGCGCTGGGCAATATGCTGGCGTATGCGTGCCTGCATGGCATTGAAGGCACGGGTGGCCTGCAAAATTTCAGTCGCGCCTTTTTCTGGCAAAGGAGGGCGGTTGATATCCTGTCCCAATGCTGTGGCTGCCTTGGCCATTTGCTGCAAAGGCCGCATGGTCATGCGGGCGATCAGGTAAGCCAGTACGGCTATGCTGGCGAGGAACAGGAACAGGTATTGCAAAAAGTCGGGGCGCAGTGGCGGCGCCGGATTACGCGGCGGTAAAACCGTCAGGCGCAGGGCAGTGCCGTCATGCAGTGTGATACCCAAGGCTTCACACGGCAGGCGGTTGGTTTGTACATTTTGTGGGTTGCGCGGGCAAGATTCAGGGTCTTGCGTCAATGACATCACCCGAAAAGTCTTGCCCAGTCTTTCGCTGACTGCGGCAGCATATTCGGAACGCGGGGCCTGGTCGCTGGTCTCAACTGGCAGGGTGGCTACTTTCAAACCCAGGCGTGGTGCGGTCGCTAAAAACTTTTCGCGGTTTTCTGCTGGCAAGGCATCCAGTGCCAGCACCAGTTGTTCGGCACGTTCAACCGCGTGCGAATCCCGGTATTGCGATATGGTTTTTTGTCTTTCGCCAAAAGCCAGTGTCCAGGTCAGTACCGTCGATGCGATTACGCCGAGCAAAAGGATGGCAAAGACTCTGCCCCACATCGACGATAAGATTTTCATGCGTCCTGCTCCACGACAACGGTAACAGCCAATACATAGCCGCCATTCCTGACGGTCTTGATGATCTGTGGCGAGCGCGCATCTTCGCGCAATTTTTGCCGCAAGCGGCTGATCTGAATATCGATGGAGCGGTCAAACGGATCTGCATCGCGGCCATGCGTCATGTTCAGCAACTGGTCACGGTTCAACACGCGGTTGGGATGCTCCAGGAAGATATTCAACATGCGGAACTCTGCGCCCGACAAAGACACCACCATGCCATCCGGGCTGATCAGGTGGCGTGCGGTCAGGTCCAGCGTCCAGCCGGCAAATTTAAGTTTTTGCAATGCTTCGCCAGAATGTGAGCTGACATTGGTCTGGGTGCGGCGCAACACGCTGCGTATGCGGGCCAGTAACTCGCGTGGTTCAAAAGGCTTGGGCAGGTAATCATCTGCACCCATTTCCAGTCCCAGGATACGGTCCAGCGGTTCGCCACGCGCAGTCAGCATGATGACCGGCAAAGTCGATTTGCTGCGTAGCGTGCGGCATAGCGTCAGACCATCATCGCCAGGCAGGTTCAGATCCAGTACGACCAGATCAACCTGATGATTTTGCAGGGCTGCCCACATGGCATTGCCTTCGGCGGCCGTCACTGTACTGTAGCCATTATTATCGAGATAATCAGCCAGCAAATTACGGATGTCGCGGTCATCGTCAACGATGAGAATTTTATTAGGTGTGTCCATGTTCTTCATTATGAGCCCGATCCAGTCTATAAAAACCCTGATTTTGTATCGTCTTGTTATCAGGACTTACGCAAAATTGTCCCAGCAAGGCTATCGCTCCCGGTAAGCCACCCTTGCAAGGGTGGTTCGTTTCGTCGGCAGACAACGTATTGTCTGACCCCGACTACTCCGTCAGCGACGACGACATTACGGCATTGTAAGGCTAGGAACTGCAACGCAGCCGGGGCGGTTTTGCGTAAGTCCCGATTATCTTAAACCGTAACATACCACCTTATCATTCTTGACTGTTACACGTCGATACAAAGCGAGAGCAGATGGACATTTCGACGTTACAAGCTTGCTGCAAGATGCACCACATGTCTGAGACCGCAACACCGGATTTGTATCAAGTCCCGCAAGCAATCAGCCAGCTTGACTCACATATTTGCAGAGTATATGCAGCAGACCTGTGAGTTTATTCTTCTGAACAGAAAGAGAAAATAAATGATGAATACCTTACAAAAGAAACTCCAAAAGAAGCTCATTATCGCAGTGACGGCTGTTGGCCTGAGTATGATCGGTAGTGCAGGCAGTGCGTTGGCACAGCCTCCTTCACCAGCATCTGCTTCTGCGCATGCAGATCATGGCCAGCCACATGGCGACCCTGCCAAGTGGGTAGAAAAAATGAAAGAGCGCATGGCCAAACACCAGGCCGAACTACATGACAAATTGAAGATCACAGCTGCACAGGAACCGGCCTGGAAGACTTTTATCGATGCCATGAATCCTACTGCCATGCCAGCCCGCCCTGACCGCAAGGAAATGGAAAAACTGACGACGCCAGAACGCATGGAAAAAGGCCTCGAAAAAATGAAAGAACATCTGGCGAAAATGCAAACGCGCCTGACTTCTCTGAAAACTTTCTACGCCGTTTTGACGCCGGAACAGCAAAAGATTTTTGATGACAGCCACAGACGTATGGCATCGCATATGCGTGAACGCATGGGCAGGCCAGGCGGTGAGCATGGACCGGAGCATAAGACGGGTGACCGCCCGCCAATGATGGACAAGAAGTAAGCTGTAAAAAAACCATCAGCCGCATGTGGCTGATGGTTTTAATTGTTGTGGTAGAAGGCTGTTGCGAGGTGGGCATGAAATTGATTCCCATTTTGTGACAGCCTTTTATTTTCTGAGATTGATCCAGGAAACCAGATTCTCTTCGAGCATAGGGCGGCCTATATAAAAGCCCTGCCCTTCATGACATCCCATGGCGGCCAGCGTCTTCCAGTGGGTCTCATGTTCTACACCTTCTGCTATCACTTGCAAGCCCAGTTTTTTACCAAGCTGCGTAATCAGTTCGGCAATGCGCGGGCCTTCTGGTGTGTCGATCTGATTGACGAAAGCACGGTCAATTTTCAATCTGTCTACTGGTAGTTTATCGAGGTAGCTGAGCGAAGAAAAACCTGTGCCAAAATCATCGATGGCGATTTTTACGCCCAGTTTTTTTAAACTCGCAAGTTTGCTTTCAAACAGTATGGCGCTGGTCATGGTGACCGATTCCGTGATTTCCAGTTCCAGGTTTTCTGGCTGCAAGCCAGTGTCTTTCAATGCGGATGCCACAATGGCGATAAAGTCGTCCTGCCGGAATTGCACGACCGAGACATTCACGCCCATGCGTTGCGGGGCAATACCAGCTTTTTGCAACCTGACCATCATGAAGCAGGCGGTGCGCAATACCCAGGCACCCAGGCTGATGATGAGGCCGGAATATTCTGCCAGCGGGATAAAATCATTTGGTGGTATCAGCACACCATCATCATTACGCCAGCGTATCAGTGCCTCCAGCCCGGTAAATTTGCCGGTCTCCAGATCGATTTGTGGCTGGTACATGAGGAACAGGCGCTCGGCATCAAAGGCCTTGTGCAAATGCTGCATCAGGGTGGCGCGCTCGCGTATCTCTATACCCATCGATCGGGTGAACAATGTGCAACTGCCGCGCTGGTGTATCTTGGTGCGCTTGAGAGCGATACTGGCATCTTTCAGCGGTTCCGCACCATCACCGATGTAACCTTCCAGTGCCACCATGCCTATCGACATGGACACCGCATGCGCCGTTGCTTCAATGATGAAGGGCTCAACAAACATCAGCCTCAGGGTTTCGGGTTCGAGCAAGTCCTTGCTGCCCAGCAGGCCAAATACATCGCCGGAAATGCGTGCCAAAAAGATGGGAGCTCCCAGTTTTTCGCGCAGCCTGTCTGCCACTGCTTTGAGAATCAGGTCGCCATAATGATGGCCAAGCACATCATTGATTTCTGCAAAATCATCAATGTCTATCAGCGCCACCATTTGCCCTTGCAGCCCACTCGCCAGGGTAGTGCTAATCTGTTCGATGAACTTCAGACGGTTAGGCAGTTTCAGTAACTGGTCGCGGTAAGCATGGTTTTTGAGCTGGTTGACCAGGCTCAGGTTATCAAGGCAGACGCCAAGGTTGGAACAAAATACTTCCAGCAAATGCTGGTTGATGTCCGACAGTGAAAACGGCAGGTCGATAAAGGCTGCCAGGGGGCGGTTACCACGGCCAGAAAAATACAGTGTCATGCTGTGATCAGTAAACAGGGATTCCCGTCTTGTCAGCACATGCCGCAAAGCGTCGCGCACGCGGCTGTTATGGATATCATCAATGGGGCAATTCATCAGGTTGCTGTAATGCCCTGCAGAGGCGATGACATTGAAGGTCTCGGGGATTTCTTCATCCATCTCATTAAGCTCGCCCTGGGCGCACAGCAAACCTTCAGGTGGTACACCGCACAAAGCGGCGATCTGGGTAATCACACCACTGGCAAAAGACTGTATGCCATGTTCGAAGGTGAAGGCCGCGCTGGAGCTGATGATCTGGTGCAGGCCGCGTCTGCTGGCATCGATAGTGCGTATCTGCTCATACGAGCGCACGGCTGCCGTCAGTGACGTCAGCAGTTTTTTGCGGGTCAGCTCATTCTTGGTTTTATAGTCGTTGATGTCATAGTCGCGTATCGCCTCTTCTTCCGGTGCATAACCGGGTTGGCCGGTACGCAGGATGATGCGGGTATCGGTCCAGCCCAGTTCATCGCGAATGAAACTGACCAGCTCCAGCCCTGCATGTTCGGTTTCCATGACCACGTCCAGCAAGACTACGGCGATATCGCTTTCATTGGCGAATACCTTGCGGGTTTCACTCTTGGAGTAGGTGTGGATAAATTCGAGAGGGCGGTTCAGGATCTGCACATATTGCAGTGCAAAGCAGGTGGTGCGGTGTACATCTTCATCATCATCGACGATGGCGATTTTCCAGCTGCGCCCCGCTTGCTGAGGGGCGGTTTCTTCTTCCGCATCCTCAACCAGGAACAGCTCATCATCGTCATCTTGTTCGTTCGACATGCTTTCTCCGGGTAGAAAAGCCTGCTAATTGATGCAACAAGTATAGTTTAAGTTGTCGCGTCGGACGCAGCCATGGCTCGCCGACTTTGTGACTTTAAGTGAAATATATTTGTCAAAACTGACACGAGGCTTGCAAGCCTGGTTTTCACGCAAATCTTCGTGCGGCATCCAGACCAAGACCTGATCCTATGCTGCCAAAAAGATCACCTTCGACCTTGGTTGCCGTTGGGACTATGCTGGCGATTTGTTGTCGCAAGCCGCGTACGCCGCTAGAGCCACCAGTGAAAAACACGGTATCGACCTGTTCAGGTTTCAGGTTTGCCATGTTCAGCACGGTTTTGACAGTGTCGCCTATATTGCTGGTCAGATGAGCAATCGAGCTTTGCAAACCAGCCTGGTCCAGTGCCAGATGGCAGGTGGGCGCTGGCAGTTTGCTACGCAGGCGTTCCAGTGGCAAGTCTATGGTTTGTTGATCAGATAATAAGATTTTGGCTTCTTCCGACTTGATGGCCAGCCAGTGACCATCGCGTTCTTCGACCAGGTTCAGCAGGCGTTCAAAGCGCAGGCGTAATTCCGGGGTATTGATATCGCGGTAAACTTCTTGTAATTCACGCCAGACTTTTTGGGTATAGGTCAGGTTAATCGTGTGCCAGGTTGCCAGGTTGAAATAATAACTGGAGGGTACTTCGATCTGGCTGCCAAGACGGCCACCGAGGCCCAGCAGCGGCATGACATGGTTCAGGCTCAGGTATTTATCGAAGTCAGTGCCACCGATATGTACACCGCCGTTGGCGAGGATATCGTCTTTCCTGTCTACTCTGTGGGCACGTTCCGGTGACAGGCGCACCAGCGAAAAGTCTGAAGTACCACCGCCTATATCGGCGATCAGTACCAGTTCTTCCTTGGTGATGCGTGATTCATAATCAAAGGCTGCAGCAATCGGTTCATACTGGAATTGCACTTCCCTGAACCCTGCTGCGCGGGCGATTTGTTCCAGCGTGTCTTGTGCAAGTTTGTCGGCCTTGCTGTCATCATCGATAAAATGCACAGGGCGGCCCATGACAGCCTGGGTAAAGTTGCAGCCCGCAGATTTTTCTGCGCGCGCTTTGAGTTCACCGATAAATTGCGCCAGCAGATGGCGAAAAGGCACGGCCTTGCCCTGTACCTCAGTCTGGCCATCCATCAGGCTGGTGCCCAGCAAACTCTTCATCGAGCGCATCAGGCGGCCTTCATAGCCAGCCAGATAATTGCTCAGCGCCGCCCGGCCATAACTGACCTGGTCATCTTCCACATCGAAAAACACCACCGATGGCAGCGTGACTTTGCCCTCTTCCAGCGCTAACAGCGCAGGCTCGCCCGGCCTGTGCCAGCCAACGGTTGAATTCGAGGTGCCAAAATCTACTCCACAAGCGTGCGACATGAAAATCCTGATAAAAACGGGTAAGCCAGCAGCTTTGCTTGAGCTGCTGTTGACGGTGATGCGTTAAAAAAATGAGTTAAGACGTGATACTGAAGAAGCTTAGTGGTAACTATGATAATAAAGCGATCATAACTACGGTGATTTGTTGGTTTCCGCGCTATCGAGTTTGACCACCAGCAGTTGATCAATGCGATAGTGATCAATATCGACGACTTCGAACTTATAAGACCCTAGCATGACAAAATCGGTGCGTTTGGGTATCCTTTTCAGCATCGTCATCATGAAACCGGCAATGGTCTCATAGCTTCCCTGCTCAGGCAAGCCATCTATATCGAGAGCGCGGCAGACATCCTCAATTGTTGTTGCACCGTCAATTAGCCATGAATTGGCATCACGCTTGACGATCTGGTCTTCCAGGAAAGGGTGTACCAGGTTGCCCATCAGGGTGCTCAGCACATCATTCAGCGTAATTACGCCGACCACCAGTGCATATTCATTGAGGATGACGGCAAAATCTTCACGCGTGCCCTTGAATTGCTCCAGCATTTCAGACAGGGTCAGTGAGTCAGGCACGGCCAGGGCAGTGCGTATCGATAATTCCTGCACCTTGGTAAAGGCCTGGTTGGTCAGTACCCGCTTCAGAATGTCCTTGGATTCAACATAGCCTACGACATTGTCGATATTGCCATCACATACCAAAAACTTGGTATGCGGATGCTCGGCGATCTTCTGGCGTATGACCACATCAGTATCTTGAAGGGTGAAATAGACAATGCTGTCGCGTTGCGACATGGCAGATGGTACGGTGCGGCTTTCCAGTTCGAACACATTGCCTATCATATGGTGCTCGCTTTGCAACACCACCCCTGCTTCGGCACCAGCATCAAACATGGCGTAAATTTCATCTGAGGTGATTTGCTCATTCCTGGTCGTCGGCAAATTAAACAGACGTAACATCAGGTTGGCCAGGCCATTGAAGACCCAGACCAAGGGCTTGAACAGGCGCACGCACAAAAGGATGGGGCTGACCACCAGCATCGCCACGGTTTCTGGCGAAATCATGGCAATCTTCTTGGGCATCAGGTCTGCAAACAAAATGAAAATCGAGGTCACGAACAAAAAGGAGGTGACAAAGCTGACAGTCTCTACCCAACTGGTCATGCCAACCACAGCGACCAGGGCTTTCAGGATATACGGAGTCAAGGCTTGTTCACCGAGAATACCGCCAAGTATGGCTACCGCATTCAGGGCGATTTGCACAACCGTGAAAAAATGCCCCGGTTCTTGCTGCAGCGCCAGCACCTTGCCCGCACGCTGCTCGCCCTCTGCATACAGTATCTGCAGCTTGACCTTGCGCGCAGCCGCCAATGAAATTTCTGACATGGAAAAAAATGCGCTGATGGCGACCAGCAAGGCAATGATGAGAAAATGATCAAACAAAGCCATGTTGGCTCCCGTGCAAATGTACTTGACGGTAATCATATACTATTGCGCTTTGTCTATTCCGCTAAAAGGTTGTCATTCATGACAAGTTCTGAACAGGCTGACGCTGCCAAAGCACTGCCGACCAATGTGCGTTTTGTATTGATCACGGTATTTCTCGACATCCTCGGCATAGGTCTTATCATTCCGGTCCTGCCACGGCTGGTGGCCAGTTATACCTTGCAGCCAGACAGCCAGGCTTACTGGTATGGCGCGATTGTCGCTATCTATGGCGTCATGCAATTTATCTTTGCCCCCATGATAGGGGCGCTCAGTGACCGTTTTGGCCGCCGCCCTGTTTTGTTGATGTGCGTATTTGGCCTTGGTTTGAACTTCCTTTTACTGACCCAGGTCACCAGTATTTACTGGATGCTGGTGGTGCGTGCCATCGGTGGTATCACTGCCGGCAATCTCTCGGTGGCAAATGCCTATATCGCCGATGTATCGACACCAGAAAACCGTGCCAAAGCCTTGGGTAAAATAGGTGCCATGTTCGGCCTGGGTTTTATCTGTGGCCCTGTCGTTGGCGGCTTGCTGGGTGAGGCGCATATCCATTACCCGTTTTACCTGGCTGCTGCTGTGTCGCTGGGTAATGTGATGTATGGCTATTTCTCGCTGCCAGAATCCTTGCCTGCCGATCACCGCAAGGACTTCCATATTTCTGCTGCGAATCCCTTTGCGGGTTTGCGGGGCCTTGCGCATTTACGTGGCGTCGGCGCGCTGGTGTGGGTATATGCGCTGACCATGTTTGCCCAGTTCACCCTGCAAACAACCTGGGTGCTATCAACCGAATTGCGCTTTGGCTGGACACCCATGCAAAATGGTTTTTCATTGTTCATGGTTGGTGTTTCCAGCGTACTCATGCAAGGCGTTTTTCTTGGCCGTTACATCAAGCGGGTGGGAGATGCGAATGCAGTCCTGATCGGCCTGGCTTCATCGACTGTCGCACTGACCTGTTATGGCTTGGCGAACCAGGGCTGGATGATGTATGTGCTGATCCTGTGCAATGTGCTGGCTTTTGCTGCCGGGCCTGCCTTGCAGGGATTTTTTTCGCGTGCAGTCGATGCGCGTTCGCAAGGTCTGGCAATGGGTTCGCTAACAGCACTCGCCAGTATCATGAGTGTGTTTGCCACTCTGATCGGTACGTCGATAGTCGGGCAAGTCAGTCATTTTCCCAAAGGAAGTGTCTTGCTGGGCGCACCTTTCTTTCTGGCGGCGACCATACAATTGATGGCGCTGACCCTGGCGTTGCGACATTTGAGAAAAACTGGCTGAAGGTTTGCAACAATAATTTGCACGCATAAAAAAAGCGGACTTTCAAAGTCCGCTTTTTGCTTTTATTTGTAGCCAGCTTAATGACGCACTGCTGTATGCATGGATGCAGTATCCATCAACAGTTCCGGATCTTCTGCTTCTTCTACGGTTTCATTATTCAGGCATCTTTGCATCTTGACCGTATCCACATCATTGCCCCATTTGGCAACGACGACAGTGGCGACGCCATTGCCGATCAGGTTCGTCAGTGCACGAGCTTCAGACATGAAACGGTCTATACCAAGTATCAATGCCAGACCAGCGACAGGCACGCCACCAACCGCAGACAATGTCGCTGCCAATACGATGAAACCACTGCCAGTGATACCTGCCGCGCCCTTGGATGTCAGCAGCAAGACTGCCAGCAAAGTGATTTGCTGCATCAAGGTCATCGGTGTATCTGTGGCCTGGGCGATGAAGACTGCAGCCATGGTCAGGTAGATGGAAGTGCCATCCAGATTGAAAGAGTAACCGGTAGGGATTACCAGGCCAACCACGGATTTTTTCACACCCAGGTTTTCCAGCTTGGCCATCATGCGTGGCAATACCGATTCTGAAGATGACGTGCCGAGTACGATCAGCAATTCTTCCTTGATGTACTTGATGAATTTCCAGATGCTGAAACCATGTACCTTGGCGATCGTGCCAAGTACCCCGAAGATGAAAATCAGGCAAGTTGCATAAAAAGTGCCCATCAGGTAACCGAGCTGCACCAGCGAACCCACACCATATTTACCGATCGTGAAAGCCATCGCGCCAAAGGCACCGATGGGCGCCACTTTCATGATGTAGCCAACAATGACAAACAAGACATGGGAGAATTTTTCTACCAGATCAAATACCAGCGTGCCACGACCACCAAAACGATGGAGGGCAAAACCAAAGAAGATGGAGATCAGCAACACCTGTAGTATCTCACCCTTGGCAAAAGCCTCGGTAAACGTAGTTGGGATGATGGCCATCAAAAATTCTGTCGTGGTCTGCATTTTGCCAGGACCGGCAAAGGCTGCAATGCCCTTGGTGTCGAGCGTATGCACATCGATATGCATGCCTGCACCAGGTTGCACGACATTGACGATGATGAGGCCGATGATCAACGCGAGGGTACTGACAACTTCAAAATACAGCAATGCCATGCCACCCGTCTTGCCGACTTTTTTCATGTCTTCCATACCGGCGATTCCAACCACCACGGTACAGAAAATAATCGGTGCAATCATCATCTTGATGAGCTTGATGAAACCGTCGCCAAGAGGCTTCATGGCAGCGCCGGATTCGGGATAAAAATGGCCAAGACATACGCCCAGAACGATGGCAGTGATGACTTGAAAATACAGGGATTTGTAGAAGGCTTGAGCTTTCATCCTTGGTCTCCTTGGGATGCTGGAAAGTCTCGCACATCATGTAATCCGGTGGCGAGCACGTTGAGGGATATTTTTTCCCTTCAGTGCACGCATTATGGAAAATCGCTGGAACAGCCACAATTGTGGCTTTCCACAGTGATTAAAATTTACGCAGGATTTTAAGCAGCAATGTGTTGCTTTGAAGAAGCCTGATGTTGAATGATGCGGCCCAATAAACGCATTGCATCATCCAGATCCTGGGTATAGGGCATGCCGCAATTGAGGCGTAAGAAATGATCAAAACGATTTGAATTGGAATACATCAAACCCGGCGAAACCAAGATACTCTCCTCTAGCGCCGCATCAAAAACAGCGCGGGACGAGGTACCTGCCGGCATCTCCACCCATAAGGAAACTCCTCCTGCTGGCATGGTCACGCGCGTGCCTTCGGGAAAATAAGTGGCAATCGCTTCGGCCATTTTTTCTCTTTGCAGGGCAAGGCTGCTACGTAGTTTCCGCAGGTGCCTGTCGTAAGCCGACGACAACAAAAAAGTCGCCGTGACTATCTGTGACAATTCTTCGTTATAACGCGTGTGCGCATACTTCAACATGTTCACCCGTTCTTGCCAGCGACCTGCCAGTATCCAGCCTACGCGCATGCCGGGTGCGAGTATCTTGTGCACCGATGCGCAGTAAATCACATTGCCGCTATGGTCCCATTGCTTCAATGCAGTCGGTATCTTGTCGCCATCGGCGAGGGCGCTGTAAGAATCGTCTTCGATCAGCGGTATGCCTTGTTTTTCACACAATGACACCAGTTTTTGCTTGTGCTGGTCAGGCATCATGCTGCCCAGAGGATTTTGCAAATGCGGCACGACCACGACTGCCTTGATATTGTCATAGGTGCGCATCGCCAGTTCCAGCGCTTCGACAGAAATGCCGGTACTTGGGCTGGTGGGTATTTCCAGCGCCTTCATGCCCAGGCTTTCCAGCACTTGCAAGAGACCATAAAAAGTTGGTGATTCTACGGCGATGACATCACCCGCCTGTGCCACTGCACGCAAGGCCAGGTTCAGGGCTTCGATACAGCCATTGGTGATGATGACCTGGTCAGCGGAGGTACTGATACCAGAGTCGAGTGCGCGCTTGGCCAGTGCCGCTTTGAGTTCACGGTTACCGCCCGGCGTAATTGCCTTGGTCAGCAGTTCTGGATAGCGGCGCAAGGTGCTGACAGTCAGGCTGCGCAATTGCTGGTGCGGGTACAGCGCAGGGCCACCAGTTGCCCGCGCAAGGTTGCATTTCACCAGGCGCTGGCCCTGGGCAATGATTTCAGACACTTTTTCATGAATACCGACAAACTGCGCCGGATCGACGATTTTGCCTATGGTTGGTTCCTGTGCGGGCATCAGGCGCACCCGCCTTGGCTGACGCACAAAATAACCAGAACGCGGGCGTGCTTCCAGCCACCCCTCGGTTTCCAGCTGGCGGCATAGCTGCAAGGCGGTGGACAGGCTGACACCGTGTACATGCATGAGCTTGCGCACCGAAGGCATGCGGTCACCCAGTTTGAGCGTGCCACAACGGATAGCATTCAGATAATGATCGGCCAGTTGCCTGTAGAGAGGTAAGGTTTGCATAGCGTGACGATGTAAAGATGCTCAGGGCCTGCACGGATACAGTTCAGGGCTAACGATACAATAACAGATTATGAATTAGCTGTCTGATGCGATACAGATGAGTATTTTCTGTGTCTGTGCAGGTGTGCTGGCGAAGTCTATCCTGATGCCTGTATCCAAGCCTCTCTTGGACATTTGGATTATTTTCAGGAGTATCATCATGCATAGCAACAGCATCAGGCAAGACCAGAGCATGCACTGCCTGTTGGCGGCGGGCAGCACTTTATATGTAAAGACAGGGAAACTGCGTTTAATCGCCTGGCCGCACTTCATTGAAGGGCTGGCATGGCAGGCCGACACAGTATTAGACACAGGCAGTGTTTATCAGGTGCCACATGATGGCTGGGTAGAGTTGCGGGCACTGCAGACGAGCGATGTATTGTTGCAAAAGCCAGAGCCTGCATACTGGCGGCAGGCTCTGGTGCAGGCCTGGCAATTATTGCGGGCGTGCTGGCGCGGTCACCAGCCGCATTAAGGCAAATTAAGGGAAAAATTCCTTCAGCAAGAAGGTTTCCAGTTCGGCAGAATCTTCTGGCCGTGCTGACTTGACTACAACGCGGCCCAGGCGTCTGGATTCCCAGTTGAAGTCACCCTTGTATTCCATGCGTATGATTTCTATCATGCGGCGTACCAAGGCCAGGCGTACGTCGCCACCAAGACCGGCATCGACTTCAAAAGACTGTTTGCCGCCAGAGGCCACTACGCGCGTGTTCCAGCCACGGAAAGTGAAGCTGGCTACCCTCGTACCTACTGTTCCCAGTTCAAACACACCACTGCCGCCAGCACGGTTGGCAGCTTGCTGCATGCTGCGCTTGACATTGGCTTCAGCCACTTCTTGCGGTGTCATGCCACGGCCAGCCTGACGCGCGCCTTCGTTTTCCTGTGCGGCAGCCTGCTCTGCCGGGCGGCGGCGTTCACGCGCTGCATTGGCCAGCGCCATCATATCCAATTCTGGCGGGGTCTCTTTGGCCTGCGGTGACGGTGGCTGTGCTACCGGTGAATCGGTGACTGGCGATGGTGGTGTCTTGGGCCGGGTAATGGCGTTTTTGGATGGCGGCACCCGCACCGGTTTGGACACGGCTTTTTGCTTTTGCGGCGCAGTCGCCTGTTTGGGGGCTTTGGCTACCTGGTCCATAATCATGACCATGGGCTCACTTGAGCCACTCTTGTCGAGCTTTTTCTTGAGCACATTCATGTGCAGCAAGAAGTACAGCAACAGCCCGTGAACCAGCAAAGCCAGCAAGATGCCGAACATATTCGCAGGGCGAAACCGGATATGCAAATGAATCTCGCCCGGCAGGGCAACTTCATCCTCAGGCGCTTCTATGCTCAACTTCATGGACTATATGAACCGGTGTGCAGAATTTCAAGGTGGCAAGCATACCTCAAACTATGTCTCTCCCTGTAACAAAGATTGTCTGGAGGCGAATTTGCAAAATCGATACATGCTGATAAAAACGAAAGTGTAACAAATGACGCGCCCAGTTTTTGAATCTTTAACGCTATTTACATTTGTGAGTAACAAACTATATACAAAATTAGCCTAACTACTGACAACTGCTTACAAATGGGCAACAAGAGATTTACATGAGTACTCTACTGTTGAAGTGCGGCAAACAAGAATAAATACTTCATACAAACAGGGAGAAGGACATGGAAGAGCAGCTCATCGTTGCAGGTATTGATACTCAGACCGCAACGGATAAGGATTTGTTCAATCAGCAAGCAGATTTGAAGGCGGCGGCAGTCATCGCTTCCGTAGCCTTGCTGGCTGCATGCGGTGGCAGCAGCACGACTGCTGAAAATAACACGGCCAACATCGTGACTGCGATGGGTACGCCGCCGGCGCCAGCTCCCGACGTCAATGCTGCCACTCTCACAGCCAGTGAAGCTGCCCGTTTCCTGGCGCAAGCCAGCATGGGTGCTAGCCGGGCGCAGATCGCCAGGGTACAAACACTGGGATATGCGGGCTGGATCGATGAACAACTCAGCATGCCCGGCAATGGCAGCCGCTGGGATTGGCTGGTCTCCAAAGGCTTCAACGATGTCAGTTACCGTAATAGCCAGACAGGTTTTGATTCCACGGCCTGGCGCAAACTGATCAGTTCCCCCGATACGCTGCGCCAGCGCTTTACCCTGGCCTTGTCTGAAATCATTGTGGTGGCGATAGATGGCCTGATCGGCGGTGGCTGGAAAGCCTTTGCAGCCGCAGCCTGGCTGGACATGCTGGAAGCAAATTGCTTTGGCAATTATCGTGACCTCTTGCAACTCGTTTCTACCAGCCCGGCCATGGGGCAATACCTGACTTTCCGTGGCAATACCAAATTCAATGCGCAAACTGGGGCCATGCCAGATGAAAACTATGCGCGTGAACTGATGCAACTCTTCAGTATAGGTTTGCTGGAACTCAAGCTGGATGGCAGCCCACTTCTGGAAAACGGCAAGAACAAGGAAACCTACGGCCTCGACGATATCACTGGCCTGGCCCGCGTCTTTACTGGCTGGGACTTTGACCTGGCAGGTGGCAAGGCCGATAAACCAGACTTCATGCGCAAAGCCATGATCCAGGTGCCAAGCAAGCATGAAACTGGTGCATCCATTTTCCTTGGCAAGACTGTAGCCGCTGGCCTGAGCGGTGCAGATGCCCTGACAGCTGCGCTCGACATTATTTTTGCCCATGACAATGTGGCCCCCTTTATCAGCCGTCAGTTGATACAAAGGCTGGTGACCAGCAATCCATCTCCTGCATATATCTCCAGGGTGGCTACTGTATTCAATGATGATGGCAGTGGCACTGCCAGCAAAAAGGGCAATTTGAAAGCGGTTTTAAAGGCGATCTTGCTGGATGATGAGGCGCGCAAACCAGCCAACCTCAGCGACCTCCAGTTTGGCAAATTGCGCGAACCCATGCTGCGATTTCTGGCCTGGGCCCGTGCCTACAATGCCATGGCCATAAATGATATCTGGAATCTTGGCAATACTGGCGACCCGGCGACCAGGCTGGGGCAAAGCCCCTTGCGCTCGCCCTCGGTGTTCAATTTTTTTCGTCCCGGTTATGTACCACCAAATACGACGATTGCAGCGGCAAGCCTGGTTGCGCCGGAATTTCAGATCACCAATGAATCCTCGGTTGTTGGCTATGTCAATTATATGCAGCGTGCAGTCAGCAATGGTGTCAGCGATGTTACGCCTGATTACAGCAGTTTGATGCCTCTGGCTGACTCGGCTCCCGCTTTGCTGGACGAAATCAATCTGGTGCTGGCGGCGGGGCAGTTGAGCACTGCCACCTTGTCGGATTTGAGCAATGCCGTTGACAGCATGCCCAAGGGTAATGACAACCGTCGCAAGCAAAGAATTTATGCGGCGCTTACGCTGGTGCTGGCAGCTCCTGAATTCATCGTACTCAAATAGCCTCAGCTTTTGGTAAAACCATAAAACAATTTGCTGCCACCACTACAGGAAAGCATCATGAAAAATTCTACTACGATGAATGCCTCACGCCGCGCATTTCTACAACGCGCCTCCGCACTGTCCATCGCCGGTGTCGCTACCCCCTGGGCACTGAACCTCGCCGCCATGGCTGAAGCTTCCGCCGCCAATGCAGATGATTACAAAGCCATTGTCTGCGTGTTTTTATACGGCGGCAATGACTATGCCAATACGCTGGTTCCCTATGACAGTGCAAACTACAATGCCTATTCGCAACTGCGCCCTACACTGGCTTATGCGCGTGACAAACTGACTGCAACGGTGTTACAAGGGTTGAATGTGCCGATAGACAGGAATGGTATAAGCCACCAGTATGCGCTGGCACCTGAACTGGCACCGCTGCTACCTATATTCAATGCTGGCAAGATGGGAGTGTTGCTCAATGTCGGTACCCTGATACGTCCTACTACCAAACTCGAATATACGAATAAAACGGCCATGCTGCCGCCAAAATTGTTTTCGCATAATGACCAACAATCAGTATGGCAGTCGTCTGCACCTGAAGGGGCAACATCTGGCTGGGGCGGGCGCATGGGTGACCTTTTCCAGGCAGGGAATGGCAATGCCACTTTTACCTGTGTGAACGTGTCGGGCAATGCGGTTTACCTGTCAGGCAATACGGCGGTTCAGTATCAGGTATCCACCAATGGTTCGGTACCGCTGGCGGGTTTGCAGGCACCCTTGTTTGGTTCTGCTACCTGTTCTACTGCCTTACAAAAACTGGTCACACAAGCAAGGCCACATTTGTTTGAAAATGAATATACCCGTGTCAGCAAACGTTCTATCGACGCCAATGATGTACTGACCTCAGCACTGGCAGGTGCACCCGCAATGACGACTACATTTAATGAAGAGAATAATCTGGCCATGCAATTGAAAATGGTGGCGCGCATGATTTCTTGTGCTGGTAGCTTAGCGGCGAAACGCCAGGTGTTTTTCGTTTCTATGGGTGGTTTTGATACTCATGATGGACTGGTATCCACTCACCCGGGTTTGCTCGCCAGTGTGGCAGAGGCCATGGCTGCGTTTTATGCCGCCACCCGGGAGTTGGGTGTGGCCAGCAAGGTCACCAGTTTTACTGCTTCCGATTTTGGCCGCACCCTGAGTGGTAATAACGATGGTTCTGATCATGGCTGGGGCAGCATGCATTTCATGATGGGCGGTGCAGTCAATGGCAAACGCTACTACGGTACCGCGCCGCTGGTTGCTACAGACAGTGATGATGATGTGGGGCAGGGGCGTCTGTTGCCGACCACCTCGGTCGATCAGTATGCCGCCACCCTGGGTAAATGGCTGGGCGTGTCAGACGGCGATATGCTGACCTTATTGCCAAACCTGACGTATTACGATGCCAGCAAACGTTACCTGGCTTTCGTATAAATTAAATCAAGCCAAACCAGCCGAGTGCCGCACCACCCGCCAGTAGCCACAGCAAATGCAGGCGGGTGCGCCAGACGACGATGGTGCAGACTACTGTCATCAGCCACAATGGCCAGTCCCGGCTCATCTGGTCATGGGATGCGGCCATGATCCAGCCGGTTGCCAGTAACAGGCCAATCACAATAGGGGCCATGCCCAGTTTAAAGGCGCGCACGCCGCGCAGTTCACGGTTGGCATGGCCCCAGCTTGCTGCCACATAAGTCAGAGTGGTGCTGGGCAAGAGTATGCCTGTCATGGCGACGACAACACCTATCAATGCTGTCCACATGCCACCGGCATTCATGCCCACATTCCAGCCCATGAGGGCGATGAACAAGACATTCGGGCCGGGGGCGGCCTGGGCAATCGACACAGAGGCATTGAACTGCGCGTCGCTAAGCCAGCCCTGTTGCGTGACCAGGTAACGGTGCATGTCAGGCAGGGTGGAAATCGCTCCCCCTATCGACAATAGCGACAGCATCATGTAATGCAGGAACAGCTGCAACCAGTCATGCCAGTTCATCGTGATGTGCAGGGCACCATGCAGGGTATCAGGCATTATTTCAGCCTCCGGTAAACCAGTGTGCAGGTGATGGTGCCGAGGGTGAACAAGACATAGGCCAGCGGCAGGCGCAAGAGAGCGATGCCGGCAAAACACAGGGCACTAAAGATCAGCGCAGTAAGTCTGCCAACAGGATTATTTTTGAGGGCCGGCACCAGCTTAAGCGCTGTCGCAATGATCAGGCCCGCAGTCACCGCACTCATCCCTCGCAGGGCACCGACTACCTGTGGATACTGGGAAAATTGCGCATACACCACGGCCAGCAACACCACGATCAGCAAAGGGACAGACAACATGCCAGCCAGTGCCGCCATGGCCCCGGCAAAACCAAAATGGCGGTGACCTATCATGAGGGATAAATTCACTACATTCGGCCCCGGCAAAATCTGTGCAACGGCCCAGTCTTCGACGAATTCTTCCATCGTCATCCAGCGTTTCTTTTCCACGAGTTCGCGCTGCACAACCGCGAGTACGCCACCAAATCCTTGCAATGCCAATAAGGTAAATGAAATATACAAATCCGCAAGGGAAGTAGGGCGCTGACTGGCAAGTTCTGTGGACATGATGATGGCAGCCTGGCGGCTTGGCATAGGGCAGGCTTCCATTGTAAAGCAGGAGTGAAAATGCTGCTGGGCAAATATGTCATCTATTCAAATTTCCCAAAGCATAGCTGTGCCGACTGTGCGCATTGCGATTAAAAAGTAAGGGCTTGTATCAATTGAAACGAAGTGCTGTACTTGCGTAATTGTCAGTCTGCTTGCAGTATATTGTTTTTATTTTATCGTCCAAGATCATGAGTGAAGACAAAATAGTCATGTTTGAAGGTGCCAGCCCGGCGATGCAGGTGGCTGCTGAACAGGCTCGCAAGACGTTTAAATATTTCTGGCGTGAATTGTCATGGGAGCGTAGACGTATCATACCTGCCTTGGATTTGGCCGCTGTGAAAGTAGCTTTTCCTACAGGTTCAAGCGGGGACGTGCCTGAAGTTGAGCACATGTGGATCAATGAAATACAGTTTGATGGAGATACCATTACCGGTATTTTGTTGAATAACCCACAATGGTTTGACAGCATCGCAGCAGGTGACCCGGTGAGCGTGTCGCTGGAGGAAATTGATGACTGGATGTATGCTATCGATGGCAAAGTATATGGTGGTTACAGCATTGATGTGATACGTAGCGGTATGTCAGAAACAGAGCGTGACGATCATGACAGGGCCTGGGATTTGGATTTTGGCAAGCCAGGAAAAATCTCCGTCGTATTGGAACTTGCAAAAGAAAAACAGGGATTCTTATCCAGTCTGTTTGATACGACAGAAAAGTCCGTCTTAAAAAACATAGACGACTTGCCAGAACACCCCGCAAGTGAAAACATGGCAGAGCCTATGGATAGGGGTTTGCAGGATGAGCCTGCTTTTACCCGCAGCGTCGATGAAGCTGGCTGGACCCTGCTGCAGAGGGATGCGCTGGCTGGCAATCTCGCGCAAGTTACTTTACTGGTCAAACATGGTGCCGATCCTGGTGCGCTTAATCCCAAAGGCGAATCAGCACTGGATCTGGCACACAAGATGGGCTGGCCGAGGATAGTTGCTTTTCTGGAAAACAGTGCGCTAAACAAGCCCTGATCTAGGGAGCCAAATACCAGTAATGTGCCTGAGCCCAATAACTACGTTTAACTACATTTTGTAAGAGCGGCTTTAGCCGCTCTTACAAATCAATTGGCATGTTGTGCCAATCAATTCGCCTTAACTGTTGGCATAGGATTCTTGTTGCAAGCAGATTCAAGGAATCTCTGGTTCGCGAACAGTCGCCAGAAAATCACGATTCTCTTTGCTTATGGTGTGCGCGTATGCGCGCACGCCATTCACCCAGCACGGTCAGTGCACTCTGAAATTCTTTTTCTATCAGGTCGGCTTCAGCATCCGTAATCACACCATCGATCAAGGCAGTTGATACTGCCTCTGCCACATCGCCAACGCGGCTCATGACGCGGCAGACCGTTTGCGACAAATCATCTTCACTGACCTGGTCAGGCTCAGGTATCACAAACGCTGCCATGCCATGGCGGCTTAACAGCGCATGCAGTGGCAGATGGGCATCCTTGACGCCCGCGTCATGACAGAGCTCAACGATCAGCGAGAGTTCTTCAAACGAAGGATAGTGTGACTCTATGCCCGGTGCCAGCTTGTTGCGCAAGACATTCACCGAGACTTCCATGCGGCCCGCCAGGGCCTCCAGGCCACCAGGATAGGCGCGCGCAATCTTGTACAAGGCGTCGTGCTGGTTCATGTCTGAATATTTTCGTGTCATGGTGAATTCCCTAATTTATTACCGATGATCTTTGTGTTTTTGCTCACTATGATGACATCCATCAAGCGTTGAGGGATTGTACAGATAGCTTCACCATATTTCTATAGATGAGAACCATGAACAGTTTTAATAACAGATTAATAGCAATCATGCTGGCGCTGGTCTTGCCACTCTCGGCCAGCCTTGCGCATGCTGCCGGGCGTTCATCCGGGTCTTCTGGCGGTTTTCGTGGTGGCTTCTCTTCGCAAAGAAGTATCAGCAAGCCTGCACCATCAACGCCATCAAAGACAGGATTTGGCAGCTTCAATACCAGCAAGCCTGCGTATGCAAGCAAGAAGTCGGATTCTGCACTGAACCGCGATCTGGAAAAAAACCAGGCGCAGGCAAATGCACAAAAGAGCATGGATGCGCGCCAGCAGGTAACGCAGCAAAGCCAGCGCGGGTTTGGCAATAGCGCTGGCAACAACGGTGTTAATAGCGGCAATCAACAGGCTGCTAATCAGCCTGCCAACCAGCCTGCCAATCAGTCTACATATACAACACCGCCTGTGACGCAATCCGCACCGGTAACGATGCAGCCGCAGGTAGCGCCGAGAGGGAGTGGCATTTTGCCTGCCGTTGTCGGCGGCGTGATACTGGGTAGTGTGATGAGCCACCCTCAGGCAGCAGAAAACCGCCAGTCCCAGCAACTGGAACCGATTGCCAATATCGGCACAGGTAGTAGCAAGGATGAGATAGCCAGCAGCGCAACTGCGGTGGACGACAAGGCGGCGGTCATGAGCAGTAGTTCAGACGCGGTGGTAACCACAGCAACAACGGCAGCAACAGCAAAGCAATCGCAGGACGACGGTGGTTTTAAATTGCTGCGCACCGTACTCGTCATCTTGCTATTCGCTGCGCTGGCCTGGGCGGGCTGGCAATTCCTGCGTGGCAGGCGCAGCAAACAAGACAGCGCAGTTCATTACAGTTTAGGAGGAAATTAATACCATGGCCTGGAAAGATGCATATCAGTATGTAGGCAAGCTGTTCAACAAGCATAACAAGGACGAACTCATCGCTGATGACATGCATGCAGAGAGTGGCAGGCAAGACTCCGCGCTGCCAATGGGTGCGCGCATAGGCAGTGTCGTCAATCTGCAAAAGACGCCACTGATACGGGCGATCGGCCAGGGCTCACTGATCGCCATGCCGGATGAAGCCGAGACCCGCATCGTCGCCATTAGCCGCGTGCAACTGCCCATCAGCGGCAAGATGTACCGCTATTACCTGAACCGCGATGCCGATGGTACCAATGGTGGCGAGAAATTCCTGCAGTTGTATTGCGATGCCAACGGTGAATTGCAAGAGCTTTTGTATTGCAGCCACCTCACGCGCCTGATACCTGAAACCGTCGAAGACCAGCAAGCTTTCCTCGGTGAAAACGGTGCTGGCCTGGGTGACCGTAACTACAGTCTGTGGCGCGAGCAACTGGTGGGCATAGGCTGGGATGAGGCTAGCCTCGACAGTGTATTTGCTGATGCCGAGAGCCTGCAATATGAGCGCGATGCGGGAGACCCGGCACAGGAATTTGTCGCACCCTTTAAAGGTGTGGAAACCCGCATCGATGATGCCGCAGGCAAGCTGGGCTTGCAACAGGACGTGGTCTTTATGCCTTACCGCAGAAATTTGAATGAGGCCGGTGAACAGTCGGAATTACTGTTGATCAGCACTGAGATTTTACGTAGCAGGGATGGCAGTAGCAAGCGCGACATCCATGTCGATTTTATGATTGCCCTACCCCTGGAAGCGGAAAGGCTACTGGTGCAGTAGCACCGTTTTGATGTAGTACCCGTAACACTGTATTTGACCATTACCGCATCACACACTGAAAGGATTACCATGAGCAATATGAATGGCTGGGGCCTGACTGCACGTTTGATTTCCAAACACTTTGGCGCACTAGGCAACAAGATATCTGAAGCGATCGCCAATTTTGATCCTGAGACAGCGACCGAAGCTGACCGTGACCGTCTGGCAGCCGCCCTGCGCGATACGGCACAAAAACTGGCCGCTGCCCGTGCCTCTTTCGACAAAGAACATAATGATGTGGTGCGCTTGCGTGAACTGATCGCCAATGACGAAAAAGCTTCAGCGACTCTGGCAGAGCGTCTTGCTGCAGGCAAGATTTCTGAAGCAACGGTCAGCTTGTTCTGTGACGAACTTGAAGCCAACAAGGCGCGCCTGCCACTGGAAATTCAGGAAGAAGCCGACGCCAGAGAATACATGGATGAATTGCAGAAGATCGTCGATGCTTTCTCCAGACAATTGGCAGACTTCGACGCCGCTGCGAAGAAAGCCCTGCAAGGCCTGGCCGCGGCCAAGGCACAAAAAGACCTGCAACAACTGCGCATGGATCGCCAGGAGCAACTCAGCAGCCTGTCCAGCATGGCCAGTCATTCAAGTGCCTTGAATGCCCTGACGCGCCGCGCACAGACAGTCAGTAACGAAGCTGCCGGTTTACGCATCGTTGCTGACATAGGGCAAAAACCACTGGACCAGGCGGCAGAAATTGATGCCATCCGCAAATCTGTGGCGCAGGCAGATACAGCAGGCGAGAGCACGCTGGAAAGACTCAAGCGTCTGTCGAGCCAGACCGCAACAGCGGCCTAAGCCTGCCTGCTGACTCTCTGGGTCAGCAGTGTCAACCAGCGGTCAGCACCACTAACTTCACTGATGACCTGGGAAAAGTCACAAACGGTGCGGGCCGCTCTTTCCAGCAATTGTATGTCGGCCTCATGCTGGCGTGCCACATGCGGGTCTTCGAGAAACAGGATGCGGCGTATCTGCCTGTCCAGCACCAGCTCTGCCAGTTGCGCGTCCCCACCCAGCGGGCCGGACAGATATGGGGCAACCCAGTTCTTGCCGGCTTCTGCCCCTTTGATTCTTTGTGCCATCTGGTTCAATAAACCGCCAGTGGTGCCAGTTGCATAGCGATGCCCAAAACTGTCCAGCAGCGCAAAATGTTTTTCTGCCATGACCAGCATGCTTTCTTTCATCGCATCATGGGCGATCAGGGCAATGCCTTCTTTTTTTAATTCAAAAGTCGGATTCAGTTTGCTGTCCATTGGCGCGCCAGTGGCGGTGGCTTCCAGTTCCAGCCATTCCCTGGCACTGGCCAGCGTTGCCAAAAATGGTTTGCGCTGTATCACGCACTGTCGCTTGAGCGCCTGGGCCTCAGGGAAAACCGAAGAAGGATCGACAGGGTCTATCAGGTAGATCACAGCATCCACCGCCCTGGCCGGGTCTTTATCGACGACCCGCGATACCAGTTTCATCAAGCCACCCTCGCGCCCATAAGGAAAACGCTCGACCGCAGGGCAGCTTTCCAGCAGCCCATGTGAAACAATCGCATCAAGAGTACGTCCTACGATGACCAGCTCAGCCTGCAGATGTTGTAGCGCAGGTCCGCCGCCATGTAATAATTGCACCAGTGCCGAATTCGGTGCATCCTGATGGGAACGGTTGGCAATCAATCCTATGCGTAGCTTTTTTGCTGAGGTCACGGCATCTGCTTTCATGGCGGGTGGGAAAATTGTCTGTTCCTGTAGTTTACTCTCAGAGTGAAGCACTTGCTGAAAGGGGGCTACATTTTGTTACCTAATCCAACAGTCGAGACACACGAAAAAGGCGGGACAAGCGTAGCATTCTGTACAAGAAGTAAAACAGCGGAGGATAAAAATGAAAAAATGGCGGCATCTGCTGATGGTGCTCATGATCATGATGACCTGCGCTTCGGCTTTGGGGGATGATGATTTTGATGACGAAATGCAAGTCAGGCGCTGGGCCCTGCTAGGAGATACGCAGGCGCAGAACATGCTGGGCTTGCTCTATCTTGAACCCAGCGAAAATCTACAAAATGCACAGGAAGCTGCGTACTGGCTGGAGCAGGCTGCAGACCAGGGACATGCCGGTGCCCAGGCTAACCTCGGCGTCATGTACCTGACAGGTGAGGGTGTTGAAACTGATGAAGGCCAGGCCTTCCGCCTGTTCCGCCGTGCTGCCCTGCAAGGGTTGACTTCGGCGCAGCTGGCCCTTGGATATATGTATGCCAACGGCAAGGGTGTGGAAGAAAACCCGGAAGAAGCCGTATTCTGGTACCAGCAGGCTGCCCATCAGGGCAATGCCAGTGCCCAGCATTACCTGGCGCTGGCTTTGCAAGACGGTACCGGGATAGAGAAAAATGTTGCCCAGGCTGCTCACTGGGAAATGCTGGCCGCTGACCAGGGTTTATCGAGTGCCCAGTTCCAGATGGGTTTGCGCTACCTGCATGGCGATGGTGTAGATCGTGACACGGTGACAGGCTACCGTTATCTGCTCAAAGCCAGTGTCAAGGTTGGCAGCATGGCGATGGATAGCCGTGAACTGGTCAGCAATGACCTGACGAGCGAACAGATTGCAGAAATTCGCGATGATTCGCGCTACTGGAAAACACATCTTTGATTTGTTGTGATTGAAAGTGGTCTGAGCTTACAGCATGCAGAAATGCCGCCTATTTTTATGCGGCATTTTTTTATATACGCAGCAATCAAGGCAATATCAAGACAACACCCAGGCAATATTCAGCGCAGATAGCGCTGTTCAAATTCTTCTGCGGACATGGCGTGGGCAAACAGATAGCCCTGCATTTCCTCGCATTGCAGTTGCTGCAGAAAATCTCTTTGCATCTGGGTTTCCACACCTTCAGCAATCACGCGTAATTTCAAGGCATGGGCCAGGCTGATAATGGCGGTAACTATCGCGATGTCGCTTTCATTGCCAGGCAAGTCATCGATGAATGAGCGATCTATCTTTAGCTTGTAGATAGGGAAGCGCTTCAGGTAGCTGAGGCTGGAATAACCAGTACCAAAGTCATCAATCGCCAGCTTCACACCCAGTGTCGCCAGGGCTTCCAGCTTTCTCAGCGCATCTTCTGCATCCTTGATGAGTATCGATTCAGTCAATTCCAGTTCTATGCAGTGCGGTGGCAAGTCGTGTTCCTGCAGGGCCGCTGCAATACTCTCAGCAAAATTGGCTTGCTGGAATTGCAGGGCAGAGACATTGATCGCCACCCGCATGAACTGGCCATCACGGTTCCACAAGGCAGCCTGGCGTATCGCCGTTTGCATGACCCAGTTACCTATGGGGACGATAACGCCTGACTCTTCGGCAACGGGAATGAATTGTACCGGACTGACTTCGCCGAGGTCTTTGTCTGTCCAGCGCAGCAGTGCTTCTACACCCATCAGCTTGCCCGTCGCCAGCTCTATCTGGGGCTGGTAATGCAGCCTGAACAACTGGTGTTCCAGTGCCTGGCGCATGGCATGGTCAAGCTTCATGCGCGACAGCAGGCCGATATTCATCTGGCGCTGGTAAAAACGGAAGTCTGAACGCCCGCGTTCCTTGACGTGATACATGGCACTATCGGCATTCTTGATCAGGTCTGCCATGCTTTGTCCGTCCGCCGGGTAGAGCGCAATACCTATGCTGGCAGTCACGGTGAAATTCATGCCATCCAGTGAAAACGGTGCTGACAATTCTTCCAATACCCTCCTGGCACAAATCTCTGCGCCTTCGGCATCGGCTTCATGCAGCAGCAACACAAATTCATCGCCGCCCAGGCGTGAGGCAGTATCCACCTGGCGTATGCATTTCTTAAGCCTCTCTGTGACTTGCAACAGCACGCGGTCACCAAAGGGGTGGCCGAGGGCATCATTGATTTGCTTGAAATGATCAAGATCGAGAAACAGCAGGGCAAAGCTGGAATGGTTGCGGCTGGAGATTGTGATTGCCTGGCGTATGCGCTCATCCAGCAGCAACCGGTTGGGCAGGCCGGTCAGCACATCTGTGAAAGCCAGTTCTTCTATCTTCTGTTTTGCCGCATGGGTCTCGGTTCTGTCCTTGAAGAAGCCTATATAGTGCAAAGCACCACCCTTGGCATCGGCGACCTTGACCAGCGAAATCATGCATAGATAAGCATGACCATTCTTGCGGCGGTTCCATAATTCACCTTCCCAGAAACCAAGATTGTCCAATTCCTTGAGCAGGTTTTCTACCTGAGCAAAATTGCCTTCCATGGCAAAAAATTCCCTCGGGGTTATACCCAGCATTTCCTGCTCGGTATAACTGCTGAGACGCTCGAAACTGGGGTTGGTGGTGACGATTTTTTGCTCTGCATCGGTAATGAAAATCGCATCGGTACTCGATTCAAATACCTTTGCAGCCAGGCGCAGGCGTGCTTCGTCTGCCAGACGCTGGGTGATGTCACGGTAAGAATAAACCCGGCCTATCGGGCGTCCCCGTGCATACTGGGGCAAGGTCACTCTCTCCAGTATCTTGCCTGAGCGCAGGGTCAGTACATCGGTGGCTTCCATCAGCGGCGAACGGGTGATCGTGCCCATTCTTTCTTCATACTGGCGGGCATCGAGCATGCTCTTGTCCATCCAGGCATAGATGGCTTTGTCATCTCGCTGTGTCATCAACCCGTCTGGCAAGCCCCACAATGCAGCGAACAAATGGTTATAGCTGCGTATCGCACCATCAAGATCGGTGACCAGTATGCCATCTGCCGTAGATTCCAGGGTGGCGCGCAGCTCTGCAATGAGTTTTTCCAGTTCATTTTCGACCTGGCGCTGGCTGGAATGGTCGTTGATGGCAACCACATAGACTGAGCTATCCAACCCCATCCTGAGCAGGGTCACCCTTCTTTCTATCTGGACTATGCTGCCATCGGCACGCTTCAGCAGGGTTTCGGAATGGATGTTTTCTGATAGACCTGCCGCCACATCTTCCCAAAAAAACACATCTTCAGGTGCGGCGGCCAGATCGACGATGCCCTTGCCAAACAGGCTGCCAGGCAGTACTTGCAGTAAGTGATGGATAGACTTATTGGCGGCGACGATGCGTAGCTGTATGGGGTCAACCAGTATCACCGCTTCCAGCAAGCCTTCTATCAGTGATTGCCAGGGATGGGCTTTCATGCGGCTGCCCCATCTTCGGTACGCGTTTCGGCCTCCAGCCCGCGTTCAAAGAAATAGCACAGGCGTTTGCGTGGCGACAAATAATCATAAGCCGCCTTCGGCAGTTGCAGCGGCTTCAGGCTGCGGTGTATGCACAGCGTGTTTTCATGTTCCAGGTTGATGACCAGTGCTTCTTCACGAGGCACGGCAGAATTGTGGATGACCACCTTGGGTTTGATGGGCCGCGCAGAATTGACAGAAACCACCATCGCATAACGCTCATCGGTCAGTTGCACGACTGAGCCGGGCGGATAAATGCCCATCATGCGGATAAAGGCAGTCAGGGTGGGGGCATGAAAGCGTGGCTTGTGCTGAGTAAAAATCTGCGACAGCGCCTCATGCGGCGTGACTGCAAATGCCGGGTTGGCCGGGTTGCAAAGATTATCGTAATGATTGACCAGAGCGACAATGCGACTGATCGCGCTCTGCTTGTCACCCTGCACCCGGCTGGGGTATCCCGTGCCATCGGCATGTTCATGATGCTGGGCAATGGCCAGCATGACATTTGCCGACAAGCCCATCTTGCGTGCCATTGCCAGACTATGCAGTACATGCTCATGATACAGCTCACGTTCCGCATGATTGAAATGCTCATCCTGCCAGCGCAAACGGTCGGGCAATTCCATCTTGCCTATGTCATGCAGGATGGTGGCGACACCCAGGTCCAGCATCTCGGCCTTGCTCAAATGCAGAGCCCGGCCCAGCAAGAGTGAAATGACGGTCACATTGATGGAATGCAGCGAGGTTTTTTCACCGGCTTTTTCTGACAGCAGACGTATCGCCGCTTCATCTTCACCGAGGATCTGACCCAGAAAGCCTTGTATCAACTGTTCTGCCAGCTCTTTGGCCTGCGCTGGCTGGGAATGGACCAGGTCTGTGACCTGCTTGAAGGTTTGCGCCGCATGGGCAAACTGGCGTTCACAGACTTGCAGGCTGGCTTGCTGGCTGGCCAGCAATTCTCTTCTTTGCCGGGCAGCAAAGGCCGTAGGGCTTTCGGTGGCCTTGATTTCGTGTTGGGCGGGCTGTTGTTCGGCAGCGCTACTGGCTTCCGGCGTGCTTTTATCCGGCGCATAGCGTATCCGCTCCAGGCCCAGCGAGCGTATGGTATCGATTTGCGACTGATTGCTGATCTTGAAATTGGAAACCGGGAAGGGATGGTCCATCCAGCCAACGTCCAGATAGACAAACATGCCTATGCGCAGTTGGCCAAGCTCAATAAACTGTGTATGAATATCAGTCATGACACCGGTGTCCGGAAATGTGACGCTTGAGCTCGGTTTGTAGCGTAAATGCTGCCTGGAAGCGCGATGTGTCACGCGCAGCATTATTCTGCATGTTACATCAGCTTTTTGTGTGTCTGTCTACAATTCCGGGCTGAATGTGGGTTTTATGCTCAAATTGTGTTGGTTCTGATGCAAAACAGGGACTTTTTGCCTTACTCAGGGCTTGGCACAATCACAGACATCGTTTCCCTTATCGAAAATGATACGCCAGACACCGGGGCTTTCTTGCCGCCATATCGAAGTAAAGGTCGCCACCAGTTTGCCTTGCGGGTCATGCACCGGCCCGCTGCTGAGTGCCAGCTTGCCCGATTCCAGCACTTCTACTGTTTCCGGTGTCCAGGAAAAAGGGGCGGCAGGGCCTTCATAAAAGCGTTTCCAGGCCGTTGCGACTTCCTGTTTGCCGTGCAAGACTTTTTTGGTCGAAAAAAAGATAGTTTCATCTGCCAGGAATTCAGCGAAAGCCTTGTGGTCACGCACTTCCATGGTCTTGGCGAAGGCGGCTTCAGTTTGCATGACTTGTTTGACCAGAGTGGCATTGTCATCAGCAGCATGGGCATGCAGGCTGATGATCATGCCAGCTAACATGCAGGCGGCCAGTAGCAGGGGTGAGTAAATGGCAGTCATAAGAAACCCCTTCAGGTGGACATCAGCTTACAGATTTAAAAGAAACTGGCAATTTGCTCCAGTGGCTTCTTTTGTATATTCGGTACCAGGCAATGCTCTGCTGGATAGCCGACTACCAGCAGGATATAAGGTTTTTCATTGTCTGGTCTTTGCAGCAACTGGTTGAGAAACCCCATGGGGCTGGGGGTATGGGTCAGTGTTGCCAGGCCAGCCTGATGCAGGGCTGAAATCAAAAAGCCAGTCGCAATCGATACAGACTCAGGCACATAATAATTTTTGACAGCGCTGCCGTCATCCATGAGTGTGGTTTTTTGTCCAAAGATGGCGATCAGATATGGGGCAGTTTCCAGGAAAGGTTTATCCGCGTCCGTACCCAGTGGTGCCAAGGCATCTTTCCACTCCTGTGGGGCGCGTCTGTCATAAAACTCGCGCTCTTCTATCTCTGCCTCTATGCGTATCTTGTGCTTCAGGGCAGAGTCGGTGACCACGGCAAAATGCCAGGGCTGGTGATTGGCACCTGATGGTGCTGTACCTGCTGTCAGCAAACAGGTTTCTATGACTGCGCGTGGTACGGGGCGATCAGAAAATTCGCGTATGGTCTTGCGCCTTTTCATATCCTCGTAAAAGCTTTGCGCACGTTCCAGCATTTCGCTTTCCGGATAAGACTGGTAAGTCGATAACGGAATGAACTGTGGCGATCCCTGATTGAATGAAAGTTTGCTCATGGCTTTTCCTTGCAATGCCGTTGGAAGGGAAGGGCAGCTTTAATCGTTACGGTTTTTCCTGAATGCCAGCCAACCGGCAATCGCAGTAAACGTCGCCACGATGGCAACGACGATCCAGAAACCATTTTCATGCTGGGCTAAAGGCACGCCACCAACGTTCATGCCGAGCAGGCCTGCGATGATATTGATGGGCAGGGCCAGCACGGTGACGATCGTCAGGACGAAGAGCGAACGGTTATTCTGCTCATTGACGCTGGCGGCAATTTCTTCCTGCAGGAGCTTGATGCGTTCCTGTAAAGAAGCCATATCGCTGAGGACCACGGCAAATTCTTCCGTCGATTGACGTAGTTCCTGCACATCACGCTCAGCGACCCAGACCGGTGGTCTTTGCAACAGGCGGAACAGGGCGGCAGGCTCAGGAGCCAGCAATCTTTGCAGGCGCACCAGCACCCGCCGCAATTCGCCGAGGTTCGCCCGTTTGTGATTTAAACGGTCGGCCAGCAAGTGGTCTTCGATATCATCGATTTTCTTGATGACATTGCGCACTATGCCTATCAGCACATCGGCCTGGTCACGCAATAAATGGGTCAGCAATTCAGTCGGCGAGCTGAAATGTTCCCCCTGATTGACTGCATTACGTAGCCTATCCACCGATTGCAAGGGTTTGCGCCTGGCGCTGATCATGACATTGCTGCTGACATTCAGCCACAAGGTGGCGATGTCCGATGCCTCAAAAGCAAAGTCATGCAAGACATCATTGACGACCGCGATCAGGCTATGGTCGGCGTGTTCTATGCGGGTCGAGCGCGAGCCTTCATGCAGGGTTTCAAAAAAATCGTCCGGCAGTGAGGCATGTTCGCGCAGCCACTTCTCGGCAGCGACATTGGATAAATTGAAATGCAGCCAGATGAAAGAATCATCGCGGCTGCTGTGTCGCGATTGCAGCCATTCGACCGCCTCTTTGGTATATAAGGGCTTGCCGGGCTGTTCATGTGCAAAAACATAGCCACAAATCAGCCCCGACTGATCTGAACCATACGACAAGTGATCTGTTTGCATTTGCTGTCCAGGCGAAGAAACTGGACACATTGTAAATCAGCCAAGCATGTTCATGCTTAGAACGTATTTATGATCTGTAGCGAACGGGCGTCAGCGGGGTAAGGGTAACAAAAGCGCAGCGCAAAAAGCGGAATGTACTTGAGTACATGAGCATGGTGAGCAGCACATGCGCCCCGCATTAACGCCGATTGTGCTCGCGCAGTAAGATCATAACCACGTTCTTAGCCTAGCAGCATGTTTTTGTAAGATTGCGAAGCCTGGCGTATGCAATCCTGGAAGGTCAGGGCAGCATGTGACAAAGGCCGGGTCTTGTTCCATATCATGCCTACCGGGCTGGGCAGATGGCCCAGGTTCAGGGGCAGGATTTGCAAGACACCTTCAGTGACCAGTTGGCGGGCAGCTGACAGCGACAACAAGCCCAGACGTGGCGGCTCCATCAGCAAAGGCACGTTGACCGAACGCGAGACCGATTCAATCACATCGGTAGGTTTGTTCAAGCCATTCTTGGCCAGCAGATTGACCATGCGCTGGTGCGTTGGTGATTCTTCCACCGACAAAATCCAGGGCAGGTTATTCAAATCCATCCAGGTCAGGTTATCGCGTCTTGCCAGCGGGTTCTTGCTGGAAGTGACGATGACGAGAGGATCGTCATACAAGACTTCTTCCTGCAAATGTTCTGCCGCACGCTCAGAAAACACACGGCCTATGACCATGTCTATCTTGCCTTCGCGCAGTTCATGCAAGAGCTGATCGACCGTGCCATCCATGATGCATAAGGTGACATTTGGCCAGCTTGCCTTGAGTATCTTGACCGCCTTGGGAATGATGGTGGTCGAGACCACACTCAGGATGCCTACCGTGACCTTGCCAACGGTGCCGGTCGCCAGTGAACGCATCTCCTGATGTGCTTTTTGTAAATTGAACAAGACTTCTCTGGCATGTCTGATAAGACATTCACCGGAAGGTGTTGGTTTTATACCACGGCCAGCACGCTCAAATAACTTGACACCTATGCCTTCTTCCATTTCTCCCAACATTTTGGAAACAGCCGGTTGGCTGACGTGCAAAGTCGCCGCAACCTGAGCAACCGTCTGCTTGTCAGCCAGTTCCACGAGCAAGCGCAAATGCTTGATCTTGAGCTGTCTGGCGAAATACTTTTCTATGGGTAAGGTATCAATCATAACGATAATTATATACGTTTTCGTAAAATTCTCATTGGACGGTAATGAAATTGTAATGTGATCATTCTGAAATGCAACAAAGTGTATCGAATTGTGAATGTTGATGTAACTGTGGATAAGCACAGTCGTTTAACAAATAAACCCACATAAAACGATATGCAGATTGTTCAAGCACCGGTTTGGTTCGACCGCAAAAAGACAAGTCGGTTCAGTAGGCTTTGTCGTCGTTTTTGCAGTTTGTACCTGTTCATGATTCACCAAGGAGATTCTGGATGTTTTATCAAGAAAAAAAATGTGCTTATGCTGTCAAGCTGGCACTGGCAATGTTGTCTGGCAGTATGTTGGTCAACGCTCAGGCGCAGACTGAGCCAGCAGAAAAAATTCAAAAAATTGAAGTCACTGGTTCCCATATCAAGCGTATTGATAAAGAAGGTACTTCTCCTATCCAGACACTGACAGCAAAAGATATCAGCCAAAGCGGTGCAACTTCTGTTGCTGAATTGCTGCGCACGATTCCTGCCCTGGGTAGCGGCAGTGCATTCGATGCAGTTGATGGTGGTTTTTCCCGCGGTGTGGCGACAGCATCCCTGCGTGGCCTGGGTTCCAGCTCCACGCTGATTTTGCTGAATGGCCGTCGTATGACGCCATCGGCTTATGCCAATCCTAACCAGGGTCAATCGACACTGTACGATATCAACAGCATTCCTTTGTCCATGCTGGAACGCGTAGAGATATTCAAGGATGGCGCATCTGCAGTGTACGGTTCTGATGCTATCGCCGGCGTCATCAACTTCATCACCAAGAGCGATTATCAAGGTCTGCAAATGAACGCCAGCATCGGCGCCAATGATGACAATCAGTTCAAGAAAAAAAGCATCAGTGGTTTTGCCGGTTTTGGTAACTATGCGCAAGACGGTTACAACGTCACTTTCAGTGCTGAAGTATCCAAGCGTGACCGCGTTGCCATCAAGAATGCCAACGATGTAGAAAAAGACCTGTACAGCGTGCTCAACAGCCGCCTGTCACCTTACTCCAGCAGCATCAGTAACCAGCCTTTCTTCTACCGTGAACGTACACCAGGCAGCAAGACTTTCTTCTCTGCTAATGACGCCAACGTGGTCAACCGCACCAATTGCGATCCTTCCCGTCTGATTACTGGCGGCGCGCAATACAATATCGCTACTACCAGTGTTTTATACGGCCGTCAGTTCTGTAACTACAACCTCGACGACTTCGCTGAAGTACAAGGCGCAGGCCAGGACATCAGCGCGATGTCACGCGGTATCTATCAAATCAACGATACTTTGTCCGCTTTCGCTGAAGTCGCGTACAACAAAACTGACCGTGACTACACAGGTGGTTCACGCACTATTGATGGCCGCACACCATCCACCGCATTTGCCTTGTCTGGCGCAGGTACACCATTCCAGGCTATCTTGCCGGTTGGTCATCCTGACAATCCTTTCCCGACCAGCCGTGCAGCAGTGGTTTACCGTTTTGAAAACATCGCGGGTGGCAGCAATACCACCAATGAATCCCTGCGCTTCGCTTCTGGCCTGAAAGGCAGTTACAAGAGCTGGGATTGGGAAACTGGCGTTCTGTGGAACCGTTCCGAGCGTACAGATATTGCCAATGGCTTCCTGTTGCTGCCAGAAGTGCAAAAGCTGATCGACCAGAACATGGCTTTGGCTGATGTTGCCAAACAACCTAACCTGAGCCGCCCACTGAAGAGCGTTGGTGTTGCTGAAATCGCCCAGGCTGATTTTAAGGCAAGTACAGAATTTGGTAGTTTGCCAGGTGGTGCAATTGGTTTTGCCTCCGGTGTTGAATTCCGTCAGGAAAAAATGACACTGACTCCAGACAACCTGACTAGCTCTGGTCAGATTCTGGGTCTGGCTAACCAGTTTATTCAGGGACAACGCAACGTCACTTCCGCTTTCGTTGAAGTACGTACCCCGTTCCTGAAAAACTTTGAAATGGATTTTGCTGGCCGTATTGATAAATACCCTAGCTTCAAAACCAATTTCGTACCAAAAGTTGGCGCAAAATGGACAGTCAATGATTCCCTGGCTTTCCGTTCCACTTATGCACAAGGTTTCCGTGCACCGGCGCTGGTACAAGTTACTGCAGGTGGTACACAGACTTTCCTGAACGGCTTGGCTGATCCTATCCGTTGCCCAGATGGCAAAACACCTTTGACAGGCGCCGACAATACCGATTGCTCCAGAAGCATTTCTACACTGATCCGTCAGAATCCTAACCTGAAGCCAGAAACTTCACGTAGCTTCTCTCTGGGCATGGTCCTGTCGCCTACCCGTGATTTCGACATCCTGGTTGATTACTACAACATCCGTAAGGAAGATGAAGTTGCAGCCCTGTCATCCACACTGATCCTGAATAACCAGGATGCTTATCCAGGCACAGTCATTCGTGATACCAATCCTATCAATTTCGTCAAAGACAAGAACGGCAATGTTGTTCCTAATTCTGGCCCGCTGATCTCCCTGTTGCGTAACTACATCAATCAGGGCAGTACAGTAGTCAGCGGTGTTGATATTGAAATGGCTTTGCGCAATAACCTCGGCGACAATGGCAAACTGGACACACGTTTCCGTACTTCCTACACGATAGAATTCCGTCGCGCAGAAAAACCGGGTGATCCAGAAACCAATCTGGTCGGCACGCGTGGCGGTGTTTCCAACTTCTCTACCAGTGTTGGCGACATCCCGCGTTTGCGTGCAAGCCTGTCTTCTTCTTGGACCAAGGCAGCGCACACAGTCAATGGTGCAATCAACTTCACTGGCGGCGTATCCCTGATGCGTTATACCAATGCTGCTGAAACTTACCCAGTGTCTTATTGCAACTACGGTTCCGGCCAGCCAGCGACGGCAACATCATTGGGCGGCGTAGCCAAATACCTGACGTATGTGCCCGATTGCGCAGTTTCCAGCTGGACTACAGTTGACCTGGGCTACACCTACAAAGGCTTTAAAGACCTGACTATCGGTCTGCGTGTATTGAATGCCCTGGATTCCAAAGCACCTTATGATCCAAGCTCCAGCTACACAACCAGTGGTTACAACGACAGCTTGCATAATGCTTATGGCCGTGCATTCCGTCTGAACGTGGGTTATGTATTCAAATAATCTGCATGCAATGTAAGACTTGGTACAAGAACAGGGGCTCCGGCCCCTGTTTTTTTTGAGCTACAGAGAAGATTCAGTATAATCATGGCAAGTGAAGACCCCCGCCTTTGGCAAACCAGTTTATCCGCACGGATATGTCACCCTGATGGTGCACTGGAATTTTTGATACAAGTAGAAAGCACGCTATGTTTAGTTGGTTTAATTCAAAAGAAGAAAAAGCGTTCGGCTTGCAACTTGCTGAATTCGTCATCAAGGAAATTCCGCTAGAGATTGCCAAAAAAAAGCAGGAAAAAACCGTCATCAAGCGCCAGAAAGTCATGCAGCAGGTTGCGGTCAAGGTGTTGGAATTTAAACGCGACCACCGTCTGAATGTTTATAAAAAGGCGCAGCTGGGAAATAGCTTTAAGTGGCGCTTGCTGGAAGAAGGTTTTGATGCCGACGTTGCCAGTGAAATGACGACGATAGTAGTCAGGGAAATGGGTTAAGTCAGGCCTGGCTAAAAGACAATATAGTCAAGCCATCCTGCTGGCAAAACAGGATGGGCTCTTGGCGGGAACTCTCTACAGGGTTCCTTGCCAATTACAAATTCGGTGCCAGCCAGCGTTCCACTTCATCCTTGGGTACACCACGGCGTTCTGCCATATCCGTGACCTGGTCATCAGCAATTTTGCCTACACTGAAATACTTCGATTCAGGGTGGGCAAAGTAAAAGCCTGAGACGGCCGCACCCGGTATCATGGCCCATGATTCAGTGATGTACATTTCGATTTCTTCACACTGCATCTGCTTGAACATCTCGGTCTTGACTGTGTGCTCGGGGCAGGCTGGGTAGCCGGGCGCAGGACGTATGCCTTTGTAGTTTTCCTTGATCAGGTCTGCATTGCTCAAAGCCTCATCTGCGACATAACCCCACAGGTCTTTACGTACGCGTTCATGCAGGTATTCGGCAAAGGCTTCGGCCAGACGGTCGGCCAGTGACTTCAGCATGATGCTGCTGTAGTCGTCATGCGCATCTTCAAAGCGCTTTTCATACTTTTCTATGCCCAGGCCAGCGGTCACGGCGAACATGCCTATATAGTCCTTGATGCCGCTGTCTTTTGGCGCGATGAAGTCTGACAGACACTGGTTGGGTCTTTGCACGCCATCAATGATGGGCTTCTCGGTTTGCTGGCGCGTGCCGTAATACGTCAGGGCTACCTGGCTGCGGGTGTCGTCTGTATAGATTTCTATATCGTCGTCATTGACGGTATTGGCAGGCAATAAAGAGACCACGCCGTTCGCCGTCAGCCAGCGGCCTTCGATGATTTTCTTCAGCATGGCCTGGCCTTCGGCAAATACCTTGGTAGCGGCTTCGCCGACTACTTCATCCGTCAATATCGCCGGGAAAGGACCAGCCAGATCCCAGGTCTGGAAGAACGGGCCCCAGTCTATGTAATTGGCGATCGTCGCCAGATCAATATTCTTGAATAGTCGGCGACCGATGAATTTGGGTTTGACCGGCGCATTGCTGCCAGTGAAATCCACTTTCATTTTGTTGGCACGCGCTTGCGCCAGGGTAACCATGGGTGTGGCTTTTTTATTCGCATGCTGGGTACGGATACGGTCGTAATCGCTACCGAGGTCGGCGATGTACTGGTCACGGCTTTCCGGCGTCAACAGTGATTGTGCAACCGACACCGAGCGCGAGGCATCGGCCACATACACCACCGGGCCTTCATAGTTGGGCGCAATCTTCACCGCAGTATGTGCACGGCTGGTGGTCGCGCCGCCGATCAGCAGCGGGATTTTGAGCATGCGGAAATGCGGGTCACGCTGCATCTCTTTGGCCACGTAAGCCATTTCTTCCAGCGAAGGGGTGATCAGGCCGGACAGTCCGATGATGTCGGCATTTTCTGCCTTGGCCTTGGCCAGGATTTCTGAACAGGGCACCATCACGCCCATGTTCACCACTTCAAAATTATTACACTGCAAGACTACGGTGACGATGTTCTTGCCGATGTCATGCACATCGCCCTTGACGGTGGCGATGACGATCTTACCCTTGGGCTTGTGGTCGCCGCTGCGCTTCTTTTCTTCTTCGATGTAGGGGATCAGGTGGGCCACGGCCTGCTTCATGACGCGTGCAGATTTCACCACCTGCGGCAAGAACATCTTGCCCTGGCCAAACAAATCACCAACGATATTCATACCCGCCATCAACGGGCCCTCAATGACCTGGATAGGGCGGCCACCGGCGTTCATGATGGCGGCGCGGGCTTCTTCGGTATCTTCGACGATCCAGTTGGTAATGCCATGCACCATCGCATGCGACAAACGTTTTTCTACTGGTTCGTTACGCCATTCCAGCGTGGCTTCTTCTTTCTTGCCCCCGGCTTTTAGCGTGGCGGCGATTTCTATCATGCGCTCGGTCGCGTCTTCACGGCGGTTCAACACCACGTCTTCGACACGCTCGCGTAATTCTGCATCCAGTTCGCTATATACGCCGACCATACCTGCATTCACGATACCCATGGTCATGCCCGCCTTGATGGCGTGGTACAGGAATACCGTGTGTATCGCTTCACGCGCAGGATCATTGCCGCGGAACGAGAAACTCACGTTCGAGACACCGCCACTGATTTTGGCGCCAGGCAGGTTTTTATGTATCCAGGCCGTTGCTTCGATAAAATCGACGGCGTAATTATTGTGTTCTTCAATGCCGGTGGCGACTGCAAAAATATTCGGGTCAAAGATAATGTCTTGCGGATCAAAATCCAGGCTATCCACCAGCAGCCGGTAAGCGCGCTCACAGATTTCTATTTTGCGTGCATAGGTATCGGCCTGGCCTTTTTCGTCAAAGGCCATGACGATGACAGCGGCACCATAGCGCTTGCACAGCGTGGCCTGACGCAGGAATTCTGCTTCGCCTTCTTTCATGGAAATCGAATTGACAATGGCCTTGCCCTGTACGCATTTCAGACCCGCTTCGATGACCGTCCACTTCGACGAGTCGATCATGATAGGCACGCGGGCTATGTCAGGTTCGGATGCAATCAGGTTCAGGAAGCGCGTCATCGCTGCCAGCGAATCCAGCATGGCTTCATCCATATTGATATCGATGACTTGCGCGCCGTTTTCTACCTGCTGGCGGGCCACTGCCAGCGCTTCATCGTATTGCTCATTGAGGATCAGGCGGGCGAAAGCTTTTGAGCCAGTGACGTTGGTACGCTCACCGACGTTGACGAACAATGAGCTTTCATCAATCGTGAACGGCTCCAGGCCAGACAGGCGCATTGCGGCTGGTACGGTCGGTATCTCACGAGGTGTGCGGGTCTGCAGGATGTCGGCAATCGCCTTGATATGGTCAGGCGTGGTACCGCAACAGCCACCAGCGATATTGATGAACCCGGCTTCGGCAAATTCTTTCAGCAGGGCTGAGGTATCGGCTGGCAATTCATCAAAACCGGTATCGCTCATGGGATTGGGCAAGCCAGCATTTGGGTAAATGCAGACAAAGGTGTCGGCAATCTTGGACAATTCTTCTGCATACGGGCGCATCAGGGCGGCACCGAGGGCGCAGTTCAGGCCGACTGTCAGGGGCTTGGCATGGCGTACCGAATTCCAGAAAGCAGGCACGGTCTGGCCTGACAGGATACGGCCAGACGCATCGGTTACCGTGCCAGAAATCATGATGGGCAGGCGGGTGCCGGTTTCTTCAAAAAACTGATCAATGGCGAACAGCGCTGCCTTGCAGTTCAGTGTATCGAAAATGGTTTCCACCAGCAGAACATCAGCGCCACCTTCGACCAGGCCACGGGTTTGTTCGAGATAGGCTGCCACCAGTTGGTCGAAAGTGACGTTACGCGCTGCCGGGTCATTCACATCTGGTGAAATCGATGCTGTCTTTGGCGTAGGCCCCAAGGCGCCTGCCACATAGCGTGGTTTGTCTGGCGTCGAATATTTGTCGCAGGCTGCCCGTGCAATTTTTGCCGAGGCCACGTTCATCTCATAGGCCAGATGTGCCATATGGTAATCATCTTGTGCGACAGTCGTCGCACCAAAGGTATTGGTTTCTATGAGGTCGGCACCGGCAGCCAGGTATTGCTCATGAATTTCGGCAATCACATGCGGCTGGGTCAGCGACAGCAATTCATTATTGCCCTTGACGAAAAGTTCGCGCACGGTTGCCGGGCCACTAAAGTCCTTGAAACGTTCACCGCGATAATCTTCTTCTGTCAGTTTATAGCGCTGTATCATGGTACCCATGGCACCATCGAGTATGAGGATGCGCTTTTGCAAAATCTCGCGCAAACGGGTTTCGAGGGCAGATACAGGCAGGGTCGTAGTCATGATGTTTACTCGCAATAAAACAAAACCCGATCAGCTTGTGTGTGCAGGCGGATCGGGCGACGTCCTTTTAGCAGCACTTATTACGCGCCCGCAATCTGAATCTCAAATCGGCGCAAGAAAGCATAAATTATACGTCAAATCAAGGGCTTGGGTATGGCAGGCCATTGTGCTGTCGATTTTTTACCATGATAAATGACTTGGCAAAAAACAATCCAGATCCTAAAAAGACCAAGGCTGACAGCTAATTGAAGCGTGTCTGCAAGCCACACAGTATCTGAACTAACAGTTTTTACTTGCCGAATTGCAGTGACAGCATCAATATTCTGTCTGCACTATTAATTAAAGGTAATACCTGTGTACGACGCTCACTTTTTGTCTTCCTGCCAATAAATCAGATGAAAATTTCTGCCCTGATTATTGAAGACCACCCGATTTATCGTGATGCCTTGTTGCTATTCATGCGTCATCTGCTGGGGGAAGCACAAGTGGCAGCGGTCACTTCAACAGAAGAGGCCTTGGCTCAAGCGACCACGCATACGGGGTTGCGCCTGATTTTGCTTGATCTGCGTTTGCCAGGGATGAATGGAGTAGAGGCCATTTGTTCACTACGCAAACATTATGCAGAAGCTGCAATCGTCGTGGTTTCTGCTTCTGAAGACAGGCGCGAGGTTGATGCCACCCTGCGCGCCGGTGCCAAGGCCTTTATTTCCAAAGCCGTGTCCACCGACCTGATGATAGAAGTGGTTCGCAAGATACTGGCCAATGAAGCACTGGAGACTCCCTGGATCACTTTGCGCGGCAAGCAGGCCAACAAGGAAGAACCCTTGCTGGCATTAACGCCGAGGCAGCAAGAAACCCTGACCCTGCTTTGCCAGGGCTTGTCGAATAAAGAGATAGGCCTGCGTCTGGAGCTGGCAGAAATTACCGTAAAGATGCATGTGACCTCGATATTCAGAGTGTTGAATGTCGTCAACCGCACCCAGGCCGTGCTAGCCGCCCGCAGCCTTGGCTTATACACACCAGATCAAAACTGAGTACTTACTTACAACTGTTTCAAAAGTTGTTACAATATGTAAGTAACGAAATGTAGGCAGTGCGGATTTGCTCACACCTGTTTGGCAAAACCATTATCTATCCGGGCTGATGTCCCTGGCCCGGCTTTCCTTTGCCTTCATCCTGGCCTATTCACCAAGCGGCAGGGATTTTGCGCGCCTTGCAAAGGCAGAGAACACTCGCCCCGGAAATGACACAAGCATGTGTCCGTATTTTTATCTTCTATCGAAAAGGCTGTCTCATGGGCATCAATGCTAGCACCATACAAAAACTGTATATCGCTTACTTCAGTCGGCCAGCCGATGTCGCCGGTTTGCGTTATTGGGAAGGACAACTTGATGCGAATGCAATTTCTATCTCAGGACTTGCACAATCTTTCAGCGAGCAGATTGAATATAGAAATACCTATGGCGGTAAAACTACGGTGGAGGTTATTACCGCCTTATATCAAAATTTATTCGACCGCGCACCTGATGCAGATGGCTTGCAATACTGGGCGACACAGATTGATACCAAGGTGGTTAATATCGGTACGGCGGCACTCGCTATCCTCAATGGTGCTCCTGCACAATCAAAAGATGGTCTCACCATTGCAAACAAGGTGAACTTCTCCATGCAATTCACTGCCAGCCTGGATACCTTGGCAAAGGCTGTCAGCTATAGTGAGCAGTATGGTTTTACCACGATGCGTGAAATTCTGAAAAAAGTGACTTCAGCTTCAGAGCTCCCCTCGTTGCAGCCTAAAACTTTACTCGACTTCCCCACATCCATGAAGATCGTGAATGCGGACGAGATGTCCAAAGGAACGAGTTTTACGCTGGATTTAAAGAATCTGGCAGTGAATGTTGGCTATTCGCTGGAACTGATGTTGGATGGAAAATCATTTTCCTCTCCAGTCAGGCACGTTGTTACGGCAACGGATATGTCCCTGATGAGCGCCCGTATAGAATTGCCAGGGAATGCATTCTGGGGCTTTGATGGCATCAAAAAATTTGGCGTGAAAGTGAATGATATTTTTGGTAATACTGGTGAAATAGGGGCACAGGTCAGTTTATTGCTCGATACGCTGCCACCAGCGAAGCCCCTCGCCATCGTTGTGAGCGCGGAACAGAATGGGATGCGCCATATAGAAATCAGCATATATGCAGGTCAGATGAATGGTGGATATATCGTCTTGGGCCCTGAAGCAAAACCATACGCTATCGACGATGCAATTTCTGCAACAGACAGCAAGCTGGTTTTTGATGTGAGCGCACAAAATTTCAGCTCTCTGTTTGGCACTTATGGATACTCTGTATCCGAATATGATGCTGCGGGCAATGTGACCAGGTTCCAGTTATCAGATGTTCCCAATACGATCAGTTATGGTGTCAACGCAGTACTGACTCCGGCAAAAAATATCACTTTCATGGCGGTAGGTGGAAATGTCATGGCGAATACCGTTAATGCCACCAATACAGGCTTGATCGTAACTGCAGATATAGTTCCCGGTGAAGCGAGTGGCACTACGGCATCCCTGGCTCTGGCCGGCATGTCTTTCGAAAGCAGGAAAATTGCGGCAACTGATAATAAAGTTGTTTTTGAAATTAATGCTGGCAATCCCTTTGTACTTAAAACATGGCTGGCCGCAGGTGGTATTCCCAAAATCTCTTTATCCAATGACAAGGGAACATATGCCACTTCTCAGGGGGATAACGCATTATTCGCTTTCTATACCGAAGGGGAAAAAATTGAAGGTGCGATCAATCCACCCAGTAATTTAACGATCACGCCTTTAGGCGGACGCATCACCTCAAGTGGGCCGGGTCAGGTTGTTTTTAACGGAACGAATGTCGCCTTCTATGCTGAAGCGACCATCACTGCCGGACAAGCTGTAGATGGACATGCCGAGCTATGGATAGGGAACAAGATCGTCATGACTGATACCTTCATCACCATGAAAGATACCAAGGTCACATTTGATATTACATCTGCTCCTTTGATTGCCTACGACCCCAAGTTTCTACAGACAAATGTGCCGTCTGGTGGCAAGGCAGTCGTGAAGCTTTTTGATCGTGCTGGTCACGTCGTCAGCAGTATTGAAAGTATCATCGTTGTGACAAATTATTCATCGACATCCTTCACAGCGGATCACGAGAATTTGTCTCAAGAAATCTCCATTATTGGAAGTCATACCAAGTTTGATACTTCGTCCCTGGTATTGCCATGAAAAAAAGCACATCACGGTCTTGCTGTGATGTGCCAAGGGGAATCGTAAGTAAGTTAAATGGCTTGGTGTTCAGTCAGTTTTTTTGCGGCTGGTGAGCAGGCTGGCAACAATCGAGCTGCCGAGCAAGAGGCCGATAACAATCAGTGAAACACTGGTCGGTACATGCATCCATTTCACGATGAGCATCTTGATGCCGACAAACATCAGTACAAAAGCCAGGCCAAACTTCAGCAGATGGAAGCGGTCAGCCATGTCTGCCAGCAAGAAATAAAGTGCCCGTAAGCCCATGATCGCAAAGATGTTTGACGTAAATACGATGAACGGGTCAGTCGTTACGGCAAAAATAGCGGGTATCGAATCTACCGCAAACACCACGTCTGATATTTCTATCAATATCAATACCAGGAACAGTGGCGTGAACAAGCGCTTGCCATTTTCCGTGATCGTGAATTTTTCTTTGTGAAATTCATTGGTAAATGGCAGCAGTTTTTTTGCCAGGCGCAAGACAGGGTTGGCTTCCAGGTCTGGTTCCTTGTCTGCTGCTACCAGCATGCGAAAACCAGTAACCAGCAAGAAAATACCGAACAGATACAGCACCCATGAGAATTGCGTAACCACCCAGCTACCCGCCAATATCATGATGATGCGCATGACGATGGCACCCAGTACGCCGTACAGCAGGACTTTGCGCTGATACTGCGGCGGTACGGCAAAGTGGCCAAAGATTAGCAGAAAGACAAACACATTATCTACCGACAGGGATTTTTCTATGACATACCCAGTCAGAAACTCCATTGCCTTGGCGGTAGCCACTTCACGTCCTACCGTGTCAGACAAATAAATCCACAGACCAAAATCGAATATCAGTGCCAGACTAACCCAGACCAATGACCACGCCGCCGCTTCCCTGACGCTGACTTTATGTGCGCGTGAGCCACCCAGGGCTAACACGTCGATTGCCAGCATTAGTAGAACAAAAGCGATAAATACTGCCCACATCCAGGGCTGAGCGACGGAATGGATCATTTCTTATTCTTTCTCTATAAAGCCCAGCAATTGCAGGAGGCTGGTGAACAGGTTGAAGATGGTGACGTACAGGCTGACAGTCGCCATGATGTAATTGGTTTCGCCACCATGAATGATGTTGCTAGTCTCGAACAAAATCATGCCCGACATCAACAAGACCATGACGGCAGAAATCGTCAGCGACAGGGCTGGGATCTGAAAGAAAAACGCACCCAGGCTGGCAACAAAAGCCACCAGCATGCCCACCATTAAAAAGCCTGCCATGAAGCTGAAATCACGTTTGCTGATCAGTACGTAAGCAGACAAGCCCATGAAGATCAAACCTGTCATGGCCATCGCTGTCATGACGATGCCAGTACCGCCAGGCATACCCAGGTAACGTGTCAGCATTGGGCCCAGGGTGTAACCCATGAAACCGGTCAGGGCAAATACAGAGGCAATACCCCAGCTACTGTTTTGCAGTTTAGTCGTGGCAAACAGCAGGCCAAAATAACCGGCCAGTGTCAGCAAAAAACCAGGGCCAGGGATATTGAAGGCAACGGTTGCTCCCGCAGTCACTGCGGAAAACAATAGCGTCATGGACAACAACATATAGGTGTTGCGCAAGACTTTATGGCCAGAGCTGACATTACTGTCTCTATAGGCGATGGTTTGTGCGTCTGTAGCAGAGCGACTCAAGATTTTCATGCTTTTCTCCTGAAATGTTGAAGCCATGCATATGTGCAAAATGGCCGCACCTTCTCAACAGAAGGTAGAGATAGTGTAGGCCTTGCTGATAAACAAGAAAAGTCGAATATAATTGAAGATATATTCGTAAAAACCGATGTATTGCCATAAAGAACGAATTGATATGTCCAAACTTAATTACAAGCATTTGCATTATTTCTGGATGGTTGCCAAGACTGGCAGTATTTCCCGTGCGAGCGAGCAATTACACCTGACACCGCAAACCATCAGCGGGCAGTTGAGCCTGTTTGAGGAAATCCAGGGAGAAGCCATGTTCCGCAAGAGCGGTCGAAATCTGGAATTGACCGAGGCTGGACAACTGGTCTTGAGCTACGCCGATGATATTTTTGCACTGGGACAGGAACTGGAAGAAGTTTTGCATCACAGGCCCACCGCGCGAACAGTGCAGTTAAGGGTGGGGGTCTCAGATGCTTTGCCCAAGACCCTGGCTTACCGCTTGCTCGAACCTGCCCTGAAGCTGGAGCAAACCCTGCGCATCAATTGCCGCGAGGGCAAGCTGGAAGTCTTGCTGGCTGACCTGGCCACCCATAAGCTCGATGTAGTCATGTCGGACAGCCCCATGCCCGCCAGTGCTAATGTGCGCGGTTACAGCCACCAGCTCGGCGAATGCGGAATCAGTTTTTTTGCCACCGGGGCTTTGTTGCAGCAATATCCTCAGATTTTTCCTGCAAACCTGGATGCAGCCCCATTTTTATTACCGGGTGAGGATGCGGCCTTGCGTGCCCGTTTGCTGCAATGGTTTGATCAACAGGGCTTACATCCACGCATCGCCGGTGAGTTTGATGATAGTGCGCTCATGAGTGCCTTTGGCCAGGCTGGAGCGGGGATCTTTGCCGCACCGACTGTGGTTGCGGACATGATCATGCGCCAGTATGACCTGCAATTGCTGGGGCAGACGGATGAAATCAGGGAACAGTTTTATGCCATTTCAGTACAGCGCAAGCTGACCCACCCTGCCGTGCTGGCAATTAGCCGCGCGGCGCGTATCGATCTGTTTGCCATGGGGGAGGAATGAGATAGCCATGCTGGCGACAATACGGGGGAGATAAAAAAAACGACAGCAATGCTGTCGTTTTTTATGCGGTGAAAAAGCTTCCCGGATTAACGGCGACCCAACAGTGTCTTGACGTTTTTATCCATAGGAATAGCGTAATCAACAGAGCTGATCACGGTATTATCACTAGGCCTGACCAGTTTCAGGTTCACAAAGACCAGCTTGTCACCTTCGGCGTATGTACCGACGATCACTGCCTGGGCGCTATGGTTTTGCGCGACATCCTTGATTTCACGGGTCAACAGCAATTCACCGACATTTTGTTTCATGAACACTTTGTCGCGGAATTTCATTTCCACCATTTTGTATTCACGACGGGTGAACTGACCCGAAAGCTGTTCAGCAATGATGCGGCCAAATGTAGAAGACTCTTCGAGGAAGTTGATATTGGCAAGAGTAGCAATAATCAATGGGCGCGAAGGATCAAGCTTCAAACCAGCATTGTTGATCAGCGCATCTGCTGCACGCTGGTTAGCCGGGATGAATTCATTGGATTCAGCATCTTTCCAGGTTGGCACTGGTGACGCTGCTGCTGGCGGCGGTGTATTGCCCAGGCCCAGGTTGGCGCAAGCACTGAGTGCAATAGCTGAAGCGATGACGAGAGCTGCACTTTTCATCATTATTGGCCCCCAACAACACGGAAGTTGAAATCAGTGTCTTTATTGTAAAGTGTCCAATCCCAATCCGCGACATAGTAAGCATCAGTACGACGGGCGATATATTGTGAATTTTTCACTAAAGAAGTCGTTACTATCAGTTCGTGCATAGGCGTACGGCCTTTGGCATATTCCTGATTGACCCAGTTGGTCCAGTCGTAAGCACCCGCCAGAGCCAGGCCACCCAGAACTGCATCGGTCCTGACAGGTATGCCCAGACCATGTACGGCAGCAATGCCAACACCGATCGCAGTAACGCTGGTAAAGCGCTTATTTTGATGGCGGTCAGGAGAAAAACGTACCAGCTGGGTTTCGATGTTGACAACCTGGGCTGTACCGTCGTTGATTTTCCTGACGACAACACCCTGATTGACCAGGGAAGTAATGATCTGGGTGTAGAAAGCCTGGGTGAACTGGCTGTCTCTTTCTGGCGGTGCGACGTAAACCGGTGCGCCTATCTTATCGGTTCCGAGTTTGATCTGCTCTGCTACATCTTTTGCGATGACGAGCCAGTGCGACGCCGCTTGCAATTTATTTTGCGTGGTCGTCGGGAAATTGCCTGCTAATGGCGTTTCACTGTATGGAGTTGCACAACCTGCCAACAGCGCGGCTGCCAGGGCAATGGGAAGAAATTTCTTCATGAGCTCACCTTTTTTTAGGTCTTAGTCAGAGTTTTTGTTATCGAAAACGAAAATGGCAATAATTCAGTGTAAGAGAATACAACAAGTAGCCGCAGGCAACAAAGATTTTGCTTGCATCAAGGAATTAATTGAACTATTCCCGCAGATATCATGCACAGACCACTGTTTATTAAGGAAAGTTGTAGCTTTTTTGCTTCATTTTTTCAGTTAACTGAAAAAATTTCCTTCATTTAAAGCATGGCCTTGCAGGAAATCTGCTACCGAAAGTCGTTTACCGCCGGGTTTTTGCAATTCGGTCAAGCTGAGCGAGCCTTGACCACAGGCAACAATAACACCTTGCTCTGTATTCGCCGATAGTATTTGCCCAGGTTTATGGTTACCAGTTGTTTCAAACAGCTTTGCACCCCAGATTTTAATGGTGGTTTCAGCATATTGAGCATGGGTGCCGGGAAAAGGGTTGAATGCGCGTATCTTTCTCGCAAGTATCTCCGCAGGTAAGCTGAAATCCAGCGCTGCTTCTTCTTTACGGATTTTGGATGCGTAATTGATGCCAGCCCCGGGTTGAACGACAGGGGAGAGCTTGCCGTTGCACAACTGTTGCAATGTAGCAACAATCATTTCGCCACCCATGGCAGCCAGTTTGTCATGCAGGATGCCTGTGGTATCTGTATCTTTAATGGCAATACTTTGCTTCAGCAACATGGGGCCGGTATCCAGGCCTTCTTCCATCTGCATGATGGTAATGCCGGTTTCGGTATCCCCCGCTTCTATCGCCCTGTGGATAGGGGCAGCGCCACGCCAGCGCGGCAATAATGAGCCATGGATGTTCAGACAGCCCAGGCGAGGTATATTTAACACAGAGAGCGGCAGAATCAGGCCATAGGCCGCCACTACCATGACATCGTGTGGCGTGCGCTTAAGCAAATCATGCACTTCTTTGGCAACATCCGGATACTTGCCATCCAGGCGCAACGATTGTGGCTGTGCCACAGGGATGCCGTGTTGCAAGGCAAATTGCTTGACGGCAGAAGCATGCAATTGCATGCCCCGGCCAGCCGGGCGGTCTGGCTGTGTCAGTACCAGCGGTACTTCAACACCGGCCGCATGAATGGCTTGCAGGGCGCTGGCAGCGAATTCCGGCGTACCGGCGAAGATGACGCGCATTAACGTTCAGCCCGTCTGCGTTGCTCTTCGCGTTCTTCTTTGAGCATCTTGGTTTTGATACGGTTACGCTTCATGGGCGACAGGTATTCAACAAATACCTTGCCCTTGAGGTGGTCCATTTCATGTTGTATGCAGACTGCCAGCAAGTCGGTTGCATGCAACTCGAAAGGCTTGCCATCGACGTCCAGAGCACGCACTTTAACTTCGGCCGGGCGTTCTACACCATCATAAATGCCTGGCACAGACAGGCAGCCTTCGTCATACACCTTGCGTTCTTCACTTTCCCAGAGTATCTCAGGATTAATGAAGACCTGGAGCTGGTCATTGGTTTCTGACACGTCGATGACCACCAGTTGCTCGTGTACATCGACCTGGGAAGCGGCCAGTCCAACGCCAGGAGCGTCGTACATGGTTGCTGCCATATCGGCCACCAGAGTTTTCAGGCGTTCATCAAATTGTGTTACCGGTTTTGCCACTTTATGGAGGCGCGCGTCGGGGTAGCGCAGTATATTTAGTATCGTCATAAGACTTTTCACAACAAGCTTTGATGCTTATTGCGCAGTTTTTCTTGCTAGTTCAAGGATTTATGGGCAGAATTTGATTCAATTTGGCAAGTTTTGCAAGATTGCGCCTGCCTGCGCGCCTTCACTTGCGGTATTGCAGTATTTTGCATCGGATATTATTCATGAAAAAGTTTAGCACAATCGCCTCCATCTTCGCTGTCAGTCTTCCCCTGATTTCTACCGGGGCGCTTGCTGCTGGTGGACAGGCAACCACCGCACAGGCACAAGCCGTAGCCAGCAAAACCAAGTGCGAATTCTTGCCAGAAGCGCCGGACAAGCATGTCGTTGTCAAGGGTGACACACTGTGGGGAATCTCTAGTATATTCCTGAAAAACCCCTGGTGCTGGCCTGTGGTCTGGGGCATGAACCAGGAGGATATCAAGAACCCGCACTGGATTTATCCTGACCAGATCGTCTATTTTGACCGTGTCAATGGCCGTTTGCGACTTGGCAATCCTGGCGGTGTACCAACAGTCAAGTGGAATCCAAAATCTCGTGTGCAGGGTCTGGGGGAGAACGCGATACCGGCCATTCCAGCATCCGTGATAGAGCCTTTCCTGTCTCAGCCTTTGATCTTGGAAGATGATGATTTGGCTGTCGCGCCACGCATTATTGCTACCAAGGAAGGCCGGGTTAACCTGGGCCTGTATGAACAGGCTTATGTCCGTGGCGAACTCGATGGCGGTACTTCCTTCCAGGTTTTCCGTCCAGGCAAGCCATTGCACGATCCTGTCACCAAGGCCATTATCGCCTATGAGGCGGAATATCTGGGCACCGTCAAACTGGAGCGTGAAGGCAATGACGAAAGTGATGTGCATACTTTCTCTGTGGTCCGTTCAAAACAGGAAATGGCAGTCGGTGACCGTCTGATGCCGATTCCTCCTTCCCCAATTTTGAACTATGTACCTCACCCTCCAAGAGAAGAGGTCGATGCCCGTATCGTGTCTGTCTATGGTGGCGTGGGTTCTGCCGGACAAAACCAGATTGTCTCTATCAACCGTGGCAAAAATGATGGTCTGAATCTGGGTACGGTATTGACGCTGTATAACTACGGCAGAGTGATACAGGACAAGACAGATGCAAATAAGTCGATCAAATTGCCGGATGAGCCTATCGGTGATCTGTTCATCTTCCGCGTGTTCAGCAATATATCTTACGGTCTGATCATGCAGGTAAAAGATATCGTCAAAGTGGGCGACGCGGCCAAATCACCACGATAATACTGTTTGTTGATGGAGCAATCGCCAGATACACACCACGACTTGATGGCCTGGTTAAGGCTGGAGCAGACGCCAGGCGTAGGCAATGAGTCTGCCCGCCGTTTGCTTGCCCGTTTTGGCTTGCCTGCGCAGATTTTCGCTGCCGGTCATGCTGCCCTCAGTGAAGTCGTCACACCAAGACTGGCCAAGGCTTTACTGGCCAGTCCATCTGATTTTCAGCAGCAACTCGACAAAACCCTTGCCTGGCAAGAGCAGCCAGATAATCGGATATTGACGCTGGCTGATGCAGATTATCCGCGGGCTTTGCTGGAAATCCCCGACCCTCCCTTGATGTTGTATGTCAAAGGCCGCGCCGCCTTGCTGGGAGCAGCGACTATCGCCGTGGTTGGCAGCCGCAATGCGACCGTACAAGGCATACGCAATGCCGAGCAATTTTCCGCTTCTTTAAGCAGCGCTGGTTTGTGCATCAGTTCAGGTCTGGCTGCCGGTATTGATGCCGCTGCCCATCAGGGGGGCCTGACTGGCCCTGGTTCTACCATTGCCGTTATCGGTACCGGGGCTGATATTGTCTATCCGGCACGCAACCGCAATCTGGCACATCTGATTGCCGGAGGGGGTTGTATCGTCAGTGAATACTCACTTGGTACACCGGCACTGGCACCGAATTTCCCCCGTCGCAACCGCATTATCTCGGGCTTGGCAAAGGGGGTATTGGTGGTTGAGGCTGCAGCGCAATCTGGTTCCCTGATCACCGCCCGCATGGCGGCGGAACAAGGGCGGGAAGTATTTGCCATCCCTGGCTCTATTCATTCGCCTTTGTCCAAAGGTTGCCACCAATTAATCCGTCAAGGTGCCAAACTGGTGGAATCTGCGCAGGATATATTAGAAGAATTGCAATTACAGTCCATCACTTTATCTGCCCAGACAAAGTCCCGCGGTGTCACTAAGGAAACTTCTGACGTTGGCCTTTTAAAAGAAATCAGCTTTGATCCCGTACATATGGATATGCTGGCAAGCCGCACAGGTATAGACATTGCAAGTCTGGCGACAGAACTGTTAAGCCTGGAACTGAACGGGCAACTGGAAGCCTTGCCAGGTGGCTATTATCGCCGGCTTGCCTGATAAGTAACTGTAAAATCAACCGATAACAAATTGACAGGGGCTTGTTTGAAATCGCTTCAAAGGCTACAGTAGCAGCATGTTTGATATTCTTGTTTACCTCTACGAAACCTATTACCGTCCGGATGCCTGTCCTGACACGGCGGCGTTGACTAAAAAATTGTCGGCAGTTGGTTTCCCTGAGGATGAAATTTCCGAAGCACTGGATTGGCTGACGGGTCTGGCTGTCAATATGGCACAACCTGCCACGGTCATACCCGTTTCCAAGGGTTTCAGGATATATGCAGAGCAAGAAATTGTTGCCTTGGGTACACCAGCACTGGGGTTTATACAATTTCTTGAATCTGCCGGCCTTCTTAATGCCAATCAACGCGAAATCGTGATTGAAAGGGCATTGGTTGTCAATGAGTCACCACTGCCACTGGATAAGTTGCGCATTATTGTCTTGATGATGCTGTGGAGCCAGGGCGCCGAGCCTGACATGCTGATGTTTGATGAATTATTGTTGTCAGATGACGACAATACAAGCAGGCTTTTGCATTAATCATTTCCTAAATGGAATTTTTATGACAAAAATCGCGCATAGATTGCGGTTTTTCGTCTATCACGTTTAACATTCCCCGCAAATTTAGGGTAGTCTTACGCTTATTTTGCGAAATGTTGCCTATTAGACATTGGCAACCACGCTTTACCCTATTCGAGAATCCCGAAATGACAAAAACGCTCATCATTGCCGAAAAACCCTCAGTCGCTAATGACATAGCGAAAGCGCTGGGGGGCTTCACCAAGCATGATGATTATTTTGAGTCCGACAATTATGTACTGTCTTCTGCAGTAGGTCATTTGCTGGAAATCACGGTTCCTGAAGAATATGATGTCAAACGCGGCAAATGGAGTTTCACCCATCTGCCGATGATACCGCCACATTTCGCCCTGAACCCGATTGCCAAGACCGAGTCACGTCTCAAAGTACTAAACAAGCTGATCAAGCGCAAGGATGTCACCGGCCTGATTAACGCATGTGACGCGGGCCGCGAAGGAGAATTGATTTTCCGCCTGATTGCCCAGCATGCCAAGGCCAAGCAGCCAGTCAGCCGTCTGTGGCTGCAATCCATGACCACGGGTGCGATACGCGATGGTTTCCAGAAATTGCGCAGCGATGCCGAAATGCTTCCCCTGGCTGATGCAGCGCGTTGCCGCTCGGAGGCAGACTGGCTCATTGGTATCAATGGTACCCGCGCCATGACTGCCTTCAATTCCAAGGAAGGCGGCTTTTACCTGACCACGGTAGGCCGCGTGCAGACGCCAACCTTGTCCATCGTGGTTGAGCGCGAAGAAAAGATCAAGAAATTCGTTTCCCGCGATTATTGGGAAGTGAAGGCAGAGTTTGTCTGTGCCGCCGGTATTTATGAAGGCCGCTGGCAAGATCACCAGTTCAAGAAAGATGAGCACGATCCAGAGAAGAGGGCAGAACGCCTGTGGAGCAAGGCCGCTGCAGAATCAGTCGTCGCTGCCTGCCGTAATCGCCAGGGCAATGTGACGGAAGAGTCCAAACCAGCTACGCAAATCGCGCCACCTTTGTTTGACTTGACGAGTTTGCAACGCGAAGCGAATGCGCGCTTTGGTTTTTCTGCCAAGAATACCCTGGGCCTGGCCCAGGCCTTGTATGAAAAACACAAAGTACTGACTTACCCGCGTACTGACTCGCGTCATTTGCCGGAAGATTATCTGCCAACGGTAAAAGAGACCCTGGGCAACATCTCAGAAACCAATAATTATCACCAGTTCGCTTCGCAGATACTGAAAAATAACTGGCTCAAGCCGAACAAGCGCATTTTTGACAATACCAAGATCAGTGATCACTTTGCGATCATTCCAACTGGACTGGCACCGAAGAACTTGTCCGAACCAGAACAAAAACTGTATGACCTGGTGACGCGCCGCTTTCTGGCCGTGTTTTTCCCGTCAGCAGAATTCCAGGTAACCACACGTATCACTGAAGTATCCGGTCATCAGTTCAAGACTGAAGGCAAGGTCATGATCGCCGCAGGCTGGCTGGCAATTTATGGCAAGGACGCGCTGGAAGAAAAGGTAGACGGCGAAAGCAAGGGCACGCTGGTTGCTGTTGCCAAAGGCGAAAAAGTATTGACAGACCAGATCACTGCAAATGCGCTGGTCACCAAACCACCTGCCCGCTACAGCGAGGCGACCTTGTTGTCCGCCATGGAAGGCGCGGGCAAGCTGGTGGATGATGGTGACTTGCGTGAAGCGATGGCAGGCAAGGGCCTGGGCACACCAGCTACCCGTGCTGCTATCATTGAGGGTTTGCTCAACGAAAAATACCTGTTGCGCGAAGGCAGAGAAATGATGCCTACCGCCAAAGCCTTCCAGTTGATGACTTTGTTGCGCGGTCTGGGGGTAGATGAATTAACGTCACCAGAACTGACTGGCGAATGGGAGTATAAACTCTCGCAAATGGAAAAAGGCAAGATCAGCCGTGAAGAATTCATGCGCGAAATTGCCCAGATGACCCAGATCATCGTCAAGCGCGCCAAGGAATACGATAACGACACTATCCCTGGTGACTATGCAACTTTGCACACACCTTGCCCGAACTGTGGCGGCGTGGTCAAAGAGAACTATCGTCGTTTCGCCTGCACCAAGTGCGAATTTTCGATGAGCAAGACACCAGGCAGCCGTCAGTTTGAAGTCGCTGAGGTGGAAGAATTACTGGCCAAGCGTGAAATCGGCCCGCTACAAGGATTCCGCTCCAAAATGGGACGCCCATTTGCAGCCATCCTGAAGATCGTACCAGACACTGAGCACAGTAATCTGAAGCTGGAATTTGATTTTGGCCAAAGTCAGGACGAAGGTGAAGATGGGGAGCCTGTCGATTTTTCTGAACAAACTTCACTTGGACCTTGTCCAAAGTGTGGCAATGGCGTGTATGAGATGGGCCTGGCCTATGTCTGCGAAAAGTCCATGGCCAAACCCAAAGCTTGTGATTTCCGTAGTGGCCGCATCATCCTGCAACAAGAAATTTTGCCTGAACAAATGGGCAAACTTCTCAATGAAGGCAAGACAGACTTATTGCCTGGCTTTATTTCGCAACGTACCCGTCGCCCGTTCAAGGCTTTCCTGGTGCGTGGCAAGGATGGCAAAGTCAGTTTTGAATTTGAAGAGCGCAAGGCCAAAGCCCCTGCCGCTGGCAAATCCAAAGCCAAAGCTGAGCCTGATGCAGAAGCCACGACTGAAGTTGCAGCAACCAAGACGACCAGGGCCAGGGCAACAACTGCAGCTAAAGCAGCGCCAGCCAAAAAAACTGTGGTCAGGAAAAAAAAGGCAGCCTGATCATTTATCCTGCTGAGTCAGGATAAACGCTGGCAGGAAAGCGTCATGTCCGGCACTTTCTTGGCAGAGTCCGTCATTTTCGCGTATTGTTAAAAGGTGATTTTCTAGATATAGGGTGCACATGGCCGCAAACGAGTCTTTATCCAGTGCTCGCGCTGAATTTACTCATGCATTTAATCATGCAGTACCCGGCATTCTGCCCGAAGCGATGGAAGCATTGCTGACCAAGGCGAATTACAACGGTACTTCATCGGCTGACAAAAGTCGCATCGTCAATGCACGGGCCATCCTGCCAGAAAAATGGGATGCCATTTCCCGTGCCATGCCTGTCCATCTGGTGCAATTACTGGACCGCAGTATTACTACGGCCTACAGCACTTTCCGGCCAGCCTCTGCCTTGGGCAAGGCAACTGAGCTGGCTTTACTGGATTCTTCCACCTTCGAGACCACGCTGCGCTTTAATGAAATGACGCAGAATTTCCGCGACAAGGCAGGACAAGCCTTGCTGGATTTGAATATACGTATTGCGGTTTTGTTTGGACAAGATGACATACGCGAGAGGGAAAATCCTTTTCGGCCCTATTTGCTGGCGCGCTGCATTTTCCTGGCGGTAGAAGAACAGAAATTATCCCAAGAAAGCGAAGCCATCCTCATCGAGCAGTTGGGTGAAACCTTTGCTGCTACCATGGCTGTCATCTATGAAGCGGCCAACTCTGCTTTGGAAAGGCAGGGTATCAGCGCTAACCTGGCACTCAAGATCAGCAAGGCACCTGAATCACAACAGACACGCAGCCCGGCTGCTGGTACGCAGGGTGGTTACGGTGGCGCTGGTGGAAATGGTGGTGGGGGCGGTGCAGCTGGCCCCGCTGGTGGCGGACAGGGTGCTTACTCCACCATGCAAGCCGGAGTTTTTCCTGGCGCTCAGCCAGGGCAAGGACAGGCCCAGGTACAGAACCAGGGCGCTTTCCCGGCGGCGCAACAAACATCCATGGCCAGCCCTGGTGTCCGCCTTGAACAATTATTCCAGACCGTGCGCGGCAAACCGCTGTCTCTGCCTGCTGCCACTCCCGTACTTGCACAAAATGCTGGCGGCATGCAGGCTGCAGCTCCCAACCCTTATGCTGGCATGCCATCGCCGGTTGCTTCGCCCGCCAATGCCGGACCAGCCTGGCTGAGTGGCAATAGTGCACTGGGTGGTGTGCTGAGACAGGCTTTTGGCGAAGTCTCTCCCGTCAGCCAGTACAGGGATAAACATAGCGAAAGCGCCATTCCCTTTACTGCCAGAGAAAATCCCCAGAGCAGTTCAGCCCAGGCAAGTGCGCAGGCGCGCGCTGGTCAATTTGCCCATTCAGGCTTGCCATCGGCAGGCCAGGGTAGCAATGATCTTATACAGGTGCCAGCCGCCCTGGTCGCCTCGCATCTGCAGAATATAGAAAGCCAGTTGAAGCAAAGGGTGGAAGCACAAGCTCTGGCGCCAGAAATGAGCATGGGTTTGTCCAAAGTCCTGGGGCAAATGCACAAGGTCATGGTGCCTGACAGTGCTGCCATGAAGGATGAAAAGGGTGAAATCCGTAACCTGATACGCGAACACAAAGACGCCTTGTATAGCCTGGCCAAGGATACTGAAGAACAGATGTGCATAGACCTGGTCGCCATGCTGTTTGAAGTCATGCTCTGTGATGAGCTGGTCCCTTTTAATATACGCATCAGCCTGGGGCGATTGCAGTTCCTGATCCTGCAACTGGCCTTGAAAGAAAAAAACCTGCTCAGTGATGGCAAACATCCTGCCCGTCTTTTATTGAACCGAATTTGCTCGATTGCCTATAGCGCACAGCAAATCGGTGATGTCGATAACCACGTCACAGAAGAAATTGCCCGCATCATCAAGACTCTCATGCGACATGACAGCGATGTACCAGAATTGTTCTCGCGCATACAGAACAGGTTTGAAACCTTTATTTCCCGTGAATTACGCACCAATAATCAGCACATACACCGTACCGTAAAAGCCCTGGGTGAAGCCGAGATCCGTTTCATGCGCTTTGCCTGTATCGCTGTAGCGATCAACAAAGCCATGCCAAAAGTGAATGTGGAAATGTCATTCCGCAGCTTCCTTAGGAAAGAGTGGGTCAGGGCGATAGAAGTGGCTGAAAGAACTGATGCCCTGCTCGCCAGGCGTTATCGCCTGTTAGTACCAGACCTGCTGTGGAGTATTTTCCCCAAACTCGATAACGACGACCGCAACCTGCTGTCGTCCATGCTGCCCAATATGGTGGGCACGCTACGTCATGGCATGGACTTGATGGAGCTGGAAAAATCCAGGCAACAAAAACTATTGAACTGGCTGGCAGAAGCGCACGCCCAGGCCCTGCGTCCGACAGCAGACAGCAAAAAACCGCAAGGACTAAGCCTGCCGGCCATGCACGAACGTTTTGAACAATTTACCAATCAGCCCGACACGATAGAGCATTCCGAAGTTCATCATTACGAATTCGCCAGGGAAATGTATCAGCTCGACGTGTTTGGCGAACTGGGTTTGCATACCAGGATGCTGGACAAGGAAGTCCAGAGGCCTGAACTGCCTGTGGAAGGTGTGATTGTTGGTGATGTGCCTGCTGAGCCAGAACTCAATCCAGCCTATCTTGAACGCATCGTCTGTGGTGCATTGGTCGATATCAAAACCGAGAAGCTCAATGCCAAGGCTTGTTTGCGCTGGGTGGACCCAAACCTGATCTATGTCGTGCTGAGTATCAAAGGGGATGACTTTCCTGCTGTACTCAGCATACGCGTGCTATGTGAGTTACTGGATACGGCCCGACTGCGTTTTGTCGAAGATGAGCCCCTGTTTGAACGCGCCATCCATACATTGCTCAGGTCTGCTGATGAAGTTGATAATGTGCGGGTATAAGGCCCGCACATTTGATACGGATACGCCTGCTTAGTCGTCGGTACTATCGATATCAGGCTCAAAGAAACACCACTTCGCCTGTGGCCAGTTGCTTTGTATGCCATCTTCGACTTCATTGATGGCAGTAATTAGCGCCTGGTCAGAACCCTGAGGACGCATTTTTGCCTGTACGGCGATCATCAACTGTTCACCCCATTGCAAGGTAATCAGATTGATGACGTGATCAACATGCGGGTGGCTTTCTATATGTGCACGTATCGCTTCATTGACTTCTGGTGCGGCAGACTCACCAGTAATCATGGCCTTGACTTCCCTGATGACAAAAAATGCGACCGCCATCAAGAGTATGCCCACGACGATAGAACCTATCGCATCCCAGATCGGGTTGCCGGTTACTACTGACAGCACCACCGCAACAAAAGCCACCGCCAGGCCAGCCAGGGCAGCGATATCTTCACCCGCCACTACCATCAATTCAGACTGACGGGTCTCGCGGAACCAGCGAAAGAAAGACTTGCCACCAGCTATCTTGCGTATCTCCAGCATCGCCCCATACAATGAAAATGCTTCCAGGGCGACAGAAATACCCAGCACTACCAGCGCGACGATAGGGTTCTTTAGTGGCTCAGGATGCTTCAGGCGCTCTACACCCTCCAGGACAGAAAACGCGCCACCCAAAAAGAACAACAGCAAAGCCACCATCATGGCCCAGAAATAAACTACCCGCCCATAGCCCATGGGGTGAGATGTATCCGGTGCCCGCTTGGCTTCCTTCAAGCCCACCAGCAAGAACACCTGGTTAATGCAATCCGCCGTCGAATGAATTGCTTCCGCCAGCATGGCCCCGGAGGATGTAAAGATGGCCGCGCCAAATTTAGCCAGGGCGATACCGCCATTGGCACCCAGCGCATAAAAAATCGCTTTGGTAGAACCTTCTGAATTCGCAGACATGAGAATAATTAAAAGTGAGAAAAACCTAACCTTACTTGATTTCTCTGCAAATAATCAATTAGGCATTCTGAATGTTTGCTTTGGCGGATTTCGTTTTTGGTACATACATATAGAGAGCCGTTTAGCTTAATAAAGGCCCCTCACTGCGAGAGGCAAATCCAGCATCCCGCAAAGCCATGAAATCCCTCCTTTCAAGAGGAGGGTTAGGGTAGGGATGGTTTCCGGCCGATCAGCGAAATGCCATCAATATAGAAGTCCATCGACCCGACGCTCCTGCGCAGGCAGGAGCCCAGCGTCGTCCGGTGATGAACGGTGATGAACGGTGATGAACGGTGATGAACGGTGATGCAAACTACCACCCCAAACACCAGAGCTAGCAGGGTGCCCATAGCACACCCTACAAAAACCAACCCTTACCCCGTCCCCGGCACGGCGTCCCCAAGAATACCCTAAATAATTTACGCGAAGGCCTTGCAAAGCAGGGCAAAGGTTTGCTATAGTTCGCCTCCCGCTGAAGAGCGGGAGAGAAATGAAGCAAAGCCAAAGAAATGCGCGATCAACCAGATTGCAGAATAATTTGGCAGCTGTGAAT
>NZ_JBMPOV010000020.1:0-61759 GCF_049340405.1 Undibacterium sp. Ji42W
ACTGATGCAGCAAGCTGGTATATAAAGTGCCGACAGGGCTGGTCATCCCGGCATGAAAGCGTGGATTTTGCAGTAACAAAGCAGCCAATAAGGTAGAGCCGGAACGTGGCAGACCAGAGATGAAATGATAGGTAGCTTGTGCCATGCAGTGATTATGCTTTCAGGAAAGAAGAGAGTTGTTGGATGGCAGCCGCTAATTCGGTCTGGCTGGTATCAATCACGCATTCAGCTGTAGTGGGTGCTTCATAAGGAGCGCTGATACCAGTCAATTGCAATGCGGGATTTTGTTTTGCTTTTGCGTACCAGCCCTTGGGGTCACGTTGTTCGCAAATGTGTAAAGGCGTTGAGATATAGGTTTCTATGAATTTGTCATGACCAATAATGCCACGCGCCAAAGCCCGGCCTCGCATGCTGGGAGAAACCAGGGCGACAATCGCAGAAATACCGTTCAGGTTGAGCAAGCGGGCGACTTCTGCTGTCCTGCGGCCTTGCTCTTCACGGTCGGCCAGGCTAAAGCCGAGATCCTTGGATAAGCCCTGCCTTATTTCGTCACCGTCGAGCACACAAACCGGGATAGATAGCCCACGCAGATGCATGGCGAGGTTTTGCGCAAGTGTCGTCTTCCCCGCGCCGGGCAGACCACTTAGCCACCAGGTTTTGACTTTGTTTGCAGCAGGTTCAGTACTGCTTTCCGTTTGATTACTTCCAGGCATCCGCACACCACCGATAAGCTAAAAAAATCGGGACTAAGCAAATACCCGATACGTAACAAATCAGAAATCAAGGACTGGGTTCAGGGGCATTACAACAAGACTTCTCGCCGTCATTCAGTTTGATAGCCGATATTTCTGACTTGCAATTTATCTTGTTGAATCAAGAAGATAAATTATTCAATGTTAAAAAATTAACTGCAATAATAACATTGAAAAATTTTTTTGCGGGCAAATGTAACAAAAAACTGCTAATTAATTAAGCAATTTAGATGAAAAATTTGAATGTCGCATAGGCAATAAGAAAAGCCTTGCAGCGGAGGAAATTAATTAAAGAAAACCTGGTAATAAACACAAGTGCCACCATCCTGATGTGGGCGTTGATATTGCCCCTTGGCATGGTCTGCCAGCGTAGGGGCGATAGTCCAGACTTGCTTGCCTAATGCAGGGTGTTCGATGAAATAATTATCTTGTGCCAGTGGCTGGCTGGATGAGCCTGCAAAAATCAACAATAAGGGCGTACGGAAAGATTCAGGCACCCCACGACGTGGTCGTTCCTCGGCTTCGACCAGTTCAAGATGAATGATGCCATTCGAGGTTTCGAGTTGAAACTTATTGCCGATCAGGGGGAGAACTTGTTCTAGGGTAATGGACATGGTCTGAGTGTTGAAAAGTTTCACTTGCAAGAAAACACAAGCATAGGCAGGATGACAAGCATGTTATTTTAACCAGCTTGGGGGTGCTTGTGTATAAATTACCTGCTGCTCTAGCGTTGCGTAAAGTCAATGACGATGATCAGGCTTTCCTGGACGCCTTATACGCCAGCCGCCGTGAGGATTTGCGGCACATGCCGATGGATGCGGCCTTCATCGCGCAAATGATCAAAATGCAACAGCATGTGCAGATGGAGGGTATCAGGCTGAATTACCCTGAAGCCCTGCATTTGATGATTGAAGATGATGGTCAGCCAGTTGGGCGTGTCATTATTGATACAGGCAGCAATGATGTTCGCCTGGTGGATATCGCGATTATTCCCGCTGCGCATCGCCAGGGCATCGCCAGGGCAATGTTGCAGGCTTTGCAGGCACACGCGGCAAATCACGGCAAAAGTGTCAGTCTCGCTGTTGAGCAAACCAATTTTGCGGCGCGGGGTCTGTATTTGCAGACGGGATTTGTCGCACTTAGTACTGATGAACTGTTTGAGCAAATGCAATGGCGCGCCCATGCTTCGACAGGATCTGAGGTCTTGGCCGACGTAGTATCAGCCACTACCCTGGCTAGTAACATGAAAAAACAAGGGCAGCTTGATGTCTCGGCCTAGTCGCTACCTGAAGTTGCCTTTCAGTTTTGACCTATCCCGTTTGCGTGCAGAGCTGCAGCAACTTGAAGCATCTGAATGGATCAGGCATTTCAATACCAATGCCTACATCAACAACTGGACTTGCCTGCCCTTGCGCGCTGTTGATGGCCGCATGGATCACATCATGCCTGTGAATGAAGGCAATTTCGAGGATACTGCACTCATGCAAACCTGCCCGTATTTACGGGAAGTGGTCGATACGTTTCAATGTGAAAAAACTTCCGTGCGCCTGATGTCTCTGGAAGCCGGCGGCATCATCAAAGAGCACAGGGACGATGGTACTTCTCTGGAGGATGGCATTACCCGTCTGCATGTACCTGTCACTACGACGCCCGATGTGCTGTTCAAGATTGATGGTGAAGAAGTGCATTTTTCTGCTGGCGATACCTGGTATCTGAATGCGGCATGCCTGCATGGGGTGGTCAATCCGGGTAGTCAGGCGAGGGTGCATTTGATGATAGATTGCGTCAGCAACGTCTGGCTGGAGCAATTGTTTCTTGATGCCGGCTGGGTCGCCAGGCCCAGGCCAAAATATGATGACCCGGCCATTCACGACGGTAATGTGCTGGAAGTCATCACCATGTTGCGTGCCACCGGGCAAAGCGCAGGCTTGCAAATTGCCAGTCGCCTTGATGCCATCAGGCTGGGGCAGGCATCACCGGGCTGAATATGGAAATGAAACGCATGAGTATCAAAACGAGCTTCGCAGCCGAAGACAGAGCATTGTTGCGTGGCCAGCAAATAAGTGCAGATCAATTGTCTTCAATGCTGGGTTGGTACCCGGTAGCAATTGATGCCTTGAAAGGCACTTTACACTGGCGCCATCTGGGAGAGGCGCGGTTCCTGGAATCGTTTTTTCTTGATACCCTGAACCAGCAAAGCCGCGAGCAAAGGCAAGTTTGTCAGACAATACTGGAAAGTTTGCCTGCGCAAATTGAGTGCATGCCGCGATTGGCGCCTGCGGCTTTTATTTTTCATGTGTCACGCTGCGGCTCTACCTTGCTGACGCAAATGCTGGCGTCGCTGCCGCAGTGCATAGTGATGTCAGAGCCGCCAGTCATCGACGCATTTTTTCGTTACCTTCACGAGCATCCTGAATTCCAGAACGCAACATCGGTTTTTCAGAACCTCATTGCTGCGCTTGGACAACGGCGCTCGACAGAAGACAGCCATTTTTTTATCAAATTCGATAGCTGGCATTTGCCCTGGATACCCTTTGTGCGCGAGGCTTATCCTGACGTTCCCATGATCTTTCTATACCGCGAACCGCAAGCCGTGCTTGCCTCGCACTATCGTCAGCGGGGGCCGCAAATGATACCTGGCCTGCTTAATACAACGCGACTGCAAGTTGAGGATACAGAAATCGCGGCAGCAGATTTTGATGTATACGCGGCAAGCGTGTTGCACAGCATGTTTTGCGCAGGACTTGAACATGCGGTGGCTGAGGATTTGCTGCTGCTGAATTATCAGCAATTGCCCGGGGTAATGTGGGAGGATTTGCTAGGCCGGTTTCGACTTGATTGTGATGAACAATCATTGGCGAAACTGAAAGAACGTTCAGGCCTGCATTCCAAGCACCGCTACACCAGTTTTACAGGTGATCCTCAGTCAGGGGATGCGGTGCTAACAAAACCCACTTCAGATTTTGTACAACTCTGCGAGGAAAAGTATAGTCAACTAGAGCGATTCCGACTGAAAGTTAAAATTTGTTAAGTAGCATCATGATGCAAAATTTGCAGTGTGTTTTTCATATAAGGGTTGTAGAATTGGTTTGCTTTTTTTGAAATTGCTTGTTTGTTTGCATATGAGAGCCATTGATGAAAGCTCTGAATTCATGTTCCTTGATAGGGGTGAATGCAGAAGAGACTAGATAGCACAATCCCTATTTGAACGATAACTTGAATTGGAGTATGCAATGGATGCATTTATGGGTACTGTACTGGCCGTAGGCTTTAACTATCCACCTCGTGGCTGGCTGTTCTGCAATGGTCAGACTGTCGCTATTTCCCAAAACTCAGCCATGTTTGCTTTGTTGGGCACGATGTATGGTGGTGACGGCCAGGCTACTTTTGGCATCCCTGACTTGCGTGGCCGTGTAGTAGTTGGTTCCCAGGGTGCGGGCCCAGGTATTGCCAATGTCTCGCAAGGTGAAAAAGCCGGCACTAACAATGTAACAGCCATCTCTACTGGTACAGGCAGTGTGACGTTAACAGTAGCGAATTTGCCTGCGCATACCCATACTGCAACAGTAGATGTCACTGGATTAACAGCGAATACGACTGTAAATGTTGGCACAGCAACTAATGGTGGCCTGGCAGTGGTAGCAAATAATGGCGGCTTGACCAATACTGCTGGCGGGGCATCTGGCGCAGCTATTTTCTTGCCTGCTTCGACAGCGCCAACAGCTCCGATAGCTTTGGGTGGTGTCACGACAGCAATCGTTGGTACCGCTGCTGTGACCAATGCAAATACAGGTTCAGGCACACCTACAGCATTCCCTGTGACTGTCACTTCAACCAACACCGTGATGCAACCATACCTGGGTTTGAACTACATCATCGCGATGGAAGGCATATTCCCATCCAGGAACTAAGTTTTTCCTGTATAAAAAAAATGGCACCCGTATCAAGGGTGCCATTTTTTATGTCTGCATCAGTAGCTTGCCGCCTGAGACTCTTTCTATCCCCGCCAAATCCCGCCAGCTTCGTACTTCAGTAAAGCAGTTTTGCGTTAATAAGCTACGCATAGCTTCTGCCTGGTCATAGCCATGTTCAAGCAACAGCCAGCCATTTGACTGCAAGTGTAAATGCGCCTGGCCTATGATCTGACGGTAGGCAGACAGGCCATCAGCATGGTCTGTCAGGGCATGGATGGGTTCAAAGCGTAAGTCACCTTGTTGTAAATGAGCATCATTGACCACGATATAAGGTGGGTTGCTGACGATAGTGTGAAACTTTTTACCTGCCAGAACGGCATACCAGTCGCTGCAAAAAAAATCTATTTTATTTGCGGGCAGATGACGTCTGGCGTTTTCTTGCGCGACTGCCAAGGCAGCAAGGCTGACGTCCAGGGCAGTCACTCGCAGGTCTGGTCTTTGATGTGCGACAGCGACTGCAATGGCACCTGAACCCGTGCCCATGTCCAGCAAGCTTGAATGGGCGGGGGCATATTGCAAAGCCAGTTCGACCAGCAATTCAGTATCAGGCCGGGGAATAAGCACAGCCGGCGTGACCAGGAAATTCAGGCCAAAGAACTCACGTTCTCGCACGATGTAGGCGATGGGTTCGCCCTGGATGCGACGGCAAAACAACGCATCCATGATGGCGAGTTGCTCTGTATTGAGTACCAGTTCGGATTGCGTGATCAATTGTATGCGCGTCAGGCCCAGGCCATGCATGAGCAGCAGGCGGGTGTCTATGCGATCCAGCGGGCTGGCGCTTTCACAAGCCGCCAGGGTAATACCTGGCTGTAGCCAATCCAGCATTAGCGTGATGGGCCAAACATGCCGCGCTTGGTCTTTTGGTTGCGTATCAGCAGCACCAACAGCGTCAAGCTAAATAATATAAAGAATATTCCCGCCCATGCTGGCAGTGACAAGCCCAGGGTAGGTGGATAAGGTGTTTCACACAGGCCGTCAGCCCTGAACATGGCTGGCCACCATTGTGCCAGGAAGAAACTGTTCAGACCAGTTTCCAGCGGATCAATACCGCAGGACAGGGCAGGGTGTTCAAGTATCCAGAAATGCTTGCCGGCAGCACCCAGACCAACCAGCGCGGATAGCAGTGCCATGCCCGTCGTGAGGCGATGGATAATGCCATCGTTGGCGACAGCTATCAGGCAGAAAACCGCAACCAGGGCAAAGGCATAGCGCTGGAATACGCAATACGGGCAAGGCAGCATTTTTTCCACGATTTGCAAATACATGGCGGCTGCCAGTAAGCCTATGCAGGTAAGGGCAATCGACAGCAAAAGTTTTTTCGACAGATTCATGGTGAACGCGATGAAAGAATTGTTATTGGACGTAATCCTGGCGTTTTAGTTCTGTATCACAGGATAGTGGCAGCGAGTATCCGACAGTTTCATGCAATTGCGCAATCAAATACTGTTGATTTTACGCGAAAGCTGGTTTTGTCTTATGGATATGCTTATTTGTCATATCTATTAGCCATCTCTCTTTGCATTTTTGTCGGCCTTTCTGTCGTCATTTCTATCAATCATCACCCAGCTCAGCCAGCAGTTCGGCTTGATGTTCTGCTACCAGCGCGGTCGTCAACTCTGTCAGTTCACCATCCATGATGAAATCGAGCTTGTACAGCGTCAGGTTGATGCGGTGATCCGTCATGCGGCCTTGCGGGTAATTGTAGGTGCGTATACGCTCACTGCGGTCACCGGAACCGATCAGGCTTTTGCGGGTGGCCGCTTCCTTGGCTTGCTTCTCGCGTAACTGTCCATCCATGATGCGGGTTGCCAGTACGCGCATGGCTTGTGCCTTGTTTTGATGCTGGCTGCGGCCGTCCTGGCATTCCACCACGATACCTGTAGGAATATGCGTCAGGCGCACGGCGGAGTCAGTCTTGTTGATATGCTGGCCACCGGCACCACTGGCGCGGAAGGTGTCTATGCGCAGGTCGGCATTGTTGATGATCACGTCTGCCAGCTCATCAGCCTCGGGCATGACGGCAACGGTACAGGCCGAGGTATGGATGCGGCCCTGGGTTTCTGTTGCAGGTACGCGCTGCACGCGGTGGCCACCGGATTCAAATTTAAGTTTTGAGTATACCCCTTGGCCAGCCAGGCGCACGATCACCTCTTTGTAGCCGCCCAGTTCAGATGGTGATTCCGACATGATCTCTGTCTGCCAGCGGTTACGCTCGGCAAATCGCATATACATGCGCAGCAAGTCACCTGCAAACAGCGCCGCCTCATCGCCACCAGTACCAGCGCGGATCTCCATGAGGATATTGCGCTCATCATTCGGGTCTTTGGGCAGCAGCATTTTTTGCAAATCACTCTCCAGTGTCTGCATGGTGCTCTTGGCGGCTTCGATTTCGTCCTGGGCAAAGGCCTTCATGTCGGGGTCGCTGAGCATGAGCTCGGCTTCGGCGATATCGGCTTGCGCTTGTTTGTAATTGTTGTACAGGGCGACCAAGGGGCCCAGTTCAGCATGCTCGCGGTTCAGTTTGCGGTAGCTGTCCATGTCATTGGTGGCACTTTCCTGCATGAGCAGGTGGCCAACTTCGTCGAGGCGTTCGGCAAGCTGGTCGAGCTTGTGTAGCATTGATGGTTTCATGGTGTACTCTTTTTGCTATATAGCGATGGATGCGAATAACGCTAATGATAGGGCGGGTCAGCCTGACCCAGATGGGACTTGCCTGTGCGCTTAAGCGGACAGGCAAGTGGCGTAGCGAGTCGCTAACGCTTGGTGCGGAATAATTGAGGTAACAGTGTTGCCAGGCGGGCGCGTTCATCGCCACTGGCTTGATGCAGTGCCTGTTGCGGGCCATGCAGGAACTTGGCTGTGATGCCCTTGGACAGTGCTTCCAGTACAGCGTCTATATCATCGCCGCGTGCCAGCATCTTGCGTGCACGTTCTAGCTCCATCAGACGCAATTGCTCGCTGCTTTCATGCAAATCCTGTATCACCGGTACAACAGCGCGGCCATCCACCCAATGCATGAAGGATTGCACGCGGGTTTCTATGATGGCCTCAGCCTGGGCAACAGCAGCATGGCGACTTTCCAGCCCGGTTTGCACGACAGTGCCGAGGTCATCGACGGTATATAAAAACACATCGTCCAGCTTGGCGACTTCAGGTTCTATATCGCGTGGCACAGCCAGGTCAACCATGAAGATGGGGCGGTGCTTGCGCGCCTTGACGACACGTTCTATCAGACCCAGGCCGATGATAGGCAGGGATGAGGCAGTGCAGGAAACGATGATATCGAATTGCGCCAGTTGCTGTGGCAAGTCTGCCAGGCGTATGGCCTTGCCGCTGAAGCGGTGGGCCAATGCTTCACCACGTTCCAGAGTGCGGTTGGCTATCGTGAGCGACTTGGGGTTTTGTGCCGCAAAATGGGTGGCGCACAACTCTATCATTTCGCCTGCACCGATGAACAGGACATGCTGGTCAGATATCTTGTCAAAAATTCTCTGTGACAGGCGCACTGCAGCGGCAGCCATGGAGACACTATGCGCGCCTATCTCTGTGGTAGTGCGTACTTCCTTCGCGACAGCGAAACTGCGCTGGAACATTTGGTGCAAATACGTACCAAGGCCACCGGCTGCTTCTGCCTGGCGTACCGCATCTTTCATTTGCCCCAGGATTTGCGGTTCGCCAATGACCATGGAATCCAGGCCGGAAGCAACACGAAAGGCATGTCTTACCGCATTGTCTTGCGGCAGGGTGTACAAATGCGGGCGTAAATCTGTGTAAGACAGCTGATGAAAATCCGCCAGAAAATGTGCAGTAGAATCAATGGCATTGGCACCACTGCAAGCAGCGTACAGTTCTGTGCGGTTGCAGGTTGACAGGATTGCGGCTTCATTACCATGCGTTGCCACATTGCCATCACGACCAAACCAGGCACGCGCAGCCACCACTGCCTGAGATATTTGCTCAGGCGAGAAGGCGACCTTTTCGCGCAGGGACAGCGGCGCGGTCGTGTGGTTGAGGCCAACAGCAGACAGTTGCATTGCAATTAAGCTGAAATAAGCTGGGGGAGGATGTAAGGCTGCATTATAGCGCGTTGCACCAGCATTTTCCTCAGACCGGATGTTTGATGCATATCAAGTGAGCCGTATAAGCCAAGAGTTATGCCTTTTTTACAACGTGCGATACGACAATATTTGCTTTTTTGTTCATGCTCAAGGCCGGAATTTATCCCAGATCGGCTGGAATACGTACATTGAAAGTCGTACCTTCATTCGGCACGCTGGTGAAGTCGATGGTCGCCTGATGCCTGTCCAGAACTGCCTTGACGAATACCATGCCCAGGCCTATCCCGTCGTTCTTGGGCTGGTCACTGGTCTTGAAACGCTGGAAGCGCTGGAATAACCTAGCCTGGTCTGCATGGGTAATGCCATAACCCTGGTCAGTGATAGAGCAGACGATGATAGAGTCAGCCAGGCGTTGCTCACGCACCAGCGAACAAGTGATCGTGGTGTTCTTGGGACTGTATTTGATGGCATTTGACAGCAGATTTGTCAGTACCCTGGTCATCAGTGAGTTATCGACCAGTACCGGGAATTCTTCATCCTGGATTTTTGTTTGTATGCGGATATTCTTGCTGCGCGCCAGTGTCCACATTTCTTCGGTCGCTACCAGCAAGATGTCCTGGAAATCTGCTTCTTCATAGCGATAATTCTGGGACTCTGCCTGTGCCAGTTGTACAAAATTATCTGCCAGGCCCAAAGTGGAGCGGGATGCCCTTTCTATGCGTGCCATGAATTCATCCGCCGGCAAGGCCGTGCTGCTATCTTTTTGTAATTCCAGCAGTGCCAGTATCGAGGCCTGTGGTGCACGCATGTCGTGCGAAATGAAATGCAGGGTTTCATCCCGGCTGCGCTCGGCGGCGCGCACGCTGGTGATATCGATGAGGCTGACTATCCAGCCCACCAGTTGTTTTTCACCGTTGTAACTCGGAGCGCTCTTGATCAGCAAATCCTTGCCCTGCGGGTCTCTGACTTCTATACCCTGCGACATGGTTTTGGTGTGTTTGATATCCAGTAAATCCCACCAGCTAAAACTGGCATCTGAACCGGTATCAGCATTGCTTGGTGGCGACATCTTGGCGAACAGGTAGGGTACCAACGCATCATTGACCTTGGCCATGCCTATGCCAGCAAAATAATCAAGGGCAGGCTGATTGGTCAGCAAGACATTGCCATCGGTAGTGGTGACCATGGTCGCATCAGGCAGGCTGGCCAGGCTGTCGCTGACAAACTGGCGCAGGTCACGTACGCGATCGACTGCTTCACGCATGGCATTGATGCTTTGTTCCAGGGTATCGGTCAGGGCACGCGCGGGTTCTTCATCATCTTCATCGATAAATTCGGGCAAGAGATGGGGTTCCTGGTCGAGCACCCGGAATTCTTCTGCCAGAAAGCGTATCGCTGCTTCCAGCCTGCGCCAGCTCCACAGGGGATAAGCAAGAATGAGCGCAAACAGGGCCGCAGTGGGGGCTGCCCAATAACCTGCATACCTGAGCATGGCCCAGCTACCGACCATGGTGATGACTGCCACTACCGCAGTTGCCATCAGGGCCTTGCGTGGCGACAGCATCTGGTAAGCCGTCAGCGCCAGCGCCACGGCCAGCAGATTCAGCAGGTATAAATACAGCTTGGGTGCCGCATGTATGCTGCGCTGGTCCAGCAGCGCGGCGAGGATATTGGCATTGATCTCCACGCCGGAAATCATGCCCTCGTTACCAGATACCGGCGTAGGGAAAGAATCCGCCATGGCACTGGCCGTAGGGCCAACCAGCACATACTTGTTCTTGAAGAAATCAGCAGGCACTTCGCCGCGTAACACACTGACATAAGGCACAGAGCGGAAGTGCCCGCTGCTGCCAGCGAAAGGAATATGGATCAGATAGTCGCGTTGCCAGGTACCAGGCTCAGGTGCTGCATTGCGCAAGCTGGCCGGCAGGCGTTCACCCGGCAAATTTGTTTCGGTACCCGGGGTCACCTGGCTACCGATGTCGGCCAGTGCCAGCGCAAAATGCGGCCACCATTCTCCATTCATGCCTTCGCGCAGGAAAACACTGCGCACTACGCCATCCTTGTCCAGTTCCAGGTTGATATGCGCCAGTTGACGCGCAGCACTTGCGAGCAAGGGGATGGGCCGCACCGTGGTCAGGCCCTTGCCCGCATTTTCCGAGATCAGCGGCAAGACCACGTTATTGCTGCGTACCAGCGCCTCTGCCAGTTGTTGGTCACCATTTTGCGCCTGCTCATTGCGCTCTTCAGCTTCCGTAAAGACAAAGTCCATGCCGATAGCCACAGGCTGGGCTGCGCTGATTTGCTTGATGAGTTCAGCATGACGCATACGCGGCCATGGCCATTTGCCAAGTTCGCTAAGGCTGTGGCTGTCTATGCCAACGATGATGATGTCATCCCGCGCCGGACGGGAATTGAGTTGCATCAGCCTGTCATACAAGACCAGATCAGTTCGCTCCAGGGTCTTGTAGTAGAGCAGGCCAGCGGTGACGCAGAGGATGAGGATACTGAGAACCAGCCACTCGCGTAATGCAATACGTTCTACCTGTAAGTGGCTGTTTTTCATAGGGTGCTGCTAAATTTGCCTGTCCTTTTTATACTGTGATTGTATCAATAATTGGTGCCGATAGGGCCGCTGCCACTCTGTATGGGCGAGCCGTCCCCACTGGTCCAGCGCTGTTGCAGCGTGATTTTCTGGGTCGATGAGAAGGGGCTGACATAACCATCCGGGTCAGTTGAGCGCACACGGATGAAGTAAACACCAGCATCTGGTCGGTTGATTTTCAGCTCAGCCTTGTCGAGTTCCTTGCTCAGGAACAGTTTCTTGAAATCAGGATCAGTGCTGATCTGTATCAGGAATTTTTGTCCCGGTTCAGAAGCCCAGCTAAATGACAATTGATTACCATTGCCTTCATCCGGCGGTGCCAGACTGGTCACCGGCAAAACCACGAATTTCTGGGCATCGCTGTAAGGACCATGATCTGGCTTGCCATTTTTTTGCACTATCGTTGCGACATGCCAGAAATACTCACCTTCGGCAGGGCGGTCGGCGCTGAACTGGACTTCTTTCAAGTCAGGCTTGTCGATGAGCAGGTTCTTGAATGCTGCATCTTTGGCGACTTGCAAGTGATAAGCCTGGGCATCGCCGGATTCTGTCCAGGCAAAATCCAGACGTTCGGCGCGTACCTTGTTCTTGGGCTGTACCGTGAAAGGCGGCTCTGGTCTTGCTTTCAGGGTCACCGCTTTGACCAGTGGCAGGCCTTCAAGACCGAGTTTATCTATGGCTGTGATACGTACAAAGTAATTACCATCGGCAAAGCCATCAAACTTGAAGCGAGTATCTTTGTAGTGGTTTTCTGCCAGCACATTGATGATGTCCTTGTCCTGGGCGATTTGCACGCGATAACCCGTGGCAGCAGGATTGGTTTCTACCTGGAATTGCAGGGTAGGACGTTCTTGCAACAGATAGCTGTCATTCAAAATGGGTGGTGGCAGCAAATCAACAGGCTTGCCCACACCCGCGGCTGAAACGATATTGCCCTTGCCGGTGGTGAGGACAAGTTCATCCATCTTCTTGGCGACGGTATTATTGACGGCAACACCGCCTTCCAGCACCTCATTGGCAATGCCATCTTCATTGACGCCAACGCGGAAATTGGTGCCGCGTACGCCCGCCACAGCCAGGTTGGTGCGCACTTCAAAACGCCCCTTGTTACTGACTAGCGAAGAAACATGTGACTCTACCTTGCCCTGCAACAAGGTGACTTCAGTACGCGGGCTGCCTGTATATTTGGTCTTGCGCAACTTGGAGAGGCTGACATTGCTGTTCGACGGTATGGATATGCGTGATTCATCCGGCAAGGCCATGGTCAGGAAACCATTTTTATCGGTACTGATCTGCGCGCCTTCTTTCAAGACGCTGCCCAAGGCCAGCGTACCGCTGCTGCCGTCGGCAGCTTTGTAAGCCGGGTTGCCGGTCATGGCAATGACCTTGGCTTCGCTTGGTTCTTCTGGCAACAGTTCCAGCGGTATTAGTATTGCCGTGCCTATGGGTATCGCCCTGTCATTGCCTATCTTGTTGCGCTTGCCCAGTATCGGCCAATTGGTCGTCTTGTCGGTGTAGCGTTTGGCGATCGATGTCAAAGTATCACCCTGGAGGGCGAAATAAGTCATGTCTGGCGGGGTATTGATAAAACTGCCCGGTGTACCTGTAGCAGCGGGGGGCAGAGCGGCAAAAGCGCCAAAAGGGGCAGTAATTGCCAGGCTCAGTAACATGCAATAGGGGGTCTTTTGCAAGAGCGTGGGGGCGCATGGTCTCATGCGGGACTCCTTGATGGGGAAAACTAAGCGGGGCAGCTTTGGCTGCCCCGGGGGTATTTATTCTGGTGTCATCTGTTCGAGGCGATAGCCATAACTATAGACTGGTGCCAGCCTGTAGCCATTTTCAGGCCGCAATTCCAGTTTGCTGCGCACCCTGGAAATATGCGTATCCATGGTACGTGAAGGGATATCCACATCGCGCGACCATACTGCTTCGAGTATGTAAGCGCGGGACAGGGGGCGGCCAAGGTTGCGGAACAACAGCAGGGCCAGGTCAAATTCTTTCTGCGTCATTTCCACAGGCACATCATTGACACTGACGCGGCCAGCGCGGGTCTCAAATTTGTAGATGCCAAATTGTAAATGTTCAGACGCTGCCTGGGTAGGGTAAGCGCGGCGTAACAAGGCCTGCACCCTGGCCACCATTTCACTGCGGCGTATCGGCTTGATCATGTAATCGTCGGCACCGGCAGCCAGGCCTGCGACGATATCGTCTTCACCAGAGCGGCTGGTCATGAACAGGACCGGTAGCGTAGGCGAAAGTTTCTCTCTCACCCAGTGCAAGATTTCAGTGCCGCTCAGGTCTGGCACTTGCCAGTCCAGTATCAGCATGTCGTAACTCTCCCTGCGCAATTGATGCAGCATCTCTTTTCCGCTCAGGAAAGGGTGAGTCGTATGACCAGCTGCATTCAGTATGGTGCAGACCAATTCGAGCAAGTTATTGTCGTCGTCAAGTACAGCGATTCTCATAGGATGTTACCGTTGATGTCCGGCAAATAAAGTGGAATATCTTCCATTATATCGAAAGCAAGTGAAAAAATAAGTAATTGTGAAAAAATGTGAATAAAACACAAATTACTTCTTGTTACAAACTTTCACTAATAGAAGGCGATCATTGCTGATGTTGTTGTTTTTTAGTAAATTCCTTGTCGCACTGCCTGTATTTGCAAACCAGTCAGTGTCCTGAAGACTTAACTACGTAATTCCAGTTCCGGCAAAACGACATTGACGTCCAGTACTTCCAGATTTCCCTGTTTATCCAATGATACTTTGATATCTTCCGGATTCACCTTGGTGTATTTGGAAATAACAGCGATCAGTTCTTCACGCAATGCAGGTAAAAAATCATAACCACCATCCCGGCCAGTGCGCTCACGCGCAATGATGATTTGCAGGCGCTCCTTCGCTACATTGGCGGTTTTTGGTTTGGTATTAAATAAAAATGAAAGCAGAGCCATATTATTTGCCTCCGAAAATGCGTTGCAGCAGCCCCGGTTTTTCGTAGTTGATGAAACGCAAGGGCACTTCTGCCCCCAAAAAGCGGGAAACCACGTCTTCATAGGCATCTGAAACATCACTGCCCTTCATGTGAATGGCAGGGTTACCTTGATTAGACGCATGAAGCACCGCTTCGGATTCAGGAATAACACCAATCAGCGGTATGCGCAAGATTTCCTGTACATCGGTGTAAGACAACATCTCACCGGCTTCCACTCGTTTTGGTGAGTAGCGGGTGATCAGCAGATGTTCCTTGACCGGATCGCCACCCGCCTGGGCACGTTTGGATTTGGCCTGGATGATACCCAGGATGCGGTCAGAATCCCTGACGGACGAGACTTCCGGGTTGGTCACGACGATCGCTTCATCGGCAAAAGTCAGCGCCATGACAGCTCCGCGCTCAATACCGGCTGGCGAATCGCAGACGATGAATTCAAAATCCATCTTGATCAGGTCATTCAGTACCCGCTCTACGCCTTCTTCTGTCAGCGCATCTTTATCGCGGGTTTGTGAGGCGGGCAAAATAAACAGGTTATCGCAGTGCTTGTCCTTGATCAAGGCCTGGTTCAGCGTCGCTTCACCGCTGATGACATTCACCAGGTCATACACGACACGGCGTTCACAGCCCATGATGAGGTCAAGATTACGCAAACCCACGTCAAAATCCAGCACGGCTGTTTTATGGCCGCGCATAGCCAGGCCAGAAGAAAAACTGGCACTGGAAGTGGTCTTGCCTACGCCGCCCTTACCGGATGTCACAACGATGATTCTTGCCACAAATAACTCCTTTTATCTATCCGAAGATACTGAAAATTGAGGCTGCTAATCTCCAGTACAACCTGCAGACTAGCCTGCTGATTTCACTGATGATACTTCAATACTGTCGCCATTCAGTTTAACTTGAACCGCATGGTGGGGCTGTAACGGCGGAAAGCCGTTTTCAAAGGTACGGTAAATACCGGCGATGGAAACCAGTTCAGGTTCCATGGTCAGGGCAAAAATCCTGGCGTGGGTGTTACCAGTCGCCCCGGCCAGGGCGCGGCCACGCAAAGGCGCATAAATATGGATGCTGCCATCGGCAATTACTTCTGCCCCGTTATTCACCGAGGCGGTAATGATCAGGTCCGCCCCGCGTGCGTATATACGCTGGCCAGCGCGCACGGGAGTGTCGATCACCATGGCGGGCATATTGCGAATAATCACCTGTGGCTCAACTGCAACGGGTGCCGGGCCAGGCGCAATTTCTACTGGTGCCGGGGCTGGTTGTACGATTGGCACATCAACCGCGGTTTCAAGCTTAAGTTCAGGCTCTGCCCTGGGTTTGCTGACCACATCTATGCTCAAACCATGCGAGCGTATGGTGGCATGGTCTTCTTCACGGGCATGGCGCACGGCAACCGGGTTCAAACCATGTGACTTGAATAAAGGGATCAGCGCATTCCAGTCCAGCGTCTGTTCAGTAATGGCTTCCACATCAATGACGGCAAATTCGTCGTCAAAAAAATCTGGCGAACCCGCGGTCATTTCCTTCAATGCTGCTTCCAGCACAGGAAAAGCGGAGTCATGCAACAAAATTGCAACAGCAACAACAGTAGAAATCTTGATTTCAATAGGCTTACGCGTCAGGCTGTTTTGCATGGCATCCAAAAAAATAGTGGTAAATCTGCTTATTGCCCAAATACTTGCACAGGAGGAATAATTACATTCTCTTATGTCAGCATTATATTCATGTACCAATTGTGGCAAGCATGAAAAGGACTAATCCTACCAATAGGCGGGCAGGATTGCAAAATTATGCACTTTTTATTTTACAAAGCTACAAAAACTGAGGTGAGTACACTTAAATCGACTTAAAAAGCATGTGCTTCGTGCAAGCTTTCCAGTATATTAATTTTCATCGCTGACAAAGCCGCATGCGCTCGCTGGCGTGGTCTTTCCTGCAATACGGCAAATTCTTGTCTTATGCTCGCGTTATGTTGAACCGTATGTTGCTCCATCAGTACGACACGGTCACTCAAATACAGGGCTTCATCAATATCATGGCTGACCAGAATGATGGTCAAGCCATGCTCGTTGGCGATATTGATCAGCAAATCCTGCAACTTCATGCGGGTGAAGGCGTCCACGGCAGAAAAAGGTTCATCCAGCAGCAGGATTTTGGGACTGGAGAATAAGCCACGGGCAATTGCTACGCGCTGTGCCTGGCCGCCCGATAATTGCTTGGGCAGGGCATGCTCATAGCCATGCATACCGACTTCCGCCAGTAGCCTGGCAACTTTAGGCTGGTCGCGGTTGGCGACATTACTGTCGAAAGCGATATTCTGTGCCACCGTTAGCCAGGGGAACAAGCGTGGTTCCTGGAAGATGAAGCCTATGTCGCGGCTGACACCCTGCAGCTTGTTACCATCGAGACTGATTTGTCCTTCAAAATTGCGATCCAGCCCGGCAATGATTGATAACAGCGTGCTTTTGCCGCAGCCACTGGCACCGATCAGGCTGAGGATTTCACCTTGCTGCACACTGAGTTGCAGGTTCTTGAGTATGTGACGTGTGCCATACGATTTCCTGGCGACCTGGATTTGCAATAAAGGGGGTAAAAATGCCGACATCTCAGGGTCCATTTCCTGGCTGGTAAGTATCACGCCAGGCCAGCAAATGCGTTTCCAGTTTTTGCATGAGCCAGTCGCTGCTCTTGCCCAATACAGCAAGTATGGCAATCGCCGCCAGCACGATATCGGCACGGCTGGTTTCACGACCATCGGTCAGCAAATACCCCAGACCCTGGCTGGCAGCAATCAGTTCTGCCGCTACCATGAACATCCAGGCCAGGCTGAGGCCATTGCGCAAACCGGTGATAATGGCTGGCAAGGCGGCGGGCAAAAGTATGCGCCTGATCATGGCAGTGGTGGACAAATGGTACAGCTTGCCCACTTCGATGAGACGCCTGTCTACCCCGCGTATGCCCGATACCACACCCATATACACAGGGAAGAAAGCACCAATGGCAATCAACACCAGCTTGGGCGCTTCATCTATGCCTAGCCATAGCAAGAGCAAAGGCACCCAGGCCAGTGAAGGTATCGCCCGCAAAGCTTGGAAGCTGGGGTCCAGTATCGCCTCCAGACGATTACTCAAACCCACCAGTGACCCGGTCAGGATAGCCAGACCTGCGCCTGCGATAAAACCCGCTGCTACCCTGGCGCTACTGATGCCAATGTGCGCGAGCAGTCCTTGCTGTGCCAGATGAACGATAGTGCTGAAAATTTCACAGGGAGCAGGCAAATGATTGGCCGCTATCCAGCCGCGACTGACACTGACTTCTGCCAGTGCGATCAAGGCGAAGGGCAGTATCAGGCCTAGCAAGAAACGCGGCATGGCAGGGCGCTGCCTGCTGGCGGCGACTGCATAGTCAGACGTTTCTGCAATAATAGTGACACTGGTCGGTGGCATGATGCTGGCTGGTTTGTATGGTTTACACCGTGATCAGCTTCTGGGCAAAGCGGGTATCGACGAGATCGTGTATGGCACGGCTCAGGTCAACGCCCGGTTTCACCAGACCTTCATCCTGCAGAATAGGCGCGGCAACCTGCAAGGCTTGTATATGCTCATTCGATGGCAGCGCAGTGCTGAAATCGCTACGCAATTTAATTTGCAACAGGGCCACTGGTAAACTGACCTTGGCTTCTTCAGACAAAATTTTTGCTGCCTCAGTCGGATTATTGCGTATCCATGCCCTGGCTTTTTCATAGGCCTGCAATACGCGGCTTACTTCCGCGCCATGATTGTTCAGGAATTCTTCACGCACATTCAAAAATCCATACGTATTGAAGGCAACATTACGATAAATCAAGCGCGAATTGGCTTCCAGTTCGCTGGCTGCCATATGCGGATCAAGCCCGGCCCATGCATCTACCTTGCCCTGCTCCAGCGCGGCGCGGCCATCGGCATGTTGCAGGCTCACATGTTCAATTTCTGAACGTTTCAGGCCCGCAGTCTTCAAGGCGCGCAGCAAGAACAGATAGGGATCAGTGCCCTTGGTAGCTGCGACTTTCTTTCCTTTTAAATCGGCTAAAGTGCGTATCGCAGAATCCTTGCGCACTACCAATGCCGTCCATTCAGGACGTGAAAAAATATACGGTGTCTTGATCGGGTTGCCATTGGCCTTGGCCAGCAAGGCGGCCAGACCAGCCGTAGAACCTATGTCCAGGCTATTGGCATTCAGGTATTCCAGTGCGCGGTTACTGCCGGCACTGAGTACCCATTTGATATTCGTGCCATCAGCCTTGAACTCTTCTTCCAGCCAGCCAAAACGGCGCAACACCAGGCTGGTTGGTGAGTAATAGGCATAGTCGAGACGCAATTCTTTGAGCGGTGATGCAGCATGGACGAGTGATGGCAAGCTCGCAATGCCAGTAGTTGCAGCGACAGTGGACAGTTGTAGAAAATGGCGGCGTTTCATGATGTTCCCTGATGATGTTATTGTGGTCTATTCATGCGATCTTTTTAGAACCTATTTTCGATCACGCTCGCGCAGCAAGATCGGAAACAGGTTCTCAGGCGGCATCAGCCAGCGTGTTGTGAATATGCGTGTTCCTGCCTATGTGGTTTTCTGGCAGACGTGAGCCGCGCTGGAATAACTGTTGGCGCAAAGTACCATCGCTGTAGCTGGTTTTATAACGGCCACGCGCTTGTAATTCCGGCACGATGAACTTCACCACATCCCTGATGGTCTCATGCGCCAGTGCGAAGCTGAGGTTAAAGCCATCAATGCCGGTTTCATCCAGCCATGCTTCCAGTTGATCCGCTACTTCCTTGGCATCGCCAACAAACACTGGACCACGGCCACCTAGGGCGATAAATTCTGCAGCTTCGCGCACTGTCCATTTCTTGCCAGGATCAGCAGAACTGAATGAGGCCAACGCAGAGCGGCCTGCTTCAGATTCTATGTAGTCGATCGTGGCATCCAGCGGCAGCCTGGAAAAATCCACACCTGTCCAGCCAGACAATAAAGCCAGTGAAGCATCGATATCAATGTACTGGCGATATTCCTGATATTTGGCTTTTGCAGCCTCGCTGCTTTCTGCCGTAATGATCAATGCCTGTGCATAGATATATACATCGCCAGCTTCACGCCCGGCAGTTTTCAATGCAGCGCGGGTGTCATCGACATAACGTTTAACCACCTGCTTGCTGGGGCCGCTGACGAACGTGCATTCTGCATGCCGTGCCGCAAAAGCGGTGCCGCGCGCGGAATTACCCGCCTGGAATAACAAGGGTGTCCTTTGCGGTGAAGGCTCGGACAAATGCATGCCGGGCACGCTATAGTATTTGCCATGATGATGGATAGCGTGCACATGCGCCGGGTCAGTATATATACCACGTTCCTTATCGCGCACGACAGCCTGATCATCCCAGCTTTTTTCCCATAATTTATAAACCACTTCCATGTACTCATCCGCCAAGTCATAACGCTCATCATGGCTCAGTTGTTTTTGCAGACCCAGGTTACGGGCTGCACTATCCAGATAACCAGTCACGATATTCCAGCCTATGCGCCCCTTTGTCAGATGATCCAGAGTAGAGATGCGCCGTGCAAAGGTATAAGGGTGTTCATAAGTCAGTGCGCAAGTCACGCCAAAGCCCAGGTGGCTGGTGACGCTGGCCATCAGTGGCACCAGCGCCAGCGGATCATTCAGTGGCACTTGTATCGCATGGCGCAATGCGGCATCGGTGTCACCCGCATACACGTCATATACACCCAGCACATCTGCCAGGAAGATGGTATCGAACAAGCCGTCTTCCAGCAGGCGCGCCAGCTCTGTCCAGTGGTCTGCGCTGGTATAGTGATGACTATTATCCTTGGGATGACGCCACATGCCGGGTGATTGATGCCCGACAGTGTTCATCTGGAATGCATTGAAGCGGATAAGTTTTTTGCTCATACTAAATATCTATTTGGCTGCGACTTCAAGCGCTACCTGATAATCAGGTTTGGCAAAACCCGCAAAATGTTTATTCGTTACTTCCAGGAATTCCCTGGAACGGTAAGCTGCTTCCAGATCTTTTACCCAGGGCTTGCTCTTGTCATCAGTGCGTATGGCAACCAGGTTTTGATAATTGGCTGAGATTTTTTCACGCGCCAGTGCTTCATGGAGTTTGAGGCCAGATGCCAGAGCAAAATTGCCATTCACGAAAGAGAAATCAGTATCTTCGAGAGAGCGTGGCAGTTGCGCTGCTTCCAGTGGTATCAGCTTGATTTTCTTGAGGTTATCCGCCACGTCTTTTTCAGATGCACGGATAGGATCAATATTTGCCTTCAACTTGATCCAGCCCAGTTGATCCAGTAGAACCAGCGCCCGTGCCTGGTTGGTTGGATCATTTGGCAATGCGACTGTAGTTCCTTCTTTGACTTCGCTCAAGGATTTGTGCTTCTTGCTGTATATCGCAATCGGCGCAGTCGGCACCTTGATCAATTCTGATAGTGCCAGTTTATTGTCGGTCGAAAATTTCTTCAAATAGATAATATGCTGGAAGGCATTCGCATCCAGTGAACCTTCTGCCAGTGCAAAGTTGGGCTGGATATAGTCGTTGAATTCGACCACTTTTACCTTGTAGCCCTGCTTTTCCAGTATCGGTTTGATACCCAGTTTGACCTGGTCAGCATAGGGGCCAGCACTGGTGCCTATCACCAGTTCTTTCGGATCTTTGGCAAAGGCAGAGCCAGTCAAATTAGTGGCGAGTGTAACAGCGAGTGCACCAAGGAGGAATGGGCGACGATACATGATGATGTCCTTTTGAAAAATTAAAGAGTTAGCGTTTATCGATATGGCGGGCAATGCGGTTACCCGTGAACTGTATGATCTGCACCAGTGCGATCAGCAGGGCAACCGTGATGAACATGACGTCGGTCTGGAAACGGTAATAACCGTAACGTATCGCCAGGTCACCTATGCCACCGCCACCAACCACACCTGCAACAGCCGAGTAAGACAGGAAGCTGATCGCCAATACAGTCAATGCCAGCACCAGACCACTGCGTGCTTCCACCAGCAAGACACGGATGATGATTTGCAGTTCAGATGCGCCCATGGCATGCGCAGCTTCAATGACGCCGCGTGGCACTTCGCGAAAATTTTGTTCTACCAGACGGGCGAAATAGGGGATTGCCGCGATCGACAAAGGCACGGCTGCTGCTAGCGGGCCTATCGAGGTACCCACAATAAAGCGTGTGAATGGCACCAGCGCCACCAGCAAAATAATGAAAGGGAACGAGCGTATGGTATTTACCAGCCATCCCAGGAAGACCGCTAGCGGACGGTTTTGCAGTGACTGCCCATCTCCCACCAGGAAAAGCAACACACCCAGCGGGCCACCTATCAGTACCGCAGCACTCAGGCCTATGGCCAGCATGGTGACAGTTTGTAGTGTGGCAGTACCCAGTTCAGGCAATAACGAAATCAGGTTTTCAAACATGGATTATTTCCCTCCGCTGTGCATTGCTGCCATTCTCCTGTCCATGAAAAGCCAGTTCACGGCCCAGTGCAGTTTTCCGTAATATTCCAGTATCAGCCAATGAAAAACTTTCGGCAATTTCACCATCTTCAAGGACCGCGACCTTGTTGCAGATTGTGCTGAGTACAGACAGCTCATGACTGACGATGACGATGGTGACGCCCAGGCGCTGGTTGATGTCGCGCAGCGTATCCAGCACTTCACGCGTGGTCTCTGCATCCAGCGCCGAGGTGGGTTCATCGCACAAGACCACATTGGGTTTGCTGGCCAGCGCACGCGCAATCGCCACTCGCTGTTTTTGTCCGCCTGACAGTTGGGCTGGATAGCTGTCTGTCTTGTTGGCAAGGCCGACGATGTCCAGGCATTCAGCAACACGCTCGGTGATTTCATGCCTGCTTTGCTTCGAGTGTATTCTCAATGGGAAGGCCACATTTTCAAACACACGGGCGTTTTGCAAGAGATTGAATTGCTGGAAAATCATGCCGATGTTTTGCCTGGCGACGCGCAGTTCTTTTTTACCGAGCTTGGTCAGTTCCTGCCCGGCGACTATAACTGCGCCGTTATCTGGACGTTCGAGCAAATTGATCAGTCGCAGCAGTGTTGATTTACCAGCACCACTCTTGCCGATCAGGCCAAAGATATCGCCCTGCTCAATGTCGAGACTCACAGATTTGACTGCATGAAAAGTCTTGCCATCCGGTAGAGGAAAAGCCTTGCTGACAGACTGTATTTGTATGATGGATGTACGCACTTCTTTTTGCCAATCAGGAATATGCCGTAGGTTCAGGAAGGCTGCCATTCAACACATAGCGGCCCAAGTCGCGTAATTTGTAATCGATGGGATCGTGCAGTGTATGTACCCTGACATTGCGCCAGAACCTGTCATAGCCATAGCGTGCTGAAGTGGAACGGGCACCAGTCAGTTCAAACATTTGCGAGCTGACTTCTATACCTGCGCGGTGCGCCAGGCATTTTGCTTCTGCCACGGCAATTGCGAGTTCACCGCGGGTTTCTGCTGTGACCAGCGGCCCCTGGCGAAAAGCTTTTTCCAGGCTCGCTGCTGCCTGGTCTGCCAGTGCAACTGCCGGGCGCAATAGCAGCCAGAGTTCGCCGTAGCGATGTTGTATGTAAGGGTCGTCCGTGGCTTTATCCACGCCTGCTGCAAACCATGCCCTGGCCTGTTCTTGCGTGTATTGGCGGGCAGCATCAAAAGCACCCAGGCCTATGCCCAGGTACAGATTTGTCATGATCAGTTGCGCAACTTGCGAGCGCAGAGTGGCCTGCGCAGTTGGGAATGTTGCTGGCGCTTGCAACACCAGATCAGCAGGCAGGAAGACATTTTCAAAATGCACATTGCCACTATCCGTCTGTTTTTGACCAAAGGCGTCCCAGTCAGCTTGCACTGAGATCCCTTTTTGTCTGGTAGGAATAGCAGCGATCAAAGCACTTTGAGTGGCCTCATCCCAGGCCGAGATCGTCAGCCATTCTGCGCCTACAGAGCCAGATGAAAAACTCTTGATGCCATTCAGGATATAACCACCTTCTGTCCTTGTTGCCGTGGTGCGCTTGTCCAGGGGATTGAGGGCATTACCCCAGAAAAGTCTTTGTTCTACCGTCGCTGCCAGCAAGCGGCGCTGTTGCGGCGCATTGCCATACAGCTGTATGCCAGCGAGTTGCAGATGATGGAAGGCGAAGACATGCGCCAGCGCGCTGTCGGCTTTGGCCAGCAGGCGTATCACCTGGAAAACCAGAGGCCAGCCCGCACCCTGGCCACCAAATTCTACCGGGATGGAAAGTGTCAGCAAGCCAGAAGCGCGTATCCATTCGCGTTCCTGTTGCGCATGTCCGCCTGCGTGATCACGTTCAACAGCCGTGCTGGCCAGTTGATCAGCTAAAGCATTGGCGATAGCCAGCGCATCTTCTTGCTGATCTGAAGTAGCGGTAGGCAGGGCTCGGCTGTGCAGGGCGAAGGTCATGATGGTAAACCTGATATTTCTAAATGATCTGAAAAATCAGTATTACATTGCTCCTTATTCGCGTACACGAACAAATCCAGCTTACCTTATACGTTATTGAACTATGAAGAAAATCAAGATTGGATAGTTGAAATGCGTATGATGCTTTGTCTTATGATGCCGATGAGTTTTGTGCCTGTAGCAAATAATCGATGAAGACCCTGATCTTCAAGGCCAGATGTTTGCCCGGTGTATATACCGCGTAAATATTGCCCGTGTATGGCGCGCAAAATTCCCAATCAGGTAAAACTACTTCTACCTGCTTCGATGCGATGGCAGCACGCGCCGTAAAGTCGGGGACCAGGCCTATGCCGCCACCAGCAAGCGTAGCTGCGAGTATGGCTGAACTATTGTTGATAGTCAGTCGCGCCGGGATTTTCACATTGCGTTGCTGCTTATCTTTTTGCATGGTCCAGTGATCACCAAAGCTGCCATAGCCCAGATAAATGCAACGATGTGCAGGTAATTCATCTGGCGCGGCGGGGTAGCCAGATTGCTGCAAATAATCTGGAGTGGCCACCATTACATAGCGCATCTTGCCCAATGGCCGGGCTGCCAGACCAGGTGCCAGTTCGCGAGAAATGCGTATCGCCAGATCCGCGCCTTCATCGATGAGGTCCAGGGTATTGTCTATCAGGGTCAGGCGCACGGATACATCCGGATAGGCATCCAGAAAACCCGGAAGCAAGGGGGCCAGCCAGACTTCGCCCAATACTACTGGGGCAGTCACATGTATCACGCCGCTTGGATACTGGCTGTACGTGCCTGCCAGCGCATGGGTTTCACGCGCTGCCTGCAAGATGCGCATGCTGCCTGTCAACACCTCCTGCCCCAGTTCGGTCAGTGCAAATGAACGCGTGGTTCTTTGCAACATCCTGCCACCCATATGCGCTTCCAGCCGCGTGATATGACGGCTGATGGCGGAGGTATTCACCCCCAGTTGCCGGGCAGCCGCCGAAAAACTGCCGCTTTCCACCACCAGGGCGAAGATCACCATCTCATTGAGCATTTCCATTTCGTACGTCCTTTTATTTTTGCCTTCATGGCAACAATCCTTTGTATTTTATGCGTATTGTAGAAGAGTGTCAGCTTGTCGATAATGGCAGCTACTTAAATCAGAAGCAGGTGGACACGATGAATAGTAGTGATTTTGGCAATTCTGGGAACACCGGCAAGTGGCAAATGGTGGTGGCAATGAGTTTGTCGGGCACCATAGGACTGTTCGTGCTGGCTAGCGGCCAACCTGCGACGACTGTGGTTTTATTGCGCTGCCTGATTGGTGGCTTTAGTCTGCTGGCCTTGCTGTACTGGCAGGGTGGCTGGATAAACTTAAATGTCGTACAAGTAAAATGGTTATTACTGGGTGCTACTGCGCTCATCATCAACTGGCTATGCCTGTTTTCTGCGTATCGTCTCAGCAGTATTTCCATAGCCACGGTGGTCTATCATGTACAACCCTTCTTTTTACTGATCTTGCTGGCGATGACGCAAAAGGATGGGCAAATCTGGCGCAAGCTGCCTTTCCTGTTAATGGCTTTCGCTGGCGTGGTGCTTAGTTCGCGATTGGATATCCGGCATGATTTCCTGCGCAGTACTGATGGACATTTTAGTCAGGCATTGACAGGTGCCGGCCTGGCCTTGCTGGCAGCACTGCTGTATGCATTTGCCACGCTGGCGACCCGGAAACTGCAAGGCATAGCCCCGGCGCAAATTGCAGGTTTGCAATTATTGACAGGTGCCGTGGTGCTGGCACCGATGGCAGATTTATCAAACTGGAGCTGGCACTGGCAAAGCTGGGGCAGTTTATTGTTGCTGGGCTTTGTCCATACCGGGATGATGTATAAACTCATGTACGATGCTTTTCAAAGACTGTCAGCAACGCGGATTGCTACACTATCCTTTATTTATCCGCTGGTGGCCTTGCTGGTCGATGTGTGTTTTTTTTCTACGGTCTTGAGTGCCGAGCAATTGCTCGGCATGGCAATGATATTGACAGCCGTAATGGCAAATCAGCGTGACTGGAATCTGGCTGGGTTGATACGCGATTTCAATTTAAAAAATGGAAACAAATGATGAAAACTCGTGAACTGGGACAACAAGGTTTGCTCGTCTCTGAGCTGGGGCTGGGATGCATGGGCATGAGTGCAGCGTATGGTGCTGCTGATGAAAGTGAAAGCATAGCTACCATCCACCGGGCGCTGGAACTGGGTTTGAATTTTTTTGACACGGCAGAACAATACGGCCCCTATGCTAATGAAGCTTTGTTGGGCAAAGCCTTGCAAGGCAGGCGCAGTGAGGTCGTACTCGCCACGAAGTTTGGTTTTAAGATAGCAAACAATCAAATAACTGGCCTGGACAGCCATCCCAAACACATACGTCAGGCAGTGGAGGGGTCTTTGCAAAGGCTGGGTACGGATTATATTGATCTTTTGTATCAGCACAGGGTAGATCCCAACATTCCAATAGAAGACGTAACAGGTTGTATGGCTGATTTGGTGCAGCAAGGCAAAGTACGGTTTTTAGGCTTATCAGAAGCGGGTGTCAATACCATACGCCGTGCGCATGCGGTCCACCCCATCAGTGCATTACAGAGCGAATATTCCTTGTGGGAGCGCAATCTGGAAGACGAAATTTTGCCGCTCTTGCGTGAACTGGGTATAGGCCTGGTGCCTTTCAGCCCTCTGGGGCGCGGATTCCTCAGCGGTAGCGCACTGCGTGCTGAAGCTTATCCTGCAACGGATTTTCGCCATCTCGACCCGCGTTTGCAGGGTGAGAATTTTGATCGCAATATGCAGGCAGCGGCTCAGGTAAGAGCAATTGCCAATGCTAAAAATATCAGTCCCGCTCAATTGGCCCTGGCCTGGGTCATGCATCAGGGGCAGGATATTGTCGCCATTCCAGGTACCAAGAGGGTGAAGTATCTGGAAGAAAATCTGCTTGCCAGCGAGGTAGTGCTGGGTAATGCCGATATGCAAGCCCTGGGGCTGGCAATGAAAACTGTCGCAGGCGAGCGTTACAGCAAAGAGAGAATGGCCATGGTGGACAGATGATCTGCACTTATGCTGAATCATCTGGAACTCAGCTCTGCTACTAAGCTCTTGTGATGAATGCCCGCCCGCTGGTAGCTTATTTATTCACGCGTATATCCTGAATCCGGCCTGTATGTGCGCTTGACGTCCTGCTATTCTAAGGCAGGCCACAAACGTGGGGATAGCGCGCGGGAAACAAATATGAAAGTGTCTTTGCGGGATTTGTGGTGCTAATATTTACGCTTTTAGTGTAACTCCTGGGTACCACGCATCAGATTTTGATGGGCAACTCTCGCCCTGTGCCGCATAATTGCGGATTGTTCCGCTACCAAGAATAAAAGGAATTACGCATGACACTGACCTGGATAAGACAACCTCCCGCTTCTTATCGCCTGCAACGCTTATCAGGTATGTCATTGTTCGCCACTTTGAGCCCGCGCGAATTAAAGATTATTGATGGCATGCTGCATGACAGGCAGTATCTTGCCAATGAAATCATTTTTGATGAAGGCGAGGAAGGGCAGGCCTTGTACATCATTCTGTCTGGCATAGTGAATATCAACCGAAGGCGTGAGCATGGCGATGAATTCATCGCCAATCTGACCGAGGGTAATTTTTTTGGCGACGTGGCCTTGCTGGATAACTCACCGCGCAGTGCACAGGCCAAGGCGGCAGAAAATTGTGAAATAGCGGTATTTTTTCGTGCTGACTTCAGCTCTTTACTCGAAACCAATGCCGTCATCGGCTACAAGATCTCGCTGGAACTGGCCCGCCTGAACAGCCGCCGCCTGCGCGATTCCCTGGATGATGTGTGGCGTAGTGAGGCCTTGTGAACCAGCGACAATCCGGCCCCATCGTATGGCTGTGTGTACTTGCCTCGACTTGCCTGTTGCTATTTTTACTGCCCAAGGTTTTGTGGCTGCTGATACCGTTTATGTTTGCAATGATATTGTATTACATACTCGTGCCTGCAGTGGCGCGCTTGAGCCTGTTGGGGTTGCCACGCGAGTTGGCAGCGACCCTGGTCGGAGGCATTTTTTTTATTGTGTTGGCCTTGGTGCTGGCCTATATCATTAATAAATTCACCTTGCGAGCAGGGTCTTTGCAAGAGATGTTCACACATTATGTCGATGGCGGGATACGTTTCGTGCACAATTCCATGCAGTCCATGGAAGAAAATTTTTCCATACTGCGCAAGGCACATGCCAGTGAAATGGTGAATGCGTGGATGGCGAGTAATACCGATAATTTTGCCCAGCAATATGTCGCCAACATACTGGTTTCCATGGCCGGCATATTGCCTGCAGTATTTCTGACACCTTTCCTGACTTTCTTTTTCTTGCGTGATGGCCGCAAGTTCAAGCAATTTCTGGCGCGGGCAGTACCAAATGCCTTTTTTGAAGAAACCTTGTTTCTCATGCATGAAATTGGCCAGACGGCTCGCCGCTATTTTCAGGGTTTGCTGAAGCTGACGGTGATAGATACGCTCATACTGGCATTGGGATTGTGGTCCATTGGTATATCAGCACCATTCACACTGGCGCTGATATCGGCCATTCTGGCATGGGTGCCTTTTGTTGGCTCGGTGCTGGGCTGCATCATGGTGGTACTGGTAGCTGCTACCGATGCGCCTGATACTCCTTTGCTGGCCTACGGTGCGATTACTGTCTTCATCACGGTACGTTTGCTCGATGATTTTATTTTCATGCCGATGACCCTGGGACGTAGCCTGCACATGCATCCGCTCATTTCTGTGCTGATGATTTTTGTCGGTGGCGAGCTGGCTGGTATCGCTGGCCTGATGCTGGTGTTGCCGATACTGGGCATCGCCATGGTGGTGGGCGAGACAGTGGGTAGTGTCATTGCTGACCCCCGCCTGCGGGCACGTCATCGCCATGCCAAAGCCCTGCGTGAGCGACAGGTCAGTTTTGATTTGAAAGACTAAAAAATAGAAAAAAATGGCAGCGATGAGGCTGCCATTTTTGCTTTAGGGCTTCAGGGTTTGCCTGTGCCTGGCATTGGCTTCCACTTTGTCAGGCGCAAACCACCAAGGGCGGCGTTCATCTTTTGCCCACAGTTTGGCCATGTCATTCTGGTGCTCCTGGAAATGCCTTTCACTGACACCACCGGCCATGGCCGCTTCTATCTTTTCATTGTCACCAAAGTCCATGATGACCTGCATGGAGGCGAAGAAGTTAGATTCGTAGGGTTTTTGGAAATCATAGACACCACGGCTGACAGTTTCGCCACTGCCGGAGCGTTCAACGGTAAAACCACCCAGCAATTCCTGCCCTGCGCCATTGCGGCGCAAGGGGCTGACAAAGCGCACAGTATGGGCCTTGCCCCAACGCCACTGGGACATATCTTTACCTTGCAAGACTTCGATCTCTGCACGGGCGCGTGGTGCTGCCGCGCGTATCACATCGGCCAGGGTTTCGCGCTTGTCCTTGGTGCGCATATCGTCAAACCAGATGGAGTCTGGGTTTGCCAGCAGGGTATCAAAACGCTGCTGCCAGAAATACCAGGTTGACAGCATGTCCTTGGCGACATCGTCACCCAGTTCATCACTGAACGTACCTATCACGACTTCCCTGTAAAGTGCCTGATAGACCAGCGGTGCAGCAAGGGCTGCATCGTCCCGGCCATCCCAGTTCCTGAGGATGGCGGCCAGGTCTTTGTTTGCAGTATCATTTTCCAGTGTCGCGATAAGGGCAGGGCGCAAGGTATCTGATTGCAGATTGCGACTGTCATGCATGAGTTTCCAGTGATCTTCCACCGTCATCTTTTGTGCAGCACCCAGTACCTGTCCTATACGGGTATAGCGATAATTGGGCGAGACATAATTGGTGTAATACCAGGGGAAATCTTTGGGCCGGGTATCATGGTTAGCAGTGCCCACCCAGGCACGTTCCGGGTTGACCATGCCGGGCATCTTGTCCTTGGGGATAAAGCCTGTCCAGTCATCGCTGCCGTCTGCTGGTGGCAGGCGCGGGAAGCCGCCGTCCGCACCTGCGCGTATCGGAACAGCGCCAGTGGCACGGTGAGCGATAGTTCCCTGGTCATCACCAAAGACAAAGTTGAACATCATCAAATCTATTTTTTGTACTTGCTTGTCAAATTCGCTGGCATTGGCGGCAGTCAGCATACCTTCTATGCCGATTTGCGGTGTCAATACTTCGGCATCGGTAGAACGCAAGACCAGTAGCTTGTCACCCTTGGGCCCGAGGCCGGGGTGGTCGGTAATCACTGGTCCACGTTTGGTGAAACGTATGACCAGTGGCTGCTCCCGGTACCCGCCTGCGGCGCTCTTGTCCTTGATACGTATGTTTTCATTGATCACGGTGAAGGGTATGCTGCGGCCACCATCCATGTAATGATCTCTATTGACCGGGTCCAGGCTTTCCACATACAAATCCTGCACATCACCATAGGCATTAGTGACACCAAAAGCCACATGCTTGGTACGTCCTACCATAATGCCAGGCATGCCGGGTATGGCGGCACCCACGGCTTGTATCTCGGGTGTGAACAAACCTATGGGATGCCAGGTACCCGGCAAGATACGGTTATCCAGATGCGGGTCATTCGCCACCATGGCCTTGCCGGATTGAGAGCGAGATGGGCCAATTGCCCAGTTGTTCGAACCCAGGCCCTGATGATTCAAGGTCTCGGGTGCGATATTCAAATCACTCCATGCCAGATTCAATTGTGCGGATTGTGCCTGCTGGTTTTCTGATTGCTTGATGGATGCTACTGGCGTCGTCTTCCAGTCAGGATTCACAGTCAGCGGGAAAATCTCGCGTGCTTTTTCCATGCCCAGATGATCGATGAGCTTTTGTGCGATGACTTCCGCCTTGAAATTGGTTGAGTGGGTGTAATGGATGTAATGCACCAGCGCCACCAGGTCGGCCACCGACCAGGCTTGTGGTGCCAAGCCTATGGCCTTGAGTTCTATGGGATGTTCACCGGGATAAGACTTGATATAGGCATTGATGCCATCGACATAATATTGAAAGAATGCTCGCGATTCAGGGCTCAGTTTTTCTGCATGGCGCTCACCATTGCGGCGTATGCCCAGCACCCGCATACGTACGTCGCTGGGCACGGTCTCTGTACCCAGGATGGCCGACAATTCACCACGCCAGGTGGCACGGAATAATTCCATCTGCATCAGCCGGTTTTGTGCAGTCACAAAGCCTTGTGCCCGCAACAGGTCAGGTGTATTACTGGCAAAAATATACGGTATGCCCAGCTCATCGCGCAAGACTTTAACGGGAGCAGTCAAACCAGTCAACTGCATTTCACCGTCTATTTGTGGATGGCCGGAACTGCGCAGTTTCAGATACCCAGCCGTTGCGCCCAAGGCAAGTACTATCGCCAGACCTATGGTCGTGCGCTTCAAAATTTTACTCATCTTGTCTCCATTGAGTCAGGCTTCGGCCTGCCCGTTGTTGTATTTGTTTGCTTTTTTAAGCAAGCTCTCATCATTTCGCAAGCAAGTAACGCCGTCAAGCAATAATCACTACCTACCAATTTTTGCTGCAAAGCGAAATTATTTCATCTTGTGCTCGGTCTAAAGCCTGGACTAAACTCCATACTCAAGAGAGATTTCAGTCTGGAGCAAGCAATGAACATCAGCCAGTTTGCGGGAGCCTGCGAAGTATCGGCCGACACCGTGCGCTATTACGAAAAACAGGGCATCATCAAGCCTGCCCCACGGCTGGGCAATGGTTACCGCAAGTATGGCGATGCCGACGTACAAACCCTGCGCTTCGTCCGCGGCGCGCAGGCACTGGGTTTCTCTCTGGCAGAAATACAGGCCATCATGCCGCGCCTGGCAGAGGGTAAGTTTGCCCGCGCAGACATTGAGCAGCAATTATTGAACAAGATGGCGCAGATAGACGGACACATGCGCCAGCTGAAAACCCTTAAAAAAGAATTACAGGCGACCTTTTCCTTGCTGACTTGCAAGCCTGAATTGCCAGTCACCACCACACAAAGCACCGCCACCGATAGCGGCAGCGGTGCTGGTGCGGCAATGGCAAAGAAGGCTTTCAAGAAGCCTGTCGCAAAAAGGCTTTAGGTTTTTTGTTCTTTGAAATCCATGCCCACAAATATGCGTCCGGCATTCCCCCTTTCTGTATCGTGATGCTGCATGCGTCTTTCGGCTTTGCTGTCGCGTTCTTTTGCCGCATGCAATTCTGCCAGTTTGCTGCTCAGTAATTGCGCTGCCAGGCGCTTGTTGGCATGTTGACTGCGCTCAGTCTGTACCTTGACTGAAATGCCGGTGGCAATGTGTGTAGCGCGTATGGCACTGTCAGTCTTGTTGACATGTTGCCCACCTGGGCCGGACGCACGAGTGGCCTCATAACGTATCTCACTCTCAGGCATGGTGCTGCCAACCTGAAATACTTTGCATCCCAAAAACCAGTTCTTGCGTTTGTGGCCTAACCGGTAAGGGCTATTGCAGATCCATAGCAGGTTACCTTCCCATGCCTGGGCCAGCTCTAGTACCACATCCCCACTTTTGTCGCTGCTCAATTCCAGCAAGGCAGAACGCAGGTTGCCAGCATATGGCCCATCGACCCGTTCAATGATGCGCACAGTGACACTTGCTTTTGCTGCTTCCTTATTGAAGAGTTGCAAAGCCTTGGCAACTGCCAGGCAACATTCTGCCGGGCCTGTATTCGCGGTGATTTGTAAATATAGCATCAGCAGCACTCCCCGCGTGTTTTGTAGGTCAGCAGGGGTGTGCTGCGGGATATGACCGTAACCAGGTCTGCACCCAGCAAACAGTCGAGTACGCTATCCAGGTTTTTATAGGCTTGCGGTGCTTCTTCGTAAATCAGGGCGCGGTCGGCACATATTACGCGGCTGCCAAATTCCGTGCGACTCAGTTGATCCGGTGTCGCCAGTTTGAATAGCCTTTCCTTGCAATCTGAGCGCTGCCATTTACGGCCTGCACCATGCGCCAGTGAATACAAGCTGGCTGCGCCGTTCTCTGCCTTTGGTTGCAACAGATAGCTAAAGTCGCCGCGTGAACCCGGTAACATCACCAGTCCCTGATCACTGGGGCTGGCACCTTTGCGGTGCAGCCACAAACTCTTGCCATCTGCTTGTACAGGTGTCACGAGATTGTGATGTACATCAAGAACCTGTTCGCCATTGCAACGCAGGCGGCGCAATATACGTGCAGCGATCATGGCACGATTCAGTGCTGCATAAGCCAGCGCGGCATCATGCTTGGCCAAATAATCTTTAGCTGCTTCGCTATCACTTGCGAGACCCGCGTGACTATGTGCATCTACATGCTGACGCAAGATGAATTGCCCCAGACCACGCGAGCCGCTATGCACCAGTAATTGCACACGTTTGGCATGCAGGTTTGCTGCGCCGTAGCTGCTTGTGTCATCGACTTTGTCAGTGATTTGCAATTCGGCAAAATGATTGCCACCACCTATAGTGCCGAGCGAGCGAATTTGCAGTAAATCCAGTCCTGCGACCAAAAGGCCGTTAGCGACTGTCTGTTTTTTTGTTGCGAGATCAGGATCAAGGCTGAGTAATTGCTGCCATTCATCTTCATCGACAGGTTCATCAAGATTGCCGATTTGCTTGTCGAGTTTATCCAGCTTGACCTTGTTGATTGCCAGGTCGGTCTGATACAGGCTCATGCCGCAGCCTATGTCATTGCCAACCAGGGCAGGGTAGAAGTGGTCTTGTGATAAAAATGCCGCGCCGACAGGGTAGCCCCGGCCCGGGTGTAAATCAGGCAGGCCAATTACGCTGACCATATGTGTTAATTGTGCTGTAGTCTTGAGTTGCTGTATAGCGCTGTCTTCAAGCCACAAACGGTCTGAGGCGATTACGGATACGCGCTCAGACAATTGCTGAAAAAAATTGCCCATAGAGGAATTCCAAAAAAATATTTACGGAATTGGGCGCTGGTATAGACGCATCACTTCATCGACTAGTGTCGACAAGATGAAGAGTATGATGAATTGCCTGCAGACGTGTGCACTGTATCAACAGCGCGATGAAATACGAATTAATGCACGCAGTAGAAAACCAGACCCAATGAAGGAGAGAGGTTTTGTATTAGTCGCATGTGGATCTCCTTTCAGATTAAGTTGGTTGAGGTGAGAGCTTGATAGTAGCCTATGCTTTTTGGTTTTGGCAAGAAATTTTTCTTTCTTGCCACGCAGGAAAACTGATGCGCCAACATTAAAACCTGCTTTATCAACGGCGTAACATATTGCAACTTCATTTATGCTTTCTGCGTCAAACGTCTAGAATCAAAAATTGAAGTATGTATTTTCTAATTTCTTTATTGTGATCAGGAAGAAAAATGAGTCAGCCGAATCAAGAAAATAAATTGAGCGAAGATGATCTGCACGAGTTGGAACTGGACAAGAAGTTTGCAGAGCATATTAAAAAACTCAACGAGACAGAGACTATCAGTTATGTTGATGAGCAAGGTTATCTGGTCAGGCGCACTCCTGAGGGAATCATTACGCGCGTGCATGATGTTCCTGTAGAAAAGTCACAACATGAGTGAACGCCCCGTCGCCCTGTTTTATGGTGGCACGAATGGGTCGGGCAAATCCAGTTTGCGCGAAATTGATTCTGGCAGCAAGATAAGCAATCATATAGACCCAGACGCCATCGCCCGCTTCATGAATCCGCAAGACCCGCGCGCTGTTGATGTGGCCGCAGGTCGTGAAGCAATACACCAGTTCAAACAAGCCCTGGCGGCGAAGACCTCGTTTACGATGGAAACCACGCTCACCGGCAATGGCATACTTAGGCGCATGGAAGAAGCCAAAGCTGCCGGGTTCCAGGTGCAATTGCGCTACGTCGGGCTAAACAGTGCAGACGTCAATGTAGAACGCGTAGCCAATCGTGTAGCTAAAGGCGGCCACCATATTGATGAAGATGTCATCAGAAGACGATATACAGAAAGCCAGGACAACCTGGTCAAGGCCGTCGCGATTTGCGACAAGACTTTGATACGTGACAATTCTGGTGCAACCCCTGTCACTTACCTGAAGATTGAAAATAATCAGATCACTCATCTCACGGATAAAGAGTCACCAAACTGGATTAAAGCGATAGAGACAAAAATTCTGGCAGGTATGCAAACCAGCCAGTCTCCATCAAAATTAGCAGAAAAAGTGAACGAAATTACTGCAACTGCTTTGAAGGGGTCACAAAAATCGGAAAAATCGACCGCAATTGCCAATGACAGTACCAATGTATTATCAGGGCAAGATAGCCCTTCGAATCGACTGATTGCTGCTGTTAACGAATCGACCAAGTTGGGTAAGCCAAAGCCATAAGATGATGGCATTGCCATAAGAGTGCGATCATTCCACTTATCTCTTCTTGATTTTTGTCATCCGATTCCGCTGTTTGCCGTTATAGATAGATGCGGCAAATGTACTTGGCTGTTTGTACGCGCTTGCGCGTAGTTTTAAGCACTTGCTTCAATGCAATGTATATCATGCATATCTGGTCAGATCGCTGTCAACATGAAGAATTGCCACATGCATTCGTGCCATATTTACTGGCCAGCCATACCCTCAGCAATAACGGGAGAAAATATGAAATTTGATTTATTAAAACACACGTCCTCAGGCAAAATCCTCAGTCTTGCGGTATGTCTCATGGCAACTGCATGTGGTGGCGGTTCTTCGTCCAGCCCGGTGACCACGCCCGTTGTCACTACACCGGATGTTGCCAATCCTCCCGGCCCAGGACATTTTGAGGCAGCCACTTTTATCAAAACCATCAGCGCTGCTGAAGTGACCGCGGCCTTGCCAAAAGAAGTAACGGCAGTAATCAAACCCTTGTACGCAGTTGATACTTACAAAATCACTTACACCACGACTGACACCAGTGGCCGCAACGTGATTGCCTCTGGCCTTGCGGCTATACCGCGCAAGACTGGCAGCGTTGCCAGCCCGGTACTCAGCTATCAGCATGCGACCATTAAAACCGATGCCGAGGCACCGAGCAATCATGCCACGGCAGATGAACCTGCAGTACTGTTCGCCTCCATGGGTTATCTGGTCAGCGCTACTGATTATGTAGGCTATGGCACTACCAAGGGCTTGCCGCATCCCTATCTGCTGGCAGCGCCGACGGCATTGTCTGTAGCCGATTTCATGACGGCCAATGCCCGCTGGCGGCAAATGAAAACATTTGCTGACAATGGCCAGGTATTTTTAACCGGTTATTCAGAAGGTGCCTACGCGACCATGGCAACCCTGCGTTACCTGACGCAAAACAGGGTAGGTGCCTTGCCTGCCAGCACCTTCATCGGTGCCGGGCCCTACGATGTCGTGTTGACACTGAATGCCATGCTCGATGCTGTGCGTAAAGAGAACCCAATTGTCGGCGCACTCATCAGTCCCGGTTTCTTGAAAAAACTGGGAGCGAATGACAGGGCCAATGTGCGTAATCTCTTGTTGTCGTCTGCATTGGGCAGCAATAGCGATATTACTTTTGATCCTACCTTCCTCGACAACTTCCTTAACGATGATGATGCAGCCATCACTGCGCAAAGTAATGTCAATGACTGGACGCCACAATCGCCGATCTCATTCTTCCATGGCCGTGATGATACGACCGTGCCGTATGGAAATACTGATTCAGCCTTCCAGGCCATGACCAGGCGCGGTGCAGGGGCACTGATAGGCCGCATGGATTGCCCTGTCAAACCAGCCGAGCATATCCCTTGTGTGCCGCCTTTCCTGATCAATGATATTACCCGTCTGGGTACTTTGGCTAAAGGACTATAAGAGCCGTTCATGCGTGAAGTTAAAACACTTCACGCATGAACAGGCAAGACACTGATCAGAAAGATCACCTGCCTGTTTCTTTCAGATAATCGGCGCGTGCAGCCAGTGCGGTGTCGGCAAAGTCAGAGAACATGCCGTCAATCCCGAGGCGGAAGAATTGCAGATATTCTGCCTTGGGATCGCCATTGTAGTTGGCTGCCAGGCGACGCTTTTCATTACGGAAAGTGTAAGGGTGGACCAGCAGGCCAGCCTTGTGCGCGTCGCTGATCAGGCTGGTGGGTGCCAGGGTAGTCGCATCCGCTTCATTGATCTTGCCATCGCCATTCACATCCACTACTTTGCCATCGGCTCCCACGGTACCCTTGACGCTGACGATGTAACGCTTCCACGGGCCTATGGCATCAGCATAAGTCTTGATCTCAGCCAGGCCAGCAGGTGTCACCATGTCACTGAACAGGCGTTTGTCACCGGCTAGAGCCCAGTCGTATGGCCTGTCATAAGGTGCTGCAAAAGTCAGTGCGCCGGTTTTCAGGTCAACATCGTCAGCATCGATCAATTGCACCAGCTTGGCATTCAAACCCTTCTTGCGCATTTCTTTCAGGCTGCCTGGTTCAAATGACTGCACAAAGATAGGGGCATTTTTATCATTCCAGCCTGCCTTGGTGATGAGATCAATGAGCTTGTCTTCCAGTGGCAAACCAAGGGCGCGATGATAGCTTGGGTTCTTGGTTTCAGGATAGACGGCAATCGTGCGGCCGGTCTCTTTGGTCTTGGCTTTGACCAGATCGATGATCTCCTGGAAGCTGACGATTTTATACAAGCCATTGTATTGTTGTGGGCGCTCAGCATCCGTAGATATACCGCCTAGCGTCTTGATCTCTGCAAAGGTAAAATCGCTGGCAAACCAGCCAGTTTGGGTTTCACCATCGACGTCTATGGTTTTCTTTCTGGAGGCAAATTCAGGGTGTTTATCGACATCCGTGCTGTAAGCCAGATTAGGATCATGGCGCGCAATCAGCACACCATCCTTGGTGGAAATCAGGTCGGGTTCTATCGCATCTGCACCCAGGTCAATCGCTTTCACATAGGCTTCATAAGTCTCTTCCGGCAGATAACCGGATGCACCACGGTGAGCTACGACCAAAGGTTTATCGCCATTCAGGGTAGGTAAAGGTTGCAGGCTACTGCCACCGCAGGCGCTAAGCAAGACCAGCAGGGAAGATGCCAATAAATATTCTGGAGTGCGTGTAGATAGCATGAGCGTCTCTCGGTAAAAAAGAGCGACGATATAAGCAGCGTGTGACGATGTGATGACAGAGATACAATTGTTACACTTGTCTGGAAAATATCTTTTGCCTGGTTTTTACGATGCTATGATAAGTCTCACCATGGACATTTCTGTTATCGGCTCCCGATGAAATATTCACGCTTTCAAGGGGAGGGGGTAATCATGCATCATGGCAAAGTGTCTGCAGAGATTGCCGCAGGTTTATTGGTGTTGAAAGAAAGCATCAAGGAGGCCGCAATACCTTCTTCCAAGCTCGATGAAACTATCAATATCGCCACCTGGAATATCCGCGAATTTGGCAAGAACTACACAGTGCAGCAATTCAGCTTCCAGATGTCAGACCATGTCCCTATCTGGATACAAGTCAAACCGATATCGAAGGTTTCCGCCTGAATCAGATCATAAAGGCAAAATCAAAATAGTCGATGCCGATATAAAAAAATATGTCAGTCCACATCCCACACGCCCCACCAGTTTTGCTGGGCATCTGATGCAGGATGTTTTTTTGTCGGCAGGTAAGTCGTTTCTTCCAGACTGATATTGACTTCGGCGGGTACTTTGTCTTTCAAAACCTGATATGCAGTTTCGTTGCTCAGTTGCTCAAGCACACTCGCCATGTCTGCAGGTGACCAACAATAATGCGACCAGGTATCTTCAGGCAAAATGCCGGTGGCCACGTCCATGTCAAACTTGTAGCACAGGCGCAGCCGTAAACGCAGTGCTGGCTGTGGCCCCGTACTAGACTTTTTCGTTGGCAGGCAAAACAGACGAGCTATGCCTACTTCAAAACGCGTGCCGCGCCCGCGATTGGTGATGTCGTCATACACCACCAGAGCATCCCCTTCGTCAGGGGTGACATCGTAGTCGCGCGCATTCTGGTAATACGCGCTCATCAGGTCCAGTGCTTGTGGCAGCATCATGCCTTTGAGTGTTTGTTTATTTGCCCTGATGAGGGCGCGCAAATCTTTTTCGGCCTGTGACGGGTTTCTGTTCATACTCATGCTTTTCTGTTGGATTAACAGGTCCCACACTGATATAGCAAATGTGGGCATATTCCAGATAATTTTACAGCTAAAAAATTGAAGCCGAGAAAAATTGACTCTGGCAATGTCAATTGAGCTCATTATTGATGTAGTTAAAAATGATTGAATCCGATCAGGGATCTCTTGCGTATCTGACATATTGGTCTCAATGACTGATACCTCAACCACTACTCAGGAGCCTTAAATGAAAGCCTTCACTCTGACTACCGCTTCCCGCATCGCCTGCATTTCCACCGCGCTGGCAAGCGCCATCCTGGCAGGATGCACTTCCATGTCGCCGATGGCAGCCATGTATTCACAAGACAGCCTGCCCGATGCAGTCAAGGTACCCGCAGGCAATAAGGTCGCCATGCAAACCGTAGGCGCGGGGTTGATTACTTATGAATGCCGCGCCAAAAAAGACATGGCTGGCCAGTTTGAATGGGCCTTCGTTGGCCCGGACGCAACACTGAGTGACCGCAGCGGTACCAAGGTTGGCAAATACTACGGCCCACCAGCCACATGGGAAAACCTGGACGGCTCCAAGGTCACTGCCACCCAGGTAGCAGTCGCTCCCGCTGGCACAGGCAATATCCCCTATCAACTGGTGAAAGCCAATCCCGCCACTGGCAACGGTGCCATGACAGGTGTTACTTACATTCAGCGAGTGGCGACCAAAGGCGGTGTCGCACCAGCAAGTGCTTGCGATGCAGGTGGCGTAGGTAACAAACAAACGGTGAATTACCAGGCGGATTATATTTTCTGGAAATGATGTGACTTTGATGTAATTGCGATCTGATTTATCCACCAATTATCGAGCCTGTTATTAGCCGGTGCAGTGATTTACTGCATCGGCATTATGGCGTTTACATTGCGGTAGCTTTGCCAAGTCACGACATTGTTTAAAAAAGTACTGATTTCGAACGTACAAATCATTTCACGTCCATTTAACGTTCATTGAGCGTCCTACATCTTTCTCAGTTTTTTCCTATAGCTCACTCCCCTTATCTCCAGCAAGCTACTTGCTTGCTAATAAAATCGTGATAAGGAGCAGCCATGCCTGAAGGTCCATCCATCCGCATCTTGCAGGAAGCCGCCAGCAGTTTTTCAGGCAAGACCGTACAGAAAGCACATGGCAATGCGAAGATGGATATGTCACGCATGGCCAATCAAAAGATCACGGCCCTGCGCACTTGGGGCAAACACTTCCTGATCGTCTTTGAGGATTTCACGGTACGCATACATCTTCTGATGTTTGGCAGTTACCGTATCAATGAACAAAAAGACGCGGTTCCGCGCCTGTCCTTGTCATTTAAGGATGGACAGGAACTCAATTTTTATACCTGTTCAATCAACTATCTGGAAGGTGATATCAATACTCATTATGACTGGACTGCAGATGTCATGTCAGACAATTGGGATGCTGCAACCGCACGCAAAAAATTACGCACCAATCCGTCTATGTATGTCTGTGATGCCTTACTGGAACAGGATATTTTTTCTGGTGTCGGTAATATCATCAAGAATGAAGTCCTGTTCAGAATCCGCCTGCATCCACTTTCGCTTGTGGGCAGTTTATCAAGTGAAAAATTGTCCGACATGGTGGCGCAGGCAAGGCAATACAGCTTTGAATTTCTCGAATGGAAAAAAGCCTTCGTCTTGAAACAGCACTGGCTTGCGCATACCAAGAAAATTTGCCCGCGGTGCCATATTCCCTTCCTGAAGGGACACCTCGGGCATAAAAAGCGCCGGGCTTTTTATTGTGAACGCTGCCAGAAGAAATATTGTTAAAGCTTTCGCAAGCTAATCTGCAAGTCGGGAAAAGATAAATGAGCCCCACAGGCACATGAACCCAGCCCCTTTTCAGCTATATGCTTTCCATGGCACCAGCTTGCGTTCAAGGCGGCGCATTAGCAGATCAAACAGGTAAGCCACGATGCCGATGAGGAGGATGCCCATGATCACGATATCGGTACGCAAGAAGCTAGACGCATTCAGCACCAACTGCCCCACGCCAGCCGTGGCCGCCACCATTTCAGCCGCGACCAGGGTAGTCCAGCCGAAGCCTATGGCTATCCTCAAGCCAGTCAGAATGTCAGGCAGCGCTGCCGGTAAGATCACATGCCGTAATAATTGCCAACGGCTTGCACCCATGGACAGTGCCGCATGCAATTGTTCTGACGCCACCTTGATGACGCCAGCGCGGGTAGCTACCGCAATAGGCGCAAAACAGGCCAGGTAGATCAGCACTATCTTGGCTGTTTCATCAATGCCAAACCAGATGACGATCAATGGCAGGTAGGCCAGTGGTGGCAGTGGGCGATAAAATTCGAGGATAGGGTCAAAGATGCCGCGCACGATACGGTTGGTGCCCATCAATAGTCCCAGCGGCACGGCGCTGATGGCTGCAAGCAGAAATGCACCAAATACGCGTATCAGACTCCAGGCCAGATGCTGTAGCAATGGCAGCCCGCCTTGGATACTGCCATTCCACGCCTGTTGAGCAGCCAGCCATACTGCCGCAGGCGAAGGCAGGAACAAGGGCTCCACCCAGGCTCTTGCGGTGATGAACCACCATCCAGACAACAGTAGGGCGATAGTGACGGTAGTCACGCCCAGAGTTTTACCGCTGCCTGGCCGCGGGTATACCTTTGCTACCGGCAATAGCGGCTCTGCCTCGCGTTTGGCAGTTTCTGTATATACGTTATCAGGACTTGCAATTGAAGTGGATGATGGTGGCATGTGGGAGGCTTTAGACAGAATGATGCACAAGTTGTAGCAGGCGTTCACGCCAGGCGATGAAGTCAGGTGAAGACTTGACCGCACGCGCATCGCCTGAGGCCAGATATTCACCAGAAAACGGCAACTCAAATTGTTGGGCAATACGGCCTGGGCGCGGTGACATGACGATCACCCGCGTCCCCAGAAAAAGCGCTTCCTCCACACTGTGGGTAATGAAGAAAATAGTTTTTCCGCTGTCTTGCCAGACCTTGACCAGCAACTCTTGTATGGCCTCACGCGTCAGGGCGTCTAGTGCCCCCATCGGTTCATCCATGAGCAGCACACGCGGATTATTCGCTAGTGCACGGGCAATTCCCACGCGCTGTTGCATGCCACCGGATAATTGATAGACAGGAGATGCAGCAAATTGCTCCAGTCCTACCAGCCGCAATTGATCCAGCGCAAGCGCATTGCGCTGCTCGCGTCCAATGCCACGAAATCGCAATCCCAGCGCAACATTGTCGAGCACGTTTAGCCACGGCATCAGCGCATGTTTTTGAAACACCACGCCCACTTCAGGGCTGGGGCCCGTGATTGCTACATCGTCCAGCGTGAGCTCACCTTCAGATGCCTGGATGAACCCGGCCAGGCAATTCAGCAAAGTCGTCTTGCCGCATCCCGACGGACCAAGTGCGACGATGAATTCTCCTGGCACGATAGACAGGTTGATGTCTGACAAGGCTAGTGCTTCATCCTGCCCGGCTCCGGCAAAACGCACTGAGAGTCTGCGTATATCAAGCCGGCCACCGCTATGTGCAGCCGACGGGCTTATTGTGCTGCCGCTTTGCGTACCCATGTGGCATTGACTCCTACGCTGTAGTCTGGCAAAACCGTCTGGATAGTGCCCTGGCTTTTCAGGAAAGCCGCTGTTGCCGCCAGTGATTTGGCCGCACCTCCACCCAGCCATTGTGCCGACGCCTGTTGCTGCAAAGTTGGAAACTCATACAAGGCCAGGCTGGCAGGCACTTCAGCAGCCTCTGCACCAGCCCATTTTGCGACTGCCTTGATTTGTGCTGAGTCTGTTTTCCAGTTCACCTTGTTGTTGCGGTAGTCCGCATCCGTGGCGGCCAATAGCTTCACCAGCTCTGTGAGGAATGCATCATTCTGTTTGGCGAAATCCTTGTTGACCACGATGCCATCAAAGGTGGCAGTGCCGGTCTGTTTGGCGATCTCGCCAGAAGAGATCAGGGTCTTGCCCGTCTTTTTCACTTTGGCCAGAACCGGATCCCAAATGAAGGCCGCATCAATATCCCCACGTTCCCATGCTGCAGCAATTTCTGGCGGCCGCAAGTTGATAATCTTGACACCGCGTGGATCAACCTTGGCATGTTCCAGTGCCAGCAGGGTATGGAAGTGCGAGGTCGAGACAAACGGCACCGCAATGCGTTTACCATTCAGATCAGCCAGTGTTTTGACATTGCTGCCATTACGCACCACCAGTGCTTCGGCATCATTGATATTGTCCAGTATCCAGAACAATTGAATGTTCAAACCTTGCGACAAGCCAGAGGCAATCGGTGCCGACCCTGCTTCGCCTATCTGTACGGAACCAGAGGCCAGTGCGCGGATCACATCAGCACCACTGGCCAGCTTGCGGAAGGTGACTTTGTAGCCTGTCTTTTGTTCCAGGTTGTGCGTTTCCTGCGCATAGCGCCAGGGCACGACCATGTCCTGATAAGCGATAACGACCTCTTTGGTTTCGGCAACAGCGTTCCCCATGAGGAAGACACTGGCGGCGAGGGCGAGAACATGCAGATTCTTTTTCATATATGTTGATGGACAAGTGGCAGACGGCACAGTATATGAGCTGGTTTTGTGCCGTAAAACGAATCTTTCCGACTATGAATATGCAGTGCATGTATTGCATACTTTGGGTATTAGCCGGTAAGGAGCGTTGAGAGACCTTGGCAAAAGCAAAATGTTCGGTGCCGTACACTCATCTGACTTCTATAGTCGCATAATGCATACCAATACGCACTATCTGTCAGTGCAAACTATAGCCACTAAAGCCAATAAAGGACATCGCGTGGAACGCCAACAGCTTTTTCTGGAGGGCCCGATTACCAAAGCGCTTGCGACGCTGGCGTTGCCCATTATTCTCGGCAATATTTTGCAGACTGGTTATCAGTTGACAGATGCGTTCTGGGTCGGTCGATTAGGGGCCTCTGCGGTAGCGGCGATTTCCATCAGCTTTCCTGTTACCTTCCTGGTCATTGCCCTCGGCTCTGGATTGGCCATGGCAGGAGCGACGCTGACAGCACAATACATGGGAGCAGGCCGGCAAGATATGGTCAACCATGTAGCTGCGCAGACCATGGTGATGGTCGCGATCAGCTCAGTGGTACTGGGCCTGATTGGTTACAGCCTGGCACCGCATTTGCTGACACTGCTGGCGGTAGAGCCAGCAGTTCATGATGGCGCGCTGGGTTTCATGCGTGTGTCTTTCATAGGCATCATTTTTGTATTCATTTATGCGATGTTCCAGGCACTGATGCGTGGCGTAGGCCAGACCAAAATCCCCTTATATATCGTCGCCGGCACGGTCCTGCTAAATTTCTTGCTTGACCCCTTGTTCATTTATGGTTGGCACATCATTCCTCCCTTGGGTGTGATGGGTGCAGCCTATGCAACCCTGGTCACTCAGGCACTGGCTGCCTTGATAGGCATGATCATTTTCTTGCGCGGCAGGCATGGCATACAGCTGGACTGGCGCGCTTTAAAACCAGACCCTGCATACATCCGCCGGGCTTTCTTTCTGGGCCTGCCAGGTTCGGTTGAACTATCAACGCGTGGCCTGGGCTTGATCGTCATGTCCTTCCTGGTGTCCAGCTTTGGCACCGTCACGATCGCGGCTTATGGCGTCGGTGCAAATATTCTCCAAGTCATCACGATACCGATCATGGGCATCTCCATGGCGATATCCACATTGGTGGGACAAAATATCGGGGCAGGCAATATTGATCGGGCATCGCGTATTACAGTGCTGGGTACCTTGATAGGCTTTGCCGTACTTAGCGTGGTGGGTATCTTCGCCTATGCACTCGCGCCTTTGATCGTCAGTTTTTTTATTCCCAATGACGCCGCGGTCATTACAGAGGCAGTGAATTTCTTGCGTATCATGTGCCTGGCCTGGGGCGGCATAGGTGTGCAGCTTTGCATCGTGTCGGCTTTCCGTGCATCCGGCAATATGCTCAATGCCATGATCATCGCCCTGGTGTCGCAGTGGATGATACAGTTTCCGCTGGCATACGTATTATCCAAGCATACGCAACTCCATGCGCATGGCTTGTGGTGGTCATTTCCGGTAACGAATATCCTGGTCGCCCTCATCGCCATCTGCTGGTTTGCCAGAGGCAGCTGGAAAACTACCAGGCTGACTGAAGATGACAGGCAAACAGCGCTCGTCAGTCAAGAGACGATTATCGAGGATGGTATCCGTTGAAAAAGGTTTTCTCGTAGCTCCGTAGAGTACATCTATTTATGAATTGCAAGTCGTTGAGAAAGGGAAAGGTCATGAGTATTTCAAATGTGCCTGATTACGAGCTGTACTATTGGTCAGTACCATTTCGCGGTCAATTTGTCCGGGCGATTCTGGCATATGCCGGAAAAACCTGGGTAGAGGCTGACGATGCATCGATCGCGATGCTCATGAGCGGGCCGACAAAAAACATGCCAGTACCCTTCATGGGGCCACCCTTACTCATCAACAAGAAAACCAGTTTCGCCATCGCCGAAATGCCAGCCATCGTGCTGTATCTCGGCGAAACACTAGGTTCCATGCCAGCAACACCAGAACTCCGTGCCATGACCATGAAAATAGTCAATGATGCCAATGACGTCATCGACGAAATCACTCTGGATGGCGGGCGCCAGATGTGGACTGAAAAACGCTGGAAGGAATTCATTCCAAGGCTGAAAAAATGGATGTCGCTATGGGAAGAGACCGGTAAGCGTCACGGCCTGCAGACAAACAGCGGCTTTTTATTAGGCGGTGAGACAGCTGGAATCGCTGACATTGTAACAGCCACTTTGTGGACGACTTTAGGTGAGCGCTTTCCCAAAATCAAAAAGCTGCTTGAAAAGACTGCGCCCATGACGGCAGACTTGTCACGACGCGTCAGTGCGCTACCTCCTCTGGTCAAGCTGGCCGCCAAAGCACGCGAAGATTACGGTGATGACTATTGCGGCGGCAAGATCGGTGCATCAATGAAAAAGATAATAGGTGCTTAGCTGAACGAGGGGATCCTACGGTCTGGCGTGAGGCTCCCCAAGCTTGAGTAATTTGTCATTGAAAGGGAATGTATCGTCTTTCCAGATTCTCTGTGACGCTAGCTAGCCTTGTTACGTGTGCGTTTTAGTTAGTCGCTTGCTCGTATAAGGCAATGCAAACATATACAGGCCGGAAAATAATTGCAAAAACAGTGGCGGCAGTGGCGCATAGGTAATCCACGGCGGTGGTTCAGCCGGGAAAATTGCCCTCGCCATGAAGTTGGCTAATACTGTCAGTGTGAAAACAATGGACAGCCAGCGGTGACTTTGTCGTATCCATTCGTTCCAGTTCATGACGATTTCCCCGCTTGTGACTTGGACGCAGCTTCTATCATTTTCCAGCCATTGCCAGACGGATCGCGAAAGCCCGCATCTACAGTGCCGTAGCGGTTCACTGGTTCTTGCGTAAATTCAACGCCGCATTTGCTCAAACGTTCATAGGTAGCGCGGCAGTCATCCACCACGAGTACGTTTGCCGGCATGGCCCCTTTTGCTACCATTTCACGCAAGGTTTGTGCGGTTGCCGCGTCATGCAAGGGGGCTCCGGGCACGAATAAGCCTAGCTGGAAAGTGGGCTGGTCCGGATGCTGCACCGTCAGCCAGCGATAATTACCATTGCGAACATCTGTGTGGACAAGAAACCCCAGCTTGCCAACGTAGAATGCCAGCGCTTCATCCTGATCATGCACATACAGACCTGCCACATTAACACCTTGAGTCATATATCCTCCTGATTTGATTGAGGCCCCAGTTTGCCAGCAGCTTCCATGCGCCGCTTCTCCAAAACTGCTGTATTGAGGTCAGGACGTGCCGCATTGCGCATGACACACTCCGGGATATGCACACCCGCATGCGGAAGCATGCGTTCGCGCTCCCGCAGCTCTCCCGGACTCTCACCGGTAATATCACGAAAAATGCGGCCAAAGGTGCCTAGACTGGTCCAGCCAGTTTGAAGTGCAATCTCGGTAACAGGCAGATCAGTATCGCGCAACAGAGTTTTTGCCCGCTCGATGCGGCGTGTGAGCAGGTAGCGATGGGGAGGCAGGCCAAAAGCCTTCTTGAATTCACGCGCAAAGTGCGCTGGCGATACTGCGCTCGCTTCAGCCAGCTTGTGGACAGACCAGTCCTCATGGGCAGACCCATCCATCCGGTCTTTCGCCCGCAGCAAGCGTCGCAATAATTGGGGATTCTGAGGCATCTTATCCTCGCGCAAACAAAAACGCCGACCTCAAGGGTCAGCGCTGATGATAATGCATATACTTGGTGGCCCGGGGCGGAATCGAACCACCGACACAAGGATTTTCAATCCTCTGCTCTACCGACTGAGCTACCAGGCCAAGACCAAGAATTATAGACATGTTGGGTGTGGTTTGCAAGCTTTTTGTGAAAAAACCTGTGTTTCCCTCTATGGCAGAGCTTTGATCTGGCGCATCGGGCAGGTGGGTTGGCTTCCCGTATAATGGGACATTATCTGGTTTTTGATGGGGGACTGATGTCTGCTCAGGTGCGGGATTGCGATATTTGTATCGTTGGTAATGGGGCGGTGGGCAAGGCGGCGGCTTTGGGCTTTGCCCAGGCGGGTTTGCGTGTGAGTTTGTTGTGCACGCCGGGTTCTGGTGCTCCTGCTGGTGCTCCCGGTTCGGCTCCCGGTTCGGCTCCCGATTCGGCTCCCGATTCGGCGTCTGCCTTTGCTGACTGGGATGTGCGGGTGTATGCGCTAAACCATGTGGCGCATGATTTGCTGTCTTCGTTGAAGGTGTGGAACGCGCTCGATCAGGTGCGGGTGGCACCAGTGTCAGCCATGCAGGTGCAGGGCGGTGGTATTGACGCGGGCAAGCTGGGTTTTGATGCTTATGGCGCGCATGTGAACGAGCTGGCCTGGATCATAGAAGACAGGAATCTTAACCAGGCACTGGATACGGCTTTGCGGTTTGCGCAAAATCTGACGCTGGTGCAGGGGCGGGCGCAGGCTTTGGCAGTCGGCGCTGATGCTGCACAAGTAGAGCTGGATGATGGCAGCAGCATACGCGCTTCTCTGATTATCGGTGCAGACGGTGCACAGTCCTGGGTGCGTGGTGCTTGCGATATCGGTCTGGATTATCGTTCTTATCATCAGCAGGGTGTGGTAACCAATTTTGAATGTACGAAACCGCATCATGGTGTTGCTCACCAGTGGTTTGTGCAGGAGCAGGGTATTATTGCCTTGCTGCCCTTACCGGGTAATCGCGTGTCGCTAGTTTGGTCGGCACCAGATGCGTTGGCAGAGACTTTATTGCGCGAACCTTTGTCGTCCCTGGTGGAGCGTTTGATGCCGTATTGCGCTGAGGCGCTTGGTGCTTTGCAGCCAGTGCTGCCAGAGGCGATCAAGGCTTTTCCGTTGCGCCTGATGCGTCCACATAGCATGATCGCGCCTCGGGTGGCGCTGGTGGGCGATGCGGCGCATGCCGTGCATCCGCTGGCGGGGCATGGCATGAACCTGGGGTTTGCTGATGTGGTCGATTTACTAAAAGTGATCAAAGAAAAAGAAGCACACCGCGATTGTGGTGATGCCCGTTTGCTGGGGCGTTACCAGCGTGCGCGCAAAGAAGAGGTGATGTTGATGCTAGCGACCACAGATGGCCTGGCGCGCCTGTTTGCATCTGATTTGACACCTTTGCGTACAATACGTGACCTGGGATTGAACTTGCTGGACCGCTTGCCAGTCATAAAGAACAAATTAATCGCCCATGCCATGGGAAAATAAACCAGGCGTGGTGTGTCTGTAAGTTTGCGGCAAAGGATACGACCAAGAACCAGACTATGGTTTTTATGGTGTTGTCGTTCTCGCACAAGTATGAAGAAAATGAAAGAAGATTGAAAATGAAAAAAACTCTACAAGGCCTGATGGTCATTGCGCTGGCCCTGGCTGGCAGTGTCTTTGCTGCCGAGACGGCGCAAGAAACCAATGTGCGCAAGCTGGTACAGCCTACCTTTCGCGAAGGCGTGAAGATTGATTCGGTGACGAAGACGCCCTATTCAGGTTTGTTCGAGGTACGCATAGGGTCAGACATCATGTATACCGATGAGAAGGCGCAATTCTTGTTCACGGGCGAAGTCATAGACGCAAAGAATGGCACCAATTACACCAAGGCCAGAATAGATGACCTGACCAAGGTGAAGTTTTCTGAGCTGCCGCTGGACTCTGCTCTGAAGATGGTCAAGGGAGATGGTAAGCGTGTGATTGCCGTGTTTGAAGACCCGAATTGTGGCTATTGCAAGCAGTTCCGCAAGACGCTGGCGACGATGGACAACATTACGGTGTATACCTTCATGTATAACATTCTGGCAGAGGACTCCAAAACCAAATCCAAAAATATCTGGTGTTCGGCTGATCGCAACAAGGCCTGGGATGAGTGGATGTTGCACGGCAAAGTCGCACCTGAGGCTTCTGCCAACTGCAATACACCAAACGATAAAATTTTTGCCCTTGGACAAAAGTTGCGTGTAACGGGTACGCCATCAGTTTTTTTTACTGACGGTACGCGTGCGCCTGGCATGCTGGATGTGAAAACGCTGGAAAGCAGGATCGCTGCAGCAACTGGCAATACCAAAGCCAACTAATACAGCAATAATTCACCATGACTTCTTCGTCCCGCTGGACAGGCATTTTGCTGGCAGCGGGGCGCGGCCGTCGTTTTGATGCCAGCGGCAAGCAAGACAAACTCTTGCAGGTACTGGCCGATGGCAAATCTGTGGCACAACACAGTGCCCTCAATTTGTTGGCCGCCATGACGCATGTCGTTGCCGTGCTAAGGCCAGATAATCTTGAGTTGGCAAATCAATTGCAGGCCATGGGTATTGAGTGCCTGATCTGTCATGATGCTGATGCTGGCATGGCCAATTCCCTCAAGCATGCTTTACGTGCCACGGCTGACAGTTCTGGTTGGCTAATCGCTTTGGCAGACATGCCTGTAGTAAAACCCTCTACCTTGATCAAACTCTTTGATACCCTGCAGGCAGAGGCTGGGATAGTCGCGCCTGTGTATCAAGGACGGCGTGGCAACCCAGTGGGGTTTGCGCATGAATACTTACTGCACTTACTGGATTTGCAAGGTGATGTTGGTGCCCGCAGTCTTTTGCAAAGCCATCCGGTCACGCAAGTAGAGGTGAATGACCCAGGCATTCATCAAGATATTGATACCCCGGATGCCTTGTTCAGTTACCAGCATCCAGCGGGGAAAGCAAATGCTTGAAATGTAGGGATCAATGATTTTGTATGAAAATCCTGTAAATAAGATATGTTTTAACAGACAATCGTTCTTATGTATAAGGATTTTCTACAATTTTTCACCTTCGCTGCCAGTTTTGTTACTTCTAAATAGCTTGTGGATATATCTATACAACAAAAATAACCATAGAATAGCGGTTTTCTTCCACCTGATTTAAGACGTGGCGGTATTGGTGCTGCCAAAATCTATGAATAATCTCAATCAAAAACTGGCGATACGGATTGGTTTTGCTGGCCTCGCGCCATTTGTCTTTTTGACGCTGGCTTGCTGGATCGTCCATCCTGACTGGTTGGGATCAGTCATCAGGGCACAGCTATATTATGGCATCGTCATTTTGTCTTTCCTCGGTGGTGTGCACTGGGGTGTGACCATTATGGCTGGCGGCGCAGACCAGGAGGAAACCAAAAAAGCGCTGATCTGGGGGGTGGTTCCTATCCTGATCGCCTGGTTGTCCATGAGTCATATGCTGCTGGGCTTTGTAGTGCAGGTTGCCGGTTTTATCGCTGCCTATAAAATAGACAAGCGTCTATACCAAAGTTATGGCGTGTCAGAATGGTTTATTAATTTACGTTTGCAACTGACCCGCGTGGTCGTGGGCGCGCAGATTTTTACCTTTATCGCCGCGAACGTACGCACCTATCCCGCAGCTTAGATCAGCAGACTAATTAATAAATAAAGAAACAGAAAGATCGTTCAGCATGAAAAAAACGATAACAACAAAGAGACCGGGCACAGTTGCATCTACGCATGCGCTTGCTTATAGCATTGTTCCCAAAGATCTGGCCGGGCATATGTATCTGGTCACGCTGGACATTGCCGCACCAGATGTTGACGGCCAGATTGTCAGCCTGCCCGCATGGATACCAGGCAGTTACATGGTCCGCGAATTTGCCCGTAACATCGTACAGATCAAGGCAAGCTCGGGAGGAAAAAAAGTCGCACTGAAAAAGCTGGACAAACACACCTGGCAAGCTGCGCCTGGCAAAGGCGCTTTGCGTATCACTTATGAAGTGTATGCCTGGGACTTGTCAGTGCGTGCAGCGCACCTGGATCAAAGCCATGGTTTCTTCAATGGCACCAGCGTGTTCCTGAGTGTACATGGTCAGGAAATGAATCCGCATGTCGTTGATATCCAGCGTTCTGACGATGTCGCATGCAAAACCTGGCGCGTTGCCACGTCCTTGCCTGAGTTGAAAGCCAAACGCTATGGTTTTGGAACTTATGTGGCCGCCAATTATGATGAATTGATTGATCACCCGGTTGAAATGGGGGATTTTGCGCTGGCGACATTTGATGCGCACGGCATCTCTCATGATTTTGTGGTGACGGGCAAAGTGCCAAATATGGACATGGAGCGCATGGTCGCTGATGTCAAAAAAATCTGTGAAACACAAATTGCCTTTTTTGAGCCACGTACCAAAAAAGCCCCGATGGACCGCTATGTCTTCATGACCATGGTGGTCGGCGAAGGTTATGGCGGCCTGGAGCATCGCGCTTCTACAGCATTGATTTGCAACCGCACTGACTTGCCAGTCAAACACCAGCCAGAAATGAGCGATGGCTATCGCGGCTTTTTGGGTTTGTGCAGCCATGAATATTTCCACACCTGGAACGTCAAGCGCATCAAGCCTGCGGCCTTTGCCAGCTATGATTTGCGTCACGAAAACTACACCAGTCTGTTGTGGGTATTTGAAGGCTTCACCAGCTACTATGATGATCTGATGCTGGTACGCTCAGGCGTGATTGATGAAGCTGCTTACTTCAAGTTGCTGGCCAAGACCATCAATATGGTGACACGCGGCAGCGGCCGTATGAAGCAAAGTGTGGCTGAATCCAGCTTCGATGCCTGGACCAAGTATTATCGCCAGGATGAAAATTCACCGAATGCGATAGTCAGTTATTACACCAAGGGTTCGCTGGTTGCATTGGGCCTGGATTTGATGATACGCGCAGAAACTGCGGGTAAAAAATCCTTGGATGATGTCATGCGCGCCATGTGGCAAAAATTTGGTCGCGACTTTTATGAGCGTAGTCTGTCAGGCAAGCAGCAAGGCTTGGGCGAGACTGAGTTTGAAAGCCTGGTGGAACAAGTCACTGGCGTGAACGTACGTCGCTTCCTCGATAAGCATGTGCGTGGTACTGAAGACGTGCCGCTGGCAAGTCTGTATGCAGACTTCGCCTTGCAGGTAAACGATGGTAGTGCAAGCAAAAAAGCCAGCCTCGGTGTGCGTGTGGTGCGTGATGGTAATGACTGCAAGATCGCCAACGCCCATGAACACCGTGCGGCACATGTCGCCGGTTTGTCACCAAACGATGTCATCGCCGCCATCAATGGTCTGCGTGTAACTGCGGCAGATGCAGCTGATAGTTTGAGTACTGCGCTGGGCCGCTATCGCGTTGGTGAGACGGTGCAGATTCATGCCTTCCGCCGTGATGAGTTGATGGCGATGCAGGCAAAATTGCAGGCAGATGATGTGCCAGCAGTGACTCTGACAGTGCTGGCATCAGGCAAGGCTGCTAGTTTGGTAAGACCAAGCTTTCAGAAGCCTGGAAAGAAATAAGTTATAAACTGCATTCGATCAAACGCCTTACAGCGATATATTGTAAGGCGTTTTTTTACGCCTGATATTTCTGGTGCGCAGGCGCTGAATTTTCTATAGTATGATTTTGTCATACTAAATTATCACACCAGCCTGAACCTGGATGACATTATCACCTTCTTATCCGCAGCAAGCGCTATGGCAAAACTCTCTTAGCTGGATAGGGATAATTTTGTTGCACCTGATCTTTTTGCTTGGTTTGCGGCAGATACATGGGCGGTATATAAATAAGCAGGATGACCGGGCATATCTGGATGTCATTGTGGTGCAGTCTATGTCAAAGTCTCTTCCCGAATCCAAGCCTGAAGTTATTCTGGCACCCAGGACAATTTTGCCTGGATTGCCATCTGTCCATGAAAAGAGCAGGCCAATTTCTGCATACGCATTGCCTGAACCCCAGATCTTTCCTATAACTGATGTGTCAGCTACTCAAGTTGCGACAGAGAATAAATCAGCGTCGCTTGATCTCGATGCCTTGCGGCGTGGTGCTGTTGCGAATGACAAGAAGCAGCGTTTGAAAGAGCCCGCATTGGCTTATAGTCAGCCTGTATCTGAATTGAGAATGGAAGAAAAGTTTGGCAAGGATATCTCAGAGGCCAGACGAAAAAATTGCATGAATGCGTATTCGCAAGGGGCGAGAATAGGCAATGTAGCCATATCTGGTTTGCTCGTCACTGGGGTGATCGTGGCGGATATGGTTAGTGGGAAGGGGTGTACGTGGTAAGATTAAGTTCTGCCAGATGCAATGTCCGGTTTTTCTCGGTTTGCATTAAAGGACGAAAGTTTTTTTATGCGGAATTTACAAGTATCTTCGATAATCAACGAAAGCCGCTGGAGCGCCAGCCCGGTGGGCTCCTGCCTGCGCAGGAGCGACGAAACTACCAGCAAACGTAGTATTGAGGGATTGCGCTAAGCCATTGTCGCTGTCGGAAATTAACCAAACACCTTCGCCAGTTCCACACCCGGATTCTGAGCCCGCATAAAAGCCTCGCCCACCAAAAATCCATGTACATTTGCTTCACGCATGCGAGTGACGTCGGCCGCTGACATGATGCCGGATTCAGTAATCACCAGTTTGTCTGGCGTAATTCCTGGCAGCAAACCTATCGTCGTATCTAGCGACACTTCAAAGGTACGCAGGTTACGGTTATTGATGCCCAGCATGGTGGTCTTGAGTTTCAGTGCGGCTTCCAGTTCTTGCGCGTCATGCACTTCCACCAGAACACCCATGCCCAGTTCATGTGCGCAGGCTTCCAGGTCAGCCATCAGTCCGTGATCAAGGGCAGCGACAATGAGCAGGATGCAATCAGCGCCCCAGTGCCTGGCTTGATAGATTTGGTAGGGATTGATCATGAAGTCCTTGCGCAAGGCTGGCAGTGCGCAAGCTGCGCGCGCCTGTTGCAGGTATTCAGGCGCGCCCTGGAAGAACTGCACATCGGTCAGCACTGACAAACAGGCGGCGCCATGTTCTGTATAGCTTCGCGCAATTTCTGACGGGTGAAAGTCAGTGCGCAACACACCTTTGGACGGTGAGGCTTTTTTGATTTCAGCAATTACTGCTGCCTTGCCTGCAGCAATCTTGCCACGCAAGCTTCCCTCAAAACTGCGTAGTTCTGCTTGCGCTTCCTTGTTACTCTCCACTTCTGCACGCAGACTGGCAAAGGATTGATATTTCTCGGCTGTCGCCACTTCATCTGCTTTGACTGCCAGGATTTTATTTAAAATGTCAGACATGGGCTTACTTCCCTAATTGCTGGGTGACTTCAATAAACTGTTCCAGTTTGGCCTTGGCTGCGCCAGAAGCGATGGCTGATTGTGCCAGCCTGACACCATCTGCAATCGACGTGGCTATGCCCGCACCATACAAGGCCGCACCTGCATTCAGGGCAACGATATCTGTCGCTGCACCTTCGAGATTGTTCATCACGTCGAGTATTTTCGCTTTTGATTCATCGGCACCAGATACGCGCAGATTGCGGTTGGACACCATCTGCAAACCAAAGTCTTCCGGGTGGATATCATATTCTCGGATTTCGCCATTCACCAGCTCACCCACCATGGTTGGTGCGCCTAGCGAGACTTCATCCATATTGTCACGACCCCATACCACCAGCGCATGTTGCGCGCCAAGTCTTTGCAAGACGCGCACCTGTATGCCGACCAGATCAGGATGAAATACTCCCATCAAAATATTCGGTGCGCCTGCTGGATTCGTCAATGGCCCCAGGATGTTGAAGATGGTGCGTACGCCCAGTTCACGGCGTACGGGCGCTGCATGCTTCATCGCCGCATGGTGGTTAGGTGCAAACATGAAGCCTATGCCGGTTTGTGCTATCGACTGGGCGATCTGCTCAGGTTTGAGATTGATATTAGCACCCAGTGATTCCAGCACATCGGCACTGCCGGAAGAAGAAGACACACTGCGGCCACCATGCTTGGCAACACGCGCACCAGCGGCGGCAGTAACGAACATCGATGCGGTAGAAATATTGAAGGTATGTGCACCGTCGCCGCCAGTACCGACGATGTCTATCATATTGTCAGTATTTGCCAGTGGCACTTTGGTGGAGAATTCACGCATGACCTGGGCGGCGGCGGTGATCTCGCCTATGCTTTCTTTCTTGACGCGCAGGCCCATGGTCAGCGCGGTGATCATGACTGGCGACATTTCGCCACCCATCAGTTTGCGGAACAAAAACAACATTTCATCGTGAAAAATTTCACGGTGTTCAATCAGGCGTGTCAGTGCTTCTTGTTGAGAGATGGTCATGATGCTGTTCCAGTCAAAAAATTTTTCAGCAGGGCGTGACCATGCTCGGACAAGATGGATTCGGGGTGGAATTGCACGCCTTCGAGATTGAATTCCTTATGGCGCACACCCATGATTTCGCCATCATCTGTCCAAGCGGTCACTTCCAGGCAATCTGGCAGGCTGGCGCGTTCTATCGCCAGGGAGTGGTAACGGGTAATCGTGTAGGGGCTGGGCAAATTCCTGAAGACGCCAACGCCAGTATGGGCAATGGCAGAAGTCTTGCCATGCATGACTTGCTTGGCGCGGATGACCTTGCCGCCAAATGCTTCACCTATTGCCTGGTGACCAAGGCAGACACCCAGGATAGGCGTCTTGCCGGCAAAACGTTCTATGACGGCGATGGAAACCCCCGCTTCTGCTGGTGTGCAAGGGCCGGGCGAAATGCAGATGTGATCTGGCTTCAATGCTTCAATTTCAGCAATCGTAATTTCGTCATTACGGTAGGTACGCACATCTTCACCCAGCTCGGCAAAATACTGCACCAGGTTGTAGGTGAAGGAATCGTAGTTGTCTATCATCAGTAACATTTAAGACCTCTCAACACAGAGTCACGGAGACACAGAGTTTCACAGAGAAACCCTTTTGATCCCGCTTTTTAATACGGGCACCATGAAATTAATAAGTAATCCAGTTTTATAACCTGTCAGGCGCAAGTAGGTAAGGAGTTGTGCTGTATGAACTGGGAGCAGTGACTCTATCGCTTTCAGTTCCAGAACCAGACTATCTTCTACTACCAGATCGAGTCGATAAGCAGACTCAACTTTTACACCTTTGTATTCTATGTCCAGGCAAACCTGGCGTTTGAAACTGAGCTTGCGCAGATACAATTCGTGGCACAGGCAGTTTTCATACGCACTCTCCAAAAGACCTGGACCCAGATGCTTGTGCACTTCTATTGCTGCACCGATGACTTGTTCACTCAATAAGTCATTCTCTGCTTTTCTCTGTGTCTCGGTGTCTCTGTGGTGAGTTTTTTGGTCTAGCATTTGATCAAATCTCTCCATCCAGGCCATCTTGCACTTGTTCTGCCGCACGTAATACTGCGCGCGCCTTGTTTTCGGTTTCCTGCCATTCCATTTCTGGTACTGAATCCGCCACTACGCCAGCGGCTGCCTGCACATACAGCATGCCGTCTTTCAAGACGCCGGTACGTATCGCAATCGCCAGATCCATTTCGCCACCGAAAGACAGGTAGCCGCAGGCACCGCCATAGATGCCGCGCTTGACGGGTTCGAGTTCATCGATGAGTTCCATCGCCCTGACCTTGGGGGCGCCAGACAGAGTGCCAGCCGGGAAGGTGGCTTTCAATACATCGAGGTTGGACAAATCGACTTGCAAGACACCTTCTACATTCGAGACGATATGTTGTACGTGCGAATATTTTTCTATGACCATCTGGTCAGTGACCTTGACGCTGCCCGTCTGGGCGATGCGGCCTATGTCATTGCGTGCCAGGTCTATCAGCATGACGTGTTCGGCGATTTCTTTCGGGTCTGCGAGTAATTCTTTTGCCAGTGCGGCATCGCGTTCTGGCGTTGTACCGCGTGGGCGGGTGCCAGCCAGCGGGCGAATGGTGACTTTCTTGCTGCCATCATTCAGGCTTTCATTGCGTACCAGTATTTCTGGTGAAGCACCGATGATTTGCATGTCGCCAAAATTATAGAAATACATATACGGCGAAGGGTTCAGCGAACGCAGGGCGCGGTACAGGGACAGCGGTGAATCGACATAGGGTTTCTTGATGCGCTGGCCAACCTGCACCTGCATCAGGTCGCCCGCCATGATGTATTCCTTGGCTTTTTCTACTGCCTTCAGATAATCTTCCTTGGCAAACTCGCGTATCGATTCTGTACGAACAGACGCTGATGTGACAGGCGCATCAACACTACGGCGCAGCATGGCGCGCAAGTCTTTCAGGCGCTGGCGGGCTTTGGACCAGGCTTCTGGTTGTGTTGGGTCGGCATACACGATGAGGTAGAGTTTGCCGGATACATTGTCGATGACGGCCAGTTCTTCCGTCAGCAATAACTGGATTTCCGGCAAGCCCAGATCATCTTTTGGTGCCTTGCCAGCAAGACGTTTTTCTACATGGCGTACGGCGTCGTAACCAAAATAGCCAGCCAGGCCACCGCAAAAACGTGGCAGGCCAGGGCGCAGGGCAACCTTGAAACGTGCCTGGAATTCGGCAATGAAATCCAGCGGATTCATGTCGCGGCTTTCGATGACCTGGCCGTTTTTCAAGACTTCGACTTTTTCACCAAAGCTGCGCACCAGGGTATTGGCCGGCAAGCCTATGAAGGAATAGCGGCCAAAACGCTCGCCACCCATGACGGATTCAAGCAGGAAAGTATTCTTGCCAGCATTCTGGGTTTGCGCAAGTTTTAAATATAAGGTGAGCGGGGTTTCCAGATCGGCGAAGGCTTCCGCAATCATGGGGATACGGTTGTAGCCTTGCGCGGCCAACGATTTGAATTCGAGTTCGGTCATGGTTTTCTTTCAACCGTCTGCCTGCTCCTGAAGTTTATGCACGCGTCTACAGCAGCAGTTAGCAGCGCACGCAATTCGCTCAAGAGAGTATGGACGGGTAAGACAGATTGATATAACAAGCAAGAAGATGTGCTGGGGATGTGCACAGCCACTCGCGGCATTCGTGGTTTAACAGAATTGCCAGCGTCGCCATAGCCAGGCCTCAAAAGTGCCTGGAGTAATCATGGAACGTTTGTTATCGATGAACATTCGTTATGTGAATGGTTTGAAAGTCAATGAGAGTTTTTCGCTGACAGCAGTTGTGCTGCTATCAACAGGGTTTCGACTATACCATCACTTTGAATATTTTGTACAGCTTCGCCGTGGTTGTATCCATACGGCACTGTCAAGACCGGGCAACCGGCAGCGCGGGCGGCAATCGCATCATTGCTGGAATCGCCTATGGCCAGCACTTGTGATGGCGTCAGATTCAGAACCTTGCAGGCTTCCAGCATGGGCAGGGGATCAGGTTTCTTTTTTGCAAAGCTGTCACCACCATAGACTTGTTCAAAATAATGAAGTATTTCTTTCTTTTGCATCAGTGGCAAGGCAAAGGCTAGTGGTTTGTTGGTGACACAGACCAGGCGCAGACCCAGATCGCGCATGGCTTGCAGGCCTTCATGTACCTGTGGGTAGAGCTGACTGCGGTCGCCATTAACGACCAGATAATGGCGTTGATAGGCAGCCAATGCATCATTGAAGCGTGCTGCTACCCCAGCGGCATCAAAATCCAGGGACAGGACTTGCTGGATGAGATTTTCAGAACCCTTGCCCACCATGGTCTTGATGACATCCAGTGTCAGCTGTGCCAGCGCAAAGTCTTCTCGCATGCGGTTGATGGCAACCAGAAAGTCTGGGGCCGTATCTATCATGGTGCCATCGAGGTCTATGATGGCGGCTTTGATGTGGCTGAACATGATGGGGCGATCAGGTTAAGGCTTTTCGCCTGGTCTGGCGAAAAGCCTGAAGATAAAATAGAGAGATTAAACCTTGGCCAATTCAACGCGCATGGCATCAATGATGGCCTTGTAGTCGGGTTTACCAAAAATGGCAGAACCGGCAACAAAGGTATCGGCACCGGCACGGGCGATCTCTGCAATGTTCTCGATTTTGACGCCGCCATCCACTTCCAGCATGATGTCTCGGCCAGATTCATCAATGATCTTGCGGGCTTGCGCAATTTTCTTCAGCGTATGCGGGATAAAGGTCTGGCCACCGAAGCCAGGGTTGATCGACATGATCAAAACGATATCCACTTTGTCGATGACATTTTCCAGTACATGCAGCGGTGTCGCCGGGTTGAATACTAGTCCAGACTTGCAGCCATGGTCACGTATGATTTGCAGGCTGCGGTCTATATGTTCCGACGCTTCCGGGTGGAAGGTAATGATATTCGCGCCAGCCTTGGCAAAGTCAGGGATGATACGATCGACAGGCTTGACCATCAGATGCACATCGATAGGCACCTGCACATGCGGGCGTATTGCTTCGCACACCATGGGGCCTATGGTCAGGTTGGGCACATAATGATTGTCCATGACATCAAAATGGATCATGTCAGCGCCAGCGGCGACAACATTGCGGACTTCTTCTCCCAGACGGGCGAAATCGGCAGACAATATACTGGGAGCAATGCGGAAAGTAGTCATGATGGAATCGTGCTTGAAAAAGATATGCTATTTTACCTTGTGAGGGCAAGCGGCTGTTGTCTTCGTCTGGCACAATGAACATAGTTCATCATGAAAGAAAATTATGGCAGCGTATGAAATAAGCGTATCGGTGGCGACCCAATACCTGAAAGACCAGTCCGATCCCGAGCAAAACAATTTCGTTTTTGCTTATACTATTACTATCAAAAATACCGGCACTGTGGCGGCGCAAGTCATTTCACGTCACTGGATCATTACCGACAGCACCAACCATGTAGAAGAAGTCAAAGGCCTGGGTGTAGTCGGCCATCAACCCTTCCTTGCGCCTGGACAAAGCTTTGAATACACCAGCGGCAGTTCACTGAGAACGCCACAGGGCAGCATGAAAGGCACTTATTTCTGCGTAGCAGAAGATGCCCATCGTTTTGAGGCAGAGATACCCGAATTCGTTTTGTCTTTGCCGCGCACCCTGCATTGATACTGGCCCTGCCCAGGTTTATTGCGGATTTTCAATATCCTTGCTTTGCTCTATTGGCTTTTTATCTTCTTTGGGTGGTGTTTCTGGCGCACGACCATGAAACATCGTCCACCAGACGATAAAAATCAGCATGAACATCGCTACGCCTGCTTCCAGCGCTAATAACCACATCGCATTCACCTCGCTCAATAAATTAAGCGCATTGTACCTGCTTATTTTCGTACCTCATTACAGTCGCTGGTCCGGCGGATTACAATACGCATACCGGCATTCATGCTGCATACCCCTACCTAATAACATCAGGAGCATCTATGACATACGAATGTATTTTGACTGAAACCCGCGACAAAGTCGGCTTGATCACCCTGAACCGCCCCAAGGCCATGAATGCGCTGAACGACCAGCTCATGAATGAACTGGGTCTGGCGCTAAAAGCTTTTGACAAGGATGAAAACATCCATTGCATCATCCTGACCGGCAGTGAAAAAGCCTTCGCCGCCGGTGCCGACATCGCCGCCATGGTGGGCTATAGCTTCATGGATGCCTATAAGGACGACTACATCACCCGTAACTGGGAAACCATGCGCCAGATCCGCAAGCCAGTCATCGCTGCTGTCGCTGGTTATGCGCTGGGTGGTGGCTGCGAAGTCGCCATGATGTGTGACTTCATCATTGCTGCAGAAAATGCCAAGTTCGGCCAGCCAGAAATCAAGCTCGGTACTTTGCCTGGCGCTGGCGGTACGCAACGTTTGCCGCGAGCGATATCAAAATCCAAAGCCATGGACATGTGCCTGACTGCACGCATGATGGATGTGGTTGAGGCAGAGCGCGCAGGCCTGGTATCCCGCGTCGTACCACTGGATAAATTGATGGAAGAAGCTTTCGCTGCTGCGAATGTGATCGCTTCCATGTCTTTACCTATCATCATGATGGCCAAGGAATCCGTCAACCGCGCTTATGAAACGACGCTGTCAGAAGGCATACAGTATGAACGTCGCCTGTTCCAGGCTAGCTTTGGTACGGAAGATCAGAAAGAGGGTATGCAAGCTTTTCTGGAGAAGCGCCCTGCAGTATTCAAGAATAAGTAATTGCGCCTCTATGAATATAAGTTGCATCTGGCATCTATATCTATATAGCTTGGAAAATTCCATCCCACTCATGCAGCAAATCCAGCATCCCGCAAAGCCATGAAATCCCCCCTTTCAAGAGGAGGGTTAGGGTAGGGATGGTTTCCGGCCGATCAGCGAAATGCCATCAATATAGAAGTCCATCGACCCGACGCTCCTGCGCAGGCAGGAGCCCAGCGTCGTCCGGTGATGAACGGT
>NZ_JBMPOV010000021.1:0-57326 GCF_049340405.1 Undibacterium sp. Ji42W
ATGACGCAGGCCAGTTGACTGGCATCACCTACAAAAAAGCCGACAACAGCCTCATCGGTGACCTGGCTTACACCTATGACGCCAATGGCCGCCGCACCAAAACCAGCGGCAGCCTGGCAAAAACAGACTTGCCAGACACCATCAACACAGCCAGCTATGATGCCAACAACCGCCTCGCCACCTGGGGCAGCCAGATACTCAATTACGATGCTAACGGCAACCTCACCAGCGATGGCCTCAAAACCTACATCTGGAACGCCCGCAACCAGCTCATCCAGATCAAGGACAGCACAGGCACAGAAGTCGCCAGCTTCAGTTATGACGCACTGGGCAGAAGACAAACTAAAACCATCAATGGTGTCAGCACCGGGTTTATGTATGACGGTGTCAACATCGTGCAAGAACTCAATGGTGCAAGCCCCATCAACAACTACATCAGCGCTGGGGTAGATCAGGTATTTGTACAGCAGAGTGGCGCTGGCGCATCAGCGACAAACCTGACTTACCTCACAGACGCACTCGGTTCCACTATCCGGCTCACTAATGCAGCAGGCGACAAGGTTGTTGATTACAGCTACGATCCTTATGGTAATACCAAGGCAGATACTGTCATCAATAATTCTTTCCAGTACACTGGTCGGGAGAATGATGGGACAGGGCTGTATTACTACCGTGCCAGGTACTATTCACCAGCGACGCATCGGTTCATTTCGGAAGATCCGATTGGGTTGAATGGGGGCATTAATACTTATGGGTATGTCAGGGGAAATCCTGTGACGCATATTGATCCGCTTGGACTCGCAGACCTGAATCTTTTTAATCCACAACCGGGTAGCCATGACCTCACTGGTAATTACCCTGGTGGAAATGCTTGGAATGAACCAGCATTCTATACAGTCGCTGGTCACGGGAATCCAGGGAATATGTCAGATGATAGGAATGGAACATCACCATGGAAACCACTTTGGCCCGAAAATTTAGCAAATATGATTAAAAGTGATCCAAATTGGAAGAACAGACCAGTCAAACTTGGTTCTTGCAATACAGGTATAAGTTGGCCTCAAGGCCATGGTGGTAAAAACTGGGAACCATTTGCACAAACCTTGGCTCATCAATTAGGAGTTCCAGTAACAGCTCCAACAGGGTTCATTTATTACACACCGCGAGGAATTATCGGAACGTCTGCAACTGATCCCGGGCCGATTTCTTCACCCGGTCAATGGAAAACATTCTATCCCAAAGGACGTTAAACTATGATTAAGTATCTATCATTGGGTTTTATTGCCACTCTTTTTTGTTTTGCGACCTGGTTTGCTGTGGATTTTTACAGGAGTGATTCAAAGCCTGCAGCTAGTCATTTTCCTTATTCTGTATCGACAGATGAAAAGGCCGATCTTGAACGCAAAGCAGTTCTTGGAGATTGCGATGCGTCAACGCGATTAGCACAGTATTACCTTTACGGCGCTTTGGATTTAGATGCTGCCACAAAGTATCTTCGTGTTGCTGCTAAGTGTTCTGATATCGCCCCCAAAGAATATCTAGTAAATATACTGATGCGTAACTTGGACAATCCCGCTGCTACCGCAGAGATTAAATTACTGATAGATGATATTCGGAAAATTGATCCAGAAAAAGCAACGAAGTTAGAAGATCAGTTAAACGCGACGAAGAAGTCAAAACCGTAGCCTGTGTTAATAATTGAAAAATTATTATTCGTCATAATGTTGGCATGTGTGACTCAAATAGGTGTGAGCTTCCCCTGGAATTTAGTCTTCCATAGATGGCGTAAAATATCGTTACTTTGGAGGCACAAGAAATGAAGAAGATACCAAAACAGGCTTATACCGTCGAATACAAGGAACTCGCTATCAAACGGGTAGCCGAAGGAGAATCCATTCCGGCAACTGCCAAGGCACTTGGACTAAGTGATCAGACTTTACACAACTGGGTGAAGGCGGCTGCTTCTGGCAAACTTAACGGTGTTGGAAGCAGAGTAGTGACTGCGGAAGAAATGGAATTATCTCGACTGCGCGCTGAAGTTGCCCGTCTAAAACGGGAGCACGACATCATAAAAAAGGCAGCGGCGTACTTCGCGAAGGATGTTCTGTAAAGTACGCCTGGATAAGGCGCAGGGTAAGTCGGTTGCGCTATCCGACATGTGTGAGACTCTGGAAGTCAGCATCAGTGGTTATCGTGCGTGGAAGTGTGGCGGCATACCAGCCCGTAAGCGTTTGACAGACAATCAGATGCTGGCGTTGATACGCGCCATTCATGCTGAAATCAAGGGCGCCTACGGTAGTCCGCGCATGGTACGGGAACTTCGGTTGCGTGGTCTCAAGGCCAGCAAGGAACGCGTTGAGAGACTAATGCGTGAGAACAGTATCCGAGCGCGCCACAAACGGCGCTACAAGGTCACTACAGACTCGAAACACCGCTTGCCAGTGGCCGAGAACCTGCTTGTCAGGAACTTCAGGCCAAGCACGCCTAATTAAGTATGGACGTCGGACATAACGTATTTGTGGACAGATGAAGGCTGGCTGTACCTGGCGATTGTTCTGGATCTGTTCAATCGGGAGGCGATTGGCTGGGCGCTCAGGTCACGCATGACAACGGATATCGTAACAGATACTCTGACCATGGCGTGGTTCCGGCGCAAGCCTGCACCAGGAGTCATGCATCATTCAAACCGGGGCAGTCAGTATGCCAGCTATGCATTCCAGGAAAAACTCCAGCAATTCGGCATGACCTGCTCGATGAGTCGAAAAGGAAATTGCTGGGACAATGCCCCGACTGAGAGCTGGTTTAATAGTTTCAAGAATAAGCGTTACCATGGTGTGCGATACGCCAGCCATGATGAATGAAATATGCAGCCTTCGATTACATCGAAGTATTTTATCATCGTCAACGACAGCACTCAACGCTTGGTTACCGTTCACCAATCTAGTACCTCGAACAATGGGAAAGTAAACAAAGTCAGCAGAAACTGGCCACATAGAATCCATCTGTTGGAAGACGAAATATCGAGGAAACCTCATAATTCAAAATATTCTAACCCTTGCGCTATATAAATGACATGACTAATCAAAAGTGCCTTGAATTTATTAAGTGGTTTGATGATGTTCTAAATGCCAAGCCTGGGATGTTAGGCTCGGTTGCGGATATCTCTGCAATGTTTTATATTGTGGACAACATAAATAATATATTGTTGTTTGATGAGAGATTGTCGTCGAAATTATCTTGGAATGAATTTTTGATTGAGAAGAAATTACTTCGAGACTTGAAGCCAATTCCGGTTGAGGACAATTGGGATTTTGAAAGCTTCGTTAAATTAAGGCATGAATATCTGAATTGGATTGAGGATCGACGAGCTGAAGGTTTGTAAATTTGAAAAAACATGCTGCGCAATCAGCCGCCGTATCGTAAGAGTTGCCATCGGTTAGATTTGTCTCGTCTTTGAAATAGTCTAGGATAGCGGCGGATTTAATTTCAGTGTGGGATTTGCACTTCTGAAATTGCTGCGACTATGGAGTGAACACATACAATCTTCGAGAAAAATTTTTGCCAAGCACAGTATAAAGCTCAATCAAGTATGGTGAATAACAGGGAAAGGGAAAAATAACTTTTAAAAAGTGTTGTTCACCAAATCCTAATCCGAAGGGTCAATTTCTCCGTCCGAGCAACTGTCTTGCGCATTCATAAAATTTCAGTGGCCTCTTAAATTATTTTTACAAAAGTATTCCAAAAAAATCATAGAGGTATTTTTTGAAACGGCGAATATGACTATTTATTGGAACAAAACTTCAATCCCCGCCCTCAAGGGTTTATCAAAAAAAGATCAATCAGCCATGGTTCGTCCAGTTCTTGGCACAGTCATGCGTCGTTAAAATCAACTGTGTTTCCGTTTTTTTGAAATTTTGTTCGCGCTGAGAATGCTGCGAGTAAGTATTAGTGAATTTACCTTTGCAAACAAGAGTTCAAGATATCAATCAACAAGCATATGAGACGCTTATTTCAAGCAAGCAAAAATACCCATGCGGAGTTTGATCGCGATGTCAGTTATGCAGAAGTTGAAGCTGTCTTGACCAAACTCGCGCGGTTTCAAGATGATAGAGACGAAGTGGTTTGCTATGTGTATGGTATGGGTGCGCATCCCAGGTCTACTTATCAATCCATGCAAAAACTGGACGGCGTTCATGTGGAATTTTTTAGAAGCTTGTTGCCCAGAAAGTTACCATTTCTGACGTGGTTTATCGCAAGCTATGAGGGCTTGATAAGGATTGAAGATTTGTCTCTGCTGCCAAACGTATTCCTGACGCTGATGGAGCTGTCAATGGTGGGCGTATATTTCATGGATAAAGAATTGGCTTCTGGTTTTGTGATGTCGGTTAAAGAAAAACGTCAAGGTGCGTTGATTGATTTTGGTATCAAGGATGATGCTGGCTATTCTATTTATATAGTCGATGCTGACAATGTAGAATCAATGACAGGAATGATTGAGATTATTTCTTATGGTCGGGACGTGCCGATGGATCTTTTGCCTGTTGTCCCTTGACTTAATGAACGACGGATTTGAAAGAAGCAATGAATATTGAGCAAATGACTGAGTTTCTTGAGAAGGCCTGGGATGATGGTGGCGTCTTGGCGCTGATTCGTGTGGGGCGGTTTGATGTTAGCGAAGGTGAGGCTTTCATACACGTACTTAAGAATATGCATGTTGATGACCATGCATTGCTCCCGAAAAGATTTGTATCGCTGACGTGGTATTTGCCAAGTTTTCTTGAATGGCAAAAGAGGCGGGTTGAGGAAGTGACGGGAGGCCTGGCTTCTTATGAGATTTTCATAGTCGAGGTGTGTAGTATCTTGGAAGGAGTTTTGGGTGTTCCTTGAAGTATAGGAACCTGATGCTTTACAATGTGCTGGTTGGATATGGAGCAATATTGTTGAGCTAGCTATATCAATACTTGGAGCTCAACTTCACTTTATGATTTTGATTGTGATGTAAAAGTGCAGTGCAAAAGTTTTCATTACTCAGTAAATTCTATGTAAAAGAAAAAAATGCATCTTGATTTAATGAGAGACCCGGCAAAAAAATTTCCAGTAACAGACCGTAAGCTGGAAATTACCACGCTAAGAATATGGCACTGCAAATACACGACACTTGAATCCTTGGCTGAATTTCAGAATCTTGAGGAACTGGTGATTGCATCATTTCCTGATCATTCTCTGAATGTTTTGAAGTCATTACCCAAACTCCGGTATTTAAGTATTTTGCATCTGCCGAAGGTATCTAGTATTGAAGATCTGGCCGAACTTGAGAGTATTGAATGCTTGTCTTTAGCTACGTCGCCTGGCTGGGATGCAGCGCGGAAGTTTGCGCTGATTGAATCACTGAAACCAATCGCGAAATTATCATCCCTCCGGCATCTTGAATTATTTGGAGTCTGTACTGCAGATAAATCTCTGGCAGAGATTGAGCATTGCAAAGGTCTGGCAAGCGCACGGTTTTCACAATACCCGCTGGCTGAGGTGGAACGATTTTATCAGGCCACCGGGGTGGTGGATTCATATAATCCTGCTCCCTCGTTTTTGAAGGAATGATGTTTGAATATTGTCTTAGATGATTATTTTTTGAATGATATTCTGGTCGCGATAAATACCGTGGATCGACTACTCAGTACCTGCACTTGCAGCGTCTGCCCTTTTGCAATTGCACCGATTCATCTGCATGGATAGCACGTACGATGTCAGAACGAAGCAAGTCGTTTGGTATCAACATCGCCAACATATATGGCAAAGTTAATAAAAGGCATGGGAGCATATATTAGCGTAAGAGGTTGGATAGCGTGCGATGAAGAGTGCATTCCGCAAATCGAGGTAATCATTTCATCTTTCATTGAGAGAGCAGGGGATTACGGCTTCAATGTTGCTAGGGCAGAAATGTATAACCAGGGATGAGTGATCCCAGACACGCATATCAACTGGACGCATTACATTTTTTATGGGGCTGATATTCGAATTCAGCGTCTCAGCTACATAAAAGTCCAGCTAAAAGCACTCTCGAAAGAAGTCAGTCATTCAGAGTTTGGAATGACCAATTATCTTTCAGGAATATTTCACGCAGATCATGAAGATGGGATTGAGGGTTATATATGGAAAATATCCGATGGTGAATTTTACGAAGAAACAAAACATGATAAATAGTGCCATCGCGCCATTTTGAACATGACCCGTAATCTCAAGGAAATACTGATCCCTGGTGCACTCCTGCCTGCACAGATATTTCATCATAGCTTCAATAGATATTTGTTCTTTGATATAGATATTTGCACTTCCCGTGAGTTAATGCATATGGTGCAAAAATTGGTGCGTGCGGTTTTTGAGTTAGATGGGACAGTGGAGGTGTATTCTGCTTCAGCGTATGAGAGCCTGAATCTGTTTAGTGCTGCTGATGACTGGGTGCAAGCTATCACGAGCTGCGAAAAATACTTAAGAAATGCCGGAGACTATGGCGGGCTAATTTTGCTGGATACCCGCAAACAGTGGGCTTTGTTTCAGCCCCGTCCTGTCGATATGGGGATATTCGCTTTTAATAGTCAGATGGAAATTGAAAAATTTGTGTCTGATATATGTGACTACTTTTTTTCTTGTGCAGATATAAGGAATTGGATTTCACGGAAGACGGACCATGATGTCTCTTTGGTAGAGACAGTCGGTTATGAGGTTTTGAACTCACTGATTAAAAATTATTGCGCTTAACTGTATGCATAATTCTTATGCAATAGGTGGTGCGTTGTAACGCACCCTACTGATTGGAGTGCCGGCCAACAGGATAGATGGCTTTGGCAGTTGTCCTTTTAAAGCGGCAATGCCAAAGTCCAATTACAAACCAAGAAAATTTAGAAACTATGTTCAAGCGCCGGGAAAGATTTATCCTTTACCGCTGCCACATAAGCCTGTACTGCCGCATCAATGCTGGTCTGGCCTTCCATGAAATTTTTCACGAAGCGGGCTTTGCGGCCCGGGAATACGCCCAGCAAATCGTGCATGACGAGTACCTGGCCTGAGCAATCAACGCCTGCGCCTATACCTATGGTGGGGATGTGCAGGGAATCTGTGACTTCTCTGCCCAGGCTGGCGGGGATGGCTTCGAGCACCAGCAGGGTGGCACCGGCTTCCTGTACTGCCAGGGCTTCGGCTTTCAACAGGTTGGCTGATGCATCAGTCTTGCCTTGTACCTTGTAGCCGCCGAGTTGGTGCACGGATTGTGGTGTCAGGCCCAGATGGGCGCAAACGGGTATCGCGCGTTCGGTCAGGAACTTGATGGTGGGCAGCAGCCAGGTGCCGCCTTCTAGCTTGACCATATGCGCACCGGCCTGCACCAGTTGCACGGCGTTGTTGAAAGCGGCTTCCGGTGTCGCATACGTGCCAAAGGGCATATCGGCAACGACCAGGGCTTTCTGGTTGCCACGGGCGACGGCGGCGGTGTGGTAGGCCACGTCTTGCAGTGTCACTGGCAGGGTGGAATCATATCCCTGGCAAACCATACCCAGGGAATCACCGATGAGTAAAATCTCTACGCCGCAACGGTCCATGAGGGATGCGAAGCTGGCATCGTAGCAGGTGAGCATGGTGATTTTTTCACCTTTTTCACGTAGTGCGATTAAGCCGGGAATGCTTACTGCTTTACGGTCTTGCAAATATTCAGCCATTCTTTTTCTCCAGAGGTGATGCTGTCATTGGTTTTTTGTGTGACAGCGATTTTGTCTCCACCTACATCCTCAACTTTATTTTTTTGTATTCTTAACCTTGTCTTGGGTTTGATTTACTTGTATAGGTTAGTGCTGCATAAGCGTAGCGAGCGGCGCAAGTTTGAGTTAAGAAGCGCTTCGTATTCAAGTACTCAATTATTACTAGCATCGCAGGCTCAAAAATTGCGCCGCGCAGTAGCTTGGACAGCGCTTATTAACTTCTGAAAATAAAATAAACTGCTCCAACCAGACACAAGCCCGCCCACACATAATCCAGCTTGAACGGTTGCCCCATGTAAAGCATGGCAAAGGGCACGAAGACGATCAGGGTGAGGGCTTCCTGTAATATCTTTAACTGGGCCAGGCTGTAGGCAGTGTAGCCTATTCTGTTGGCGGGCACTTGCAGCAGGTATTCGAACAGGGCAATGCCCCAACTGATAAAGGCGGCTACCCACCAGGCTTTGTTGGACAGGCTTTTCAGATGGCCGTACCAGGCCACCGTCATGAAGACGTTGGAGAGTATCAACAAGCCTGTGGTTTGTAGAATGATGGGGATTTGCATGGGCCTCGCTTATCGCCTTCTCAGGCTGTCAGGTAATGGGTAATTCTTGTATGCGCTGCTTAGCCACCGCAGCGACATATGCTCGTGCCAAGCCTTTGCCGGGGATGCTGATATCGGCAGAGAGTTGCAGCAGGGGTAGCAAGACAAAAGCGCGTTCTGTCATGCGCGGATGGGGGACTTGCAAGTCGGTTGTATTGATTTCTTCCGCACCATATAAAAGCAAATCCAGGTCCAGGGTACGCGGTGCATTGCGGTAGGGGCGCTCACGGCCATGTGCCAGTTCTATGGCTTGCAGGTGTTGCAGCAAGTCGGCGGCACGCAACCTGGTCGAGAGTTCAGCGACTGCATTGACGTAATCATCGCCAGTCGAATCGATGGGCGCGCTGCCGAACAGGGCAGACTGCGCCACGAGTGTGGTAGCTGGCAAATGCGCCAGCGCGGCGATCGCTTTACTGACGGTGGCCGCGGCGTCACCGAGGTTGGCACCTATGCCGATAAAAACCTGCAAATTTACTTGCATGCTCATTCGGCTGCAGCGGCTGCCTTGCGTGGGGCGCGGCGGCGGGGCTTGCGTTTTTTTGCGCCGGCTTCGGCTGTCTTGGGTTTGCTGTTGATGAGTTGTTCACGTTCGGCGCTGTCGCCTTCCATGAAGTCTGTCCACCATTCACCGATTTCTTCATCGATTTCACCGGAGGCGCAACGCAGCAGCAAGAAGTCATAACCAGCGCGCAGGCGCGGATGTTCCAGCACTTTGTAGGGGGTTTTGCCAGCGCGTTTTTCAAAGCGCGGTTGCATCGCCCAGATGTCGCGCATGTCGGAGCCTATCTTGCGTTGTATCGCCAGGGCATCGGTTTGTGTATTCAAGACATCATCGGCTGCCAGGTGCAGGGCAGGGATGGGAAATTCGCCTGCGGCTTTATAGGCCTCCCATTTTTCTACGACCTGGTGCCATAACAGGGATGCAAACAAAAATCCTGGTGAAACTGGCTTGCCTTGTTGTACGCGTTCATCGGTATTGGCCAGTGCCAGGGTGACAAATTTTTCGCCCAGGGGTTGCTCCAGCACCACGTCCAGTAAGGGCATCAGGCCATGGTGCAGGCCTTCTTTGCGCAGTTGCTGCAGGCAGGCCATGGCATGGCCGCTAGTCAGCAGCTTCAGGGTTTCATCAAAGACGCGGGCGGCTGGTACATTGTTGATCAACGGTGCCATGATGGCGATGGGTGCGCGCGTCGCGGCATCTATCGTGAAGTTCAGTTTTGCGGCAAAGCGCACCACGCGCAGCATGCGCACCGGGTCTTCGCGGTAGCGGGCTTCTGGCACGCCGATGATGCGCAGGGTTTTCTTTTTGATGTCTTTCATGCCGCCGTGATAGTCGAGCACGATTTGGGATGCCGGGTCGTAGTACATGGCATTGACGGTGAAGTCGCGGCGGGCAGCATCTTCATATTGTTCGCCAAAGGTATTGTCGCGCAGCACGCGGCCATGTTCATCCTTGGGCGCGCCATCGGTGGCAGATCCACGGAAGGTGGTCACTTCAAGCAGATCCTGCCCGAACATGACATGCACGATCTGGAAGCGGCGGCCGATGATAAAGGCGCGGCGAAACAGGCGTTTGACCTGCTCAGGCGTGGCATTGGTGGCAATGTCAAAGTCCTTGGGTTTAACACCGGTCAGCAAGTCACGCACCGCACCGCCCACCACGAAGGCCTTGAAGCCATTCTCTTGCAGGGTCTGGGTGATGCGTATGGCGTTCGCGGACACCATTTGCGGGTCTATGCCATGGTCTTTATGACTGAGCACAGTTGGCTTTTGGTTGGCGCTGGCGTCATCGCTCTTGTTTTTTACGCCGAGTATTTTGCGAATAAATTTCTTGATCATTGCTTGTCGAACAGGTGAAGTTGAGGCCAACCTTTTGCCAGTGCATGGGCACTTAATTTGGCATTGGGATTGGTTGCGACAGGATGGCTGACGCGTTCCAGCAGCGGTATATCGTTTTGCGAATCGCTGTAAAAATAACTATGGTGAAAGTCGCTGAGCTGCCTTAGCGGTGTCACGTCTTGCTTTACCAGCCAGTCTTGCAGATGTACGACCTTGCCCGCGCCTGAGCTGGGCACACCCAACAGCTTGCCGGTGATATTGCCAGTGGCATCCAGCTCAGGCTCTGCGGCCATCAAATGCTGTACACCCAGCGCAACGGCGATGGGGGCTGTTACAAAACGGTTGGTGGCAGTGATGATGGCAATCAGGTCGCCTTGGTCCTGATGCTTCTTGATTAAATCATAAGCCGCTGGCAACAGGGCAGGCTGTATGACTTCTTGCATGAATTGCGCATGCAACTCGTCAAGCCTGCTACGCGGGAACTGTGCCAATGTACCAAGGGCAAATTCCAGGTACTCCACCGGGTCCAGCGTGCCAGCCTGATATTGGGCAAAAAACTCTGCATTGCGGCGGGCAAATTCATTGGCATCGACGGCGCCAACGCGACACAGGAACTGGCCCCATTCAAAATCAGAATCGATGGGGATCAGGGTGTGATCAAGATCAAATAGGGCGATATTGCGCATGCTTGGTCTGCTAATCGTTCGTAGTGTCCAGGCCCGGCTGTTGCTGCAACATCAGTTCGCGCAGCAGTGGCAGGGTAATAGGACGCTTGGTTTCCAGTGAATAATGGTCGAGCTGATCCAGGACATCGGTCAGTGAACTCATATCACGGCGGTAATGGGTAATCAGATAGGGTAACACGCCAGGTGACAGTTGTATGCCCCGCGCATGGGCGGCGCGCTCCAGCGCAGCTATCTTGTCTTCGTCAGTCAGACCATGCACCTGGTAGATCAGTCCCCAGCCAAAACGGGTGCGCAAGTCGTCACGTACATTCAAAATCATCGGTGGGCGGTTGCCTGCGCCAATCAAAAAACCACCCCGCGCGCGCGCTTCATTGAACAGATTAAAAGCGGCAATCTGGTTCAGTGGCGACAACTGGTCGCAGTCATCCAGCAGGTAAAGGCTGACACCTTCAGTAAAGTCAAAGGCGCTTTCCGGTGCATCTGCCGGGATATAGCGGGCTGTGGCATCTGCTGCCAGTGCATGCAGCAAATGTGTCTTGCCGGCACCTGGCTCGCCCCAGATATAGACTGAGCGTTCGCCATACTGGCTGGTGATACGTTCTGCAAACATGCCCAGCAATTGCGCCAGCTCAGCATTTTGCCCCACCACAAAGGTGGCGAGGGACGGCAGCTTTTGCGCGTCCAGGTCGAGTAATAATTGCCTCATGTCTGGCTATAAAAAGGACTGTTCAGGTAAGACGTGCGTATATGTTTGACGGCGACCGAGATAACGGCGGATGCGGGCAGCGCAATCAGGATGCCGATAAAACCAAACAACTCTCCGAATGCCATCAAGGCGAAAATCACGGTCAACGGGTGCAGGCCTATGCGCTCGCCCACCAGGCGTGGTGTCAGGTAAAACGATTCTACAACCTGGCCTATGCCGTAGATGATGGCGACTGACATCAGGCCACTAAATCCATCAAATTGCAGAATAGCACCAATCACTGCCAATACCAGTCCCAATCCAAAACCCAGATAAGGAATGAACACCAAAAAGCCAGTGATAATGCCCACTGGCAAAGCCAGGTCAAAGCGGGCGATGCTGAGTGCTACCGAGTAATACACAGCCAGCACGATCATCACCAGGATTTGCCCGCGCAGGTATTGCGCCAGGATATCATCGACTTCTTCAACAGCATGGGCCACGTTATGGACAAAGCGGCGCGGGATAAAGTGGCTCAGGCGCTTGATCAGTGAGTGCCAGTCCATCAACAGATAAAACAAGACGATAGGGATTAGCAACAAATTGGCAACCATGCCCAGAACGGCAGTGCCACCGACGCGGACTGAATTAAGCACGGCCTTGCCGATGGCTTCTCCACTGGTCGATATTTGCTCCGTCAGCAAAGTCTTGATGCCATTGCTGTCGAGACGTACCTTGATACCAAATTCATTGAGCAAGGGCGACAGCATTTCATCGAGCTTATTAAAGAAGCGCGGTATCTGATCTTGCAATTGCGGCAATTCTTTTTGCAAAATGGGGATCATGATCAGTAACATCGCCAGCACAGCTGCTATCAAAATCACAATGACCAGGGTGGCAGCAACCGAGCGCGGCAGGCCAAATTTCTTGATACGCAGGGCGCACAGCTTATCGACCCAGGGTGTTAGCACATAGGCCAATATACCGGCGACAATAAAAGGCATCAGCACCGGGCCCAGCAGCGACAGCAAGCTCAGTAGCCCAATTGCTACGGCCAGCCACAGCATGGATTGTTTTTGCTCCGACGTAAAAGAAAATGGCATGTTTTTGGCTAAATAGTAGTCAAGATATTATCGAATTTGCTGCCTGGCCCAAAATACAGCGTATTTGCGGTCAATATACGCGGTCAATTTGTTAAAATAGCGCTTTTGCCGGACTTTTCTGGCAATTTCTCTATTTTACCGCCTCCTGCCCCTATTGCCGAATATCATGAGCACTTCTACCCCTGTTTCTCTCTCTTACGCCGACGCTGGTGTCGATATGGTTGCCGGCGATGCGCTGGTTGATGCCATCAAACCCTTTGCCAAACGCACCATGCGCGAAGGTGTCATGGCTGGCATAGGCGGTTTTGGCGCCATGTTTGAAGTCAGCAAAAAATACAAGGAACCTGTCCTGGTCTCCGGCACCGATGGCGTGGGTACCAAGCTGAAACTGGCTTTCCACCTCAATAAACATGACACCGTTGGTATCGACCTGGTCGCCATGAGTGTCAATGACATCCTGGTACAGGGCGCAGAGCCTTTGTTCTTCCTTGATTATTTTGCCTGTGGCAAGCTTGACGTAGCAACTGCCACCGACGTTATCAAGGGCGTGGCCTTTGGTTGCGAACAAGCCGGTTGCGCCCTGATCGGCGGTGAAACCGCTGAAATGCCATCCATGTACCCAAATGGCGAATACGACCTGGCTGGCTTTGCTGTTGGCGCAGTCGAAAAATCCAAGATCATTGATGGCAGCAAGATAAAACCGGGCGACGTCATCCTCGGCCTGGCATCGTCCGGCATCCATTCCAATGGTTTCTCGCTGGTACGCAAGATTATCGAAGTCGCCAAGCCAGACCTGAGCGCCGATTTCCATGGCCGCAGCCTCGGTGACGCCCTGATGGCACCAACCCGCATCTACGTCAAACCTTTGCTGGCATTGATGGAATCCCTGGAAGTCAAAGGCATGGCCCACATCACCGGTGGCGGCCTGGTAGAAAACGTCCCGCGTGTACTGGGTGACAAACTGACTGCCGTCTTGCATAAAGACGCGTGGACACTGCCACCCCTGTTCACCTGGTTGCAACAACACGGCGGCGTGGCAGATGCAGAAATGCACCGCGTCTTCAACTGCGGTATAGGTATGGTGGTCATTGTTGCTGCTGAACTGGCTGATGCGGCCCTGGTACAACTGACTGCTGCTGGTGAGTCTGTCTATAAGATTGGTGAGATACGTGCCCGTGAAGGTAATGAGCATCAGACTATCGTTGTTTGATGGCGCGAGTCTGAGCCGTGTGAGTTGATGCAGCCGCTTTGAGAATGTACAAAACCCCAGTCATGTTTGACTGGGGTTTTTATTTGTTGTGTTCAGTGTAGGTATTTGACCTTGCCCGACGCTGAGCCGCTGGGAACATCTTAACGTACCGATTTCAGTATAGGCATGTCGGGGCAGGCATAGTCATATCATTCATATACTTGCTTGTTAAAACAGCTTAGCGCGCATTGTGCTCACTGTTAGAATTCCCAGGCAGCCCAGGCATACTTTAGCGATGCTTCATTTAAGCGTTCACGGCGAATTAATGCGCTTTACTGCCTGGGCTTGCACCTTCTTTGCCATTTGTTTATGCATGACTTTACGCGCGCTACTTAGTGCCCTTGCATCTGGCAAGCACTTTTTATCGACGTTCGAATGCGGGCAAGCTGGCCTGTGCCACGCGTCTTGGTGAATTTCAAAAAACTCGCCAGCCCATCAATCGATGGTGGCACATAATAATCATTTATCTTTATTGCCAAATAATAATCCTGTATATTTGCTTGCAAATTCCCCGTACGACCTCCCTCCAGAAAGGATACCTGTATGCACCCTGCATTGCGTAGTTCTTTGTTTCTGCTGGCTCTGATCGGTGGCCATGCTGCGGCCTCGACGAGTCATTCTTTGGGTATAGAACGCAAACAATATGGCGAGTCGATTGCCTATGACATGAATGCAGCAGGGCAGGTCGCTGCTGTCATCAAGGAAAAAGATGGCACGCCTCATGCCGTGTTCTTTGAAAAGGGCAAGCTCATCAAACTGGAGTTGCCAGGCGAAACCGAAAGCGAAGCCAAGCGCATCAATGACAAGGGCGAGATCGTCGGCTCTTCAAAAAAAGGGGATTCCTGGAGTGCATTCATCCGCACCCGCGATCACGGTACACGCGATCTGGGTACCCTGGGTGGCCCGAATAGTTATGGTGCGGCCCTGAATAATACTGGCCAGGCTGCCGGGTTTTCAGATACACCTCAACGTGACTGGCATGCTTTTCTCTACACCCCTGGTGAACCAATGAAAGATCTGGGTACGCTCGGTGGCAGGGTCAGCTATGCGAGCGGCATCAATAATCATGGACAGGTAGTTGGCTCTGCCATGATCGCGGACGGTTCGCGTCGTGCATTCATCTACGATGCAGCAACTGGCATGAAGGATATGGGTACTTTGGGTGGCCGCGCCAGTTCGGCCACTGCCATCAACGACCATGGTGTGGTCGTGGGCGCATCAGAAATGAAAGACCGCCGCTGGCATGCCTTCATGCACGACGGCAAGCAGATGATAGACCTGGGTGCAAAAATTGGTTTTGGTGACAGCTTCGCCACCGGCATCAATAACGAAGGCCATGTCGTCGGTGTGGTTGATACGCTGGACATGCGTTTGTCCTTCGTCTGGCGCGACAATAAAATGACGCTGCATCCAGCTGGTAAAAGCCTGTACCTGACTAATGCGATCAACGATGCTGGTCACGTCATCGGTGCCAGTTATGACCGCGGCCTTTATGCCGCCACCATGCCTTCGAATGCCATTCCATTCGTCGATATGGGCGGCAATAAAATCCTGGGCTTTAATGTCGTCATGGTCTTGCTGGCAATGACCATCGCCATCTTCCGCAAACGGCTCAAAGGTTTGTTCTTTGAGGACAAACTGTTTGTTGGGGCTTGAGATTACAGCAGGCAGATGGGCTTATCTGCCTGAAATAAGCAAGACAGGTAAGCAAGACCTATAAGTAACACCGGTCCGAATAGCCGGGCCTGTTTTATCGCAAGAGCACAGTTTGCTTAGTTCTTACAGCGGAAACATGTGAGCAGCAACTTGTTCCCAGCTATTGCGCGGCCCGTCAGCAGGCACTTGTTGCATGCAAAATGTCACATCAGAGTCAGGCCGGATCAGCATATACGCAGTCAATTGGTGTTGCAGTGTGGATGCGTTGATCTCATCGACTTCACCATAAGACTGTAATAGCGCCTGAAGCAGCAAGGGATTGCCTTGTGCCATGAAAATCATGGGTGTCAGGAGTTCAAACCTGTCGCTATTGCCAACGATGGCATCACCAAAATCCAGCAGGCCCGAGAGCCGCCATTGACTCTGTTCCTGCTTTGCCATCAGGTTCCACGGGTGGATATCCATATGGATAAATCGCAAGTCGCCTGCTTTGGCAAAGTCTCCGGCAGCTTCGATATAGGGCATGACTTGTGCCAGCAATGCTTCCGGCATTTTCCTGCGCTTGTGCCTGGCCATGCAATCGGTAATCAGGTTCTGTATATAGTTTGGCCAATCGACCTTGATGGCGATATCTGCATCAAACTTTACGCTGCCGAGCTCACGCACGAGCTGGCCAGTCTGCAGCATGATGGATTGCTTTTGTTCGATATCCAGCGATGGCCAGATGTCCGCAAGCAAAGTGCCTTGCAAACGACTGAAGATCACAAATACCCAGTTGTCGATTTCACCGCTGGCGATAAGCCGGGGTGTCTGCAATGACAGCTTGCCCTCCAGTAGAGGCGCCACCAGAATTTCTTTGTCACCCTGTCGCCGCCAGTTGGGTGGCACGAGTTTGACTATCACGTCTTTGCCCAGCCCGAACAGAGCATTGGCACCCAATGGGATTTTCTCCCACGGGCTAGCAGGCAGGTCGAATGCTTTTTGCAGATGCTCCAGCACAGGTATCCAGGCTGTTAAAGGAGTATCGGCTATGAAGTTGTTACAGGCAGCATTGTCGAGATTTTGTGGCAAGCAATTGAGGACGGTTGACATTGAATCCTATGTAAAGAGAATTTCTTAGTCGCAGTAAATGACATTGATATTACTGAATGATTGACACGGCGTAATCGTACTGATGCCAATAGCCGTACATTATCCCCATTGCATGATGCGTTTAGACAACAGTTGTTATTTAATGCACGACATACGAGTGATTACGCAAAGCTAATTTTAATTTGTCAAAGAGGATAAGTACGGCATTTTAGCTAACGGCACATCTTCCATTAGTTAAAGCAGATTATCTTTTTTCAGGGCGTTGATAAACTTGGTGATGATATCTGCTGCTCTTTCTTTTCCAGTTGAGTCATCTGATCGTCCTCTCCCGCTCATTGCCGAACTTTCGGTTAATGTACCGGACCAAATAAGAGTATTTGTCGTAGCATCAAATAATTGCCAAGTGATTTGCGACGACTGAACTTGAGAGGATGCTGCATAGGTGACGGCAGTAGTAACCTGAGCTGGAAAGACAACTAGCCTGTAGTTAGGTTGGAATCGGCTCTCGTCCCGGACATTGTCCTGGATTGATTCATTGACAGGTATCTTCATACCTCTTTGCGTAAATGAATAATCACTGCCGATCCGGCTACTTCGAAATGGTAATACTTTTGCACTCACTTCATGAATAGCCAGTTCTTTGATTAAACCAGAGTCAAAATGAGCTATTAAATTCATGCCTAAATCATTTTCCCTTACATCGAGAAAAGAATAAACATACAATTTTTTTCCTCTGATGTTTACTTGTTGTTCAAGGTGCGTTGTTTTAAATTCATAAGTTGTGCTGCATCCACTCAGCAAGAAAAATGAAAAAAAGATTGTTGATAGAAATTTGAATTGAGTAATTTTATTTGACGTTTTCATTTGGTCGTAACAGCGTGGATCTATGTCGGCTGGATAGATAATCAATGCTATTATCGCACCAATTAAATTCCTTTAATTGACTTATGATTATCAAGCAAATGAAATATTTTTCTCTTTTTTTAGCCAGCATTGTCTTGTCTGGTTGTGCCTTGGTGGCTCCGCCTTACACTTCATCGCAAGTTAATGCGCAATTATTGGAAGACGCGGGTGCCAGTAAAGTCAAAGTTGGTGAATTCGGTAACGCTAAATATACTGAAAATGCAAACCCTGTAGCGTTAAGAGGGGGCAGAATGCACTCCCCATATCAAGAGTCTTTTAGTACCTATCTGGAAGAAGCATTAAAAACCGAATTGACAGCGTCAAATCAACTTGATCAGAAAAGTGCGATTGAAATATCTGGGATTTTGAGAAAAAATGATATGACAATCCCAGTCTTTGACCCAGGCCTTGGTATCATGGAAGTTCAGTTTATTGTCAAATCAGATGGGCTTGTTAAATTTGATAAGGTAAAAAGCGTCAAGCATAATTTTGAATCTGCCTTCAGTGGCGATGTGGCGATATCAAGAGCTATATCTGAATATAAATATATGGTTCAAAAGTTGTTAAAGACGCTTTTCTCTGATCAGGACTTTAAAAAAGCTATCAATAAATAGAATTGGTACTTCGGCTCAACGAGACCATAAATTTAGCGTCTAAAACTGCCCTAACTCAAACGCCTGTGCCTGACCAGCACCTGTTCCTGCGCCTTGAAATGCGCAGCGAGTTTTTCGACCATATACACTGAGCGATGCTGACCACCGGTGCAGCCTATGGCGACAGTCAGGTAGCTGCGGTTGTCGCGTTTGAAGGCGGGCAGCCATTTGGTGATGAATTGCTCGATGTCGGCAAACATGTCATCGGCCATGGGCTGCTCTTTGAGGAACTGGATGACGGGTTCGTCGCGGCCAGACAGCGGGCGCATGATAGGGTCGTAGTGGGGATTGGGCAGCATGCGGACGTCGAAGACAAAATCAGCATCCAGCGGTACGCCTATCTTGAAGGCGAAGGATTCAAACATCAGGGTCAGCGGCGTGTGGCCTATCTCGATGACATCCTTGACCCAGGCGCGCAGTTTGTTGGCACTAAGATCGCTGGTGTCGATGACGTGGGCGACCAGTTGTATGCCTGAGAGGATTTCGCGTTCTTCCTGTATGCATTCAGTCAGACTGAGCCTGTCGCCGGGTTCTTTGTCCAGGCCCAGGCGGTGTGACAAGGGGTGGCTGCGGCGGGTTTCTGAAAAGCGGGCGACCAGGGATTCTGTGCTGGCGGTCAGGAACAGGACTTTGACATCGTGGCCTTCTGCACGCAGCGTGCGTATGGAGTCGGGCAAATGCGTGAGCTGATGGGCGCTGCGGCTGTCGATGGCGATGGCAGCGCTGGGTATGCCTTCTTTGGTCAGGGTATTGACCAGGTCGGCCAGCAAGCTGGGCGGCAGGTTGTCGACGCAATAGTAGCCTGCATCTTCAACCACATTCAAGGCGACCGATTTACCGGAGCCGGATATACCAGAGATGAGCAGGATTTCCATAGGGTACTTAGCAGGTATTTAGTCACCGTTTTCCATGGCGCGGCGCTGCCGTTCCATGAAGTCTTCCAGCGTATTAATACCACGTAATTGCAGGATGGTGTTACGCACAGCTGCTTCCAGCAGAACCGCGATATTGCGGCCTGCAGCAACCGGGATCACGACTTTCCTGATGGGCAGGCCCAGCACTTCTTCGGTTTGCGAATCGATGGGCAGGCGTTCGTAATTTTCTTCAAGGGTGCTGCGGCGTACCAGATGCACGATGAGTTTCAAACGCATCTTGCGGCGTACTGCGGTTTCACCAAAGATGGTCTTGATATCAAGCAGGCCCAGGCCGCGTACTTCGAGCAGGTTTTGCAAGAGTTCGTGGCAGCGGCCTTCTATCATATTCGGGGCGATGCGCGAAAATTCGACGGCATCATCGGCCACCAGGCCATGGCTGCGTGAAATCAGTTCCAGCCCCAGCTCACTCTTGCCCAGACCGGATTCGCCAGTGATCAAAACACCCACACCCAACACGTCCATGAAGACGCCATGCATGGTGATTTTTTGCGCGAGTTTTTTCGACAGATAGACGCGTAAATAATCAATGACCTGCGCGGATGGATAAGGCGTGGAAAACAGCGGGATATTATTGTCATCGCAGGTCGTCAAGAATGCAGGTGGCGATTCCAGGCCTTGTGCCACGATCAGGGCAGGCGGTGCACCAGCGACGAGTTCGCGCATGAGGTTGTTGCGCGAAGCATTCGACAGGCGGTTGTAATACGAGAGTTCCTGATGCCCCAACACTTGTATGCGGCCAGGGTGGATGAGGTTCAAATGCCCGACCTGGTCGGCTGAGGAGGCAGCGTCGCCCGTGATTTGCTTGTCGGCACCAGCAAAACCGGCAAACCAGCCCAGTTGCATGGTGTCGCGGTTATCGTCGTAGATTTTTTGTACCGTGAGTTCTGTCAATGATGGCATGGCTATTTTGGTCGAATCTGACGATGTCTTGGTTGTCTGGCTGGGGGATCAGGAGATTACGGGAAAAGCCTGAGCGTTACTGGATGCCTGCAAACTTGGCAGTCTCAGCAAGAACTATCACGCTGTGCCCGGCAGGTTGGGGCGCCATGCCATGATCTTTTCATAAATCGCGGCGGCGCTGGCTTCAGTATTGAGCGTATCGCGGAAAGTTTCATTCGACAGCATCTCTGCCACTTCAGACAAAATTTCCAGATGCTGTTGCGTGACATTGTCAGGCATGAGTAAAAAGATCAACAGGCTGACCGGCTGGCTGTCTGGCGATTCAAAGGGAATAGCTTCTTTGAGCCTGACAAGGGCGGCAATCGGTGCCTTTAGGCCCTTAATGCGGCCATGCGGGATGGCAACGCCATGGCCCAGACCAGTGGAGCCCAGACGTTCGCGGGCAAACAGGTTATCAGAGACAACCGAGCGCGCTATGCTGCAATTATTTTCGAATAACAGCCCAGCCTGTTCAAATGCTCTTTTTTTGCTGGAGACTTCCAGATCCAGAAGTACGTTGTTGAGGGGCAGGATTTTTGCAATATTCGTCATGGTGCAAGATCGTTTTACAGCGAAATGGTGCGATGCACAAAATTAGGTTTTGACAAATTATAGGCTTCTTTTGGTTGATTTGCGCAAAACTTGACAACACTTTTAACGAACGTTGTCTCTCAGTAATTTTTCAAATTTATCAACAGGCAGTGGCTGGCTGAAATAAAAGCCCTGCATCTCCTGGCAGCCAGAGTCAGCCAGGAAGAACATCTGGTCGGCTTTTTCCACTCCTTCGGCAGTGACACTCATGCCCAGCGCATTTGCCATGGCGATGATGGCGTGCGTGAGTACAACAGAATCCGGGTTGCCCGGGATATCGCGGATGAAAGAACGGTCTATCTTGAGGTTGTCAATAGGGAAACGTTGCAAATAAGATAGTGAAGAAAAGCCTGTGCCAAAATCATCAAGGGAAATACTGATGCCCAGTTTTTTGATCGCATCAAAGACCGGTAGCAGCAAGTCGATATCACCCATCAGCAAGCCTTCGGTAATCTCCAACTGCAGGGCAGACGGTGGCAAGCCTATTTCTTGCAGGATTTGCTCTATATATTTGGGCAGGCCAGGGTCCTGGAATTGCTTGGGCGAGATATTCACGCTGATGACCATGTCTGGCGAATACTGTTCACGCCATAGCTGGGTTTGCAGGCAAGCCTGGCGCAAGATCCAGCGGCCTAGTGGCAGGATGAGGCCGATTTCTTCTGAAATAGGGATAAATTCGTTAGGCGGCACCAGGCCAACGTCTGGCATTTGCCAGCGTATCAGCGCTTCTGCACCAACGATCTGCGAGGTGCTGAGACTAATCTTGGGCTGGTAATACACCAGGAATTCATTGTCAGTCAGGGCGCGGCGCAGATTGGTTTCCAGCGCATAGCGGTGCTGGGCACGGACATTGAGTTCTGTAGTGAAGAACTGGTAATTATTGCGGCCAGATTCTTTGGCATGGTACATGGCTGAATCAGCGCAACGCATCAGTGTGGGGCCGTCTTCACCATCATGAGGATAAACCGCAATGCCTATCGAGGTACCGAGGTGATATTCATTGCCATCAATGACGAAAGGATCGCGCATGCGGGCCAGTACACGCTCAGCCAGGTCCTTGAGTTGCATGGCATCTTCAAAGGCTTCGGCAACGATGACAAATTCATCACCGCCGAGGCGGGCCAACATGTCGGTCGTGCGTATGCAGGAACTCAGGCGCGAAGATACATCACGCAAGAGCGTATCGCCAGCAGCATGTCCAGCGGTGTCATTGACGTTCTTGAATCTGTCGAGGTCAAGGAAGAGCAAGGCCAGGCGGTGCTGGGTACGTCTGGCACCGGCCAGTGCCTTGACCAGGCGCTGGTTCAGTTGATGGCGGTTCGGCAAGCCGGTCAGGGCATCGTAAGATGCCATGAAATGCAATTGCCTTTGCGTCTCGCGCACTTCTGTGGTGTCGGTGAATGAAATCAGTACGGCAGAAACACTGGCACTGCTTTTCTTGTTGATAGGCAGTACATTCACCAGCAGCCAGACGATGGAGCCATCGCGCAGCTCCACGCCCATCGACAAATTCAGTATCGGTGTTCTGGTACGGAACACGACAGAGGCCGGATCATCGCCCATGCGTATCGATTGTCCCTCGTCACCGAGTATGTTCTTGAAGTAGCGATGGCGCCTGCCTACGGTGGTGATGTCGTCTATCTTCAAGATGCGTTGGGCGCTGGGGTTGCAGGTCAGTATCTGGCCATCCGGGCCTATCACCATGATGCCTTCACTGAGATTGGTGACCACGGAGCGATAGCGTTCTTCGCTTTCCTCCAGGCTTTGTTCCATGTTCTTTTTATCGATGGCCAGGCCGATGAGGTCACAGGCATCCATCATCATGGCCTGCTCATCTTCATTCGGGCTGTGCACCATCTGGTGATACACATCAACCGTGCCCAGCAGCGTGTTGAAGGCTGTCGTAATGGGCAAGGACCAGCATGAGCGCAAGCCGTAGCGCAGCGCCGGTTCGCGCAAATTCTTCCACAGAGGGCTGACCGCAATATCCTGGACTATCGTGGTGCGCTGATAATAAATCGCCGCCGAGGCTGAACCTGAAGTGGTATCGACAGGCAGATTACCGAGCAAGGCGCAAAAACCATCTGGCAGCGAAGGGCCGGCCCCAAAACTCAGCTGCTGGCTACTGGCGTCAAACAGCGTGATTGCGCACAAGGCACCATTGTCGAGCAGCCTCTCCATGCGGTCACAAACGTCTTCCAGGATATCGCTCAGCGGTTTGTCGAGCGCGATCATCTCGAGAATTTCTTTCTCGTGATGCAGGGCCTCATGGACGCGGCTGGATTTGTAACGGACTTGATCGATCAGGGGCAGGGCGGTAACGGTAGCGCTGGAACGGGAACTGTTGCGAGGCGTGATTTCTCGCGCCGTCAGCAAGATGGCGGTTTGTTCATTGAAATTGAATTGGGTAGCGCGGACTTCTATATCAAGCAACTGACCATCAAGACGTATGCACTGGCAGGTATGCTTGCTTTGCGCACCATCCTGCCGCAATTTTTGCAATATGGTTTTGGCACCTTCATGATGCCGTCCATGCAAGAAGGCTTCTGGCTTGAGGCCAATCAATTGCTGCGAGTCTCCGGCATGCATAAGTTCTGCACCTGCCGGATTGGCATACACGAGGTTGTCGTCGATCAGCACATACATCGCGTCCGGGTTATGTTCCAGCAAGGCCATATGCCAGTCTTGACTGGCGACAGGCTCGCGTGTGCTAGTACTTGAAAACGGGACCGGAATTATCACGACGACAATCTATAAAACAAATAAGTCTGGCTACTTTACATCAAGCAAGTTCTAAGGACAATGATGGTAATTAGCTAGCATACTAAAAACATATGACCCAGGGCAGATGAAAACTGCCCCGTTGTCATTGGCGGGAAAATACGCTCTGGACGCCTGGTGTTGAGTCGTCTGCTACGTTTTTATTTCAAGTCAAAGCGGACAAACATGAACAGGACATCACCATTACCCTTGTTCTTGGAAAAGCGCGGTACATAAGTCGCCATCAGCTTGGTGTTGCGCGTGCCTATCGACGCTACTGGCAAAATGACTGGAAAGGGTATGCCACCAAAGTAATCGGTGCGGCTAATTAACGAGCCAGTCAGGCCACCACCAACTTCGATCTTGTCACCCAAAGGCTTCATCCATTGATAGACATAGCCTGCCATAGGTTGTGGCTTAAAGTGTGAATCAGAAATCATCATGGCATAGACGGATTCTTCATTGTCTTCCTTGGTGCGTATGGCTTTGCTAAATCCCAGTCCCCAGGTGTTTTCATTTAGCTCTGCAATTCTTTCCCTGGTGTAAGTGCCACGCCCATGATGGGTATGGCCAGCTAGCATCAGCGACAAGTCACCTTCATCAAGGATTTTATTGGCTTTGGCTTTGGCGCTATCCCACCAGCCCATATCTTCCTGTACCGAGGCACTCGTGGTTTGCGCCTGGGATGCTGCGCACAGCATGAAACTGGAGATGCACAAGGCAGCACGAAGGGAGAAATTTTTGAATTTCAACATAATATTGCTTACAAATAGATACAAAAAATAGTAATGGAGGGAATGCCAAATTGCTTATTGACGCGCATTCCGGCGGTTGTCCGGGCCCTGGCCCGTACTGAAATTGCTGCGCCATGGGTTGATGTCCAGCCCGCCGCGACGGGTATACCGTGCATAGACTGACAACTTCTGCGGTTTGCAGTGGCGCATGATGTCGACAAAGATGCGTTCCACACATTGCTCGTGGAATTCATTGTGGTCGCGAAAGCCTATCAAATATTGCAACAGGCCTTCCTGGTTGATTTGTGGGCCTACATAATGGATTTGTACGCTGCCCCAGTCTGGCTGACCAGTGACCAGGCAATTGGACTTGAGCAAATGCGAAATCAGGGTTTCTTCTACAGGCGACTGGTCAAAGCTGGCTGTCAGCAGTGAGGGATTGGGTGTATAGCTGTCCACTTCAATATCAAGCCTGTCCAGCAACTGGCCTTGCAATTCATGCATGGCGAGCTTGCCAAACTGGTCTGGTGTGGTCAGTTTTACCTGCACTGCCGCGCCAAAGCCGGAGGACAAATCTGCCTGCAACAGGCTGACCAACGCATCCGTATCGGCCAGGCGAGTCTGGTTGAAAGAATTCAGATAAAGCTTGAAAGACTTGGATTCGATGATATTCGGTGAATCTGCCGGTACGGTAATCGAAGCAATCGCCACCTGCGGTTTGCCGCGCATGTTCAGCCAGGATATTTCATAGGCATTCCAGATATCCACACCAAAGAAAGGCAGGCTGCTGCCCAGGCCTATCTCTTCCCTTTTTCCGCTGCGGGAAATAGGGAACAGCAGGCTGGCATCATATTCGGACTTGTAGGTCGCTGGCTTGCCCAGTAAAGAATGCTCAGGCGTATTTGGTGCGGAATCTGTCATAGTGTCTTACTCTTTATTTACTCGTTACTACTCATTGTCGCTTGCTGACTCAGGCTAAATCAGACCACATTAGCCCAAAAATAATTGATAAACGGGATTCTTGCTTTCATCCCAGTAACGGTAACCCAGGGTCGCCAAAAATTCGCGGAAAGCCTTCATTTCTTTCTTTGGAACTTGTAAACCAACTAAAGTTCTGCCGTAATCTGCACCATGGTTACGATAATGGAACAAACTGATGTTCCAGTTTGGTGCCATGCTGTTCAAAAAGCGCATCAGTGCACCCGGGCGCTCAGGGAATTCAAAACGGTACAGCAATTCGTCCTTGGCCAGGCTGCTCTTGCCGCCGACCAAATGGCGAATATGTAATTTCGCCAGCTCGTCATGCGTCAAATCCAGGGTGGGAAATCCATGCTTTTCAAAATTCTTGGCAATTTTGCCAGATTCCAGCCTGTCGTGCGTTTGTATGCCCACAAAAATATGCGCAGCTTTTTCGTCGCTGATGCGGTAATTAAATTCTGTGACATTGCGCTCGCCCACCAGTTCACAAAAGCGGCGGAAGCTTCCGCGTTCTTCCGGTATGGTCACGGCGAAAACCGCTTCTCGCGCTTCACCTACTTCGGCACGCTCGGCAACAAAGCGCAAGCGGTCAAAATTCATGTTGGCACCGCAGGCGATGGTGACCAGGGTTTCATTCTTCAGTGGTTTCTTGTCAGCCTTGGCGCGTTCTACATAAGCCTTGCAACCAGCCACTGCCAGGGCCCCGGCAGGTTCCAGTATGCTGCGGGTATCCTGGAACACATCCTTGATGGCAGCGCACACTGCATCGGTATCCACCGTAATCACTTCATCGACATACAGCTTGGCAAGGCGGAAGGTTTCTTCACCTACCAGCTTGACGGCGGTACCATCAGAGAAAAGGCCCACATCAGTCAGGGTCACGCGTTTGCCAGCCTTGAGGCTGCGCGCCATGGCATCAGAGTCCGTCGTTTGCACGCCGATGATCTTGATATCAGGTCGCACTGCCTTGACATAAGCAGCCACGCCAGAGATCAGGCCGCCACCGCCTATGGCGACAAATATCGCATGAATAGGCTCGGCATGCTGGCGCAAAATCTCCATACCCACCGTACCCTGGCCGGCGATAACATCCGGGTCGTCAAATGGATGAACGAAAGTCAGCTTGCGTTTCTTTTCCAGTTCCAGCGCATGGCCGTAGGCATCTGTATATGAATCACCAAACAGGATGATTTCGACCAGGTCACCACCATGGGCGCGCACTGCATCGATTTTGACTGGCGGCGTGGTCGTTGGCATGACGATGACTGCCTTGCACCCTTTTTTGCTGGCACTTAGGGCCACGCCTTGGGCATGGTTGCCGGCAGAGGCGCAGATAACACCGCGCTTGAGTTGCGCTGGCGTGAGATGGGCAATCTTGTTATAAGCACCACGTAGCTTGAAGCTGAACACGCTTTGCATGTCTTCGCGTTTGAAATAAATTCGGTTATCCATGCGAGCCGACAGACTGGTGGCATATTCCAGCGGGGTTTCAAATGCGACGTCATAGACGCGTGCTGTCAGGATCTTCTTCAGATAATCGGTGCTCATGGATGTCTTATTGTTAGTTAAAAATGGCTTATTTGGGGCTGATCTAAAGCTAATTCAGGCCTAAATACTTACTTGTTGATTACTTGCTGATTAGAAATTGCAGCCGCCATTATAATGTATGCCTTTTACAGCCATATCAAACCACGATGATAGAAGCCGTAGTTCATTGGTTATTGAGTGTCCTGGCCGTACCTGAAGTCGGTTTGAGTTCGGTATTCCTCATCAGCTTTATCTCCGCCACGTTGTTGCCATTAGGCTCAGAACCTGCCGTATTTGCCGTCATCAAGGCCAACCCGGCGATTTTTTGGCAAGTGATCATCGTCGCCACCATAGGCAATACCCTCGGTGGGGTGGTGGATTACGGTATGGGTTATGCCGCCAAGCAGGCCTTTGACCGTGAGCGTGAAAGCTACTGGTACCGCTGGCTACAGCATTTTGGCCCCAAGACCATGCTGCTGGCCTGGTTACCTGGCATTGGTGACCCCATCTGTACCCTGGCGGGCTGGTTGCGTATGCCTTTCTGGCCCAGTGTGTTTTACATGGCGGTCGGCAAGTTCTTGCGTTACATCGTCATCACCTGGCTGTTGTTGAAAGTGCCAGAAGGTGTCTGGTCCAAGATCGCCAACTTCATCTTCTGATCAGACATGGGCAGAGGCAAATACTATGGCTGGTGGCGGCGTGCGGGCGAGGGGCTGGAAGCCGCCTTCTACCAAGAAACCTGGGCAGCACGCATTGCCCATGCATTGAAGCTGCAAGGTGGCTTGCATATAGACAGGCGTGATTTTTACCTGCCCGTGCCAGAGGGCTTTCATTGCAAACTGGCCTTCATTTCAGACTTGCATGCAGGCCCGCTGACGGATGTGCGTTTGCTGGAACAGGCATTTGCCGCTATTGCCGATTTTGCACCGGATGTCATCCTGTTTGGTGGCGACTTCGTCTCGCTGCATGCCAGACATATGCAGCATCTGATGAAGCCTCTGGCTTTGCTCAATCCTGCTACTCTCAAGTTTGCTGTCATGGGTAATCATGACTTGTGGCTGGATGATGTGCATATTGCAAATTGCCTCAAGGCGGCAGGTGTCGAGGTCCTGGTCAATCAAAACACACGCTTGCCCGCCCCCTTTGATGCAATTTCCATTTGCGGCCTGGATGAACCCGGTGTCGGCATGCCTGATGCTGACCAGACTTTTTGCCGGAGCAAGTGAGGTGCGTGTGTTGCTCATGCATTCGCCGCTGGGTCTCAAGCTTGTGGCTGGGCATGATTTCCAGCTTGCTTTTTGCGGCCATACCCATGGCGGGCAAATCGCCACGCCCGGCGGCAAGCCACTGGTCTTGCCGCCTGGTTCAGGTGAGCGCCGTTATGCCCGGGGTTTATTTACCTTGCCAGACGGGCGGCAATTGCTGACCAGCCAGGGCATAGGCATGAGTGATTTGCCGGTGCGTCTGTTTGCCCCTTCCGAAGTGCATTTATGCCATTTGTATTCTTCGCTGGATGTAGTAGAACAGAATGGCAGCCAAACCAAACCGGGTCAGCTGGTCTGGTAGTTAATGTATAGACAAATTTGCTTAAAAATTTTGTGCCTTTTGTCGGGATGTCACAATGTTTGACTATAATGCTTGCCGGAAAGTAGTCAGAAAAGCGGTATCCGCACGATGATACTGTGCAAGCACAATGCAAATTTCATACGCTCACTCTAGTTTTTTAATAAAGAAGCATGCCCGGCAAATGGCATGTCATGCGCTCAACAAGGAAATTAAATGCAAGATACTAAACAAACCAATCAACAGCCACGCCGCGGCTTTTTGCAAGGCTTGGTTGCAACTGCAGCTGGTGCCACTCTGGCAGCGCCTGCGCTGGCAAAACCGGCCGCAGCAGCACCGGCAGTATTCCTCGATGCCGCCAAATGGTCACCGCGCAATCGTGACCTGGTAGCGGCCTTGATCGCCAAACATGGCAATACCAGCAAAAGCTATTCTGCAAAGCGCAAGCCTTACGCCGTGTTTGACTGGGACAACACCAGTATCATGAATGACTGCGAAGAAGCCTTGCTGATGTACCAGATCAATCATCTGGCATTCAAGCTGAGCCCGCAAGAATTCTCTGCGACCATCCGTCAAAATGTACCAGTTGGCAATTTCACTGCTGACTACAAAAATGCCGCTGGCAAACAACTGGACCTGGAAAGCGTTTGTACTGACCTCGACAGTGACTACGCTTACCTGCACGCCAACTACAAAGGCATGGCCGGTAGCCGCAGCCTGGAAGAAATCATGGAGACAGCACAGTTCCAGGACTTCCGCGCCAAGCTCTACTTCCTGTACGAAGCGGTCAATGACACACATGGCGTGAACGTTGGTTATCCATGGGTCATCTACTTCTTCGCCAATATGACAGTTGCTGAAGTCAGCGCACTGGCAGAAGCATCGAATGACGCCAACCTGGGCATGGGCCTGACCAAGACCAAGTACACCAGCCCGGCATCCCTGCCAGGTGTGGCCGGCGTCATCTCGACTGCCCACTTCCACGGCATTCGCCTGTGTACAGAAGTAGCGACTTTGATGAACACTTTCCGTCAAAACGGCTTTGACGTGTATGTCAGCACGGCTTCACTGGAAGATGTGGTTGCCGTATTCGCGACCAATCCAAAATATGGCTACCACGTACAACGTGAAAATGTTCTGGGCTTGCGCCTGGAACAAAACGGCGATGTATACAAAAACGCCTACCGCAAAGACTGGCCTTTGAACTGGGGCCCAGGCAAGACTGTCGTCATCAAACGCGAACTGGTTGCCAAAAAAGGCTATGGCCCGGTATTTGTCGCTGGTGATAGTGATGGTGACTACGATATGCTGCGTGATTTCAAAGAAACAGAAATCGGCCTGGTCGTGAACCGCCTCAAAAAAGGCAAGATCGGTGAATTGTCCAAAGCCGCTGCTGACGCTGCCAAAGAAGCAAACCCACGCTTCCTGCTGCAAGGCCGTCAGGAATCCACAGGTAACTGGTTGCCAGTGGAAACAACACTGAAATACGGCAAGACTGCGCCTGCATTGCTGGGTTGATTTTTTCTGCATGAAGAATGGGCGGCTGAGGCTGCCCATTTTTTTATCTGAAAATTGCAATAAATGCAATATATTTCATGTGTTGAATGGCCTGATTTATTGCGATATATAGTACTAGGTGCTATATTTGTGTCTTCGTCAATACGATATCCTGTGATATGCAAATCTTCCTGACGAAATGGTTTGCCCGCTGGGCAATCAAAGAAGGTTTGCCTGAGCAGGCATTATGTGTCGCAGTAGCTGAAATGGAACAAGGTTTAATTGATGCTTATCTTGGAGGATATGTCGTCAAGAAACGGGTCGCCTTAAATGGGCGTGGTAAAAGTGGTGACGTACGGACAATCCTGGGCTTTAAGCTCAAAGAGAAGGCCTTTTTCCTGTACGGATTTGCCAAAAATCAACGCGACAACATTGACGACAAGGAACTACAAGCCTTAACAATGTTGGCATCTGAATTGATGAAATATGATCGCAAGGCGCTGGATAGAGCGATACAGGCGCAAGAGCTCATAGAGCTGAAAGAAGGAAAAAATGAGCAAACATGACAAATTACTCGATGTGTTGCAAGGTACAGCGCAAGGCTTGCATGCTGCAGGAGTTATGGATGCAACCACCATGCGCGAGTTTGATGCTCTCTGCCTGCCGCCGGTGCAAGAGTACACGGCTGAACAGATCAAACATCTGCGCTTGCGCGTCAAGGCTAGCCAAGCTGTCTTTGCTGCTTACCTCAACACCAGTCCTTCGACAGTGCAAAAGTGGGAGCAGGGGCAAAAACATCCGAACGGCCCGTCACTAAAGCTGCTGAATTTGGTGGATCGCAAGGGACTGGACGTGTTGGCTTAAATTCCATCCTTTCTATTTTGTCTCAAACGATCACTGTCTGGTCTGCAGGCAGGTGTAAAATACGACAAACGATGTAAATCAAATTTGCCCGCCTGATTTTTGTGCAGTGCTAATCGTGATGATTTTGCAATTTATCCACCTTTACGACATTTCTGTCGGTTTTTGCCAAATTCCATTCGGAAAATTGCCACAATCACCATTCATTACCGTATAAACTTCAAGGCTGTTGCCGCGTGGTGCATCGCAATAAGTTAGAATGGACTTTTAAAAATCCGTCCAACCACGTCACTGATGAACGCTCCAGCCCAGATACAGGCCTTGCTCGCAGATGCACCCCAAGGCGCCACACCGACCCGCGTGCGGGAAATTCCGTATAACTACACGTCGTTTTCTGACCGAGAAATCGTCATCCGCCTGCTAGGTGAAGATGCATGGCAATTGCTCGATCAATTGCGTGGCAAACGCCAGACCGGGCGATCTGCGCGCATGTTGTATGAAGTGCTGGGTGATATCTGGGTCGTGCAGCGCAATCCCTATTTGCAAGACGACATGCTGGATAATCCCAAGCGCCGTCAGGATTTGATTGATGCGTTGAACCACCGGCTGGCTGAGGTGGAGAAGCGCCGCCTGAGTACCGCCAATGACGATGATGCAGAGCGCAGCAATAGCGTGGAAACACTGGTGCAGGCTGCCCGCAAGGCGGTGGCAGCATTTTCCAAGGATTTCCGCGACACCTATGATTTGCGCAAGAAGGCCAGCAAGTTGCTGGCGCGTTTTACTGCAAAAGACAACATCAAGTTTGATGGCCTGAGCCGCGTCTCGCATGTGACTGACGCGACAGACTGGCGTGTCGAGTATCCCTTTGTCGTGCTGACGCCGGATACTGAAGATGAAATGGCTGGTCTGGTCAAAAGCTGTATAGAACTGGGCCTGACCATCATCCCGCGTGGCGGTGGCACGGGTTATACCGGCGGCGCGATACCGCTGACGCCTTTGTCGGCAGTCATCAATACTGAAAAACTGGAACAACTAGGCGCAGTCGAAATGACACGCCTACCCGGTGTTGATCGCGATTATGCGGTTATCTATTCCGGTGCTGGTGTCGTCACCAAACGCGTCTCGGATGCGGCTGAAAAAGCAGGCTTTGTATTTGCCGTAGACCCCACCTCGGCTGAAGCCTCATGCATAGGCGGCAATGTCGCCATGAATGCAGGGGGCAAGAAGGCAGTATTGTGGGGTACTGCACTCGACAACCTGGCTTCATGGCGCATGGTCGATCCAAATGGTGACTGGCTGGAAGTGACACGCCTTGAGCATAACCTCGGCAAAATCCATGATGTGGAAATCGCCAAGTTCAAGCTCGAATGGACACACCCGGGCGAGAAGCAGCCGTTCAAGACTGAACAACTCGATATCAAGGGCCGCGTATTCCGCAAAGAAGGCCTGGGTAAGGATGTGACCGACAAGTTCCTCGCGGGTTTACCAGGTGTGCAAAAAGAAGGTTGCGATGGTTTGATTACCTCGGCACGCTGGATCTTGCACAAGATGCCCAAGTTTGCCCGCACCGTCTGCCTAGAATTTTTTGGCCAGGCGCGTGATGCCATACCTAGTATCGTTGAAATCAAGGATTACCTCGATAACGAAACCCGCAAGGGCGGCGCTATTCTGGCTGGCCTCGAACATCTGGATGAGCGCTATCTGCGCGCCGTTGGCTATACGACCAAATCCAAGCGCGGTGTCTTGCCCAAGATGGCCTTGTTCGGCGACATCGTCGGCGATGATGAAAACGCCGTGGCCCAGGCCGCGTCTGAAGTCATACGCATTGCCAATACCCGCGTCGGTGAAGGCTTTGTGGCCGTCAGCCCTGAAGCGCGCAAGAAATTCTGGCTGGACCGCGCCAAGACCGCAGCGATTTCCAAACACACCAATGCCTTCAAGATCAATGAAGATGTGGTGATACCGCTGAACCGCATGGGTGAGTACACCGATGGTATAGAGCGCATCAACATAGAATTATCGATACAAAACAAGCTGGCCTTGCTCGATGCCTTGAAAGCTTTCTTCGCCAAGCGCAATCTGCCGCTGGGCAAGAGTGAAGATGCCGCCGGCGATGATATCCCTGCATCTGAATTGCTGGAAGACCGTGTCAATGAAGCGAATGTCTTGTTGCAGGCAGCAGAAGCACGCTGGACATATCTGCTCAATAATCTCGACAAACCACTGAGCGAAGCCAAGGCAGAATTGCTGGAACTGGGCCTGGACAAGCTGGAATTTGTCTTCGAAGAAAGATTAAAAACACAGCCTGATGTGACGGTGTTTTCCATCGTTCAGGACAGGACAGTGCGGGTATCCTGGAAGACAGAAATCCGTGCACAATTGCGCCAGATTTTCAGCGGCTCGGCCTTCAAGCTGATACTCGATGAATGCGTGGCGGTGCACAAAAAGGTCTTGCGCAGTCGCGTCTTCGTCGCCTTGCACATGCATGCCGGTGATGGCAATGTGCATACCAACTTGCCTGTCAATTCTGACGATTATGAAATGCTGCAAGTGGCGCACCATGCCGTTGCCCGCATCATGGTGCTGGCGCGTTCGCTGAATGGCGTCATCTCTGGCGAGCATGGCATAGGCATCACCAAGCTGGAGTTTTTGACTGAAGATGAGATCAAGGATTTCCGTTCGTATAAATTGCGCATCGATCCAGAAGGCCGCTTCAACAAGGGCAAGCTGCTGAACCTGCCAGACTTTGCTGCCGACCTGCGCAATGCCTACACGCCATCCTTTGGCCTGATGGGGCATGAGTCGCTGATCATGCAGCAAAGTGATATCGGAGCAATTGCGAACAGCGTCAAGGACTGCCTGCGCTGCGGCAAGTGCAAACCTGTCTGTGCGACCCATGTGCCAAGCGCCAATTTGCTGTATTCGCCACGTAACAAGATTCTGGCGACCTCGTTGCTGGTCGAAGCCTTTTTGTATGAAGAGCAGACCCGCCGTGGCATCTCCATCAAGCACTGGGAAGAGTTTGAAGATGTGGCCGACCACTGTACGGTTTGCCATAAATGCGTGACGCCCTGTCCGGTCGATATCGACTTTGGTGATGTGTCGATGAATATGCGCAACCTCTTGCGCAAGATGGACAAAAAGTCGTTCAACCCCGGCACCGCATCAGCCATGTTCTTCTTGAACGCCAAAGATCCGGCCACCATCAAGGCGGCGCGCCAGGTGATTTTCGGCTGGGGTGTGGCGGCACAGCGCCTCGGTAATACGGTATTGAAAAAGCTCGCCAAGAAGCAGACCAAGGCACCACCGGCGAGCCTGGGCAAGCCTGCCATGCGCGAGCAGGTGATTCATTTCATCAACAAGAAAATGCCGGGCAATTTGCCCAAGAAGACCGCGCGTGCCCTGCTGGATATTGAAGATGACAAGATGGTCCCCATCATCCGTAATCCGCAAACCACGACAGCAGATACTGAGGCCGTGTTTTACTTCCCCGGCTGCGGTTCAGAAAGGCTCTTCTCTCAAGTTGGTCTGGCAACCCAGGCAATGTTGTGGAATGTCGGCGTGCAAACCGTGCTGCCTCCGGGTTACCTGTGTTGCGGTTACCCGCAACGCAGTGCCGGCCAGTTCGACAAAGCCGAGAAGATGATCACTGATAACCGCGTGCTATTCCATCGCATGGCCAATACCCTGAACTATCTGGATATCAAAACCGTCGTCGTTTCTTGCGGCACCTGTTATGACCAGATACAGGGCTATGAATTCGACAAGATATTCCCTGGCTGTCGCATCATCGACATCCATGAATTTTTGCTGGAAAAAGATGTCAAGCTGGCCGCGGTGAATGGCACACGTTATATGTACCATGACCCTTGCCATACACCGATGAAATTGCAAGACCCATTAAAAACGGTGAATGCATTGATCACGACGGTCGATGATGTAAAAATCGAAAAGAATGACCGCTGTTGTGGCGAGGCAGGTACGCTGGCCGTATCACGGCCTGATATCTCTACCCAGATACGCTTCCGCAAGGAAGAAGAAATGAACAAGGGCGCAGACAAACTGCGCGCTGATGGCTTTACTGGCGACGTTAAAATCCTGACATCCTGCCCGGCCTGCTTGCAAGGCTTGACACGCTATGATGAAGACTCTGGCACGACAGCCGACTACATCGTCGTCGAAATGGCCAAGCATATCCTGGGGCCAAACTGGATGCCAGAGTATGTCGCCAAAGCCAATAACGGTGGTATAGAAAGGGTGCTGGTGTAATGGCCATTGCTTGTGAATTATGTGATGCCCGTGCTGGCGATATTATCGTCAGCACAGATCAGTTACGCATCCTCCTCGTTGATGACGCCAACTACCCTGGCTTTTGCCGCGTCATCTGGAATGCGCATGTCAAAGAAATGACTGACCTGCCAGAGGCAGACAGGACGGTGTTCATGCAATCTGTCTGGAAGCTGGAAGCGGCGATACGCACAGTCATGCAACCGCACAAGATGAATGTTGCCAGCCTCGGTAATATGGTGCCGCATCTGCACTGGCATCTGATCCCGCGGTATACCGATGATGCGCATTTCCCTAACCCGATCTGGGCGGCTGCGCGTAGTGATGCGGCTGAGCAGCCTGCACTGGACGCACGTCGCAACTTGTTGCCGCAATTAAGGCAAACCATTATTTCGAATTTCGCATCATGAGCATAGGTAATCCACAACCCACTTCCCTGAATGCCCGCACCCAATCGCGGGTACTTGAAGTCGCCTTTGATGATGGCAAGGCGTTTTCTTTGCCATTTGAATTACTGCGCGTGTCTTCGCCTTCTGCCGAAGTGCGTGGTCACGGGCCGGGGCAGGAGACGCTGCAAACCGGCAAGCGCGATGTCGGTATTGTGGGCATAGAGCCAGTCGGTAATTATGCGATCAAGCCTATCTTTTCTGACCAGCATAGTTCCGGGATTTTTACCTGGGATTATCTGTATTGGCTGGGTGAAAACCAGGCCCAGGTCTGGCAGGAATATCTGGAGAAATTGCAGGCGGCGGGGTTTGCCGGGGAGACGGGGCGGGATGCACCCATGCAGGTGAAGGGTGGGGGGAGTTGTGGGACTAAGCATTGAGTGTGCATCTATCTTAGATCTCAATTCTCAGATTTCACGTCTAAGGTATAGACCAGCACCGCGATCTTTTGATATGCCGTACACACATTAACGTCATTCCAGCGTGCTTTTAGCTGGAATCCAGCGGCGTTTGTAGCATGTTGTGTAGTTTACTAATATCAGAACCGTGACATTTTGTGAGCTGATTTTATGATGATTGCATTCGTTAATATACGATTGCACGCCGGGGAAAATTCGTAGGTTGGGCTACGCTTCACCAGTCCAACACTCAGCCTCCGATCAACGTATTCCTAAAAAACGAAACGATATTTCTGAATTCGTTTTTTAACTACCTGCATACACTATTTAAGATTGCAGGCCGGTGGTAGACCTGCGGCTACATACCTTTTTGCTTCGCCAAAAAGGTATGCCAAAAAGGCGACCCAGGCGTCGCTGCCCCCTGAAGGGGGGCCCCTTTGCAGCAAGTCAAAAAATGGGAAGATCCGAAACTCGCTTCGCTCAGACAGCGGCTCTTCTTTTTCCATTTTCTGCCTTGCAGCAAAGGCATTGACACATAGGAACTGCAAAATTCAAAATCAACCCCAACTTCAAAATCGCTGTTAATAAGATTACTGTTTTTGTGAAATTTTAGTTTCTACGTAATTGTTCGCGCATACAGAGCTGACAACTTACTCCAAATCCGCCTTATCAAGATAAATAGTCCCTTTCACCCCAGCCCGCTTATCCACCTTAGCCTGCAAGACCTGCAAAAACTCCGCATCTGTCGCAGCCTGCAATCCCGTCTTCTTCACCATCACATCCGCCATCGTCGCAGCCGCAGGCACACTGATCGCCAGCACATGATCAAAGTCAGGCCTGCTATCGATTTCCTTCAACATGAAGCGTTGCGAGCCATTGCCTATCTGATGATAAACAACCTGCCTGCTCTCACGCATTTGCGGCGATAGCTGGCGGAAGATCAGGGTTTTTTCTACGACTACCCGCACATTCTTGTATTCGGTTTTACCACCCTGTTCAAAATGCCCAAGCACGATATTCGCTTTGAACTGTTTCAGTGGCAGCTTGCTGTCTGCGGCCAGCCTGGCGATCTCGAATTGTTCTGGGTCCATGGTCCACAAGACCAGTTTTTGTTCCAGTCTGGCTTTGATGGCCTTATCCAGTTGTTGATCAAGGCAGCGTATCTGCAGGACGACCTGGTAATCATGCGGTGCATGGAACATCGGCAGGTGCGAGACATACATGCCTTCGCTGTTGCCGAACAGGAGCATGCCGTGCACGCCCAAGGTGGGGCCGTGCTTGCTTTCGGCATGAGCGCTGAAGATGCAACAAAAGCTGAGCAGGAATAAAGATAGCAGGCGTCTCATTGTTTTATACCTTCACCAGCAATTTGCCGCGATGCTCGCCTGTGAATAATGAATTCAATGCCTTCGGTAATTGCTCAAAGCCATCAATGATGGTTTCTTCAAATACCAGCTCACCCGCCTTGACCCAGGGGGAGACGATGGCCAGCATTTCATCCATGCGATGCAGGTAATCGCGCGCCAGTATGCCCTGTATGGTGGCGCGCTGGTAGAGCACGTGTTGCAGCAGGCGCGGGCCCATTTCCGGCACGTCGAGGCCGCCGTTGTACTGGCTGATCTGGCCGCAGATGATGATGCGGGCGCGGCGTTTGATGATGGGAAGGATGGCGTCGGTGACCATGCCGCCTACATTGTCGAAATACACATCGACACCGCCTGTGAGTTTGAATATCTCCTGGCTCAGTGTTTCGTCATTGCTGAAGCTTTTGTAATCAAGCGCCCAGTCAGCGCCCAGCTTGTCCTTCAGCCAAGCGCATTTTTCTGCACCACCGGCGATGCCCAATACTTTGGCGCCATGGCGTTTGGCGAATTGCACCACCAGTGAGCCTACTGCACCAGCTGCGCCAGACACGACGACGACTTCACCTGCATGTGGCTTGCCTGCCTCGGTCAGGCCAAACCAGGCGGTGCGGCCCGGCATGCCGAGTACGCCCAGCGCTGTGGAGACTGGGGCAATGGTAGGGTCGATTTTGGTCAGTGCGCTGACATGCACGCGCGCATGGCTTTGCCAGCCTGTCATGCCGAATACCCAGTCACCGGCTTTGAGGCTGGCGGCATTCGATGCCAGCACCTGGCCAACCACGCCAGCGGCCTGCACGGTGTTGAGCGGGTGTGGTTCCGGGTTATAGGTGGGTTTGGATGACTGGTTGATGCGCATGTAAGGATCTACGCTGATGTAGCGGGCAGCAATTAATACTTCGTCGCGGTCCAGGGAGGTATCGAGGGGCTGGCTGCGCAATGCATAGTGTTCATCGCTGACGATACCTGTGGGATGGCGGCTGTATATCCATTGCTGGTGTACGACATTTTCAATGTTGGTCATGGTGATATCGGAGATATAAGTAGATGAGGAAAAAGATGCTTACATCTTAGAACTGATAAAATGTCTCGTAAAGCAATATAAATTCACTTTTAATGTCCAAATTGGAAATTTAAACGAAAAGCCTACAGAAGCCTACATAAGATGAACCTCATCGACATCAAAATCTTTGCCTGCGTAGCAAGACAGCCATCGCTGGGAGCAGCGGCGCTGGAATTGCACCTGACGCCTTCTGCCATTTCCAAGGCCTTGCGCAGGCTGGAGGGCGATCTGGATACGGTCTTGTTTGATCGTTCTGCGAAGCAACTCAGCCTGAATGCCAGCGGCAAGCGCATGCTGGACTTTGCACGCAATATGCTGTCCATGGCTGACCAGGCCAAGGCTGATGTGCGTGGTGACGATGCCAGCATCAGTTGCCGCGTGGTTGGCCCGGCCATATTGCTGTGGAGGCATGCAGAGCAACTGGCACAAGCCATGGCAGCTTACCCGGCGGCAGACATGCATTTGCTCAGCATGTATGAAGAAGATGCCCTCGCAGCATTAGCCAGAGGCGAGGCCAGTCATGCCCTGGTCACCAGCGAAGTCTTGCATGGCCGCACTGCGCACTGGTCGGCGGACTTGGCCAGTGCTTCGCTGGGTATGTTAAAGCTGCAACTGCTGGCGGGCAGGCAGCATCCCTTGCTGGCCGATGCTGTTGGCCAGCAAGAGCAGAGTTTCACCAGTTCACAGGTGCTGGTCCATGATTTTGTCAGCCCGGCGCGCTCCTTGTTTTGTGGCAAACAACGTGGCAAGCATTCTGATGGCTGGCGTGATGACCAGTTCCCGCGCCGCATCGCTTACTGGATAGATGATTTGCAATTGCTGCTGGCCATGGTCAGGTCTGGCAAGGCGCTGGCGTACCTGCCTGACTTTGCCCTTGACGATGCTGACCTGGTTCGCCTGGAGGTGACGGACTGCGGTTTCCAATGCGTGGAAGAAGTGCACCTGGTCTGGAATACCAGAAATGCGGCGCAGTGGCAGCAGGCGGTGGTAAGGGTGCTGACAGGGGGCGCGTGATTTTTTTAAAGCGGGTCGGGAAATTTGCAGTGGTTGAGATACAATCCGTTACATAACAGGATGAATGTCAGCCAACGGAAATTTCTACAACCGTCAGAAAACCGTGATAATTCAGGATTCTTGAAGAAAACAGGGCAGATACCATGAGCAATACCACCCATTTTGGTTACACCACCGTAGAAGAAGACCAAAAGGTCCATAAGGTTGCCGAGGTTTTTCATTCCGTCGCCGCCAAATATGATGTCATGAATGACATGATGTCGGCTGGCTTGCACAGGGTATGGAAGATTTTCACGGTCGCCCAGGCGGGTGTGCGCCCTGGCTTCAAGGTACTCGATATTGCCGGTGGTACGGGTGATCTGACTAAGGAATTCGTGCGCCAGGCGGGCAAGACCGGTGAGGTCTGGCATACCGATATTAATGAATCCATGCTCAGGGTAGGGCGTGACCGCCTCTTGAATAAGGGCCTGATCACCCCCACCTTGTTATGCGACGCAGAAAAATTACCCTTCCAGGATAATTACTTTGACAGAGTGACCGTGGCGTTTGGTTTGCGCAATATGACACACAAGGATCAGGCACTGGCAGAAATGCAGCGTGTACTGAAGCCGGGTGGCAAATTGCTGGTGCTGGAATTTTCCAAGGTACCAGAAATCCTGCAAAAACCTTATGACCTGTATTCTTTCAAGGTCTTGCCCTGGATGGGGCAAAAGATAGCTGGCGATGCTGACAGCTACAAGTACCTGGCTGAATCGATACGCATGCATCCTGATCAGGAAACCCTGAAAACGATGATGGAAACAGCAGGGCTCGATAGCGTGCAATATTTTAATTTGACGGCAGGTGTGGCCGCTTTACACACTGGTATCAAGTACTGAAAACTTGATACTGAAGTAAGTGATGAAGTAAGTGATGAAGTAAATGAGTTTTGTAGCAAACCTTGAAACAAACAGGAGTCGAATGATGAAAAAGTTTCTGATCGCCATGCTCGTCGTAGCCAGTACGATGACAATGACAGTGTTTGACGCAGAAGCCAAGCGTCTCGGTGGTGGCGGCTCTATCGGTCGTCAATCCAATAATGTAACGCGCCAGGCGACACCGCCTGCACCAGGCAATGCTGCCAGGCCGGCCGCAGCACCTGCGCCTGCTGCTGGTGCGCCTGCGGTAGCTGCACCTAAACCAGGCATCCCCTGGAAGGGTATTGCCGGTGGTTTGATCGGCGGTGCATTGCTGGGTGCAGCCTTGTCGCATTTTGGCCTGGGTGGTGCTGCTGCCAGCATGCTGGGTAGCTTGCTGACCTTTGCCCTGATCGGCTTTGCGATTTTCTTCGTGATCCGTCTGTTCCGTAACAAGAATGGTCAAAACACGGGCAATAGTTTTAATCAGCCAGCGTTTGCCGGTGCAGCACCACTTTCGCCAGTAACACCGCAACCTATGGCTTTCCAAAACAATGCGCCGGCTTCTTCAGGCGGCAATGCTGACAACAATGCCACCTGGACTATTCCGGCTGACTTTGATGTGCCAGGCTTCCTGCGTAATGCAAAAAGCTATTTCATCCGCCTGCAAGCTGCTTGGGACAAGGCTGACATCAATGATTTGCGTGAATTCACGACAGCAGAAATGTATGCAGAACTGAAATTGCAAATTCAGGAACGCGGTGCATCTTCCAATGTCACCGATGTCGTGACTTTGAATGCAGATATGCTGGGTGTGGAAACCGTAGGCGCTGATTATCTGGCAAGTATCAAGTTCACAGGCATGATCAAGGAATCTGCCACGGCACCGGCAGAAGCCTTCAATGAAGTATGGAATTTGTCCAAGCCAGTCAATGGTCAGGGTGGTTGGGTATTGGCTGGTATCCAGCAAATGTCATGACGGACTCACGCAAAACCGCTCCAGCGGCCTTACAGCGCCTAGCCGTACAATTGTACTGTCGTCGGCGCTGCAAGATTGCTGGAACAATTTTGCGAGACTGCTAAAGTTTTGATGCCGCGCAGCGATGCTCGTTGCGATAAGCTGTTAAACTGGAACCGCCCTGCAATTGCTGGGCGGTTTTTTATTTGCAGGACTATTTTGGCATGCGTGTTGAGATGCCCAGGTGTTTTGCAATTGCCCTGATTTGATCATGATCCCCATCGCACCTTTCGTAACTTTTATCAATCACCTGCTGGCGCAAGAAAGCTGGGCTAAAAACAAGCTTTTGCCACATGCCGGTAAAATTGCCTGTATAGACTTGCAAACCATGCAGTTGCGCCTCAAAGTGGCGCCAGATGGCTTGCTCGAAAACGCCACCGCCGATGAGGTGGCGCAAGTCACCATTTACGTCAAACTTAGCGACTTGCCGCTGATCGCACAAAACCGTGAGCGTGCCTTTTCGTATGTCAAAATAGAAGGCGATGCAGACTTTGCCAATACCATTTCCAACCTTAGCCAGAACCTGCGCTGGGAAGCAGAAGAAGATTTGAGCAAGCTGTTTGGTGATGTCGCAGCAGTACGCATGGTTGGCTTTGCCAAAGGCCTGCATAAGACTGCATTGGAAACCCATCAAAAAATCCAGGAAAACCTGGCTGAATATTTTTTAGAAGAAAATCCCATGCTGGTCCGGCCCCAGGCCCTGCAGGGCTTTAGTACCGAAGTCAACAAGACGCGGGATGATGTCGAGCGTCTTGTCAAGCGCATCGAAAAACTGGAAAGGATGCGCGGATGATATTGAAGTTTCTCAGGCTGGCGAAGATCATACGTATCGCCATTAAGTATGGCATCGACGAAATCGCGATTTCCGGTCTGTCCGTGCCACGTACGGCACGTCTGATCGATACCGTCATATTCTGGCGCGATATCTCGGCACCCCGTGGTGAACGCCTGCGTAAAGCGCTGGAAGAACTGGGCCCCATCTTCGTCAAGTTTGGCCAGGTATTATCAACCCGGCGTGACCTCATGCCGCCCGATATTGCGGATGAACTGACGCACCTGCAAGACCGCGTCCCTTCATTCGACCCTGACCTGGCAATCGCACAGATCAAGAAATCCCTGGGCTCGCACCCTGATCAGTTATTCGCCAGTTTTGAGCGCGTGCCAGTCGCTTCTGCGTCTATCGCGCAGGTGCATTTCGCCACATTAAAAGATGGCCGCGAAGTTGCCGTCAAGGTGCTGCGCCCTGGCATGAAAGAAGCCATTGATGATGACGTGGCTCTCATGCAGATTGCTGCTGGCTGGCTGGAGGCGCTGTGGGCAGATGGCAAACGTCTCAAAGCCAAGGAAGTCGTGGCCGAGTTTGACAAGTATCTGCACGATGAACTTGACCTCATGCGCGAAGCCGCCAATGGCAGCCAGTTGCGCCGCAATTTTGCCGACTCGGATTTGCTGATGGTGCCAGAGATGCACTGGGATTATTGCTCGTCCTCGGTCATTGTCATGGAACGCATGCAGGGCATACCGATTTCACAACTGGATAAACTGCGTGAAGCCGGGGTTGATTTGCAAAAGCTGTCGCGCGATGGTGTGACCATTTTCTTTACTCAGGTATTTCGCGATGGTTTTTTCCATGCCGATATGCACCCCGGTAATATCCTGGTATCGACCGCGCCAGCGACTCTTGGTCGTTATATCGCGCTGGACTTTGGTATCGTCGGTACGCTCAATGATTTCGACAAGGATTATCTGTCGCAAAACTTTTTGGCTTTCTTCCAGCGCGACTATAAGCGCGTGGCAGAGGCGCATATAGAATCAGGCTGGGCACCCAAAGAGACGCGTGTCGATGAGCTTGAGGCAGCAGTACGCGCCTGTTGTGAACCCATCTTTGACCGCCCATTGAAAGATATTTCCTTCGGCCAGGTCTTGCTGCGCCTGTTTCAGACTTCACGCCGTTTCAATGTGGAAGTACAACCGCAACTGGTGCTGCTGCAAAAAACCTTGCTGAATATTGAAGGCCTGGGCCGTCAGTTGGATCCTGACCTGGATTTGTGGAAAACCGCCAAACCTTATCTGGAGCGCTGGATGAGCGAGCAGGTAGGCTGGCGCGGCCTGATAGAAAAACTCAAGGCTGAAGCACCGCGCTACAGCCATATCTTCCCGCAATTGCCGCGCCTTGCACATCAGGCCCTGACACGCGCTGCTGAACCCCGGCATAGCGATGAGATGTTGATGGCGCTATTGTCAGAGCAAAGACGCACCAACCGCCTGTTACGCACTATCGTGTATTTTGGAGCGGGTTTGTTCTCTGGCGTGGTGGTGGCGCAATTACTGTTACATTTTTATTTCAAAATCTGACGTGTTAATTCATACAGAAGCATGGCTGATTTCATAAACCGTGACCCGCGCAATCCGCAATTCTGGGACGAGCGTTTTGAAAAAAACTTCATTCCTTGGGATAAGGGCAATGCGCCCGCTGAATTGCAGGTTTTTATGCTGGCTGCGCCTCAGGCCATGAATACGCTGATTCCAGGTTGTGGCAACGGCTATGAAGCCGCCTTTCTGGCGGAGGCAGGCTGGCCTGTGGTCGCCATCGATTTTTCGCCTGCTGCCGTGCGCAGTGCGCAGGCAGCGATAGGCGAGTGGGGCAAGCATGTTATCGAGGCCGATTTTTTTGCCTACACGCCAGCGCAGCCGCTAGGCCTGATTTATGAACGCGCCTTCTTTTGCGCATTACCACCTGCGATGCGGACCGATATTGTCAAACGCTGGGCTGCACTGTTACCCACAGGCACTTTGCTGGCCGGGTATTTTTTCTTTGATGATGCGCCAGACGCCTCGCTCAAGGGGCCGCCGTTTACCGTACACAGTGCTGCATTTCGTGAATTGATGTCGCCGTATTTTGACTTGCTCGAAGAGCGTACTGTCATTGATTCCATACCCGTGTTTGCGGGTAAGGAGAAGTGGCAGGTTTGGCGGCGCCTGTAATATCGTAATCGCGTTTGGGTTAATCGTAGGTTGGGCTAGGGTGTAGGTTGGGCTACGCTTCATCAGCCCAACACTCGGCCTTTGCAAATGTTTACGTGATTTAAATACCGAGTGTTGGGCTGATACCCCGTAGCCTAGCGAGGCCCGGCCCAACCTACGAAGTTAACGCGCTCAATACTCACAGGCACACCCCTTGCTTGCCATTCCCTCACACTGACCACGTCATAAGCCGGTCACCTCTATGCTTCACTCTCCCTCATGGCATCTGCCTCTTGAAAGGGAATCAATGAATAAAACAGTCACACTGGCATTGCAAGGCGGTGGTTCGCATGGCGCACTGACCTGGGGCGTGCTGGATCGCTTGCTCGAAGATGGACGTGTCAGCATAGAGGCAATCAGTGGTGCAAGTGCTGGCGCCATGAATGCCGTGGCGCTGGCGCATGGTTATCTTGATGGCGGGGCTGATGGTGCCAGGCAGGCGTTGAAAAAATTCTGGGATAGCGTCGCCAGCAGTTCTCCGTTCAGCGCGCCTCTTGACGAATATGCGCTGACGGCAGATATCGCAGCGCAGTCTGAACTGCCAGCCGCCATGAAACATCTGTTTGCCTGGACACGGTTCTTTTCACCCAGCCAGCTCAATCCTTTTGACATCAACCCCTTGCGCGACATTTTGGCGGCGCAGATCGATTTCCAGCGATTGCGCGAGCAACCGGGCATAGAACTTTTTATTGCCACTACGCAAGTCAGTACCGGTACATTGAAACTGTTCCGCAACCGCCAGATGAGCCTGGATGTCTTGCTGGCGTCTGCCTGTCTGCCCATGGTGCACAGGGCGGTGGAAATAGAGGGGGAGGCATACTGGGATGGCGGCCTGACTGCCAACCCGCCTTTATTCCCCTTGGTACATAAATGCAATGCCCGCGACATCATTGCCATTCTGTTGCATGCCCAGCCCAGGGCGCAAGTGCCTACATCCTCCAATGAAATCTGGCAACGCCTGACCGAGATGGGTTTCAGTTCTACCTTCCATACTAAATTGCAGGGCTTGCTACTGGCCAAGCGTGAAGCCGACCGTGGCTGGCTGACCTGGGGCCGGCTGGAACGCCGCCTGCGCAAGCTTAACCTGCATGTGATTGCCGCACCTGAACTCATGAGCCAGTTGAGCAGCCATAGCAAACTGAATGCACAGGCAACATTTTTGCATAGCCTGCATGCAGAAGGGCGGGCCAGGGCGCAAGTCTGGCTGGATCAGCATTTTGAGCAACTGGGGCAACAATCCAGCTTCAGGATGGCGCAGTTGTTTCGTTAGCGTCTGTTAATACTTCGCTGCTGCCTCGTTAGCGGGTTTTTTGTATCTGGCTATGGACTAGTGTTACCATCATCAGGTTTTCACTGGTATTCATTAGACAGACATGCGCCTATTCAAGTCCGCTTCCGACCTTACGCATCTAAATGGCATTCCCCTGCAGGCAGATGACGTCTATACGCTACATACCGCAGCAGATTACCGGATCACCTTGCTGACCAGAATTGCCCAGGCAAAACACAGGATTTATTTATGCAGCCTGTACCTGCAAAATGATGAAGCTGGCGCAGAGATTTTGCAGGCACTTTATGATGCCAAGGCTGCCCGCCCTGAGCTCGACATTGCGGTGATGGTGGACTGGCACCGTGCACAACGCGGCTTGATTGGTGCCGCAAAAAGTGGCGGCAATGCAGCCTGGTATCAAGAGATCAGCAAGGCCAATGCCTATACTGTGCCGCTGTATGGCATACCCGTGCAGACGCGTGAACTCTTTGGCGTGCTGCACCTCAAGGGCTTTGTCATCGATGATGAAGTCATCTACAGCGGTGCCAGCCTGAATAATGTGTATCTGCACAAGCAAGATAAATACCGTCATGACCGCTATCTGCTGATCCACAACAAAGTGCTGGCCAACAGCATGGTGCAATTTATCCGCGAGCATTTATTATCTGCCGCCGCCGTGCACCGGCTGGATATGCCGGAGATACCCGCTACCCGCAGCATACGCCGTGAAATCAAGCTATTCAGGAGTAAGCTGAAAAGCGCCCGCTATGACTGCAATGTAGTGGAACAAGAACATGACAGGCATGGCCTGAGCGTGACGCCGCTGGTGGGCGTAGGTAAAAATAATCCTTTGAATAAAGTCATTTGCCAATTGTTGGCCGCCAGCAAGACGCAGATCACCATCTGCACGCCTTATTTTAATTTCCCGCTCGCTGTCACGCGTGAAATCAATCGCGCGCTGAAGCGCGGCGTGCGTATCTGCATCATCGTTGGCGACAAAACTGCCAATGACTTCTTTATCCTTCCAGAGGAGCCTTTTAAAGTCATTGCTGCCCTGCCTTATCTGTACGAGGTTAACTTGCGCCGCTTTGCCAAATCCCACCAGGCAGAAATCACCAGCCAGCAATTGCAACTGCGTCTGTGGAAGGATGACGACAATACGTATCACCTGAAAGGTATGTGGATAGACCAGGATTATGCGCTTATGACAGGCAATAACCTGAACCCGCGCGCCTTCCGCCTTGACCTGGAAAATGCCTTGCTGATTCATGATCCGCAACATGAATTGCAGCAGCAAAGACAGGACGAGTTGAGCAGCATCATGGAGAAGACGACAGTCATTTCACATTACCGTGAGCTGGAAAAGAATACGGATTATCCTGATCCCGTGCGCAAGTTGCTGGGACGGCTTAGTGGCACGCGGCTGGACAGGTTGGCTTACAGGGTTTTGTAGAAAAATTTATTTAAAGATACGCGCCGGGTTCTTTTATTCTCTTTGTTCTCCTCTGTGACATCTCTGTGTCTCCGTGTCTCTGTGTTGAGAGGTCTTAGCAGTTTTTATCAAGGGAATATGTTCGGCCAGATACTATAAAAAAACAAAACAGGAGACCGCATGAACCTGGCATTATTACTGCCACTGATAGGCATACCTCTGGTCGTCATCGGCTTTGCGCTGCGCTTCAATCCCTTGCTCGTTGTTACCGTCGCCGGTCTCGGCACAGGCTTTGCTGTCGGCATGGATGTCATGAGCCTGCTGGAAACCTTCGGTGAAAAATTTCTCAATAGCAGGCAACTCACCAGTTCATTATTGATACTACCCATCATCGGTTTGCTGGAACACTTTGGCTTGCGTGAACGCGCCCAGCAATGGGTGGCGAGCATACGCAGCGCAACGACGGGCCGTATCCTCATGCTGTACTTTGTCGTACGTGAAGCCAGCGCCGCCATGGGTTTGCTGAGCCTGGGCGGGCAGGCGCAGACTGTGCGGCCTTTGCTGTCGCCAATGGCCGAAGGTGCCGCCAGCAATTTGCATGGCGACTTTCCACCTGCGATACGCGACCGCATCGCTGCCCATGCTGCGGCATGCGATAACGTCGCCCTGTTCTTTGGGGAGGATATCTTCATCGCCTTTGGTGCCGTGCTGCTGATGACTGCCTTCCTCAAGGAGAATGGTATCAATGGCATTGAACCACTGGCGATAGGTATCTGGGGCATACCAACGGCATTGTGTGCCTTGCTGATACACCTGTTTCGCCTGTCGCGGCTGGATGCCAGCATTGCCAAAGACGTTGCGGCCTGGCAGAAGACTACTCAGGCAAATCAGGAAGACCAGACCAATGCCGCGGTGAACGCATGAACACCCTGGTCAGCATTAATCTGGTTCTTTATCTCATCGGCGTCATCGTCATGCTGGTGGCTTTCATGACGCTGCGCGATACCAGTAACCCGCGCCGTATCACCACGGCCTTGTTCTGGTTCCTGTTCGGCTTCAGCTTTTTGTTTGGTGACCTCATGCTGGCAACGCTGGGCAAGCCGTTGACTTACCGTATCGTTGGCATCACGGTTTTGTTGATGGCAGCACTGGCGGGCGCGAATTTGCTGGGCATGGGCAACCATGTGGATCATGACAGGCCAGCGCGCCTGCAAATCGCCAGCAAGCTGGGCAACCGCATCTTTATCCCTGCGCTGGCGATCCCCATTGTTACGGTCATATTGACAGTAGTCGTGAAAGACTTCCAATTTGGTGGTTGGTTTTTGCTGGATCAAAAAAACCTGACCCTGACTGCGCTTTGCATAGCCTGTCTCTGCGCGCTGTGCCTGGCTTGCCTGTACACCCGTGACACGCCACTGCAAGCCGTACGTGAGTCGCGGCGTCTGGTGGATACGATAGGCTGGGCGCTGATCCTTCCACAAATGCTGGCTATGCTGGGTGGCGTGTTTGTTGCTGCCAAGACGGGGCAGTCGATACAGGACATCGTCACACTCTTTATCAACCCCGACAGCCGCCTGACCCTGGTCATCATGTATTGCACAGGTATGGCCTTGTTCACTATGATCATGGGCAATGCTTTTGCAGCCTTCCCCGTCATGACTGCTGGTATCGCTCTGCCATTCCTGATCAACCAGCATCATGCCAACCCGGCGGCTCTGGTGGCGATAGGCATGTTCTCTGGCTACTGCGGCACGCTGATGACACCGATGGCCGCCAACTTCAATATCGTCCCTGCGGCCTTATTGGAGTTGCAAGACAAGTATCAAGTGATTAAAGTGCAGATACCGACAGCCCTGCTGGTGCTGACCTGCAATATCGTATTGATATATTTCTTTGTCTTTCCTTGAATGGCCTGGAGGCTGGCATGAAACGCATTTTACTAACGGGCTTTGATCCCTTTGGCGGCGAGCAAAGCAATCCCTCATGGGAAGTGGTGCGCAGGTTGGATGGCTTGCTCATCGGCGACAACCATCAGATTGTCAGCGCGCGTTTGCCCTGCGAATTTGTGAATTCATTGCAGATACTGGAGGCCGCTGTCAGGCAACATCATCCCGCTATCGTGATTGGTGTAGGTCAGGCCGGTGGTCGTGCCGACATCAGCCTCGAACGCATCGCCATCAATGTTGATGATGCCCGCATACCCGACAATGTCGGTGTGCAACCTGTGGACGTGCCTGTCATAGAAGGCGGCCCTGCCGCCTATTTCACCAGTCTGCCCATCAAGGCAATAGCGCAAGAATTACACCTGAGCGGCATACCCGCATCCGTATCACAGACTGCTGGCACCTTTGTCTGCAACCATGTGTTTTATGGCCTCATGCACATAGCAAGCGGGACGAACAGCGGCATACAAAGAGCAGGCTTCATCCACATCCCCTATTTGCCTGAGCAGGCAGTGGCGCATGCAGGAGCAGCCAGCATGCCGCTGGAAATGCTGAAGACAGCGGTCTTGAAAGTGCTGGAAAGTGTGTTGAAAACGGACAAGGATTTACGTATCGCCGGTGGAGCGACTCATTAGGACTTGCCGCGAAGCTCCAACGGCGGTGTAACTTGGCGTTTTCTAGCCTGGTACTAAAAAGAGGGAAATGCCTTAACGCAATTTCGGCATGTCAGACCGTTTGCCTTGTAAGCCTTCTGCTTCCAGATTCTTGTCGGCCTCACTATCAACACACACTTGCGTGTCATTGACTGTTTTGTTTCTGGACTTGGCCGTAGAATCGGTCTTCTCGGCTGGCAAGTTTTTCTCTACTTTTTTGACCAGCACTTCAGCCGCAGGTGCGTAAGGGCGGAAGTAGGAAATCAGTTGCGCATCCAGATTGGATACAGCCAAAGGTGCAGCGCTGGCCGATAGCATCATACCCAGCATGCAAACGGTGAGGCACAGTTTGATCAGCAAGTTCAGTCTCGTTTTCATTTTTATATCCCTTTTTACGACAGCGCAGCTTTTGCAGAACGACAGTCTGGCAGAATCAATTGCAAAGAACGTGCCAGCGCATAAAGCCAATACGAATGCCAATTTCAGTATGGCATGTGCTGCAAATTCAGCAGCAGACTGTCCGCTATTGCACACTACCCGGACACACCGGACACTGCGGACACTTTGGTATTTATTAATCAATATTATTTTGACACGTAATTAAATTTCATGAGCAAACCTTTGGGTCCGACTGCCCAGCCGTTTTTGGCGTTGGCAAAGGCCACGGCATTGACCGGAGTTTTATCCAGCACCTTCCAGGTCTTGCCAGCATCATGTGAGATACCCGAACCTGCCAGGCCTGCTGCGACATAGGTTTTTGCGGAACCTGGAACAGTGACGATGACAGACATGAAGCCTTGCGGCAATACCTGGGCTGGCTGCCAGGTCTGGCCGCCGTCCTCAGTACGTGTACCGTTGAGGCTATTAAGTTGCGGGAGTTTGTAATCCCCACCTACTGCCATGCCATTTTTTTCATCCAGAAAAGCCACCGAGAACGCACCTTTGCTGGCTGCATTGGCAGGCAAGGGTAAAGTTGCGGCTGACCAGCTGATGCCACCATCTGCACTGGCAAATGCCCGCGCCTGGCTGGCACCGCCCGTGACTATCCAGGCATGCTGGTTGCCATAAGTGGCCACACAGGTGCCGCTGGCGGCAAATGCGCCTTCGTTGGGGAGTGCAGTCAAGCCGGGGTGTTTGTTTTCCTGCCAGTTCAGGCCGCCGTCTGACGTCACCATGATCTGGAACAGGCCATCGACAGGGTCGCCAAACAAGATGCCCTGTTTGGCGTCAGAAAAGGAGATGGCATCCCAGAAGCCGGTCTTGGCTTCATTGGTTTTCAGCAATTGCCAACTGTTGCCACCATCTCTGGTTTCATATAGGCGCGACAGGGCACCTGGCCCTGCGCTCATAATGATCGCATGTTTGGCATCAAAAGCATGGATGTCACGAAAGTCCAGGCCTTCTGCGCCTGCTACCTCTATCGCGTGCCAGTGTTCACCATCGGTAGTGCGCAGGACTGTGGCCTTGGCACCGCTGGCCCAGGCGATCTTGGGGCTGACGACAGACAGGCCGCGCAATTCAACTTCAGTGCCACTGGTTTGTGGCACCCAGGCATCGGCAGCATTGGCTGCATAGGCGGTATTTAATATACTGAACAGGATTGCATAGCTGATACGAGCAAGTTTCATGAGGAGATGAACCAGGAATAATCGTGACGCTATTGTAATCCTTGCATTCCTTATTTATTCGCCAGCAGGCGTAAAAAATTCGCATTCATGGTGTTCAGGGTTTCTTGCAACAAAGACCGCAAGCCTGATGGGACATTGCTGGAACTCAGCTCTGCCTGTTGCTCCAGTTGCCGCATTTGCCTTATGGTCGCCAGTGCAGCTGCAGTGATGCCATCGTCCGCTTGCAGGGCCGCACGTTCACCCTTGAGTGCCGTCATCTCGCGCAATTGCCCCACTTCAATTTGCTCCCGGCGCAAAGTGAAGTTGCTGCTGATGTCAACCTTGAGCAAATGTTCATCCGCGTTCAGCCTGGCGTCGACATCGGTATGGCTGGTGAACTTGACGATAATGGCGACCAGCTCTATCGTCAAAAACCACAACAGCCACCAGATGAATTGCAGACGCCTGTGCATGTCGTTTTGCAGCATGTCCCAGGTGGCAGCGAAGTCGGCAGCAAAACCTGCATGGGATGCTGCCTGTATATGCTCAGTCTGGATTTTTTCCAGTGATTGCGCGTCGGCCCTGGCTTTGCTGGCGATGGCATTGGCCTCATGACGTTCTTCTGCGACTTGCGCCTTCTCGACCAGTTTTTCTTTACGCCAGGCGATCAACGTCGTGTTGATGTCTTGCTCTTGCCGCAGGCATCTGGCTTTGGCAGCGTTGATGCGGTTTTGTGCGGCGCTGATTTTTTGTTCCAGCAGGACGGTCTGCTCAGGCAAAGCTATCGTCATGGCTTTGCGCCAGTTGGCAATCTGACCGTTGGTGCGGCGTTCCTCGGTTTTTGCCTGCTCACGCAGGGTCTGCAATTGCTGGCGCATCTCTGCCATGTGCGGTGGTTCGCTGTGCAGTTTATCTTCTGCCTTTTGCAGTTTGTCATCCAGCGCTGCCACGTCCTGTTGAAGCGTGGGCAAGCCGGTTGCGAGTTGCGCGCTTTGCAGGTTTTGGATCAGACGAGTGCGTTCCAGTTCGCCAGTCTTTACTGTGATCTCAGCCCGGTTGCTATCGACAAAAAAAGGGTAGACCATGGTAATTGCAGATAAGAGTGCCAGCAGGCTGCGCCAGAACAGGCCCATGCTCTTTGCCCGCCAACCGGCATCTGATTGTATCGACATGATCATCTGCCGCTCCAGGCACCACTGGAATACCGCCCACAGGCAACCAGCGATAATGGCACCGGTGCTGCTGACATTTACCATACTGGCCAGCATGTGCGCCATGCCATAACCGGCAAACACGGCAAAGAAAATCACCAGCGCACCCATGCCAAAGTACTTGTGGCGGCCACGCGCATACAGGTAATTGCCATTGCTGTCTTGTGCATCCAGCACCTTGAGGCTAACTGCGGCCGACAGAGCTAGCAAGGACTTGGCTGCGTTTACCAGTGCATGTGCCAACGCCGCCATAAAAGTATGTTCATTGAGAGTGCGCATGTTTTACATATTCCTGAACAAGACCATGAATGGCTGGCTGACACTCAGCATTTCTGGTCTGGTCTTGAGTTTGACCAGGCCTTTACCACTATCGTCGCGGCTGATGGACGCAATCGCACGCAGGTTGACAATGGTGGAGCGGTGTATCTGTTTGAACATGCTGTTGTCCAGCACCTGCAGCAATTCGCGTATGGGTTTTCGCAGCAGTGATTCACCCTCAGCGGTCATGACCACCGTGTATTTGCTGTCAGCCTGGAAGTAGGCAATATCATCGACCATGATGAGCCGGGTTTCATTACCCACGCTGGCGGTGATCCACACCAGCGGCGCAGGTTTGGGCATGTCTGCCGGTCCGCCGCTGAGCTGGCGTACCAGTGTGCTGATGGCCTGCAAATCAGCCGTGCCAGTCAGTGCACGCATCTGCAGACGTTTGACTGTGGCGAGCAACCTGTCCTGGGTAATCGGCTTCAGCAGGTAATCGACTGCACCTTTTTCAAAGGCATCAATCGCATACTGGTTATAGGCAGTGACAAATACGATCTGGCTTTGAGGACTGACTTCTGTCATGGCGGCTGCCACTTCCAGGCCACTCAGACCCGGCATACGTATATCGAGGAACACCACATCTGGCTGGTGCATGGCAATGGCTTCCAGCGCACTGCCGCCATCATCGCAGGCAGCGGCGATTTCCAGATCTGGCCAGGCCAGGCTCAGTTGTTGCAACAAGGCTTCACGCAACAAACTCTCATCTTCGGCGACAACGCACTTAGGCATGTTGTTCTCCTTTGTTGACGACGACAGGTACTGTGATGGTCGCAGCAACTCCGCTGGGGAAATTACCGACCAGCACAAAACTTGCCGCATTGCCATGCGCCAGGCGCAGGCGTTCACGCACATTCTTCAAGCCTATGCCTGTGCCGCCAATTTCTGCCCCCAGGCCATTACCATCATCAGCCACAGTGACGGCGACATTGCCTTCATGCTGTCTGGCGATGATCCATATCGTGCCGCCTCCAGTTTTGGGTTCCAAGCCGTGTTTGATGGCGTTTTCGACCAGGGTTTGCAACATCATCATAGGGAAAGGCAGGGCCTTCAATTCTGGCGGCACTTGTATTTGTATGTTCAAGCGTGTGCCCATGCGTATTTTCATGATGTCGAGATACGCGATGGATCTTTCCAGTTCTTCACCTACGGTAGAGGCAGTATCTTCGGTCCGTGGCAGGGAGTGGCGCAAGTAGGTAATCAGGTTCCCCAGCATCTGGTCAGCCGCTGCCGGATCAGCGCGTGTCAATAATTGCGCGCTGGCCAGGGTGTTGTACAGGAAGTGCGGTTCTACCTGGGCGTGCAGCAAGTTCAGTTTGGCGACCGTCAATTCTTTTTCGGTCACAGATTGCGCTGCGCTGGCTTTTTCCTTTCGCCTGCGTTCTGCAATACGGCGGGTGATGGCGCGGGTGATGGCTTCTGCATTTTCCAGGTTGGTGCCATTATCGACCAGGAAAAAATCTGTCCAGGCTGGGCGTTCAGGTTCACAAATCAGGGTCAGGCTGCCTATGCCATCACCAGGCGCTATGGTGGCGAGTATCTGGTTGCGCTTGGTCGTCAGAAAATCGAGTACCTTCAATTCATCAATGAAGTTAGCCTGGTAAGGGTCTATGCGCTTGATCTTGGCGCGTATTTGCAGGCTGTCCCTAGCGCTCTCGGTATCTTCGGCACCTGGCAGTTCGCGGATGGCGGCATCGACCAGTTCAAAAGCTTCACTGGCTTCCAGCGGGATTTCTATCTGTCGGCGCTGACGGTTGGCCAGCGTATTGGTATCGACCTTGCTGGCAATCAAGCGCACCCGGCGCACATGCGAGAAACTGATGCCCATGACCAGGGCCACAAGGCTGAAAGGGATGAGGATAAACTCTCCCGGCATGTGGTTCCTGAAAATGCCATTCACGATCAAGATCGTCGTGAACAGGATCAGCAGTCCCCAGCCAAAACTGGCACGTAAGATAAACCAGATAGTCGTGAACATGATTATTTCCTTCTTATTTGCGATTGCTGCCAAGAATAATTGCCTGCGCGGCTTTCGTCTCGCATTTTCCGACGAAAGCAAAAAAAATCTGATGAATACGGGAAACACTGGATCAAAGCTGGCGCAGCGTGGTCGCAGGGTTGATCGCAAAGGCCATAAATAGTGCTTGTATTTTTACTGTGTGGCGCATAGTATTATGCTGTGTGTGACACAGTATTGGCAACAAAGGAATAAAAGACATGTCTGAAGACAGGCTGGACAAAATGCGACTGGAATTGCGGCGCGGGGCGCTGGTGCTGGCTGTGCTGGGGTCATTGCGACAGGCGCAGTATGGCTATTCCCTGCGCAAAGCCTTGCTCGATCATGGGCTGGATATAGATGAGGGCACTTTGTATCCCCTGGTCCGGCGGCTCGCTGACCAGGGTTTGCTGGACAGTGAGTGGCAGCAGGGTGAGGGCCGCGAGAGGCGTTATTACACGCTGTCGCAAGAAGGTACTGAATTGCTGCAAAAACTTACGCAGGAATGGCAAGCCTTGAATGGTACGCTGACGACTATTTTGGAGACAGGACAATGACTCTGCTGCAAAAATACATACATGCGGTGAAACAAGTATTGCCGCTGGCCCAAAGAGAAGACATAGGTCGTGAATTGCAGGCCAACATTCTTGATCAGCTTGATGCCCTCCAGGAGCAAACCGGCAGGGAGGCAACCGAACAAGAAGTCGCCCGCATATTGGAAAAGCTGGGTCATCCTGCACAGGTTGCAGCGCGTTATATACCTGTCACACCTCTGGTCAGCAGTGAGTTGATGCCCTCCTACAAGCTGGTCACCAACTATGCATTGGGGATTGCGCTGTTGTTGCAAACATTGAAAAGTGGCACTGTGTTTTTACAGGCAGAGCATGACAAGATATGGCAGGCATTGATGCAATTAATTGCCGGATTTTTTGATCAGGCAACGATGATTTTTACCTCAGTGACAATTGCGTTTTATCTGGTTTCCAAAAGCGGTATGTTGCCTATTTGGGGCAACAACAGGAACTGGCGGGCACAGGACTTGTCTGAGCAAGAGTATGACTGGCAAAATATACGTGGCAGTGACGTCCTCACGGATTTATCTTCATGTGGTTTTATCTTGCTGCTGATCTGGCATGCATCATGGATGTCTGAAGCCAGCCTGCAACAACTGCGGGTAGATTTTTCGCCATCCATGGCAAGCTACTTGCCATGGATGAGCGTACTGCTATTATTTTCCATCGCATTTTGCATCTGGTGCGCGGTCCAGCCTGTATGGAGTAAACTGAAATTGCAATTGAATATAGTGCAAAACGTCTTGTATGCTGCCTTGTTTTTCTTGTTCAGCCAGCTTGATGCGGTGATACATAACATAGGTTGGCCAGCCATCCTGGATTTGCAAAGGCTGGATCGTGGCATACGCCTGGCTTGTCTTGCTTATGCCTTGTACTTGCTGTATGAGTGTGTTCGCGATGGACGCCGTTTTCTGCAACTCGGCAACAGGTCGACCGATGTCAGTCCGACTGAGTAAGCATGGTAAATAAACCTGATAAATTTTTGGTTTTTAATTTTTTAGAGTAACTTCAGAAAGCAATATATGGATATTGATCCCGTGGAAACCGTAGAGCAATTAACCGAGCAACAGGAAGAAGCCAAACAAAACAAGGCGACCAACCAGTTGAACATCTGGGTTGCCATCACGGTCGCTTTGCTGGCAACCTTTATGGGCATATGCAAGGTCAAGGACGACAATATCGTCCAGGCCATGCAGCAATCGCAGGCCAACAAGATAGATCATTGGGCGTTTTACCAGGCCAGGAATATGCGGGAAGAACTGGCTAAATCAACAGAATTGCAATTGCGCCTGGCCTCCAAAAATGTGCCTGTTGAGCAGAAGGCAGAATATCAGGCGGCAATAGACAGTTATGTGAAGCTCGGCAAAGAGCAGCATGACAAAAAGGAAGAATTGAAAAAGCAGGCAGAGCAAGACCAGGTTGATTATGATAACGCCAATTACAAAGATGACCAGTTCGACTTGTCAGATGCCTTGCTGGCGATTGCCATCTCCTTGTTGGCAGTGACTGCCCTGACCAAACAGCGCTGGCTGTATTTTGTGACGCTGGTGCCTACCGGGTTTGGTGTGCTGATGGGGCTCGCCGGGTTGATGGGGTGGCATATTCACCCAACCGCGCTGGTGGCTTTGTTGTCTTGAAATATCTGGGAAAGACGCGGGAGCCAGACGAGTAAATTTCAATTTTTAAAGTTGATATTATGCTATTGTCTTTGAGGTTTGTTGGCGGGTATTTCATGCATCCTGCTTATCAATCTCTTTGAGTACATGCGCGTGCAAAAGCATATCAACATCAGTATCAACACACACGACACGCCGTGCCATCAAAATGGCATGGCTTATCTTGGTTTGCTATTGAATGTGGCCTTATTGTCGATCGCTGCGCTCGCCACCATGCAAGTACACAGTCTTATGCAAAGACGTGCTGCAGAAGATGACTTGCTTTTTATCGGGCAACAATACCAGCAAGCCTTGTTAAGCTATGCCAGTGCATCACCACCCGGCGCGCTGCGCGCTCCGGCCACACTCAATGACCTGTTGCGCGACCCGCGTTACCCCATGCCGCGGCGCCATATACGTCAACTATACCTTGACCCCATCACCTTGCAGGCAGACTGGAGTTTGATATTATCGCCAGATGGAAAAGGCATCATCGGTATGTATAGCAAGTCTGAGCGTGCACCGATAAAACTTGCCCAGTTTCCTGTCACCTTGAAGG
>NZ_JBMPOV010000022.1:0-51996 GCF_049340405.1 Undibacterium sp. Ji42W
GTGATAACGTTTCTATCACTGTAAAACTGATCAACCCGATCGCGATGGAAGAAGGCTTGCGCTTCGCTATCCGTGAAGGTGGCCGTACAGTCGGTGCTGGCGTTGTTGCTAAAATCATCGAGTAATATCTGTCGTAATTTGTAGTATACTAGCTGGCTGTCGTATTGAATTTAATGCGACAGCCAATTTAGTTTTCGCTCTTTATTCAATATGCCGGCGGCTCTGCCGTACCTGGCTCGCTCTTTATAGGAATGAACATGTCCACACAAAATCAAAAAATCCGTATCCGTCTGAAAGCTTTCGATTACAAGCTGATCGATCAGTCCGCTCTGGAAATCGTAGAAACAGCCAAGCGCACTGGCGCTGTTGTTAAAGGCCCGGTTCCTTTGCCTACACGTATCCAGCGTTTCGACGTACTGCGTTCCCCGCACGTGAACAAAACTTCCCGTGATCAATTCGAAATCCGTACTCACCAGCGTTTGATGGACATCGTTGACCCAACTGACAAAACAGTTGACGCGTTGATGAAGCTCGATCTGCCAGCTGGCGTTGACGTAGAAATCAAATTGCAATAATTCTTATTGATTTGAACATACTGATGCAAATTAGTATGTTCAGAAAAATACTGAAAATTCGACATACCACAATTTTTCGAAAATTCAAATAAATTAGTCTTGTAAATAAAAAATTTGCGGGCTATAATCGAAGGCTTAGATGTAGGTCAGCTCCGGCTGGCCTATTCGTTTAAGTTTTTTAAACATCAGCCTCACCCAATCGTAGGTGAGAATGGAGAAAACAATGAGCTTGGGCCTAGTTGGTCGCAAGGTTGGTATGATGCGCATCTTTACAGATGATGGGGATTCGATTCCTGTTACTGTTCTGGACGTATCCAACAACCGCGTGACGCAAGTCAAAACTCCTGAAACAGACGGTTACTCCGCTGTTCAGGTAACTTTCGGTCAGCGCCGTGCATCCCGTGTAACAAAAGCGGCTGCCGGTCACCTCGCAAAAGCAGGTGTTGAAGCTGGTACTGTATTAAAAGAATTCCGTATTGATGCTGCTAAAGCCGCTGAAATGAAAGCAGGCGATGTTGTGCCTGTTGGCATGTTCGAAGCTGGTCAAAAAGTGGACGTGCAAGGTGTAACGATTGGTAAAGGCTATGCCGGTACGATCAAGCGCCATCACTTCTCTTCTGGTCGTGCAACTCACGGTAACTCCCGTTCGCATAATGTACCTGGTTCTATCGGTATGGCGCAGGATCCAGGTCGTGTATTTCCTGGTAAGCGCATGACTGGTCATCTGGGTGATGCAACTCGTACTGTGCAAAATCTGGAAATCGCTCGCGTAGATGCAGAGCGTCAGTTGTTGCTGGTGAAGGGTGCCGTGCCGGGTGCAAAAAATGGTCAGGTGATTGTATCTCCTGCTGTTAAAGTTAAAGCCAAGAAGGGAGCCTAATCCATGGAACTGAAGCTCCTAAACGAACAAGGTCAAGCAGCGTCGAACGTAGCCGCTCCTGATACTATCTTTGGTCGTGACTACAATGAAGCCTTGATTCATCAAGTCGTCGTTGCATTCCAAGCCAATGCTCGTAGCGGTAATCGCAAACAAAAAGACCGTGAAGAAGTCCATCACACAACCAAGAAGCCTTGGCGTCAAAAAGGTACTGGTCGTGCCCGTGCTGGTATGTCCTCTTCTCCATTGTGGCGTGGCGGTGGTCGTATATTCCCGAACTCGCCTGATGAGAATTTCTCTCACAAAGTTAACAAAAAGATGTATCGTGCAGGTATCTGCTCGATCCTGTCCCAGTTGGCTCGTGAAGGTCGTTTGAATGTGGTTGACGATGTCACTGTTGATGCACCTAAGACAAAACTGTTGTCCGACAAACTGAAGGCAATGGGTTGCCTGGATTCCGTCCTGATCATCACTGACGAATTCAATGAAAACCTGATGTTGGCAGCGCGTAACCTGGCAAACGTATTGGTCGTTGAACCACGTTATGCTGATCCAGTTTCTTTGGTGTTCTACAAGAAAGTGTTGATCACCAAGCCAGCACTGGCAAAGATTGAGGAGATGCTGGCATGAGCGCACCAGTCAAACATAGCGAAGAACGCCTGATGAAGGTGTTGCTGGCTCCTGTGATTTCTGAAAAAGCAACCATGGTTGCTGAAAAGAATGAGCAAGTGGTTTTCCTGGTTATGCCAGATGCAACCAAGCCAGAAATCAAAGCTGCCGTCGAATTGCTGTTCAAAGTACAAGTTGAATCTGTACAAGTAGCAAATCGCCAAGGTAAACAAAAACGTACCGGTAAATTTAATGGCCGCCGCAATCATACAAAACGCGCTTTTGTATGCTTGAAGCCAGGTCAGGAAATTAACTTCACTGAGGGGGCATAAGCATGGCACTCGTTAAGATGAAGCCAACCTCACCAGGTCGTCGTGGTATGGTGAAGGTAGTGACAGAAGGCCTCTACAAAGGTCGTCCGTTCGCTGCTTTGTTGGAAAAGAAATCAAAAACTGCTGGCCGTAATAATAACGGTCACATCACTACCCGTCATATCGGTGGTGGTCATAAGCAGCATTATCGTCTGGTTGACTTCAAACGCAACAAAGATGGTATTCCTGCAAAAGTAGAACGTATTGAATACGATCCTAACCGTACAGCACACATCGCTTTGTTGTGCTACGCGGACGGCGAACGTGCATACATCATTGCTCCTAAAGGTATGGCTGCTGGTGATCAGGTCATGAACGGCTCTCAAGCGCCGATCAAATCTGGTAACTGTTTGCCTATCCGTAATATCCCGGTCGGTACTACTATGCATTGCGTAGAAATGCTGCCAGGTAAAGGTGCTCAGATTGCACGTACAGCCGGTGCTGGCGTTGTTCTGATGGCACGCGAAGGTACTTACGCTCAAGTTCGTCTGCGCTCCGGTGAAGTTCGTCGTATTCATATCGAATGCCGCGCGACGATCGGTGAAGTAGGTAACGGTGAGCATAACCTGCGCAAAATCGGTAAAGCTGGTGCAATGCGTTGGCGTGGTGTTCGTCCTACCGTTCGCGGTGTGGTCATGAACCCGGTCGATCACCCGCACGGTGGTGGTGAAGGTAAAACTGCAGCCGGCCGTCACCCAGTATCACCATGGGGTCAGCAAACCAAGGGTAAGAAGACTCGTCGCAACAAGCGCACTACTTCGATGATCGTCTCACGCCGTGGCAAGAAATAAGGGATAAAACATGACACGTTCATTGAAAAAAGGGCCGTTTTGCGACGCCCACCTGGTGAAGAAAGTCGAAACCGCGCAAGCGACTAAAGACAAGAAGCCAATCAAGACTTGGTCCCGTCGTTCGACAATTATGCCGGACTTCATCGGTTTGACCATTGCGGTTCATAACGGTAAGCAACACGTACCAGTTTATGTTTCCGAAAACATGGTTGGTCACAAGCTCGGCGAATTCGCGCTGACCCGTACGTTCAAGGGTCACGCTGCCGATAAAAAGGCTAAGAGATAAGGACCGATGATGGAAACTAAAGCAAATTTGCGCGGTGTGCGTCTGTCTGAGCAAAAAGGTCGCCTGGTGGCTGACCTGATTCGCGGTAAAAAAGTAGATCAGGCATTGAATATCCTGGCATTCAGCCCTAAAAAAGGTGCTGCGATCATCAAGAAAGTGTTGGAGTCTGCAATTGCAAACGCCGAGCACAATGATGGCGCGGACATCGATGAGCTGAAAGTAAAGACTATCTATGTCGAAAAAGGTGCGATTCTGAAGCGCTTCACAGCACGCGCTAAAGGTCGTGGTGATCGTATCTCTAAACAATCCTGTCACATTTATGTGACCGTTGGTAACTAAGGAGTCACGATGGGACAGAAGATACATCCAACCGGTTTTCGCTTGGCAGTAACACGTAACTGGTCTTCTCGTTGGTATGCTGGCAATGGTAACTTTGCCAGCATGCTCATCGAAGATCTGAAGGTACGTGAATACCTGAAGAAGAAACTGAAAAACGCGTCTGTAGGCCGCATCGTTATTGAGCGTCCTGCTAAAAACGCACGCATCACGATATACAGCTCCCGTCCAGGCGTTGTGATCGGTAAAAAAGGCGAAGATATTGAAGTATTGAAAGCTGAATTGTCGAAATTGATGGGCGTGCCAGTTCACGTCAACATCGAAGAAATTCGCAAGCCAGAAATCGATGCTCAACTGATCGCTGATTCTATCGCTCAACAGCTGGAAAAACGCATCATGTTCCGCCGTGCGATGAAACGTGCGATGCAAAATGCAATGCGTTTGGGCGCGCAAGGTATCAAGATCATGTCTGGTGGTCGTTTGAACGGTATCGAGATCGCACGTAAAGAATGGTATCGCGAAGGCCGTGTGCCTCTGCATACCCTGCGTGCTGACATCGACTACGGCTTTGGCGAGGCATCCACAACTTACGGCATCATTGGCGTAAAAGTATGGGTCTACAAAGGCGATCGTTTGGCAAATGGCGATGCGCCTGTTATCGAATCGACACCGGAAGACGACAAAAAACGTCGCGGTCCACGTCGTGATGATGGCAAGCCAAATAGCCGTCCACGCGCCAAGCGTCCAGAAGGACAAACACCGACGACCGGCGCAGCAGCCCCGGCAGCCAAGCGCGTACGCGCAAAAGCTGACGCTGCAGCACCGGCTGAGAAAGCAGGAGAATAATCATGCTGCAACCAGCACGCAGAAAATATCGCAAGGAACAGAAAGGCCGTAACAAGGGTATCTCGCATACTCGTGGTACAGCAGTTTCCTTCGGTGAGTTTGGCTTGAAGGCAGTTGGTCGTGGTCGTATCACAGCGCGTCAGATTGAAGCAGCGCGTCGTGCAATGACTCGTCACATTAAACGCGGTGGCCGTATCTGGATCCGCATTTTCCCGGACAAGCCAATTTCCCAGAAACCAGCGGAAGTCCGTATGGGTAATGGTAAGGGTAATCCTGAGTACTACGTTGCCGAGATTCAACCAGGCAAAATGTTGTACGAGATGGATGGTGTCGATGAGACGCTGGCACGCGAAGCGTTCCGCTTGGCTGCAGCTAAATTGCCGCTGTTGACAACGTTCGTCGTCCGTCAAGTCGGCCAATAATAGGAGTTGTAAATGAAAGTATCTGAACTCCAAGGTAAGGATCAGGCGGCTTTGACCAAAGAACTGAATGAATTGTTGAAGGCACAATTCAGCCTGCGTATGCAAATCGCTACGCAACAGCTGACTAACACTTCTCAATTGAAGAAAGTTCGTCGTGACATCGCGCGTGTGAAAACCGTCATGAACCAGAAGGATGCCAAATAATGAACGATCAAGTTAAAGTCGCACTGAAGCGCACATTGATTGGCAAGGTTGTTTCCGACAAGATGGACAAAACCGTAACAGTGGTTGTTGAACGTCACGTCAAGCATCCTTTGTATGGCAAGATCATCGTCCGTAGTGCCAAGTACCACGCACACGATGAAGCGAACCAGGCAAAGGCCGGCGACACCGTTGAAATTCAAGAAGGTCGTCCTATCTCCAAGACTAAAGCTTGGACAGTGACACGTGTGGTTCAAGTCGCACAAGTAGTATAAATTTATTGCACAAATCGTTTTTTGGTGTAATAATAATGGGCTGTCATTTGCAAAGTATGCGAGTGACAGCCTAAATGTCTTTCATAACGCCCTCTTGTTGTGAAAGTGTTAAAAAAATCGTCCACCTAATCAGTTGGCTCGTGCATTGTAGGTTATGTAGGGGTTAGCTGGCGGGACCAAGACTGACTACAAATTTGCATTGCGCAAGTTGTGTGGATTAAGTTGGGAAAGAGAACATTATGATTCAAACAGAAAGCCGGCTGGAAGTGGCTGACAATACTGGTGCGCGCGAAGTTCTGTGCATTAAAGTGTTGGGCGGTTCCAAGCGTCGTTATGCGGGTATTGGTGACGTAATTAAAGTCACTGTTAAGTCTGCTGCTCCGCGCGGTCGTGTAAAAAAAGGTGAAATTTACAACGCCGTTGTCGTGAGGACAGCTAAGGGTGTTCGTCGTCAAGATGGCTCGTTGGTCAAATTTGATGGCAATGCTGCAGTATTGTTGAATGCAAAACTTGAGCCTATTGGTACTCGTATTTTCGGCCCAGTAACACGCGAACTGCGTACTGAGCGCTTTATGAAAATCGTGTCTTTGGCTCCAGAAGTGCTGTAAGGGGTCGTGATGAATAAAATTCGTAAAAACGACGAAGTCATCGTCTTGACGGGTAAAGACAAAGGTAAGCGCGGTCAGGTGCAGGTTTGCATCGATAGCGATTACGTTGTTGTTGCAGGTATTAACGTTGCTAAAAAAGCTGTTAAGCCTAACCCAATGACTGGCGCAGTAGGTGGCATCGTGGATAAAGTGATGCCGATTCATGTGTCGAATGTTGCATTGTTTAATGCAGCGTCTGGCAAAGCAGACCGTGTAGGCTTCAAGGTAGTGGATGGCAAGAAAGTCCGTATCTACAAGTCGACTGGCGAAGTTGTGAAGGCATAACATCATGGCCCGTCTACAAGCAATATATAAAGATAAAATCGTTGGTGAACTGACTGAAAAGTACGCGTACAAATCAGTTATGGAAGTTCCACGTATCTTGAAAATCACCCTGAACATGGGTTTGTCTGAAGCAATTGCAGACAAAAAGATTATTGAGCATGCGGTTGGTGACCTCACCAAGATTGCTGGTCAAAAACCAGTAGTTACCAAAGCTCGCAAAGCGATCGCTGGTTTTAAAATCCGTGAAGGTTATCCAATTGGTTGTATGGTAACTTTGCGTGGCGCTCAGATGTATGAATTCCTGGACCGTTTCATCACAGTGGCATTGCCACGTGTACGTGACTTCCGTGGCGTTTCTGGTCGTGCGTTTGATGGTCGTGGTAACTACAATATCGGTGTCAAGGAACAGATCATTTTCCCTGAAATCGAATACGACAAGATCGACGCGTTGCGTGGTATGAATATCAGTATCACGACAACAGCAAAGACCGACGACGAAGCGAAAGCACTCCTCGCCGCATTTAAATTTCCGTTCAGAAACTGAGGTCGCCATGGCAAAACTGGCACTGATTAATCGTGAGCAAAAGCGTGCAGACCTGGTGAAGAAATTCGCTGGTAAGCGTGCCGAATTGAAGGCCATCATTGATGACCAATCAAAGACCGAAGAAGAGCAGTACGCTGCCCGTCTGAAGTTGCAGGCCTTGCCACGTAACTCCAATCCGACCCGTCAGCGTAACCGCTGCGCCTTGACAGGTCGCCCTCGTGGCACATTCCGTAAATTTGGTTTGGGCCGTATTAAACTCCGTGAAGTCGCCATGCGTGGTGAAATCCCGGGTATGACTAAAGCCAGCTGGTAATAGGAGAATAAGCAATGAGTATGAGCGATCCTATCGCCGATATGCTGACCCGCATCCGTAACGCACAAGTTGTTCAAAAGACTGTCGTCGCGATGCCGTCCTCCAAAGTAAAGATCGCAATTGCGAACGTACTTAAAGACGAAGGTTACATTGAAGATTTCGCAGTTTCTGAAACTGCAGGTAAGTCCGAATTAAAAATCGGCTTGAAATATTACGCAGGACGTCCTGTGATTGAACGCTTGGAACGTGTATCACGTCCAGGTCTCCGTATTTACAAAGGTAAAGACGAGATCCCAAGTGTCATGAACGGTTTGGGAGTGGCGATCGTTTCCACACCACAAGGCGTTATGACTGACCGCAAAGCGCGCGCAACCGGTGTCGGTGGCGAAGTGATTTGCTACGTCGCCTAAGGAGTGAAAGATGTCTCGAGTAGGTAAGATGCCAATCGCTTTGCCGGCAGGTGCTGAAGTCACCATTTCGACAGAGCAGATTACAATTAAAGGCCCACAGGGCGTGTTGTCTCAAGCCTTGAACGGCCTGGTGACAGTTGCGAACGACAATGGCACTTTGAGTTTTTCCCCAGCTAATGATGGTCGTGAAGCCAATGCGATGAGCGGTACCCTGCGTGCCCTGGTCAACAATATGGTTAATGGCGTCACTAAAGGTTTCGAAAAGAAACTGAATCTGGTCGGTGTTGGTTACAAAGCGCAAGCTCAAGGCGACAAATTGAATTTGTCTCTCGGTTTCTCGCACCCGGTTGTTCACGCAATGCCAACAGGCGTTACATGCACAACACCAACTCCTACTGAAATCCTGATTAAAGGGATTGATAAGCAAAAAGTTGGTCAGGTTGCTGCTGAAGTTCGTGCATACCGCAGTCCAGAGCCTTATAAAGGCAAAGGCGTTCGCTACGCGGACGAAGTGGTTGTGATTAAAGAAACCAAGAAGAAGTAATAGGGGTTGACGATGGACAAGAAACAATCACGTCTGCGCCGCGCACGTCAAACCCGTGCCAAGATCGCAGAACTCAAAGTGAACCGCCTGGCCGTGCATCGCACAAACCTGCATATCTATGCAAACATTATTGGCCCAGACGCCAAAGTGTTGGCATCTGCCTCTACAGTAGAAGCAGAAGTACGTGCAGAGTTGGCTGGCAAGTCTGGTGCAGGCGGCAACGCTGCTGCAGCGAGCTTGATCGGCAAACGTGTTGCAGAGAAGGCAATCAAAGCAGGGGTTACCGAAGTTGCGTTTGACCGCTCCGGTTTCCGTTACCACGGTCGCGTCAAGGCGCTTGCAGAAGCAGCCCGTGAAGCTGGCTTGAAGTTCTAAGGAAAATTTGTCATGGCAAAAATGCAAGCAAAAACAGCAGCCGACAAGCCGGATGATGGCATGCGCGAAAAAATGATCGCGATCAACCGCGTGACCAAAGTGGTCAAGGGTGGTCGTATCATGGGTTTCGCGGCGCTGACAGTCGTTGGTGACGGCGATGGCCGTATCGGTATGGGCAAAGGAAAATCGAAAGAAGTTCCAGTTGCTGTACAAAAAGCGATGGAAGAAGCACGTCGTAAGATGATCAAAGTGACTTTGAAGAACGGTACTCTGCAACACACCGTTACTGGCAAGCACGGCGCGTCTTCCGTCATGATTTCTCCAGCAAAAGAAGGTACTGGCGTTATCGCTGGTGGTCCAATGCGCGCGATTTTTGAAGTAATGGGTATTGTAAACGTCGTGGCGAAATCCAACGGCTCCACAAATCCATACAACATGGTTCGTGCAACTTTGAACGGTTTGGCCAAGATGAGTACTCCATCTGAAATCGCTGCGAAGCGTGGCAAAACTGTTGAAGAAATTCTCAGTTAAGGAGCACCTCATGTCTAAGACAGTAAAAGTGCAATTGGTTAAAGGTTTGATCGGCACACGCCAGGATCACCGTGCAACTGTACGTGGCCTGGGTCTGCGTCGTGTTAATTCAGTTTCCGAACTGGAAGACACGCCATCCGTACGCGGCATGATCAATAAAGTCTCGTATCTTGTGAAGGTTGTATCGTAAGCCGTCAGGTTTGCGATCGGAGCAAATTATGGAATTGAATACAATCCAGCCAGCTGATGGCGCAAAACACTACAAACGTCGTGTTGGTCGCGGTATCGGTTCAGGCTTAGGTAAAACAGCGGGTCGCGGTCATAAAGGCCAAAAATCCCGTTCAGGCGGCTTTCATAAAGTCGGTTTTGAAGGCGGTCAGATGCCTCTGCAACGTCGTTTGCCAAAACGTGGTTTCAAATCACTGGCAACACCGTACAAAGCAGAAGTTCGCTTGACAGATCTGGAAAACCTGCCAGTCACAGAGATCGACGTTTTGGCTTTGAAACAAGCCGGCGTAGTTTCTGAGCTCGCACGCGTAGTCCGTGTGATCTTGTCTGGTGCGATCACCAAGAAAGTTTCTTTGAACGGCTTGATCGTCACTAAAGGCGCTAAAGCTGCAATCGAAGCTGCTGGTGGCACAATCGCTTAATCGAAGCAGACAACCGGAGCATTAATTGGCAACATCTCCACAACAAGCTAAAAGTGCTGCAAGCGGGTTTCCCTGGGGGCGACTCTGGTTCTTGCTGGCGGCACTGGTTGTCTACAGGATTGGTGCACATGTTCCTGTGCCGGGTATAGACGCCAAAGTGCTGGAAGACATGTTCAAACAAAACCAGGGTGGTTTGCTGGGTATGTTCAATATGTTCTCTGGTGGTGCGATGCAAAGATTCACTGTATTCGCCCTGGGTATCATGCCGTATATTTCTGCGTCGATCATCATGCAATTGATGTCGATCGTCTCTCCGCAGCTGGAAGCGCTCAAAAAAGAGGGCGAATCAGGCCGTAGAAAGATTACGCAATTTACACGCTATGGCACTGTGGTTCTGGCCTTAATCGAGAGTTACTTTATCGCATTTGGTCTGGAAGGTCAGTCCGGCCTGGTACTTGATCCTGGCATGGCATTTCGTTTAACGACGGTATTGTCGCTGGTGACAGGCACTATGTTCCTGATGTGGTTAGGTGAGCAAATCACTGAGCGCGGTCTGGGAAATGGTATCTCCATCATCATTTTCGCCGGTATCGCAGCAGGTTTGCCAGGTGGCCTGAGTAATTTGTTTGAACTGGTCCGTACCGGTCAAATGAGTAACTTTGCAGCACTGGTTATCTGTATTGTTGTACCTGCAGTAACGTTTGCGGTAGTGTATGTAGAACGCGGTCAACGCAAGATCCTGGTGAATTATGCGAAACGCCAGGTTGGTAACAAGATATACGGTGGTCAAAGCAGTCATTTGCCACTGAAGTTGAATATGGCTGGTGTCATTCCTCCTATTTTCGCTTCATCGATTATCTTGTTTCCGGCGACGATCACGAGCTGGTTTACCAAGGGTGCAGAATCTTCCACAAGTGGTTTTATCACTTTCCTGAAGGATCTGGCAGCGTCGATGGCGCCTGGTGAACCTATACACGCTTTGTTGTATGCAATAGCGATCATTTTCTTCTGCTTCTTTTATACCGCTTTGGTATTCAACAGCAAGGAAACCGCTGATAACTTGAAGAAGAGCGGTGCTTTTGTTCCCGGGATACGTCCTGGTGACCAGACCGCACGCTATATCGACAAGATTTTGATGCGTTTGACGCTAGCAGGTGCGATTTACATTACGCTGGTTTGTCTGTTGCCAGAATTTTTGATTGCGAAGTGGAAAGTACCATTTTATTTCGGCGGAACGTCTCTGCTGATTATCGTGGTGGTGACCATGGACTTTATGGCGCAGGTACAGAACTATGTGATGTCCCAGCAATATGAATCGCTTCTTCGTAAAGCAAATTTCAAGGGCGGAATTCCTTCAAGGTAATCGCCCAGGGGACAGCAGATCGAATGGCAAAAGACGACGTTATACAGATGCAGGGCGAGATTCTTGAGAATCTTCCGAATGCAACATTTCGAGTTAAGTTGGAAAACGGGCATGTTGTACTTGGCCATATTTCAGGGAAGATGCGAATGAACTATATTCGTATTCTTCCAGGTGATAAGGTGACAGTGGAATTGACGCCTTATGATTTGAGCCGGGCGCGAATAGTGTTCCGTACCAAGTAAATTTAAAATGAACTAGAAGGAAAGAGGGCAAAAATGAAAGTTCTCGCATCAGTCAAGCGGATCTGCCGCAACTGCAAAATCATCAAGCGCAAGGGTGTTGTTCGTGTTATATGCACAGAACCACGCCATAAGCAGCGCCAAGGTTAATTTAACGTTATTGAACGAGGAATAACGAATGGCACGTATCGCAGGGGTTAATATCCCAAATCATCAGCATACCGTAATCGGCTTAACAGCTATCTATGGTATTGGCCGTCCACGCGCACAGAAAATCTGTGACGCAACAGGTGTTTTGACCAATAAAAAGGTTAAAGATCTGGATGACAACGAACTCGAGAAGCTTCGCGACGAAATCGGTAAATTTATCGTCGAAGGCGACTTGCGTCGTGAACTGTCCATGAACATCAAACGCTTGATGGACTTGGGTTGCTACCGTGGTCTCCGTCATCGTAAAGGCTTGCCTTGCCGTGGCCAACGTACCCGCACCAATGCGCGTACTCGTAAGGGTCCACGTAAAGCAGCGCAATCTTTGAAGAAATAATCCAGGCTAGCCCGGATCCAAGGAAAACATTATGGCAAAAGCTCAAAATAACGCCGCAGCAGCACGTGCGCGTAAGAAAGTTAAGAAGAACGTTGCAGAAGGTATTGCTCACGTTCACGCTTCTTTCAACAACACCATCATCACGATCACTGATCGTCAAGGCAACGCGTTGTCTTGGGCAACTGCCGGTGGTGCTGGTTTTAAAGGCTCACGTAAATCTACTCCGTTTGCAGCGCAGGTCGCAGCAGAAGCAGCAGGTAAAGTGGCTGTTGAATGCGGTATCAAAAATCTGGAAGTTCGTATCAAAGGCCCAGGCCCAGGTCGCGAATCTTCAGTACGCGCTTTGAACAATCTGGGTATCAAGATCTCCCTGATTCAAGACGTTACTCCAGTCCCACATAACGGCTGCCGCCCTCCAAAGCGTCGCCGTATCTAAGCTGGAACACCAAGACGCTTGTTGTTTAAGCGCCTTAACCAAGCAGAGTTATTCTCTGCTGGCATTCTGGCGGAATCTCCGTTAGAATGCAGACCCGCCATTCCGTTGGCGGGTTTTGTGTTGTGGAAATTCTAGAGTAGTAAAAATTAATCAAAGGCTTAGAACCTTTGTTGTTAAGACCACCGTCTGCTCGCAGGTAGATCAGACTAGCGTAGTGTAGAAAACATTACGTCATTTACAAGGAAAACATCGTGGCACGTTATATCGGACCAAAAGCAAAACTTTCCCGTCGCGAAGGCACGGACCTGTTCTTGAAGAGCGCACGCCGCTCCCTGGACTCCAAATGCAAACTGGACGCAAAACCAGGTCAACATGGTCGCACTTCTGGTGCTCGTACCTCTGACTACGGTAACCAATTGCGCGAAAAGCAAAAAGTTAAACGTATGTACGGCGTTTTGGAACGTCAGTTCCGCCGCTACTTCGCTGAAGCTGACCGTCAAAAAGGCAACACTGGCGAAACACTGTTGAAATTGCTGGAATCCCGTCTGGACAACGTTGCTTACCGTATGGGCTTCGGCTCCACACGCGCTGAAGCACGTCAGCTGGTCAGCCATAAAGCATTCACAGTCAACGGTATCGTTGTTAACATCGCTTCCTACCAGGTTAAAGCTGGTGATTTGATCGCGGTTCGTGAAAAAGCGAAGAAACAAGTTCGTATCGCTGAAGCGCTGTCCCTGGCAGAACAATCCGGCATGCCTACATGGGTAGCTGTTGATGCGAAAAAACTGGAAGGTACTTTCAAGTCCATGCCAGATCGTAGCGATATCGCTCACGATGTCAACGAATCCCTGATCGTTGAATTGTATTCTCGTTAATATTCAAGTTTCACCGCCTGCCTGTTTTATTACAGGCAGGCTTTTTTCTTTAATGCCGTCAGCCTTATCGGTGTAACGAACCGAGGGTATTGAAAAGGACATTCATGCAAAACAATCTGTTAAAACCACGTATTATCGATGTGGAAATGTTGGGTGCCGGTCACGCTAAAGTCGTGATGGAACCGTTTGAACGTGGCTATGGCCACACACTGGGTAACGCATTGCGTCGTGTACTGTTGTCCACGATGGTTGGTTATGCACCGACTGAAGTTGTGATCGCCGGTGTCGTTCATGAATATTCTTCCCTCGATGGCGTGCAAGAAGACGTCGTTGACATCCTGTTGAACTTGAAGGGCGTTGTCTTCAAGTTGCATAACCGTGATGAAGTCACGCTGACATTAAAAAAAGATGGCGAAGGCGCTGTATTGGCTTCCGACATCGATCTGCCGCATGACGTAGAACTGATCAACCCGGATCACGTTATCGCCAATCTGACAGCCGGCGGTAAGCTGGACATGCAGATCAAGGTAGAAAAAGGCCGTGGCTATGTGCCAGGTAACGTTCGTCGCTTGTCTGAAGATGCGAACAAAACCATCGGTCGTATGATTTTGGATGCGTCTTTCTCCCCAGTACGCCGTGTTTCTTACGCTGTCGAATCTGCCCGCGTTGAACAACGTACTGATCTGGATAAACTGGTCATTAATATTGAGACCAACGGCGTTATCTCTCCTGAAGAAGCAATCCGTCAATCTGCCCGCGTGCTGGTTGATCAATTGAATGTCTTCGCTGCCTTGGAAGGTACTGAAGCCGCCGCTGAAGCCCCATCCCGCGCACCTGCAGTTGATCCTGTCCTGTTGCGTCCAGTTGATGATCTGGAACTGACAGTACGTTCAGCCAACTGCCTGAAAGCAGAAAACATTTACTACATTGGTGATCTGATCCAACGTAGCGAAAATGAACTGTTGAAGACACCAAATCTGGGTCGCAAGTCCTTGAACGAAATCAAGGAAGTTCTGGCTTCCCGTGGTTTGTCTCTGGGCATGAAACTGGAAAACTGGCCACCAGCTGGCCTGGAAAAATAATTTTGTCCCAACGGGTGGGCTGAGACAGCCTGCCCGTTTTTTAACCGTAGTAAACATAATTACCGGCCCGCGATAAGTTTCTTATCGATAGAAGAGCTGGCATTTAAATCTGAAAGGAAATACCATGCGTCATCGTCACGGCTTACGTAAGCTGAATCGTACTTCTTCCCACCGTCTGGCAATGCTGCGCAACATGACAGTATCCCTGTTGCGTCATGAAGCCATCAAAACAACTTTGCCAAAAGCCAAAGAACTGCGCCGCGTTATCGAGCCGATTCTGACTTTGGGTAAAACAGACACACTGGCTAACAAGCGTCTGGCTTTCTCCCGTTTGCGCGACCGCGAAATGGTAGTCAAGCTGTTTGCTGAACTGGGCCCACGTTACGCAAATCGTAACGGCGGCTACCTGCGTATCCTGAAAATGGGTTTCCGCGTCGGCGACAATGCTCCTATGGCATACGTTGAACTGCTGGACCGTCCAGAAGGCGTAGATGCAGCTGATGCACCAGTTGCTGAGTAATTAGCATATTTGGGTCTTATGCCCAGACTGCTTAAAACTTAAAGAAGCCGTTCAGTGTAAACTGAACGGCTTTTTGCTTATGGGTGCGTGCTTTTGAATATGTTTAAGGTCACGCTCATATGCACGCTTGAGGACGCGCTCAAGCAAGGTTCTTGCAGGCATTTATTTCGCGGTATGCTGTAATGCATCTGGCTGTACATCCGACCAAACATCATGCAGGTTTTATCAAGTGCAATAACACTGCCAGCGAATAGGAAATAGCGATGGATAATGACAATTTGATCCTGGTATTGACTAATTTGCCAGATCGCGAAGCCGCCACAAAACTGGCCAGCAAGCTCGTTGCCGAAAAATTGGCTGCCTGCGTGAACATTTCTGCTGATATATTGTCCATCTACAACTGGGATGGTGAGCAGCACGCTGACACTGAAGTGCAATTGATGATCAAGACCCGGCAAGCCTGCTATGCTTCCCTTGAAGCACTGATTCTCGCCCAGCATCCCTATGATCTACCCGAAATAATAGCCATCCCCCTGGTGGCCGGATTGCCGGCTTACCTGGATTGGGTGAGAAAAGAAACCGAAACGCCATGAACACCTCTACGCCACTGTTTTCTGCACACATGCCTGCTCAGCCAAAGAACTTGCGGATATCGCAGTTATGGCGCTTGTGCGGCCTGGTGCTTGCCATATTGTTTGCTTCGCTATCGGCTCCCTTTGCCAGCGCAGAAGACTTTCTCGACCCCGAAGAAGCGTTCAAGGTATCCGCCAGAATGGCAGAGCCAGGTATGGCCGAAGTGACTTTTACGATAGCCGATGGTTATTACCTCTACCGCGAACGTTTCAAATTCAGCTCCGACGATGCCAAACTAGGCGATATCGACATGCCCAAGGGCAAGGTCAAGTTTGACGAAACCTTTCAAAAGGAAGTAGAGACTTACCGCCATTCCCTGGTGGTTCGTATACCTGTGCAGGCAGCAACAGCTTTCACCCTGAAGATAGGGCGTCAGGGTTGTGCCGATGGCGGGCTATGCTACCCACCACTGGAAACACCGGTTAAATTGCAGATTGCTGGCGCCAGCACGGCTGGCGCGCAAGTGGCCGCAAATGTGAGTGCTAACTCAGTGAGCAGCGCTGGTACAGAAACCAGCAGCAAAGCTACAGAAGCCAGTCGTGATGAAGAGACCAGCAGCATCAGCGCCGCTTTGAAAAGTGGCAGGCTTGTCTTGATCCTGCCATTGTTTCTGCTGCTTGGTCTGGGCTTGTCGTTCACTCCTTGCGTCTTGCCCATGGTGCCTATCCTGTCCTTCATCATCGTGGGTGAAGGTGCTGGCATTAAACGCAGCCGGGGGTTTCTGCTGTCCTTGTGCTATGCCCTGGGTATGGCGCTGGTGTACACCGCCCTTGGTATTGCTGCTGGCCTGGTTGGTGAAGGCTTGTCGGCCACCTTGCAAAATCCCTGGGTACTCGGTGCGTTTGCTTTGCTGATGGTCATATTGTCGCTGTCCATGTTCAATGTGTATCAATTGCAGGTGCCAGCGGCTTTACAAACCAAGTTGACGGTGGCTTCAGAAGGGCAACGCAACGGCAAATTGGTAGGCGTGTTTGTCATGGGCGCAATTTCTGCTCTGATTGTTGGCCCTTGTGTCGCAGCACCGCTGGCAGGTGCTTTGGTATATATCAGTCAAACTCGCGATGTTGTCGTTGGTGGCTCGGCCCTGTTTGCGATGGCGATGGGCATGAGTGTACCCTTGCTGCTGGTGGGTATCTCAGCAGGTAGCTTGCTGCCACGCGCAGGTATGTGGATGGAAAGTATCAAGCGCTTCTTCGGTGTCTTGATGCTGGCCATGGCTTTGTGGATGATTAGCCCGGTGATACCTGTGTGGTCACAAATGCTCGGTTGGTCTATTTTGCTGATCGCTTATGCCAGCTATCAATTATTTTTCCAGCGCAGTGGCATGTTCGCTAAAGTCGTATCGGTCATATTTTTCCTGCTTGGTGCCGTGCAACTGGTGGGCGTTGTCACAGGAGGGCGTGATGTATTTTCTCCTGTTGCCCACTTGTACGGTGGCAGTGCAGAACATGTGAAATTTACACGTGTACGCAGTGTTGCTGAACTTGATGCAGCCTTGGCGCAATCCAAAGGCAAGACAGCCATGCTGGATTTTTATGCGGACTGGTGCGTCTCTTGCAAAGAGATGGAAAAACTGACTTTCTCCGAAGCCAAAGTCAAAGCCAAACTCGACAATATGCTTTTGCTGCAAGTCGATGTCACCGCCAATAATGCCGACGATAAAGCCTTGCTGAAACGCTTTGGCTTGTTTGGTCCGCCAGGCATTATCTTCTTTGATGCACGGGGTAAAGAAATTCCCGGTCAGCGCGTCATCGGTTATCAGAATGCAGATAAATTCTTGCAATCCTTGAATCGTGCAGAAAGTAAGTAAAGTATATTCAAAGAATGTATAAGCATGCAACTAATCTATCCTTGAGTAAGAGAGGTAGAGCGGCTATATTCGAGTTCTCATTTCTTTTTGGAGAAAAAAATGACTTTGCGTTTAGGCGATATCGCCCCTGATTTCGAACAAGACTCTTCCATCGGCCCTTTGAAATTTCACGAATGGGCAGGCAATTCCTGGGTAGTCTTATTCTCCCACCCGGCTGACTTTACGCCAGTCTGCACGACAGAGCTGGGTTTGACCGCAAAGCTCAAGCCAGAGTTTGACAAGCGCAATGTAAAAGCGATTGCTCTGTCAGTTGATGGTGCAGAATCCCATCTGCAATGGATCAAGGATATTGAAGCTACACAAAATACAGTCGTTGGTTTCCCTATCGTGGCCGATGCTGACAAGAAAGTTGCAGCACTGTATGACATGATCCACCCTAACCAGTCCGAGACTGTGACTGTGCGTTCATTGTTTGTTATCGATCCGAATAAAAAAGTTCGTCTCATCATCACTTATCCATTGACCACTGGTCGTAATTTTGATGAGGTCTTGCGCGTCATTGATGCGCTGCAATTGACCGATGGCTACACTGTCGCCACACCAGGCAACTGGCGTGATGGTGATGACGTGATCATCCCTTTGTCAGTCAAGGATGAAGATGTGATCAAACAGAAATATCCTAAAGGCTATACTGCTGCCCGCCCATATCTGCGCGTGACACCACAGCCAAACAAACCATGACTTGCGCAAAACCGCCCCGGCTGCGTTGTAGCTCCGGCACTTAGTAAATTCGGTACTAAAGTACTGTCTTCGTCGCTGACGGTGTAGTCGGGATTTCAGGCAACATGTTGCCTGCCGATGCAACGACCCTCCCTTGCAAGGGAGGTTTCCTGAAAGCGATAGCCTTGCTGGGACAATTTTGCGCAACTCATGCAGTGCATCAGGGTAAAACAAAAGCCACGCGCGATTCGTGGCTTTTGTTTTTCAGTTCGAAAAATGGGAGTTATCTCGAAGGTACGATCATTTCAGCATAGTCATACAAAGCGCCCAGTATCTCTTCTGCTGCTTCATCTGCTGTTTCCGACAAAGCATCGATCTCATTGAAATACATCTCCACAGTCCTGGCGTTGCCAACACCATCGAGCAAACGTGCGGCACGGTGTTCTTCCCAGTTTTCTTGTTCTTCCATGCTCAGGCTGTCATGGAAGTTGCGGGCGCGGTAGCGGAACAGTAATTCTGCCAGACGCGGGTCCTGGAAGCTGGTACTGGCCTTGGCGAGTTGCGTGCCATTCATGCGGCGTAAATCATTCAACAGGCGGCGGTCACCGGCACCGACAAAGCCGCCATACAAGTCTTCATCGACATCGCTGGCTGCGGCCTCTGGGCGTGCATACACCTCTTCCCATATCGCTTTGGTAGCGTCAGGCAAGGACGCTGCCTTGATGATGTGCTCCTGCACTTGATGCATGTCTATCTTCCAACGCTCAGCCATGGCAGCCGACAAGGTTTTTAAATTGCCGATAACGATAGGGGACTTGTTGATGTGTATGCTTTTCACAGGCAGGCGTTGTACGCCTTCGGGCAAGGCATCGCTCTTGCTGAACATGCGTAGCTGTATGGCCTCTGCATCTAGCCCAGCCAGCTCCGACGGGTTATGGGACAGGTCCCAGGCGATGACTTCATTCTTGTTCTTGGGGTGCATGGCTAGTGGCCACATCACGGCCAGGCAACCGCGCTCGGTAGGGAACATGCCGGATACATGCAAAAAAGCTTTGTTCAGCTCCGGCATATCGATTTCCGCCGCAACCTTGTCTTTCTTATGCAGGGCAAAGCAAAACTCGAACAGCTTGGGCTGGCGCTCGCGTATCAGGCGCGCCAGGGCGATGGTGGCACGCACATCAGACAGCGCGTCATGAGCAGCTTCATGCGCAATGCCATTCGCCTTGGTCAGGTGTTCAAGGCGAAAGCTGGGCTTGCCTTCATCATTCTTTGGCCAGTTGATGCCCTCAGGGCGCAGCGCATAACAGGTGCGCACCATGTCCATGATGTCCCAGCGGCCACAATTGTTTTGCCATTCGCGTGCGTATGGATCGATGAGGTTACGCCAGAACATGAAGCGGGTAATTTCATCATCGAAGCGTATGGTGTTATAGCCCACGCCTATGGTGCCGGTTTTGCCCAGTTCCTGCTCTATCCTTGCTGCAAATTCATGCTCAGGTATGCCGCGCTCCAGACAGGTTTGTGGCGTGATATGGGTGATCAGACAAGACTGCGGGTCAGGCAAGAAATCATTGGCGGGCTGGCAATACAGCATGACTGGTTTGCCGATTTCATTGAGATGGGCATCCGTGCGTATGGCAGCAAATTGCGCAGGCCTGTCCCGACGGGCGACCGCGCCAAAGGTTTCATAGTCATGCCAGAGAAAGGTGTGTTCTTGCATTGTATTTGAATTTAATTATGTGTTCTGAACTCGGAGATTTTTTTGCAACTTACTCTATCCTGCGGCTGGCCTGATCTTGCAAGTAACGCTGGCTGCGGAAATAAATCAGCAAGAGCACGACAATGACACCCATGGCACCCATGGTGTACCAAAAGCCGGATGCATGCTTGAGCAGGGGCATGACTTCAAAGTTCATGCCAAAGATGCCTGTGATCAGTGTCAGTGGCATGAACAGGGCGGTGATCACAGTCAGGGTGCGCATGATTTCGCTAGTTCTGTGTGCCATTGCTGCAAAGTGTATCTGCACTGCCGATTCCAGCGAGGCTTCAAGGCGGCGTGCATGGTTCAGTACGCGGCTGATATGTTCCATGACATCATTGGTGCGCACCAGCAGCAAGTCCTTGGCGCGGCTATTGCCATCATGGGTATCGACGATATGGTCGCGCAACTCTTGCATGGCATCGCGCTGTTCTTCACACAGGTTGTCAAGCTTGCGCAATTCGACGCGAGAATCGAGCAAGGCCAGCCAGTTATTGAAGGGGCGGCGCGGGTCCAGCAAGGCATGCTGCCAGCGGTCAAGTTGCTGGGTCAGCGGCTGGCGCAATTCCAGGTATTGATCGACCATGGCGTTCAAGAGCCGTAACATCAATTCTTCTGGCGAGATTGGCAGGCGGCTGCCATGGGTATTATTCTCGGCCCTTGATTTATAATCCAGCAGGCGCTGGCGTGCCAGTTCTACCGTGCGGCTTTGCGCCGGGCGCACGGTCACCAGCACATTTTGCATGAGTAAAAAAGACACAGGCGTGGTCGCCAGTTTATTCAGCGCAGCCGGTATCTTGCGCTTCACACCGTTCTTGTTGTCGGCACTTGCTTCTGTCAGTGTCAGCTTGCGAAATACCACCATTTCATATTCTTCGGTGGCATCGAAATAAGAAGGGTGCGTGAGATTCGTCACATCCTTGAGATGCAATTCATAAATCTGCGTACCCGTGATAGCTTCGACACGATTGCGCCATGCAATCGGGTCTGCGGCGACTTCTTCATGGCTGGCATCGAGCCATAAAAAACCACCTGCATTGACCAGGGCTTCTGGCTTGTCAGGATTTTGCAGTGTCTGCGTATCATTAATGTGGAAGATGTCCATGCGTCTTTTGTCGTGAAAAAATAAGCCAGAGTCCACCCAGCGAAATCAGGCAAGTGGCAGTTAGCAATGCCTGTACTGGTGTGCTTAACTCAAAAGAATAAAACCAACTGGCAGTAAGCAAGTTCATCATTAAGATGCACAGTATACGCACAGTCTCAGGCAACAAATAAATACGGCCCCTTTCCATCAGGCCACCTATGCACCATAAGCCCATGACCAGCCAACTGACATAGATGCCGGCATTGAGGGCACTGATGGATTTATACACGATCAGAAAATACGTTGCTGCCTGCAATAACAAGATAAATTGCGCTATGCAATACCAGGTCGTGGCGGTGCTCATTGCCGGATCATAAGCCGGTCTGTGAATATCAAATGTTGATGGAGCACATTGTGCCATGACGTCAGCAGGACGCCAGCCCGGCGGGCGCAACCAGATCTGTAATTTATCCCTCCACCGTCGCGTATGCCATGCATCGCGCCACACCTGCTCATACACGTCGAGATTGGCCCACAAGGGGTTCCAGCTACGCAAGGGCTTGCGTGTACCATAGACGATGCCTACGTCATCCCGTTCTTCGATGAAAGTGCCGAACAACCTGTCCCAGATGACCAGGATGCCACCAAAATTCTTGTCCAGGTATATATCATTGACAGCATGATGCACACGGTGATTGGATGGGGATACAAACACGCGGTCAAACCAGCCCAGTTTGCCTATCTGTTCTGTATGTACCCAGAACTGGTAAAGCAAATCGATGAGGGCGACTGCAATAAACACATCGAGAGGAAAGCCGATGACAGCCATGGGCAAATAAAAAATCCAGCCAAACAAGGGCCCAGTACTGGTTTGCCGCAAGGCCGTGCTCAGATTGTATTGTTCACTCTGGTGATGAACCACATGGGCAGCCCATAACAGATTGGTCTGGTGTCCCATCCTGTGCAACCAGTAATATAAAAAATCATAAAGCAGCAGTGCCGCTATCCACACCCAGATATTGTCCGATGGCAGGCTGAATAATGAAAGGTGCTTGAGCACCAGTGCATACATGCCTATCGAAAACAACTTGGAGAATGCCCCTATGATCTGGCTCATGACGCCCAGGCTCAGGCTATTGAGGGAGTCATTCATGCGGTACAAATGACGCTGGCGTTTGCGCGCCACCATAAACTCCAGAGCGATCAGGATGAAAAAAACCGGACTGGCAAAGGTAATGATTTTTTCATGCATGATCCTGGCCTTGTTCAGTAGGGGATGACGTAACCGAAGCAGCAATCAGCCACAGCGCCAGATAATAGCTGCTGAGGATGAGGAGAGGAGAATGCGTAATAGGTATGTAGAAGCGGTTATAGGCCAGCAGAGTGTCAGACAGCATGAAGCACAGGCCGCCAATCAACCCCAGGCGGCCAGACAGGCTGCGCAATTGCAAGCCGCGGCTGATGGCTTGTGCTGTCATGCAAAGCAACAAACAAACATAGGCAACAACAGGGATGTGCAACGCCGTTGGCAAACCCGGCCACAATATCACCAGGTTAATGATGCCAAGTGCAGCGATACCAGCAAAAGCCAAAGGCTTGCCAGCAAAGCGGCTGTCACTGATCATTGCACGCAGGAAGCAGATGTGTGCCAGCAAAAAACTCAGCAAACCACATAAAAAACCATGGCGAAATACTGTGCCAGGTAACATCAGAAAGATGTCACCAATCAGCGAACAGATGATGCCAATCAGTACGGCGGTTTGATAGGTGCGACTGATGACAGGTTGATTGCGCCATGCAAAAAAGAAGATGGCGAGTGTTGTCAGCGGCTTGAAAATATAGTGCAGATATTGCGCACTGCCTATCTCTTTCCCCCATTCAGCACCGGCAATTGCCAGTGCAGCAAAAATGAAAATGAAGACAGCACGCAACATCTTAGGCATGGCAATCAGCCAGTGTGTTTCAGCAGGCGCGCAACATCACGGGCGAAATATGTCAGTATGCCATCAGCACCGGCACGCTTAAATGCCAGCATGGATTCCATCATGGTCTTGTTGTGATCGAGCCAGCCATTTTGTGCTGCTGCCTTGATCATCGCATATTCACCACTGACCTGATAAGCAAAGGTCGGCACCTTGAATTCATCCTTGACCCTGCGCACGATATCCAGATAAGGCATGCCAGGTTTGACCATGACCATGTCAGCACCTTCGGCCAGGTCCAGTGCGACTTCGCGCAAGGCTTCATCGCTATTCGCCGGGTCCATCTGGTAATTGGCTTTATCGCTTTTGCCCAGGTTGGCGGCAGAACCCACTGCTTCACGGAAAGGACCATAAAAGGCCGAGGCATATTTGGCTGAATAAGCCATGATGCGGGTATGGATAAAATTATTCGCTTCCAGCGCATGCCGTATCGCACCGATACGGCCATCCATCATATCGCTGGGGGCAACGATATCAACACCGGCTTCTGCCTGCACCAGTGCCTGGCGTACCAGCATGGCCGTGGTTTCATCATTGAGGACATAACCGTCAGCATTCAGCAAACCATCCTGTCCATGGCTGGTGTAAGGGTCCAGCGCCACGTCGGTCAATATGCCCAACTCAGGGAAGCGGCTTTTCAGTTCGCGCACTGCGCGTGGGATCAAACCTTTGGGATTGGTCGCTTCTATGCCATCCGGCGTTTTCAATTGCGGGTTGATGGCAGGGAACAATGCCAGCACTGGTATGCCCAGGGCAACGCAATCTTCGGCCACGCCCATCAGCAAATCTATCGTTACTCTTTCCACGCCAGGCATGGATGAAACTTTTTCACTTTGATTGACGCCGTCGATGACAAAAACCGGGTAAATCAAATCAGATGCAGTCACCGCGTTTTCACGCATGAGCGCCCGGGAAAATGCATCTTTACGCATGCGGCGCATACGGATGGCGGGGAAATGCGCAGAGGGGTGAGATGGCTTGGTGGATGGCTTAGTAGATGACATGGTCAGATGACAATCAATGAAAATAATTTTATGCAGGTTAATGAAACTTTTTTTAAGTTGCAACATCTTAATGCACAGGTTGGATCAACTCCACGCCTACCGCTTCTCCTCCCTGAGCGGGCACCGTGCGTCCCTATTCGTAACGGTGTTATTACCCCGGCAAAAAGACTCTTTGCCGGGGTTTTTTTATTCTGCGTCAGCCGGTTTGTTTGCCTGGGCTTTTGCAGGTGCGTTGGCTGTATCTGCGTTGGCGTCTGGGCTTGTATTTACATCAGCCTCTGCATCTGTTTGACCGGTATCATCAGTATCAACGATAGGGTCTCTATCCAGTCCAACCAGACGTTGTACTGCTGCATCGGCTTCTTCTATGCCTATGCGTTTCAGTGCAGAAAACAATTGCAGGCTGAAAGGGAAGAGCGGGCCTTCATCATCCACGTAACTGTCAAGCACCGCCTTGGCTTTGCGCAAGGCATCAGTACATTCGCTACGGTTAAGTTTATCTGCCTTGGTCAAAATGCAATGGATGGGGCGGCCAGTCGGCGCAAACCATTCCAGCATCTGTATATCCAGGTCAGTGAATGGACGGCGGGCATCCATGATCAGCACCAGGGCGGCCAGTTGCGTGCGTCTTTGTACATAGGCACCAAGCAACTGGTTCCAGTGTTGCTTGGCGGCACCAGGTACCTCCGCATAGCCATAGCCCGGCAAATCGACTAACAGGGCGCGGATTTCATCGACCCTGGTTTCATCCTTGCGGTGCTGGCCCACATGGGCTCCGCCGATGGAAAAATAATTAATATGTTGTGTGCGGCCCGGTGTTTTTGAGGCAAAACAGAGTTTTTTCTGATTGCACAGGGTATTGATTGCGGTCGATTTGCCAGCGTTGGAACGGCCAGCGAAAGCAATTTCGGGCACATGGGTACGCGGGAGATCGCGCAGATGATTCACCGTAGTGAAGAAGCGGGCTTGCCAGAGGATAGACATAGAGGAAAGGAATAATGGAAAAATGCAACATAAGGCAGTAAAAACGCCCGAAAGCTATTGTACAATAAGGGGTTAGGTCTTGGGCAGCGATTAAAACCATGTCCATATACCGGTTTTGTACGTATTTCGTTGCAAAAAAGTGCCTTTTACGTATCAACTCGCTGCAATACGTCGCCATTAGGGCAGATTTCTATTATTTAGTCTCAGGGTGTTTGAATGAACCGTGCTTTTTTATCGTTGTCCAAGTCCATCAGCGTCGCAATCCTGGCGGTATCGTCTTTTGCCTCTTCGGTCCATGCTAATGAAGTAGCCAAGCCAGCCAAGGCTGATCCAGTCAAAGGTGAAGCACTGTATAGCAATGGCGATGCCACCCGCGGCATTACTGCATGCGTATCCTGCCACGGTGCAGCCGGTAATTCCACCATTGCTGCCAATCCTAAACTGTCTGCCCAGCATGAGGCTTATCTGGTCAAGCAACTGACCGATTTTACTGGTGATACACGCAAAAATGCCATCATGACCACCTTTGCCAAGGCCATGACTGCAGATGACATGAAAAACGTTGCAGCTTATTTGTCAGCACAAAAATCTAAACCAGGTACAGCAAAAAACAAAGATATCGTTGAACTGGGCAAGCAAATCTATCGTGGTGGTATCGCTGAGAAAAACGTTCCTGCCTGTGCTGGCTGTCATAGCCCGAATGGTGCTGGTATTCCTGCACAATTCCCACGCATTGCAGGCCAACATCAGGACTACACGATTGCCCAGCTGACAGGTTTCCAGAATGGTTCCCGCAAGGATGGCGCAAAAATCACCGGTGCCCGTCAAAACAGTGCGCAGATGATGACGATAGCCAAGAAAATGTCTGAAGACGAAATGAAGGCTGTTGCAGACTACGTTGCTGGTCTGAAGTAATATATCAAGTAAAGTATTCGAGGAGGGGGTGGCAATAGCCATCCCCTTTTTTCATGATGGATGTCTGTGTAGGGCCATTACATGTAATGAGCCAGGTTTTTATGAAGCGTGTACTATTCGTTGCGCCCGGATATTGATATAAAACACGTCCTGGCAAGGATGTTTCTTTTAACATCTGCAGCAATCATTTTGCGCAAGCATCATCTGTCATATCCCAAGTAATAAGCAGAGAGTATGGAAAACAAGATAGAAGGCGATCAGCCTGCAGATACTGGCGGCATACAGCTGCAAACCCGGCGCGCCTGGCTGGCAGACGCAGTGGAGTTGCTGTCTTCCATGCGTTTTGCCATCAGCTTGTTGACACTGATCGCGATTGCCTCGGTCATAGGGACGGTGCTCGTGCAAAATGACCCCATGCCTAACTATGTGAACAAGTTTGGCCCGTTCTGGTTTGAGATTTACAGCAAACTCAGTCTGTATGCAGTGTATTCCGCCTGGTGGTTCTTGCTCATCATGACTTTCCTGGTTATCTCGACTTCATTGTGCTTAGTACGCAATGCACCGAAGATGATCAAGGATATGCGGAGCTGGCGCGATAATGTACGTGAACAATCCTTGCGTAATTTCCATCATCGTTCCGAGTGGCAAAGCAGCAATGGCCGGGGTAAAGTGACTGAGCAGATATTGGCCCATCTGGCGCGTGTCGGTTATCGTTTCAAATTGGTTGAAAAAGAAGGCGCAACCCTGATCGCCGCCAAGCAGGGCGCGGCCAATAAATGGGGTTATATCTTTGCCCACAGTGCCATAGTCATCATCTGCATAGGTGGTTTGCTCGACTCCGAATTGCCAATACGCTTTCAGAAATGGTTCATGGGCAAGGTTGCCTATGACGGTGCTGGCCTCATTTCCAAGATACCTGAACAACACCGGTTGTCCCTGGCCAATCCCACTTTCCGTGGCAATGCCATGATCCCGGAGGGTGCCAGTAGCAGCACAGCCATTTTGCCGCAAGCGGACGGCGTCCTGATTCAAGACTTGCCTTTCACCATCAAGGTGAAAAAATTTACGATCGACTTTTATTCCAAGGGCATGCCCAAGCTGTACTCCAGTGATGTGGAAGTGATTGATCACGAGACTGGCAAGACTTTTTCTGCGCTCATCAAGGTCAATGAACCTTTGAATTACAAGGGAATTGCCATTTATCAATCGAGCTTTGAAGATGGCGGTACCCGTTTAAAGATCAAGTCATATCCTATGCTGGGGCCGGATACCACCACCCAGGAAATGAGCGGAATCATGAAGGAAAGTACCCCTCTTGCCCTGGGGAATGATAATGACTTTACGATAGAGTGGTCAGACTTCCGGCCGTTCAATGTTGAAAACATGGTAGCTAACGGCGGTGATGCTAATCCAGCCAAGACAGCTAATCCCGACCAGAGCCTGAATGAAAAAATCATGGCCAAGCTCGACAAGCATCTGGGATCGGCTGCAAAGAATGCAGATAGCAAAGACTTTAAAAACGTCGGGCCCAGTGTGCAATACAAATTGCGCGACAAGACTGGTCAGGCGAGGGAGTTCCATAACTACATGCAGCCCATCCTGATTGATGGCGACTATATGATACTGTCGGGCACGCGTGACGCTCCAAATGAGGCTTTCCGCTACCTGCGTATACCTGCAGACGATGAAGACAGTATCAGGGAGTGGATGCGTTTGCGCGCGGCGGTACAAAACCCTGAACTGCGTGCCTTGGCCGCCACACGCTTTGCTGAGCACGCGATGAAGTTAAACCAGGGAGGCGATGCAGACAGAAAGGCCGTATGGGCAACTTCGTCCAAGATCAGTCTGGAAGTTTTTGCGGGTGACGGAAATTCATCTGGATTTTCTGCCATTTCCAAAAAGCTGGAAAAAGCCCCTCAGGCTGAACAGGCCAAGCTTGCTGCAAACCTGATCAGCATCTTGAACAGCAGTATGTGGGAGTTATGGATGGTTGCCCGCGAAAAAGATGGATTGCCTGTGCTGGCACATGACGAAAAGCATGACCGCTTCCTGCAACTGGCGATAGGCTCAATTTCTGATGCGGGATTTTACGGAGCACCAGTTTATTTGCAACTTACGGGCTTTGAGGAGGTCAAGGCAACTGTCTTGCAAATCACCCGTTCGCCCGGTAAAAATATCGTGTATTTGGGTAGCCTGCTTCTCGTGCTTGGTGTGTTTTCCATGTTCTATATCCGCGAGCGCCGCCTTTGGGTCTGGGTCAGGGATGCGGGGGCGGGTGCGCATACTCTCATGGCCCTGAGTTCGCAAAGAAAAACGCTGGACTTTGAAAAAGAATTTGAACAGTTGAAATTGCATTTACATCAACTGACTAGCCAGACTGGCTAATAGATGCAAGTCTGGAAACCACGAAACGCAGCTTAATCGACTACACTATGAAGCATAGGGCCTGGTGGCCTGGCATCTGGGGAAATATGATGGAAATCACGCAGCATTACACACCCTATCAGGGATTCTTTAAGCGCCTGTCGATCGCTGACTGGCTGTATGCTGTGGCTTTGTGCATGGCATCCTTGTTTGCTCTGAACCGTTTTGGCGCCTACATGGATGTCTATGAAAAAGGCATAGTCGTCCTCGCTGCCCCCACCTTTGCCTGGCTGGGCTGGCACTGGAAGCCGATACGTATGCTGCTGGTGATACTGGCGGCCTTGAGCCTGCTGGCGATACAGATGTATGGTGGCTCGCTGGACATGGCGAACAAGAAGTTCTTCCTGAAATACCTGCTGTCGAGCCAGTCTGCCATTTTGTGGATGAGCGTGCTGTTTGTGCTTTCCACCCTGTTTTACTGGGGCGGCCTGATCGCGCGTTCTGATTTTGGTGCTTCTGTCGGTTCGGTTCTGTGCTGGTCTGCTGTCGTCATGGGTTTTACCGGCATGCTGGTGCGCTGGTATGAGTCTTATCTGATCGGTGTGGATGTCGGCCATATCCCTGTATCCAACCTGTATGAAGTGTTTATCCTGTTTGCCATGATTACGGCATTGTTCTATTTGTACTACGAGCAGCAATACCGTACCCGCCAGCTGGGACCTTTCGTGATGTTGGTGATTACCGCCGCAGTTGCCTTTTTGCTGTGGTATATGTTCAGCCGTGAAGCTGCAGAGATTCAACCTTTGTTGCCAGCCTTGCAAAGCTGGTGGATGAAGATACATGTGCCAGCCAATTTTATCGGTTACGGCACATTCTCCCTGGCTGCGATGGTGTCGATTGCCTATTTGCTCAAGTCCAAAGGCTATCTGGTTGATCGCCTGCCAACGCTGGAAGTGCTCGATGATGTCATGTACAAGGCGATTGCCGTCGGCTTTGCCTTCTTTACGATTGCGACTATCCTTGGTGCCTTGTGGGCTGCCGATGCCTGGGGTGGCTACTGGTCATGGGACCCGAAAGAAACCTGGGCGCTGATCGTCTGGCTTAACTATGCCGCCTGGCTGCATATGCGCCTCATGAAAGGTCTGCGCGGTCAGGTTGCTGCCTGGTGGGCTTTGGTAGGTTTGTTGGTGACTACCTTCGCTTTCCTGGGCGTGAACATGTTCTTGTCAGGCCTGCATTCTTACGGCAAGCTATAAATATATCCCTTCATTTGTAAGGATTGGCAGGAAACTCCGACTCATGAGAAACTAGGGCGTAATAGCGATGTCTAATCGCTGTTGCGCCATACTCAACCACGGAGTCCACCATGCTGATCAAACGTAGTCCTAATGGCATAGACTTGCCTTTCTCTTCTGAAATCACCCCGCGCGCCGTGTTTGAGGCGCGTCGTGATTTTATCCGCAAGATGGCGCTGGGTTCCATTGCTGGTACAGCCTTGTTTGAAATGGCCAACCGCAGTGCTTTTGCCCAGAACCCTGGCGCGCAAAAACTGGCCGCAAATCCGAATTCTGCCTATGCGCTGATGGAAAAGCATACCGCCTACAAGGACGCAACCACCTACAATAATTTCTATGAGTTCGGGACCGACAAGGCCGACCCGGCAGTGACTGCTCACACACTCAAGCCGCGCCCCTGGTCTGTCAGCATAGAAGGCGAAGTCAAGAAGCCCATGACGCTGGACCTGGACAGCCTGATGAAACTGGCGCCAATGGAAGAACGTATTTATCGCCTGCGCTGTGTTGAAGGCTGGTCCATGGTGATACCTTGGGCAGGTTATTCGCTCTCCAACCTGATCAAAAAAGTTGAACCTACAGGTAATGCCAAATACATAGAATTCGTCACACTTGATGACAAGAAGCAAATGCCAGGCTTGCGTAGCCCTGTGCTGCAATGGCCTTATGTAGAAGGTTTGCGCATGGACGAGGCAAATCATCCGCTGGCATTACTGGCCTTTGGCATGTATGGCGAAGTCTTGCCCAATCAGAATGGTGCACCGGTACGCATGGTCTTGCCATGGAAGTATGGTTTTAAATCTGCCAAATCCATCGTCAAGATACGCTTCGTCAAGGAGCAGCCACGCACAGCCTGGAACCTGGCGGCAGCCAATGAATATGGTTTCTATTCGAATGTGAACCCTGACGTTGATCACCCGCGCTGGTCGCAGGCGACTGAGCGCCGTATCGGTGAAGATGGTCTGTTTGCCCGCAAGCGCAAAACCCTGATGTTCAATGGTTATAGCGAAGTGGCATCACTCTATACAGGCATGGACTTGAAGAAGTTTTTCTAGGATAGACGCACTCATGTTGCTCACCAATAAGCAGGTTTCCCAGTTCAAGATAGTCTTGTTTATCCTGGCATTGTTGCCGTTTATCCGGCTGGTCAGTTTTGTATTCCTGGATAAGCTGGGAGCGAACCCGGTTGAATTCATCACCCGTAATACAGGTGACTGGACCCTGTATTTCCTGTGCATGACGTTGGCCGTGACACCGCTGCGCAAGCTGTTGCACATGCCGTGGCTACTGCGTTGCCGTCGCATGCTGGGCGTCTATGCCTTCTTTTATGCTTTCCTGCATTTCATGACTTTCCTCTGGTTTGACCATTTCTTTGATATGGCAGAAATGTGGAAGGATGTCATCAAGCGCCCCTTTATCACCGTTGGTTTCATTGCCTTTGTCTTGCTGATCCCCTTGGCTGCGACCAGTACCAATGGCATGATCAAACGCCTGGGCGGCAAGCGCTGGCAGTGGCTGCATCGTTTGATCTATTTGATCGTCCCGCTTGGGGTGCTGCATTACTTCTGGATGAAGGCGGGCAAGCATGATTTTTCCCAACCGGTATTGTTTGGCATCCTCGTTGCTGCTTTGCTCATGATACGTTTGTGGTGGCGCTGGTCTGACCGCGCTTCAGTTGTTGCCACCAAGCCTTGAGATTTAGCCGCAATTTAAGTTGCCATGTTGCGGGCGCTTATTGATCCTGTTTTGCAGCGCATATTTCTTCGCGGCAAAATCGCGTTTTTGAAGAATGCGGGCAGAGACCCTTTCATGCGTGTAAAACATGGACGACTATTTACCGAAAAAGAAAAAGGCTGCTTCGCTAACACAGCGTGTCGCAATTAGCATCCTTTATCTGTTTGGCTGGCGATTACGCCGGAAGGACACCTAGCAAGAAGCCTTATTGGCGCAGTGGCTTTTATCATATTGCTACCACGGCAAATGTGCCGCTAGGTTGTGTCTATTTTGATTTTGCCAAACGTGAAGTCTCGCTGGTTGACTATCTGGCCGTGACAGGTGACCGTGCACGGGATATGGCGTGTATCACAGCTCTTTACCAAGGGGCAAGGCTGCCATCCTGCGCAGGCTGACGCCATTGCTTTATGCCTGGAGGCGTCAGCGGGAAATACTCAGGGTTGAGGTGCTGTGCTGGCAGGTGTTGCCGGAGCAGGCTTGGCTGGCATGACCAACGGGCCCTTCTGGCCGCAAGCCGTCAATAAAGACATGATGAAAAATAGGCTAATCAGTTTACGCATCTTGTATTCCCTGAACACCGTATAGAATGGCGTTTTTACATGTAAAGACGCTGGAGTGTAGCATGACTGAATCTGAATTCCTGGTACTGGCAGACACTTGCTTGCAGCAAGTCGAGGAATTATTTGAGCAAGCCTTTGAAAACGATGAGTACGATGTTGAGTGCAGCCGTAGCGGCAATGTGCTGACAGTGGAATTTATCGATACCAACTCAAAAATCATCGTCAACAGCCAGGCACCAATGCAGGAGATGTGGGTGGCGGCACGCAGCGGTGGTTTCCACTATAAATACGATGGCCAGCACTGGCTCAATACCCGTGATGGCTCAGAATTGTTTGCAACCTTGTCCCGCGTGGCGCAAGAACAAGGTCACTGAACAGCGCTTTATAACTACTCTTCTATGATACTCATCGGTGGTGCCAGGGTAGTCACGCCAGCTCCTGGCGGGTTTTCAGCGTAATAATAATCGCCGTCAGCAGCAATAATGCCTTTTGGCACTGGCCTTTCTTCTATCGGGAATTCTTTCAGGATTTTTTGCATATAGCCTATCCAGATAGGCAGGGCCAGGCCACCACCAGTTTCCTTATTGCCCAAGTTTCTTGGCTGGTCAAAACCTATCCACGCAATGCCGACGACTTTGGATTGATAACCGGCAAACCAGGCATCAAAAGAATCATTGGTGGTGCCTGTCTTGCCGGCAATATCCGGACGCTTCAAGATCAATGCCTTGGTTGCCGTACCCATTTTGACAACGTCGCGCATCATGCTGTCCATCAGGAAGGCATTGCGTTCATCAATGACGCGATTGGCTTCATTGCCCGCCATGTCAGGTTTGGTCTGCACCAATACCTGGCCATAGCTGTCGGTAATCTTGGAAATCAGGTAAGGGTTAACCTTGTAGCCACCATTTGCAAACACAGCATAGGCGCCAGCCATTTGCAAAGGAGTGACAGCGCCAGCACCCAGTGCCAGTGTCAGGTAAGGCGGGTTCTTTTCCGGCAAAAAGCCAAAGCGGCTAGTATATTCCTGCCCATATTTCGCCCCTATCTTGTGCAGGATGCGGATGGAAATCATGTTCTTGGATTTGGTCAGGCCACGGCGCATGGTCATCGGGCCTTCATACTTGCCATCATAATTCTTGGGTTCCCAAGCCTGGCCACCCGTTTGTCCTGCATCAAAGCTGATCGGCTCATCATTGATGATGGTGGATGGCGAGAGGCCTTTTTCCAGCGATGCCGAATAAATAAAGGGCTTGAAACTGGAACCAGGCTGGCGCCATGCCTGGGTCACATGGTTGAATTTATTCAGGTTGTAGTCAAAACCACCGACCAGGGCGCGGATCGCTCCATCGGTGGTATTCGCCGCAACAAAGGCCGATTGCACCTCAGGCATCTGAGTAATGCTCCAGCTCTTGCCTTCCAGTACCACACGTATTACGGCACCGCGCTGTATACGCTTGTTAGCCGGTGTTTTGGGCGACAGGCCGCTGGCGGCGAAAGTGAGGCCGGTATCTTCTATGCGGATTTCTTCTCCTGATGACAGCACTGCCCGTACCAGTTTAGGTGCGGCTTCCAGCACCATGGCGACTTGCAAATCATCGCTGTCGGTATGTTCAGCCAGTTCCTTCTCTATGGCGTCTTCGGCGGCTTCCTTGCCTTCTGGTATGGTGATGATGGCTTCCGGTCCCCGATAGCCATGACGTTTTTCGTAATCCATGACACCACGGCGTAAAGACAGGTAGGCCGTATCCTGGTCTGTCTTGGTGATGGTGGTGTAAACATTCAGGCCACGGGTGTAGGTTTCTTCCTTGAATTGCTCGTACACCAGTTGACGCGCCATTTCTGCAACATATTCGGCATGGATACCAAATTCATTGCTATTGGTTTTGGTGATCAGTTCTTCATTCTTGGCTTGTTCGTATTGCGCTTCGGTGATGTAGCCAAGATTGCGCATTCGTTGCAAGATGTATTGCTGCCTGACAGTCGCGCGTTTTGGGTTGGCGACCGGATTGTAGGCAGATGGTGCTTTTGGCAAGCCAGCCAGCATGGCCGCTTCGGCAATGCTGACGTCTTTCAGGTCTTTGCCGAAATAGATTTGTGCGGCGGAAGAAAATCCATAAGCGCGCTGTCCCAGATAAATCTGATTCATATAGATTTCCAGAATCTGATCTTTGCTCAGATTTTGTTCTATCTTCCAGGCCAGCAGGATTTCATAAATCTTGCGCTTGAAGGTTTGCTCGCTGGATAAAAAGAAATTCCTCGCAACCTGCTGGGTAATAGTAGATGCACCCTGTTTGGCACCGCCAGTCAGATTATGTATTGTTGCCCTTGTAATACCCTGGTAATCAACCCCACCATGCTCGTAGAAACGGTCATCCTCAATGGCCAGCACGGCTTTTTTCATGATCTCCGGGATATCTTTGAAGCGCACGACATTGCGTCGCTCTTCACCAAATTCAGCAATGAGCATATTGTCAGCCGAGAAAACCCGCAGCGGCATTTTGGGTTTATAGCTGGTAATGGAATCCAGTTCGGGCAGATTTGGATAAGCCATTGTAAGTGCAAAACCAATAATTAATACTCCTGCTACAACTAATCCGAATAAAACACCCGCAGTTCCGAGTACAATGCGGGCGAAAAGCTTTCCAGCACTGCGCTTTTGTGGCTCAGGTTGATTGTCGGGTTCTTTATTTTGCTCTGACATAGGGGCTAATTGTAAATAAGGCAGCGCACATTATAGCTGTCTTCGGTGAGCATTAGACTGTCAGCAGATAAGCGGATTTGTAAGCAAATTTTCAGAATATTCGGAATGTACGTGGATATTTGGCAACGCATAAGGGTAGTGCTGCGCGGAAATTGCTTTACCAATGCCAGTCTTATTGCTAGGATTTCATGTAAGCTTGGATAATTGTCTTGTAAATAGCGGTTTTTAAAGGCAATTTACTTTTGGCAATATAATGTTTCGCACATGTAATTTTGTGTAAATTGAAATGATGATGTAATCGTGAGGGGATATTCTTGGCTTTAGATCTGGCTTCGTTGCTCGGCAGAAAAAATCCGCCACTATTTGGTCTGGATATCAGTTCTCTCGATATCAAGCTTGTTGAACTTTCGGAAGGAAGCAACAAGTCGTATCGACTTGAGCGCTATGCCTCAGAACCACTGCCCAAAGGCGCGGTGCTGGATGGCAATATCGAGAATATTGAACAAGTGACCGAGGCAGTCCGCAAACTCGTGAAGAAAAGCGGAACCTCGGCAAAAAACGTAGCAATGGCAATGCCGGCATCTGCCGTCATTACAAAAAAAATTATACTCGCCGGTACCCTGACTGAACAGGCACTTGAAGTGCAGGTAGAGTCAGAGGCAAGTCAGTACATACCTTTCTCCATGGATGAAGTCAGCCTGGATTTCTGTGTGCTGGGGCCGGCGGCCAATGCGGAAGAAGATATAGAAGTGATGCTCGCTGCGTCCAGAAAAGAAAAAATTGAAGATCGCGTAGCCATCATACAGGCAGCGGGGTTGCAAGCCAAAGTCATGGATATTGAATCCTATGCTGCGCGTGCTGCCGTTTCACGTCTGGTTGATCAGCAGGCAAATGCTGGCAAGGATCAGATTTACGCAATATTCCAGATAGGGTCCAAACGTACATATATCTTCATCATGCTTAATGGCGAAGTCATTTATGAGCGTGAGCAGCAGTTTGGCGGTGCCCAGCTGACTCAGGATATCGTCAGGAATTATGGCTTGTCCATAGAAGAAGCAGAGCAGAAAAAGAAAAATGGTGATCTGCCTGATACCTATGAAATGGAATTGCTGGAACCTTTCCTGGAAAGTGCTGCGTTGGAAGTGACGCGTGCCATACAGTTCTTCTTCACTTCCACACCTTTTACACGGGTAGATCAGATTTACCTGTCTGGTGGTTGTGCGGTGATACCAGGCCTGGTCGATATTATTGCTGAACGTACCAAGATTTCTACAGCAGTGGTCAGCCCGTTCAAGGGTATGGAACTGGGGTCGGGGGTCAATGAAAAAGCTTTACGCAATGATGCGCCGGCTTACATGGTTGCTTGCGGATTGGCGTTACGGAGATTTGGCTGATGATCAAGATTAATCTCCTGCCGCACAGGGAAGAAAAACGCAAGCAGCTCAAAAGCGATTTTTATGGTCTGTTGTTGTTGGCCGCAATAGCTGGTGCCCTTGTGGTGGTTGCCGTGAGTGCTTACTTTGGGCGTGAACTGTCAATTCAAAGTGATAAAAATGATTTTATCAAGAAAGAGATTGCCCAGCTTGATGATCGCATCAAAGAAATCGCTACGCTAAGGCAGGAAATTGACGGGTTGAAAGCCCGCCAGCAAGCTGTTGAGGATTTGCAGGGAGATCGTAATCAGCCTGTATATTTGCTTGATGAATTGGTCAAGTTGACACCTGAAGGGGTTTACCTCAAGCAATTGAATCAGGATGGTCAGAAGGTTACTCTGGCTGGTTATGCGCAATCTCAGGACCGAGTCGCTGAATTTATCCGTAACCTGGGCAATAAATCCGATTGGATGTTCAAGCCAGAGCTGAATGACATTCACTCAACCGGTTTGGGGCAAGGCAGGGATGCAAAGAAAGTATTTGAGTTTAAGGTGAATGCAGGTATCAAGCGTCCGCGTGAGAGAGAAGAGGCAGCTTCGCAAGCCGCTGCTTCGGCCGCTGCCGCTACTGCTACACCTGGTTCTGTTGCTGCTGCTGCACCAGCGCCTGCTTCGTCAGCCGTCGATGCAGCCAAAAAACCTTAGTGTATGATTATTTATGCAATGCAACGGAAGATTGTAAATGGCGATTAATCTGAATGAAGTTGGCCAGTCTATAAGTGCCCAATTTCAAGGCTTGAATGGACTGCACCCTGGCTTGTGGCCAGTTGCACCCCGCATGGCGTCTGCTTTAGGTGTCTTGATTGTGGTGGTCGCACTGGGCTGGTATTTCCAATGGGATAGCCAGATGACGGCCATAGAAACGGGCCAGGCTGAAGAGGTCAAGCTCCGGGGCGAATACAAACAAAAACTGCAACAGGCGATTAACCTGGATGCCTTGAAAGAACAACGCAAGCTGGTGCAACAATATGTTGCTACCATGGAGAGACAATTGCCTAGCCAGGCAGAGATGGCAGCGTTGCTGGCCGATATTAATCAGGCAGGTCAGGGGCGTGGATTGGCTTTTGACTCCTTTGTGCCCGGCTTGCCAGCAGTCAAAGATTATTATGCGGAACTGCCGATTGCCATCAAAATTCAGGGCAATTATCACGACCTCGGACAATTCGTTGCTGATATCGCGAAATTGCCAAGGATTGTCACCCTGAACAATCTGAACATTACCCGTACTACCGATGGCAATCTGACGCTTGACGTTACAGCAAAGACATTCCGTTATTTGAATAGGGACGAAGTTCTCGATCAGGCTGAGAAGAAGAAGAAGGAGCCTAAAAAATGAAGAACATCGTCATTAAGCCGACGCTTTGTTTGTTCCTGGCGCTTTCCTTATCTGCTTGCGGTGATAGTCAGGAAACTGAATTACGCGCCTGGATGGCTACAGAGAAAACTCAGGCGAAAGCAGTTATTCCCAAGCTTAGCCCCCCTAAGGTTTATGTTCCATTTGCGTATAGCGGAAAAGAGAGTATCGAGCCCTTTGACCCCGCCAAACTGCTTGCTGTGCTGGCACGCCTGAAAGCGGAATCAAGCAATGGCCTCAAACCTGACCTGGCCAGACCAAGGGAGGCGTTAGAGTCGTTTCCTATGGATAGTCTGAAGATGGTGGGCACGATAGAAAAAAACAAGCTGGTTTATGCCCTCGTACAAGTAGACAAGACTGTGTATCAAGCCAAACTGGGATCCTACCTGGGTCAGAATTTTGGAATGATTACAAAAATTTCGGAGAGTGAAATCGAAATCAAGGAAACGGTTCAGGATGCGGCGGGTGATTGGACAGAGCGGCAATCCAAGTTAGAGTTGCAGGAGGCAAAGAAATGAATGCGTTGATAAATACAAGTATAAGGGGCGCCAAATTGGTTAAATTTATTTTATTTGCGCTGCTAGGTTTTTGCAGTGCTGCTTTTGCGCAGACGAACTCGATAGAGTCACTGACAGCCAATCAGCAGGGTGCAAACATTATCGTCAAGATCACCTTGAAAAAGCCATTGGAAAAACTTCCCTTGGGTTTTGCTATTGCCAATCCATCCAGGATTGCCATCGATTTTGCAGATGTTAGTAATAACACCGGTAAAACTACGTTCGATATGAACATGGGCGATTTGCGTGTGATTAACCTGATTGAGGCGACCGGGCGTTCGCGCCTGATTTTCAATCTCAACAAGTCACTTAATTATGCAACTGCGATTGACGGTAATTCGCTGATTGTGACGATTGATGCTTCTGGTGGTGTTGCGACCGCGGTTAATTCCCTGGGATTGCCAGTCAATGTGCAGCCAGCGGTAGTTGGAAAACGCGCCTTGCGTGATATCGATTTCCGTCGTGGTTCGGCAGGTGAGGGTCGTGTCGTTATTGATTTGCCGGTGGATCAAGTTGCCGTCGATATACGTCAGCAAGGGCAAAAAATCATCGTTGATTTCCTCAAGGTCAGCTTGCCAGAATCCCTGCGCCGTCGCCTTGACGTTGCAGACTATGGCTCGCCAGTGCAACTGATTACAACGACCCCAAATGGTGAAAATGTCCGTATGGTCATTGAGCCGACCGGATTGTGGGAGCATAGTGCTTATCAAAGCGACACCCAATTTGTCGTCGAAGTCAAACCGATCAAAGAAGATCCGAACAAGCTGACGCAAGGTACACAAGGCTACCGTGGTGAACGCTTGTCTTTCAACTTCCAGAATATTGAAATACGTGCCATTTTACAAATCATTGCAGAAGTCAGCAGCCTTAATATTATTGCTAGCGATACAGTCAACGGCACGATTACCTTGCGTCTGAAGGACGTGCCTTGGGATCAGGCACTCGACATCATCATGCAATCCAAGGGATTGGATATGCGCAAGAATGGTTCTGTCATCTGGATTGCGCCAAAAGAAGAGTTGCTGACCAAAGAAAAACTTGAACTTGAGCAAAAAGCGCAAATCGCAGAGTTGGAGCCAGTAAAAACTGAATCCTTCCAACTCAACTATCAAAAAGCAGAAGCTTTCAAACAGGTTTTTGGTGTGGATGGCGGCAGTACCAACCGTATTCTGTCCAAGCGGGGTAGTGCAGTCATTGAGCCACGTACCAATCAATTGTTTGTGACTGATATTCCTTCCAAACTGGAAGAGGTGCGCAAGTTGATTGCCAAAACCGATATCGCTTCAAGGCAGGTATTGATAGAAGCGCGTATTGTCGAAGCCGATGATAAATTCAGCAAGAATCTTGGAGCTAAACTGGGTTTTATTGACATGCGGGGCTTCGCAGGCGGAAATGCTGGCTATCAGGTCGCTGGAAATCAGCGAGTGGCGCTGACTGGTAACTACCTTGGTGTCGGTGAGCAAACTCTGCAAGCAAAAGTGACTGATCAAAGTTTTATTCCGAACACGCAATTTGTTAGCTTGCCTGCGGCAGGTATTAATGGCCTGAATCCGGGTAGTTTGGCTGTCAGTTTGTTCTCCTCTGCTGCCAACCGTTTCCTGAATCTGGAATTGTCAGCTCTGGAAGCTGATGGTAAGGGTAAAATAGTGTCAAGTCCTCGCGTTGTGACTGCCGACCAATTGAAAGCATCGATAGAACAAGGTACAGAGTTGCCATATCAGGTTGCTACTTCAAGTGGTGCGACCTCCATCTTCTTCCGTAAAGCCACTTTGCGACTGGAAGTGACGCCACAAATTACGCCTGATGGAAATGTCATCCTGGATGTTGACGTCCATAAAGATAGTGTTGGACAGGAAACCAGGGCGGGGTTTGCGATTGATACCAAAGAGGTGAAAACCATCGTTCTGGTAGAAAATGGCGGCACTGTTGTACTGGGTGGTATCTTCCAGCAAACCGAGCGTGATAGTGTGACAAAAGTACCGTTCTTTGGCGATCTTCCATTGTTTGGCAATTTGTTTAAAACCACTGGCCGCACTAATGACAAAACTGAATTGCTGATTTTTATTACTCCCAAGATTGTTGCTGAGAAGTTTAGCAACAAACAATAAAGAGTTCTGGGCTTGAGATGTGTGTCATAGAATGGCTACCGATTTTCTGAATTCGTAAAAAATATAGGTGTTTCATGATGAAGTATATACGCGGTTTATTCGCACTGATCTTACTGATAGGCCTCACGGCCTGTGGCGGTGGCGGAGGTTCTGCTGGTAATACCAGTAACGGTGCCAAGTTGTTTACAACTGCTGCTGACAAAATTACGGTAGCGCCAGGTGCGACCCAAACCTTCACCATAGGTGGGGGTGTTCCAGGCTACTCCGCAAACAGTAGTAATGGTGCTGCTATCGTCACAGTTTCTGACAAGACCTTGACCATCAAAGGCGGTGGTGGTGGTTCGGCAACCGTGACGGTAAAAGATTCGTCGGGTGCTTCTGTTTCAATCGAAGTGACTATTGGTAGTGGTCTGACACTGTTTACTAATGCACCAGATGCGGTGACAGTAGGTGTCGGTGCACAATCGGCTGAATATACGATAGGTGGTGGTAGCCTTACATATACAGTTGGCTCCAGCAATAATCAGATCGCAGACGTCGTTGTCTCGGGTAACCGTTTCATTATAGTTGGCGTTAGCGGTGGTAAGGCCACGGTGAGTGTACGTGACTCCATCGGTGGGCTGGTAACAATCCAGGTTACCGTCGGTTCGGTGGATGCACTGTTTTCTACCTCTGGCACTGATATCAATGTGGGTGTTGGTTCGGCTGTAACCTACGTAGTTGGTGGCGGTAATGGTCCATATAGCGTGGGAAGCAGCAATGTTGCCGTTGCAACTGCCAATATCTCGGGCACAAAATTGACTGTTACTGGCGTGGGTGTTGGTACCGCGAATGTAATTCTTCGTGATGCAACATCTGGTAATGTCACAATCAAGGTGACAGTAGGGTCAACGGCAGATTTGTTCACTTCTGCGCCAGCTATCCTGACTGTTGGTATAGGGACATCCAGCCCGACATTCACTATTGGTGGCGGTAGTCAGATCTACACAGTTACGAGTGGAAACACCCAGATTGCTGGCGTAGGTATCAATGGAAATAAATTTACTATCAATGGTGTTTCTGCGGGTAAAACGACAGTCATAGTGAAAGATAGTCTGGGTGCCAATGTGTCAATAGACGTTACTATTGGTTCTGGTGCTGCGTTCTATACGACTGCGCCTACCGATATTACTTTGGCTGTCAATGGTAGTGGCACTTATGTCATGGGTGGCGGTAGCGCTCCTTACACGGCAACGAGTAGTAATACCTCCGTTGTTACAGCGTCGGCTTCGGGAAATAATTTGATATTGACTGGCGTTGGATCAGGTAAGGCTGTCGTTATATTGCGTGATGCGGCAGGTGCAACACTCCCAATCAATGTCACTTTGGGTTCGGGTAATGTGAACGCCATTTTCACAACCGCACCTAGTGCAGTGACGATCGCTGTTGGTTCTAGTCCTGCTTATCAAATTGGTGGTGGTTCTGCACCGTATTCGATCAGCAGCAGCAATCCTGCGATTGCAACAGCTACTCTTAACGGTACTAATTTCACCATTACTGGTGTTGCAACCGGTTCTGCCAATATCATCGTAAAAGATGCGGCAGGGAACCCTGTCACGATTGCTGTCAGCGTTGGTACAGGTGCGACTGTAGCCTTGTTTAGTACTGCACCTACGACGATTTCTCTGGCACCCGGTGCTGCACCGGTCTATGCCGTAGGTGGTGGTACAGCACCTTACTTCGCGACTAGTAGTGACACTCGTGTTGCGACTGTCGTAGTTTCTGGCAGCACGATGACAATTACGGCTGTTGCCGCAGGTACTGCGACAGTCAGACTGGTTGATAGCGTTGGCGCTCCCATTAGTGTTGCAGTTACGGTTGTTACTGGTCAAAATGCGAACTTGTCAGTGTTGCCGATCTCCATTACTGGCAATGTGGGAGATACAGTTGCTATCACAATTTCTGGTGGTAGTGCACCTTATACAACAACCTCAACCAACCCAACAAATGTGGCGGTTGTCAGTGGTGCAACGCTGAATAGCGCCGGAACAGTCACTGTTGCTTTGCTCAATGTCGGACGCACCACTAATCTTACAGTGGCAGATGCGCAAGGTACTGTTTTCACAGTGCCAGTGGTTGTCAACGCAGTGTCTGCCGCTCTGGGTGTCAATCCTGTAGACTGGAGCATCAATGAAACCAACAACGGTGTCATCGCATTGACCATCTCTGGCGGTACTATTCCTTTCCAGGTATTTACTAACAACACGCTGTTGAGTAGTGTTGCTGGTACAAATCCTGATCCTTTGAACCCGCTCTCGTTTAATGGCCGTACCATAAATGTAGGCCTGGGTACACAGGGTACACGTTGTGTGGCTGCTGACACTCCGGTTATTATTACCGTCAAAGACAGTAATAATGCAACTGTTACCAGCACCATGAGGATACTGAATCTGACCACTGGTGGCTGTTAATATCTGGTAAGAGCAAGAAACACTGATAAACTTAGTTTATTTGCTTCGAACCGGAAATACTCTCCTGGGCTGTAAAGTCTGGGGGAGGTCAGCAAAAGTAACAAGCCAGGTAAACAGTTTTGAAGAATATTTTTCTCGTAGGCCTGATGGGCTCCGGCAAAACCACGGTTGGCCGGGCCCTGGCAAAAAAACTCAATAAACGTTTTATTGATACTGATCACGAAATTGAGGCACGTACTGGTGTCTCGATTCCCGTGATTTTTGAGATTGAAGGCGAGGCTAGTTTTCGACAGCGGGAGGCGGATGTGATCCGTGACCTGACTAGGCAAGAAAATATAGTCCTGGCTACAGGTGGTGGTGCCGTGTTGAATGCAGAGAGTCGTCAATATCTGCATGAACGCGGCATTGTCATTTATTTGCGGGCAGGTATACACAGCATTCTGCAGCGTACCCGTCACGACAAGAACCGTCCTCTTTTGCGCACTGCAGACCCGCGCAAGAAACTTGAAGAGCTGGAATCCCAGCGAGCTCCCCTCTACCAGGAAGTTGCCCACATCAGCATTGAGACCGGCAGGCCCAATGTACAATTTTTGGTGCAAACCGTCCTGGATAAATTAGCGCAGGAAAAATTGTTCGACATTCCTGACGCTCTACTTAGCAATAGCAAAACAACTATGTCAGCAGAAAGCACCGCCAGCAGTAGTACTACCACGCTCCTGAACGTGGATCTGGGTGAACGCAGCTATCCCATCGCCATAGGTACTTCCCTGTTATCCGATAGCCAGTTCCTGCAGTCGAAAATCAAGGGCAAGAAAACTGTCATCGTCACCAATACCGTTGTTGCTCCGCTTTATCTTGCCACGCTGGAAGCCTCTCTGCGCGCCGCTGGTAAGGAAGTATTGTCCGTGGTATTGCCTGATGGTGAAGAGCAAAAGAACTGGGCCAGCCTGATGCTGATTTTTGATGCCCTGCTTGAGCATAAATGCGATAGAAAGACCACTTTGCTGGCACTCGGCGGTGGTGTCATCGGTGATATGACAGGCTTTGCCGCCTCTGCTTATATGCGCGGCGTGCCTTTCGTGCAGATTCCCACTACCTTGCTGTCCCAGGTTGATTCATCCGTTGGTGGCAAGACTGGCATCAACCACCCGCTGGGCAAGAACATGATAGGCGCGTTTTACCAGCCCGAGGCCGTGATAGCAGACATCGGCAGCCTGCAAAGCCTGCCTGATAATGAACTCTCCGCTGGCCTCGCCGAAGTCATCAAGCATGGTGCGATCATCGATCCTGTGTTTTTCGACTGGATAGAAACCAATATGGACGCCCTGCGTGCCAAAGACCCCAAGGCACTGACGCATGCGATTTTACGCTCCTGCGAAATCAAGGCCGATATCGTCCGTCAGGACGAGCGTGAGGGCGGCTTGCGTGCCATCCTGAATTTTGGCCACACCTTTGGCCACGCCATAGAATCTGGCCTGGGCTATGGCAAATGGCTGCATGGCGAAGCAGTAGGCTGTGGCATGGTCATGGCCGCGGATTTATCTTGCCGCCTGGGTTATATCGATTACGTGACCAAGACTCGTATCAAGCAAGTGGTGGAAGCGGCAGGTTTGCCAGCCGTAGCGCCTGATCTTGGTGACGACCGCTGGCTGGAGTTGATGGAAGTCGACAAGAAAAATGAAGGCGGCAAAATCAAATTCATCTTGTTAAAACCCCTGGGGCAAGCGCACATCACCACCGTACCCAAAGAGATTTTGCTACAAACCCTGCGTAGCTGCATTACTCATTAAGGCCTATGTTCACTGACGCCCACCTCGCTCCTTATGCTGCACAATCTGCCAGTTCGCGAGGGCGGCGTTACACTGAAGAGTCCTCTTCCTCGCGCAGCGAATACCAGCGCGACCGTGACCGCATTATCCACAGTACCGCTTTTCGCCGCCTCGAATACAAGACTCAGGTCTTCGTTAATCATGAAGGTGACCTGTTCCGCAACCGCCTCACGCATAGCCTGGAAGTCGCCCAGATAGGCCGCTCAATCGCCCGCAACCTTCGCCTGAATGAAGATCTGGTAGAAGCAATTTCACTGGCACATGATCTCGGGCACACGCCTTTTGGTCACGCAGGTCAGGATGCCCTGAATGCTTGCATGAAGCCTTTTGGCGGCTTTGAACATAATCTGCAAAGCCTGCGTGTGGTCGATGAGCTGGAAGAGCGCTATGGTGCTTTTGATGGCCTTAACCTGACGTATGAAACCCGCGAAGGCATACTCAAACATTGTTCCCTCACGAATGCCAGATTATTGGGTGACGTAGGGCAACGTTTCATCGATAAAAAACGTCCGGCGCTGGAAGCGCAAGTCACCAACCTGGCAGACTCCATCGCCTACAGTAATCATGATATTGATGACGGCTTGCGCTCTGGCCTGTTAGTTGAGTCACAGATGCTTGAAGTGGACATTTATGCGCGTCACCGTGCAATTGTCGATGCAGCTTATCCCGGCATCAGTGGCCGCCGTGGCATCGCCGAGACCATACGCCGCATGATCAACACCCTCATCGTCGATTTGATTGAGACATCGGCACAGAAAATCCAGGATTGTCAGCCGCGCTCAGTCGATGACGTCCGCAATATGGAAAGAATGATCGCTTTCTCAGACAGCATGTACCAGGAAGCGCAAACCCTGAAGCAGTTTTTGTTTGAAAACCTGTACCGCCATTACCAGGTCAACCGTATGACCTTCAAGGCCAGGCGTACCATCACCGGGTTATTTGATGCCCTGCATGCTCAGCCCAACCTGCTGCCGCCAGATTATCAGGTAAGCCAGGCAGGCAGCGAAGAGCAACAGCAATTGCAAGTCAGAAAAATTGCCGACTATATCGCCGGCATGACAGACCGCTATGCCATGCGTGAACACAAACGCTTATACATGGTGGATGAAATTTAGCGACCAGAGAAAACTGGCTTTGCAGTCATCTCCAGTTGTCGGACATTTCTCTCCCTGTGTTGTCTTTACATAATTTGTAGTTTTAAACTCTGGATATAGACTGTACTTTGTATAGAATACCAAGTCTTTACCAGGAGGAAACCGTGCCGTCCATGCCAACTATATTTGCCCGCCTGCTGCTTGCCAGCAGCTTTGTTATCGCCACTACAGCAGCCCACGCCATGTCGTTCGCTGATCTCAGCAACCAGGACGCCAGTACAGGCTTGAAGGCTGCGCTGGACAAGGGTTCATCCGCAGCCGTCAGCAAGCTGGGTGTCGATGGTGGCTTCCTGAATAATGACAAGGTCAAGATACAACTCCCATCCATCCTTGAAAAAGCCCGCCCTATCCTGCAAATGACAGGCAAGGGCCAGCAGCTTGATGAACTGGTTGTCTCCATGAACCGCGCCGCAGAATCTGCCGTGCCCATGGCTAAACCTTTGCTCGTGAATGCCGTCAAATCCATGAGCCTGACTGACGCCAAAAATATCCTGACTGGCGGTGAAACTTCCGTTACGGATTTCTTCAGGGAAAAAACTTCCACGTCTTTAAGTGAAAAATTTTTGCCTATGGTCAAAGGCGTGACTGACAAGGCTGGCTTGTCGGCCAAATACAATGCCGTCATGGGCCAGGCACAAAAGTTTGGTGCAGTCGCCAAACAAGAAGCAACGGTTGAGGGCTATGTGACCCAAAAAGCCATGGATGCCTTGTTCCTCATGATTGCTGAAGAAGAAAAAGCCATACGTCAGGACCCGCTCGGTGCTGGCAGCAAGGCTATCAGCAAGGTATTCAGTTTATTGAAATAAGCTTCAGATTCATCTCAATGCAGCGTGACAAGACAGCAGATAGGTCTTGTCCCCCAAATAAAACCACGAGCCGCAGATACGCAGTATCCCGCTCCGATGAAAATGTTGCGGCTTTTTTGCAGCACTCCATTCTCAGGAAGAAATTTTTTAATGCAGGTAACATGAAAATCTTTCATCGAAAGCTTGAAAGAGTTTCTTTCTGTAACAAACGCATGCACCATTTTGCAGCATGCGGCATGCAATTATCTGCTCAAAGCCTTACTGCATAAGGCTTTGCTCCTTCTGTACTCCCGGCATTACTACTGACTACGCATTTTTGCGTAGTATTACTTAAGTAGAACGAAGCATGAGATTTTTCTCATTTCCTGTTAATTTATATGTGTAATTCATAAATTCAGTTTTTGAAGTACCTATATAAAAAATCAGGAGACAAACATGTCATACAAAGTCAAAGCCCTCGTCGCGTCTATTGTTCTGGGTCTGGCTGCTGCAAGCAATGCAGCAGAACCTATCAAAATAGGTGTTGCCGGCCCTTTCACTGGTGGTTCAGCCCCTATGGGTGTATCCATGCGTGATGGCGTCAAGCTCGCCGTCAGTGAAATCAATGCCAAAGGCGGGGTGCTGGGCAGACAATTGCAATTGGTAGAACGCGATGATGAAGCCAAAAATGAACGCGGTGTGCAGGTCGCCCAAGAGCTCATCAACAAAGAAAAAGTGGTTGCTACAGTCGGTTATATCAATACCGGTGTGGCACTGGCATCGCAGCGGTTTTATCAGGAAGCCAAAATCCCTGTCATCAACAATGTGGCGACAGGCAGTGTGATCACCAAGCAGTTCGTGGGACCTGAACACAAAGATAATTACATCTTCCGCACGGCGGCCAATGATGTCATCCAGTCTGCGATGATCGTTGACGAAGCCGTGGTCAAGAACAAATTCACCAAGGTCGCCATCCTGGCTGACTCAACCAACTATGGTCAACTGGGTCGTGAAGATCTGGAAAAAACCCTGGGTGCCAAAGGCATCAAGCCAGTCGCCGTAGAAAAATTCAATATCAAGGATGTCGACATGACAGCCCAGTTGTTGAAAGCCAAGCAGGGCGGCGCACAAGCCGTGCTGACTTATGGCATTGGCCCTGAGCTGGCACAAATCGCCAACGGTATGGAAAAACTGGGCTGGAAAGTACCTATCATCGGTAGCTGGACTTTGTCCATGGGTAACTTCCTCGACAACGCCGGCAAAAACGGTGATGGCGCGACCATGCCGCAAACTTTCATTCAAGACCCAAACACACCAAAACGCAAAGCCTTCATCGAAGCCTATCAAAAGGCCTACAAGGTTGACCGTATGCCTTCCGCCGTGTCTGCCGCCCAGGGATATGACTCCATCTACCTGCTGGCTGCAGCGATCAAGCAAGCTGGCGGTACTGACGGTGTCAAAGTACGCGAAGCACTGGAAAACCTGACTGAAAAAGTGGAAGGCGTGATCACCACCTACAACAAGCCTTACACGCATGACGATCATGAAGCCATCAAGCCTGGCATGCCTGTCATGGGCGAAGCCAAAGGCGGCCACATCGTCCAGGGTAAATAAAGACACGGCGCTGCCTCAGCGCCTGGATTAGCCCTCAGCCCGGTCACCTGCACAGAGTATTGTGCAATATGACTGGGCTGTTATTCAGATAGACAGCTTCAAGCCGATCCAGCATGGTGTGGATGGTCCTGGCAGGCTGCACTCCTTGGGTGAACAACATGGAAATTTTACTTCAGCTCGTCTTCAGTGGCATAGCCCTGGGGATGATTTATGCTGTCATCGCATTTGGCTATCAGCTCACATTTGCGACTTCAGGCACCTTGAACTTTGGCCAGGGTGAAGCCCTGATGCTGGGTGCCCTGGTCGGTCTCAGCGTGGTCGGCAATGTACATGGCGGCCCGTATATGAACTATTGGTTGATGATACCGATAGTCCTGATCTTTGGCGGCCTGCAAGGCATGGTCGTTGAATGGATAGGTGTGCGCCCGGCCATCAAGATCAAATCAGAATTTGGCTGGATCATGTCCACGATTGCACTTGCCATCATTTTCAAGAATGTCGCAGAAAATATCTGGGGCAAGGATGATCTCACCTTTCCGTCCCCCTTGTCTGCCGCACCTTTCCAAGTGTTTGGCGCCAACGTGCAGGCCATGCAGGTCGTGGTCGTCATCGGTGCCCTGGCAATGATGCTGGCGGTTGAGTTCTTTAACCGCAAATCCATTTACGGCAAAGCCGTCGTCGCCACATCGAATGACAGGGATGCCGCTGGCCTCATGGGTATCAATACCAGCATGGTTATCACTTTCTCTTATGCGCTGTCATCTGCTACCGCCGCCTTCGCAGGTGTGCTGGTGGCACCTCTGACACTGACCGGTGCCACCATGGGCTCAGCGCTCGGTTTAAAAGCCTTTGCCGTAGCAATTATCGGTGGCCTGACTTCTGGTGTGGGTGCGATCGTCGGCGGCCTGATTTTGGGCATTGCCGAAACTCTGACCGGCTTCTACATCTCTACCGGCTACAAGGAAGTACCGGGCCTGGTCCTGTTGCTGCTGGTGCTGGCCGTCAAACCTGCCGGTTTGTTTGGCAAAGCTGTCATCAAGAAAGTGTGAGGCGCAAGTATGAATAAGCAGACTCTCGCTCTTTCCATCCTCGGTCTAGGCGCTTTGGCGCTGACACCCGTGGTAATGCATAACCCTTATTACCTGCATCTGGCAGAGACCATACTGATCTACGCCATCCTCCTGTTTGGTCTGGACATCGTGGTTGGTTACACTGGTCAGGTGTCACTCGGTCATGCCGGTTTGTTTGGCATAGGCTCGTATACAACGGGCGTGCTGGTGTTCAAGCTGGGCATGTCGGTGTTTGTCGCCATCCCTTGCAGTATCGCCGTTACGGCTGTATTTGGTGCCTTGCTGGCCCTGCCTGCCTTGCGTGTGACCGGGCCTTACCTGGCCATGGTGACACTGGCCTTTGGTACCATCATCCAGATACTCATCAATGAAATGAGTTTCCTGACTGAAGGGCCAATGGGTATCAAGCTCACCAAGCCTGTCATCTTTGGGCAAAAGCTGGGTGAGGTTGGTTTCTTCTATCTGGTTGCCATTATGCTGGTGCTGGCACTGATTGTGGTTCACCGCATCTTGCGCTCTCATTATGGCCGTGCCTTCCAGGCCTTGCGTGACAGCCCAATCGCTTCTGACTGCATGGGTGTTTCTGTCTACAAGTACAAAGTCATTGCCTTCGTCATCAGCGCCGCACTGGCTGGCCTTGCAGGCAGCCTGTATGCCTATTCGGAAGAATATATTTCACCGAATACCTACAACTTTGAACTGACCATCATGTTCCTGCTGGCAGTCATCATGGGTGGGCGCAAAACCCGTACCGGTTCATTACTGGGGGCCTTGATTGTCGTGATGTTGCCATCACTGCTGGCCGACATCGAATTGTTCCGCAAGATTGCAACCGTCGCTGCAGTCATCGCCGTGCTCGCTGGTGGTGCGGCTATCGCCAAGCAACGCAAAACAGTCAGGGAACTCATCGTACCTGTCGGTGCGACTGTGGCCATGGCCTTGTTCTCCTACAAACTGGAAAACATCACTGACTGGCGTCTGACCATCTTTGGTCTGATGACCTTGTTCGTGGTGTACTACCTGCAGGATGGCATCGTCGGCTTCGTCAACAGCTTGCTGGGCAAGGGACAGCAGCATCTGGTCGTCAATGTAGAAAGCGCAGAGACCAATGCCGGTAACGCCATTGTCAACGCCAGCGATACCCGCGTCGGTGTGTTGCTGACTGGCCGGAAAATCCTCATGCAATTCGGTGGCTTGAAAGCGCTGAACCAGGTCGATCTGCAAATCAACAAAGGCACGGTACATGGTTTGATCGGCCCCAACGGTTCAGGCAAGAGCACGATGATGAATGTGCTGACCGGTATTTACCAGCCTACCGATGGCGTCGTGGAGTTTGGCGGCAAAGTCATCTCTGGCAGCACGCCTTCTGCCATTGCCCTGGGTGGTGTGGCACGTACTTTCCAGAACGTGCAATTGTTTGGCGAGATGACGGCGACAGAAAACATCCTGGTGGGCTTGCACAGCACGTTCCGCAGTAATGTGGTCGATGCCATGCTGCACACGCCACGCTATCTGCGCGAAGAGCGGCTGGCAAGAGCGCGTGCTGCCAGCATCCTGCAATTCGTCGGCCTGGCTGACCTGGCCAATGAAGAGGCGCGCAATCTGCCCTACGGCAAACAACGCCTGCTCGAAATTGGCCGGGCATTGGGTCTCAATCCGCAGCTGTTGCTGCTCGATGAACCTGCTGCTGGTTTAACTGCGCCTGACATCAAGGACCTGATCGCCATCATCCGCAAGATACGGGAACATGGCATCACCATCATCCTCATTGAACATCATATGGATGTGGTCATGTCGATTTGCGATACCGTGACTGTGCTGGATTTTGGCCAGAAAATCGCAGAGGGCAAACCTGCAGCAGTGCAGGCCGACCCTAAAGTGATTGAAGCCTATCTCGGTGGCAGCGTCGCTGAAACCGCAGCCGCCTGAGGAGAGAGCAATGTTAACTATATCAAATTTGCATGCGGCATACGGCAAGGTCGAAGTCTTGCATGGTATTTCCATGGAAGTGCCCAAGGGTAAAGTTGTCACGCTGATTGGTTCCAACGGTGCCGGCAAGACCACCACCATGCGCGCCATCTCTGGTATGTTGAAACCCAAAGAAGGTACGGTGACACTGGCCGGTAAAGATGTCACCGGCCTCGATTCACACAAGATCGCCAGGGCAGGATTGGCCCATTCGCCAGAAGGCCGGCGTGTGTTTGCCACCATGTCAGTGACCGATAATCTTTTGCTCGGTGCCTTCCCGCGTTTCACCCGCAGCCGCCCGCGTGGCGACATAGAAAGTGATCTGCAAAAAGCCATGGAATTGTTCCCGCGCTTGAAGGAGCGCAAGAACCAACTGGCGGGTACCTTGTCTGGCGGTGAGCAGCAAATGCTGGCGATGGCGAGAGCGGTCATGCTCAATCCTGACGTGGTCTTGCTGGATGAACCCTCCATGGGACTGGCACCTATCCTGGTCGATGAAGTCTTCCGCATCATCGTACGCCTGAAAGAGCAGGGCACGACCATGCTGCTGGTGGAGCAGTTTGCGGCTGCTGCTCTGGCCGTGGCGGACTATGGTTATGTGCTGGAAAATGGCAGGATATCGGTACATGGTCCGGCGGCCAGTTTGCAGAATGATCCGGCGGTGAAAGCGGCTTATCTGGGTGGTGGTGCGCAGCATTAAACCTGATTCAACGTCTTTATAAATGCAATTATGGAAATGGGGAGCTCGCTCCCCATTTCTTATTTTTTTGTCGCAATGTGTTGAAGGGATTAAGGTACATACAAGCTGCGTTGTCTTCAATGCCAGCACAATTTTATTGACGTCATTCCTGCGTGTTTTTGGCAGGAATCCAGCGGCGTTCGTTGCCTGCTGTTAGGTATATTAATTTCAAATTCGTAGTGCTTTACGCATCTGTTTTCAAATACGTTACACGTCATTAACGATTGCCGGTCGGGACTAGTCCGACAGCTACATACCTTTCTTGCGTCGCCAAGAAAGGTATGCCAAAGAAGGCGACCCAGGCATAGCCGCTCCCTAAAGGCTGATCATTACCCACATCTTTCCTGACAAATTCACATTTGACAGAAATTTCTTGTAAACAGACGATAGTGATGTTAACTTTTGACTCGTGAAAATAATTAAAATCCCTGAATGGACATTGACGAA
>NZ_JBMPOV010000023.1:0-39639 GCF_049340405.1 Undibacterium sp. Ji42W
TGTTAAAGAACCAAAATCTTTTCTGCCTCACCAGACTACTTATTCATCCAGTTTTGCGTCGCAGCGTTGTGTGCGTCAGCAGCAGAGAAACGAGATTATGAAGCACTTTATTACCGCTGTCAACACCCTGTTTTTTTATTTCGTTTAGATTAAATTTTTTAGAATCAATCTCGACTATTTCAGGATATTTTCAGACTCTGGCTTTCTGCGTCATTTCTTTCGCTCAAACCAAGCATTGCTTCACTTTCTGCACCCGCTCTTCAGCGGGAGGCGAACTATAGCAAATCCCCCACCTGTTTTGCAAGAGAAATTTTCTCTATGCGCCAAACTTTCAAAAAATGAATTACGCTTATGTACATATAAGATGAGCAAACAGAAGTAAGTCTATGAATTATTCACTTTTTGATGACGCCAGCGATATGCAACCCTGGATAGAACCTATCTGTGAAGGTGCGCTGATACTGAGGCATTTTTCAGTGAGTGATGAAATTGCATTGCTGGATGGCATACAGCAGATATTAAGCAAGCACCCCTTCCGGCAAATGCGCACGCCTAATGGCCACCGTATGTCAGTCGCGATGACTTGCTGCGGCGAGGTGGGCTGGGTGTCGGATAGTAATGGGTATCGTTACAGCGCATATGATCCGGAAAATGGCGAGCACTGGCCTGCCATGCCGGACAGTTTTTATTTACTTGCCGTGCAAGCGGCGCAAGAAGCTGGCTTCCCCGACTTCAAGCCAGATAGCTGCCTGATCAATCAATATCAGGCAAGGTCACACCTTAGTCTGCATCAGGATAAGGATGAAAAAAATTTGGGCGCGCCTATCGTCTCGTTCTCATTAGGGATACCTGCGACATTTCTTTTTGGTGGTATGCAACGCACTGATGCAATCCAGCGCTATCATCTGGCACATGGCGATGTCGTAGTCTGGGGCGGCCCGGCCAGATTGCGTTACCATGGCGTAGCACCCATCAAGGAAGCGGCACATCCACTTCTGGGAACACAAAGAATCAATCTGACGTTCCGTGAGGCTATATAAATAGAACAGCGCTTTATATCAACGCCAAATAACAAGACAGCCAATCCCATATGCCATTCTCACTAGATAATCTATTAGTCATAGGAATTTCTTCCCGCGCCCTGTTTGATCTGGAGGCAGAAGAAACCATTTTTCAGGAACAAGGATTAGATACTTATCGCCAGCATCAGCTCAAGGAAGAAAACAGCATCCTGAAACCAGGCGCAGGCTATGCTCTGGTAAAAGCACTATTGAAACTCAATGAGCTAACACCTGGTCACAGACTGGTAGAAGTTGTCATCATGTCGCGCAATTCGTCTGAGACTTCTTTGCGGATATTTAATTCCATCGCCCACTATGGGCTGGATATTACACGCGCCGCCTTATCGGGCGGTTCACCACTGGCACCCTACTTACTGGCTTTTAACGTCAGCCTGTTTTTATCTCTGCATGAAGACGATGTGCAATCTGCCATCAATTCAGGTGTAGCGTCAGCAATGTTATATCGGCTACCGGAAAATGCTGCCGACCCCGAGCAAATTCGCATTGCCTTTGACGGTGACGCAGTCATTTTCTCAGATGAGTCTGAACGCATCTATCAGGAGCAGGGGGTGGAAGCCTTTGAGCAGCATGAGAGAGAAAATGCCCTGAAACCTTTGCCGGAAGGGCCTTTTGCCAGATTGCTGTTGGCTTTATCGTATCTACAAAATAATTTCAAAACCCCGGATGGCCGCGCCTTCCCGCTACGCACAGCCCTGGTGACCGCACGCGCCTCCCCCGCTCATGAAAGGGTGATACGCACATTGCGCGCCTGGAATATCGCAATCGATGAAACCTTCTTCATGGGTGGCGTCAACAAGTCAGCTGTACTGGCCGCATTCAAACCACATATGTTTTTTGATGACCAGCATGGTCATTGTCTGCACGCATCGAATGTTGTGCCGACTGGCCGCGTACCAGTCAAACAAGGAAAATAACTCGCCACAAAACAAAAAAAGCCAGCCTAATCTATCAGGCTGGCTTTTTTACATTTGAAGACAGCTTAGCGCTGTGCGAGTACGTCCACCACGCACAAAGCTGTCATATTGACGATGCGGCGTACTGTGGCCGATGGCGTCAAAATATGCACAGGTTTGGCACAACCCAGCAGGATAGGACCAATCGCGACGTTATTACCGGCCGTTGTTTTCAACAGGTTATAGGCAATATTTGCGGCATCAATATTCGGCATAACGAGCAAATTGGCATCGCTTTTCAGTGTTGAATCCGGCATCATTTTCTTGCGATAGCTGGTATCAAGTGCTGTATCACCGTGCATTTCACCATCGACCTCAAGATCAGGCGCATCACGCTGGATAATCGTCAATGCTGCACGCATTTTTTGTGCGGATTCGCTATTGCTAGACCCAAAATTTGAATGCGATAACAATGCTGCTTTAGGCAACAAGCCAAAGCGACGCATTTCTTCTGCTGCAAGAATCGTGATCTCAGCAATTTGCTCCGCTGTCGGGTTTTCATTGACATGCGTATCAACCAGCACCAACTGACGGTCTGGCAACACCAGGCCATTCATGGCGGCATAGACATTGACGCCTTCACGCTTGCCCAATACCTGGTTGATGTAATTCAGATGCAGGCCAGTGGTACCAAAGGTGCCACAGATCATGCCGTCAGCATCACCTTTATGGATCATCATGGCACCGATCAATGAATGGCGGCGGCGCATTTCCAGCTTGGCATATTGCTCGGTCACACCTTTGCGGGCAGTCATCTTATGATAGGTCTGCCAGTAATCACGGTAACGATCATCTTGCTCTGGATTGATGACTTCAAAATCGACCCCTGCTTTGAGACGTAAGCCGAATTTTTCTATGCGCTGATCAAGGATATGCGGGCGGCCAACAAGAATAGGCGCGGCCAGTTTCTCATCCACAATGACCTGCACTGCGCGCAAGACTTTTTCTTCTTCGCCTTCGGCATAGACGATACGCTTGCGTTCCGCAGGTGCTTTTTTGGCAATTTGGAACAATGGCTTCATGAAGGTGCCACTGTGATAAACGAATTGCTGCAGCTTCTCGACATACGCCTGCATATCCTGGATAGGACGCACAGCCACGCCGCACTCTTCTGCCGCACGCGCTACAGCGGGGGCAATCTTGATCATCAGGCGAGGATCAAAAGGTTTCGGTATCAGGTATTCGGGGCCAAAGGACAGATTGCTGATGCCATACGCAGACGCAACGACATCTGATTGTTCAGCCTGGGCCAGTTCAGCAATCGCATGCACAACCGCGATTTCCATTTCACGCGTGATCGTGGTTGCACCGCAATCCAGAGCACCACGGAAAATATACGGGAAGCACAAGACATTATTAACTTGATTCGGGAAGTCAGAGCGCCCTGTCGCCATGATGGCATCATCACGTACAGCCTTGACTTCTTCAGGCAAAATTTCTGGCGTCGGGTTAGCCAAAGCCAGGATCAAAGGATTTGGTGCCATCAGCTTGACCATATCCTGCTTCAGCACACCGGCAGCAGACAAACCGAGGAAAATATCGGCATCGGGCATGACATCACGCAGGCTACGGGCAGAAGTTTCTTGCGCAAAGCGTTCTTTGTCCGGGTCCATCAACTCGACACGGCCTTTATAAACCACGCCTGCCAGATCAGTAACGAATATATTTTCCAGCGGGAAGCCCAGATCGACGATCAAATCCAGGCAAGCCAGAGCCGCTGCACCAGCACCGGATACCACCAACTTGGTATTCTTGATCGTTTTTCCGACGACTTTCAAACCATTCAGGATGGCCGCGCCAACAATAATCGCTGTGCCATGTTGATCATCATGGAAGACCGGTATGCGCATGCGCTCGCGCAGTTTGCGCTCTATATAGAAGCATTCTGGTGCTTTGATATCTTCCAGATTGATGCCGCCAAATGTAGGCTCAAGTGAAGCGATGATGTCGACCAGTTTATCAGGGTCGGATTCATTGATTTCGATATCGAATACATCAATGCCGGCAAACTTCTTGAACAGTACGCCCTTGCCCTCCATCACAGGCTTAGATGCTAGCGGGCCGATATTACCCAGGCCCAGCACTGCAGTACCGTTGGTGATGACACCCACCAGGTTGCCACGGGCCGTGTATTTGAATGCAGCAGTTGGATCTGCGACGATTTCCTCACAAGGTGCAGCGACACCAGGGGAATACGCCAAAGCCAGATCACGTTGATTCGTCAGCTGCTTGGTTGCAGTGACACTGATTTTGCCAGGAGTCGGAAATTCATGATATTCCAACGCCGCCTGACGCAATTGTTGACGTATTTGCTCTTTTTGATCTGACGAATCCATGTGCTTGACCTTCTTTCTATTTTTTTGCTTACGGAAATCTTACTGGTAGAGATTCTAGCAGAGGGAACCCTCTAACTTTATACGTATTTGTACGACTCTTATGCTTTTCTAGCATAACCAAATGCAATTTATTCTGTTAGGCAAGAACACATAGCTCTTAACTATCAAATCGATAAAATCAATTGTCTTTTAAAATCAATCATTAAAATCTATCATGCATTCCACGTTGATAGCAAATGCAAACAACATCCGCAAGTAACCAAGGAGAGCACTATGAGCACCCAGGCAAACCCATCCGTCACCATCCAAAACCTTGAATCCGCTTTTGCTGGCGAATCCATGGCGCATATCAAATACCGCTACTTCGCCAAATTGGCTCGTGAAGCAGGTGCGATCGACATTGCAGAAGCATTTGAAGCAACCGCTAATCAAGAAGTCATGCATGCCTTTGGCCACCTGGATTTGTTATATCCCAAAAGCCAGCTGACACCACAACGCGCTTTGGAAATCGCTATCGAAGGTGAGACTTATGAATACACAGAAATGTACCCAAAATTCCGCCATCTCGCTGTGGAAGAAGGCAACCAGGCTGCTGTCGCTGAATACGATGAGCAAATCGCAGAATCTAAGGAACACGCTGAAAACTTTAAGCGGACTTTAGAAATCGCCGCGAAACGCTTTGCTGCATTGGCCAAGGTAGAAGAACGCCACGCCAATCACTACCGCGCCGTGCTGGAAGCCAATCAGGCCTGAGCCCCGAAAAACATATCATCAAAAAATACAGAGGACACCATGAAAACTTATCAATGCATCGTATGCGGTTTTATCTATGAAGAATCCAATGGCTTGCCAGAAGAAGGCATCGCCGCTGGCACGCGCTCGGATGATATTCCAGCCGACTGGGAATGCCCTGATTGCGGCGTTGCCAAAGCTGATTTTGACATGATAGAAATTTGAGGTAGCCATGAAACCCATCGCCATCATCGGTTCCGGCCTGGCTGGTTATACAATCGCGAGAGAATTCCGCAAGCTCGATAAAACTACGCCCTTGTTGATCTTTACTGGCGATGATGGCGGCTTTTATTCCAAGCCTATGCTGTCGAATGCTTTTGCAATGGGCAAGCAACCGCAACAATTGCAGAGTAAAACGGTAGATCAGATGGCAGCCGAATTGACTGCCACTATCCTGACTAAAACTCTGGTGAGCGGCATTAATAAAGAGGCGCAGACCATACAAACCAAAGTAGGTAATTTTGATTATGCCCAATTGGTGCTGGCGCTTGGTGCGCAAGTAATACGCCTGCCTATCGCTGGCACCGCGGCAGACCAGGTTTTGTCCGTCAATAACCTGGCAGATTATGCCGTGTTTCGCGACAAGCTGGCGCAAACTGGTGACAAGGCCAGGGTCACGATTCTGGGCGCAGGTTTGATCGGCTGTGAATTCAGCGATGACTTGGCCAACGCGGGGCATGAAGTCACTTTGATAGATCCAAACGCCCTGCCGCTCGCTGCGCTGGCACCGACAGCTATTTCACAAGGCTTGCAAGCTGCCCTGAGCGCAAAAGGTGTACGACTCAAACTGGGCACCACTGCCAGCCAGATTGATGTGCGGGGAAATGCCTTACAGGTAAAACTGACTAATGGCGAGAGCTTTGACGCCGATGTCGTCTTGTCAGCAGTCGGTTTGCGTGCGGATATACGTCTGGCTCAGGCGGCGCAATTGCAGACTGATCGCGGTATTATTATCAATGAATACGGCCAGACCAGTGCCCCCCCCATATTTGCACTTGGTGACTGTGCGCAGTACAAGCAAGCCGATGGCAGTCAATGTCTGATGCCCTATGTCGCGCCCATCATGACCGCTGCGAGGGCAATTGCGCAAAGCCTGACAGGTCAGTTGACTGGCATAGACATGAAACCAGCCGCTGTGCTGGTCAAGACGCCCAGCTACCCGGTTGCATTGATCCCGCCTGCGTTTGCTGTCAGTAAATCAGGCGCTTGGGAATCAGATCATACGGATGGTGTCACCATCAGCCGTTACTTTGATAAGAGCAAAAAATTGCATGGCTTTGCAGTTGCTCCGCAAGATGCCAAATCGAGAAATGCACTGATAGCAGAATTAACAGAAGCACAAGCAACCCCTTCGAACTAAATTGGCCAAGCGCATAGTACCGAGGGTGCTGGGGTTTATCTTGAATCCTGAGCCACCTTAGGTACAATGCGCGCATGCTTTCCGAATTTGATCTCATCAAGCGCTATTTTGCGCAGCACAGTATCCATGACAGCCGCATCGCCCTCGGCATTGGGGATGATTGCGCCCTGCTCAACCCTAGCCCCGGCATGCAGATGGCCATTTCCAGTGACATGCTGGTATCTGGCCGCCACTTTTTCCCGGATGCTGCCCCTTACAAACTGGGTCATAAATGCCTGGCTGTGAATTTGTCTGACCTGGCTGCCATGGGCGCAACGCCACTTGGATTTACCCTGGCATTGTCGCTGCCTGAAGCAAGCGAGGATTGGCTCGCAGAATTTTCACGCGGCTTGCTGGTGCTGGCTGATGAACATCATTGCCAACTGATAGGTGGCGACACTACCAAAGGTCCGCTCAATATTTGCATTACAATTTTTGGTGAGCTGCCACCTGGCACCGCCCTGCGCCGCGATGCTGCTAAAGTTGGTGACGACATCTGGGTATCCGGCACGCTCGGTGATGCCCGCCTGGCTTTAGCGGGTTACTGGAAAGAAGTCACCCTCAGCGAATCTGATCACCAATTGGCGGCAACACGCATGCACCAACCCAGCCCGCGTATTGCACTGGGCATGGCCTTGCGTGGCATAGCGCATGCGGCACTGGATATTTCTGATGGTCTGGCGGGTGATCTTGGCCATATTCTGGAGAAATCACAAGTCGGTGCCAGTCTGTTTATCGATCAATTGCCCGCTGGCCCAGTCTTGCAAACGCAGCCCCAGGAATTGCGCAGGCAATTTACACTTAACGGCGGCGATGATTATGAGCTATGTTTTACGGCTCCCGTCAGCAACAGACAACAAGTCATTGCAGCAGCGACAAAATCGCACACTGCTGTCACGCGCATAGGTCAGATAGAAGAAAATGCTGGCTTGCACCTGATTGATCAAGATGGCAAGCCAGTACATCTGCAATATAAATCCTTCGATCACTTCGTTAATCCATGAGCACTTTAGAGAACGACCAGACAGCCATCGTCATCCATACCGGCTGGCGCTTCATGCTGCGTCACCCTGCCCATATTCTGGCCCAGGGTTTTGGCAGCGGCTTATCACCCATCATGCCCGGCACCTCAGGTACCCTGTTTGCATGGCTGAGTTTTTACGTACTATCCAGCCGCTGGCCTGAGGTATTCACGACACTTAACTGGCTCGCCATCATTATCATTGGCTTTGCTATTGGTGTTTGGGCATGTCATGTCACAGGCAAAAACATGGGGATTGCTGATCATGGCAGCATGGTGTGGGATGAGATCATTGCCTTCTGGCTGGTGCTGCTATTTATCGTACCTGCGGATTGGCAAACCCAGTTGTGGGCGTTTATAGGCTTCCGTTTTTTTGACATGGTCAAGCCACCACCGATAGGCTATTTTGATCGCCACTTCAAAGGGGGCTTTGGAGTCATGTGGGATGATATTGTGGCGGCTTTCTTTTGCCTGCTAAGCTTCGCACTCTGGCGCAATTTATAAAAACCAATGGCTGCAAATTGCAGCCATTGGTTTTTATAAATTTAAATCTAAAACTATTCGTCCTTCACCCCATCTATTCCCAATTCCTGAATCTTACGGGTAATGGTATTCCTGCCTATGCCCAGGCGTATCGCAGCATCATTCTTGCGTCCATGGGTGTGACGCAATGCAGCCTTGATGACGACAGACTCAAAGCAACGTCCCAGCTTGTCAATGACTTCTGACTGCCCTTCTGCCAGCATGGCTGTCGCCTCTGCTTCCAGCAAAGAAACCCAGCTTTCGCCACTGCGGTATACCGGTTTTTCTGGATAGGCACTGCCATTGATTTGTGACGCTTGCGCCTGCGGATGTTGATCGCCTCCCCTGCCATGAGTTTCATTTACACTGCCACCAACAGAAGCCTGAACTGCATTCACCGCGCCCATTGCAATTGGCACCAGATCTTGTGGCAAATCAGGCACTTCCACCGTCTGGCCTGGTGCCATGACGGTGATCCAGTTGCACAGGTTTTCCAATTGGCGGACATTACCCGGAAAATCCAGACTGGACAAAAATTGCAATGCCGGTTCCGACATGCGTTTGACATCCACACCCAGTTGCTTGGCGCTCTGGTTCAAAAAGTATTTGGTCAACAGCGGGATATCTTCGCGACGCTCGCGCAAACTGGGCAATCGCAAGCGGATGACGTTCAGGCGGTGATACAAGTCTTCCCGGAACAAACCGTCTTTAACACGGGTTTCCAGGTTTTGGTGAGTCGCAGCGATCACACGCACATTCGCCTTCATGGGCTGATGTCCGCCAACGCGATAAAAATGGCCATCCGACAAAACCCGCAACAAGCGAGTTTGTAAATCAAAAGGCATGTCACCAATTTCATCAAGGAACAGCGTGCCGCCCTCGGCTTGCTCGAAGCGGCCACGGCGCGTAGTTTGCGCGCCAGTAAATGCACCACGCTCATGACCAAACAATTCTGATTCCAGCAAATCCTTGGGGATAGCTGCGGTATTCAAGGCGATGAAAGGCTGTGAAGAACGTGGGCTATGCTTATGCAAGGCACGCGCCACTAATTCCTTGCCACTACCTGATTCGCCTGTAATCAGTACCGTTACATTCGATTGCGACAACCTGCCTATCGCACGAAACACATCTTGCATGGCAGGTGCCTGGCCAAGTATTTCAGGCGTTTCAGACATGCTTTGCTCGACACTGGATTCACGCAGGCTTTCATCCATGGCGCGGCGTATCAGCTCAACTGCTTTATCCAGGTCAAACGGCTTGGCCAGATATTCAAACGCACCGCCCTGAAAAGCCGCCACTGCCGACTCCAGATCAGAAAACGCCGTCATGATAATCACAGGCAGGCCGGGATATTTTGCTTTGACGGTTTGCAAGAGTTCAAGGCCGGATGCGCCGTGCATGCGTATATCAGACACCAGCACTTGCGGCGTATCGCTTTGCAAGGCATTCATCGCATCTCTTGCATTGGTGAAGCTGCGGGTTGCCAGATTTTCTCTCGCCAGTGCCTTTTCCAGCACCCAGCGAATTGAATCGTCGTCGTCCACTATCCAGATTGGTTTCATATTGTCGTTTTGCAGTCTGTGTTAAGCATATCGATAGAAGGAGCACTTTTGGTGCCGCCGCTTTACCACACCTTTATTTAAGGTAGTGGTATCAGTATCCGGAAATCCGTACATCCTGGCCGGCTCTCGCATTCGATGACACCTAAATGTTGTTCAACGAAAGTCTGTGCCAGCGTCAATCCCAAACCGCTACCGCCTTCCTTGCCTGACACCAGGGGATAGAAAATACGGTTGCGAATCTCGGGTGGGATGCCCGGACCGTTATCGATGATATGCAAGTCTAATGCCAGCCTGTAACGAACCTTGGCCAAAGTGATCTGGCGCACCACGCGCGACTTGAAAGTCAGCACGGCGTCGCCCTGCCTGATACGCTCATTGAGTGCTTGCGCCGCATTGTGGGCAATGTTTAGCACCGTCTGTATAAGCTGCTCTTTGTCACCACGAAATTCAGGTATGGATAAATCATAGTCACGACTGATGGTCAGGCCTTGTGGAAATTCAGCGACAATCAGGCTGCGCACACGTTCACACACTTCGTGGATATTCACATCACCGACAATATGTGGAAGTCGATGCGGTGCCAGCAAGCGGTCCACCAGGGTCTGCAACCTATCAGCCTCCTTGATGATGACCTGGGTGTATTCGCGCAATTCACGCAGGTGGCGCTCGGGCAATTCCAGTTCCAGCAATTGCGCTGCGCCACGTATGCCGCCTAGCGGATTCTTGATTTCATGCGCCAGGTTACGGATCAACTCCTTGTTGGCCTTGCTCTGGTCGAGCATGCGCTCTTCCCTGTCGAGCTTAAGTTGTTGTACGTTTTCACGCAGCTCTATCAGCACCGGCGTCTCGGGATTATCGAGCGCAGTGACGATGCTGTGCACATGTAAAGGGTCGCGCCCTGCCCGCTCCAGCGTCAGGTCCTGGCGCTTGTCCGCAAACTGATGGGCTACCGCCTGATGGAAGACGGCAGTCAATTCCTGACCATTCAAAAACAGGTCCGTCAGCTTCAAATGCGTAAGTGACTTGAAAGAAGAGTCCAGTAAATTTTCCGCAGCAGCATTGGCAAATAAAATGCAACCGTCAGCATCCAGCACAATGACAGCGGATGTCAGCAGGTCCAGTCCGGCAAATGAGGTAAGTGGAGTTTTCAAAACTTGTCCATAAAAAAAAGGCCGCACAGAGCGACCTTTACGCAAGCATCATGCCCAGAGAGCACTTTTGCCATTCACACTGGCAACTTATTTTGCATTGGCAATTTCACGTTTCAGTGCTTCTATGTTTTTTTCGGTGCGGCTGATGTCTTCTTTCATCAAATTGGTGCGTTCCTGATATTTGGCGAAATTTCTTTCATCACCACGGCGCTCCGGCTCACCATTATTGTATTCTTTCTTGATGTTTGCCAGTTTTTGTTCTTCTGTCTTCAGCTCATCCATCAAAATCTGCTTACGATCAGAATCCCTGGCCTTTTGGGTACTGTCATCTACCTTGGGGAAATCGCTGGGGCTACTGGCAGGCTTGCCTTGCGGTTTTTTGCCAGCGGCAGGTGGTGTTGGCGCAGGAAGCACTGTAATGCCCTGCAAATCCACTTTCTTGCAACCTTTGACGGCACCAGTGTTCTTGTACTCTTTTTTGCCATTATCATCGACGCATAGATATACCTCGGTCTGTGCATGGGCATACGCCTGCACGCCAATAAAAAGAAGTAATCCTGACAAGAGTCGGTTCATAGGAAAGCAATATTCATGGATAGACTGTAAGTGTATGTCATGCAGCCGTGCAACACAATTACGAACAAATTAGCATTTGTAACAAAAAAAGCGGGGTTACCCCCGCTTTTTTGCTTTTTTATCCTGATTAGAGGGTAATTACAGAGAATAATACATGTCAAATTCAACAGGGTGAGTTGTCATGCGGAAGCGTTGTACTTCTTGCATTTTCAAATCAATGTACGCATCGATCATGCTGTCGCTGAATACGCCGCCGCGTGTCAGGAACTCGCGGTCTTTGTTCAATGCTTCCAGCGCTTCTTCCAAAGATGCGCATACTGTCGGGATCAATGCATCTTCTTCTGGTGGCAAATGGTACAAATCTTTGCTGGCGGCTTCACCAGGATGAATCTTGTTCTGCACACCATCCAGACCGGCCATCATCAGTGCAGAGAAGCACAGATATGGGTTCGCCAATGGATCAGGGAAACGTGTTTCAATACGGCGGCCTTTTGGATTGGCAACGTAAGGAATGCGGATAGAAGCAGAACGGTTACGTGAAGAATAAGCCAGTTTAACCGGCGCTTCATAACCTGGAACCAGACGCTTGTAAGAGTTGGTACCTGGGTTAGTGATCGCATTCAATGCTTTGGCATGCTTGATGATACCGCCGATGTAATACAAGGCGAAATCAGACAAACCAGCATAGCCATCGCCAGCAAACAGGTTTTTGCCATCTTTCCAGATGGATTGATGTACGTGCATGCCAGAACCGTTGTCGCCAACGATAGGTTTAGGCATGAAAGTCGCTGTCTTGCCATAAGTGTGGGCAACATTCCAGACTACGTATTTCAGGTTTTGTGTCCAGTCAGCGCGCTCTACCAGCGTAGAGAACTTGGTACCGATCTCATTTTGACCAGCGCCAGCCACTTCATGGTGATGCACTTCAACCGGGATACCCAGGGATTCCAGAATCAGACACATTTCAGAACGCATGTCCTGAAAGCTATCAACCGGAGGAACCGGGAAGTAACCGCCTTTAACCGTTGGACGATGACCAGTATTGCCACCTTCCAGCTTCTCGCCTGTCGTCCAGGAAGCTTCGTCAGAATCGATCTTGACGAAACAGCCAGACATGTCTACTTTCCAGCGTACGCTGTCAAAAATGAAGAATTCTGGCTCTGGGCCAAAGTAAGCTGTGTCACCAATGCCAGAGGATTTCAAATACGCTTCAGCACGTTTAGCAATAGAGCGTGGGTCACGGTCATAGCCTTTACCATCAGATGGCTCGATCACGTCACATTGCATGAACAATGTGGTTTCTTCAAAGAATGGATCAATGTTGGCAGTAGATGGATCTGGCATCAACAACATGTCGGATGCTTCAATGCCTTTCCAGCCAGCGATGGACGAGCCGTCGAATGCGTGGCCAGATTCGAATTTATCGATGTCGAACTGGGAAACTGGAACAGTTACGTGCTGTTCTTTGCCTCGTGTATCAGCAAAGCGAAAATCAACGAATTTGACTTCGTTATCTTTCGCCATTTTCAAGACTTCTGCGGCTGTCATTGCCATGTGAAACTCCTCTGAGAGCTAAAAATAAATTCGGGAAATTGCCGAGCCCTGCGCCTGCCAGTTAAATGCAATTTTGACCAACAGACAAACCTTGCCTTATTGTTCTTATATCAGCATTTTCGCTTGGCGGCTAAACTCAGTGGGGATAATAGCAGAAACCGTGCCATCATCCAGATCAGTCATATATAAATTTGAAATTTGTTAAATGCTTGTTTTTGTGGCGTTTTCTTGTCGAAAGTAGAAACGACTTATGATTAAGCCCAATCAATAATTGCACCAAAATAATGCGAAACACTTTAACCATCCCTTTTTGGTGCATATTTTGTTGCCAATCATTATTTTGCATATTTTTGGTGCGCGTTTCAGCACTTGTCAAAATACCGATGATTCATTAGTAGCAGTACATCAATTTTAATTAATGATAAATAAGCAAACTTGATCAAAATCAACTTTAGACTGCATAAGTCAATATCAAATTCACGCTCATTTAGACTGTCCTCATCTTTGCCAAGCTCGTCATGCATCGCCCGAGGATCTTGCAAGGAATTAAAACAACCAGAGCTTGCCATTGACTACCCTATATAATAAATTATGCTGCCTCACCCCAGTCCGCGAAAGTCGCTTGTGCTTGCCACCCTGAGCTTTATTCTGGCCATGCTGGCAAGCACTGCCTTCACACTGAAACTGGTCAAGCTGTTACGAGAAGCGCGCGAGCAAAAACAACGCCTCAAAAAAATCATTTGCAGGCAACGCGCGAAACGCAAACTCGTAGAAGAAGACTTGCGCATTGCCGCCATCGCATTCGAAGCCCAGGAAGGCATGGTCATCACTGACGAACATCGTAACATCTTGCGCGTCAATCACGCCTTCACTCTTATTACCGGCTACCACCGCGAAGAAGCTCTGGGCAAACAAACCAGCCTGCTCAAATCCGGCCTGCACGGCGCGGGCTATTATGAAGACATGGGCAGACAGCTTGATACCAACGCCTATTGGCAGGGCGAAATCTGGAACCGCAGAAAAAATGGCGAAGTTTATCCAGAATGGCTGACCATTACCGCAGTCAAAAACCCAAGCGGCAAAGTCATCAACTATGTCGCCACCATGCTCGACATCACCCAAAGAAAAGCTGCCGAAGCAAAGCTGGAACATCTGGCTTATCACGACCCGCTGACTGGCCTCGCAAACCGCAGACTACTCATAGACCGCCTGCAACACAGCCTGCTGGCAAAAAGCCGCAGCAATCTATATGGCGCAATACTGTTTCTTGACCTGGATAATTTCAAAACCATCAATGACAGCAGTGGCCACGGCAAAGGCGATATGCTCTTGCAGGTTGCCGCAAAACGCCTGGCCCACAGCATACGCAAGGGCGACACTTTGGCACGCCATGGCGGCGATGAATTTGTATTGCTGCTTGAGGAACTCAGCGACAACATCCGCGAAACTGCCATAGAAACACAAATGATCGCGACCAAGATTCTCGCAGACCTCGCTGCAGCCTACGATCTTGATCATGCCGAATTCCACAGCAGTGCCAGCATAGGCATCACCCTGTTCGACAAACAAAGCACCTCAGCCGAAGAACTGCTCAAGCAAGTTGAAGTCGCCATGTATGAAGCCAAATCCAGCGGTGGCAATACTTTCCGCTTCTTCGACAAGGACATGCTTGATATCGTCAATACCCGCGCAGCACTGGAAGCCGACATGCGCCTGGGTCTGCAACAGGAACAATTCGTTTTATATTATCAGCCGCAAGTCAGCAGCACCGGGCAAGTGACAGGTGCCGAAGCCCTGGTACGCTGGCAGCATCCGCAAAAAGGCCTGGTGCCACCCTGCAACTTTATTCCGCTGGCAGAAGAATCAGGCCTCATCATCAGTCTGGGTGCATGGATACTAAAAACCGCCTGCGCCACACTCGCCGCATGGCAAAAAACCGCAGGCAAGCAGCACATGACCCTGGCGGTCAATGTCAGCGCACGCCAGTTCAGGCAATGTGATTTTGTTGCGCAAGTGCTCGGCAACATCGCTCACTACAATATCAATGCCAGCAAACTCAAACTAGAACTGACAGAAAGCTTGTTGATCGACAATATAGAAGAAACCATAGACAAGATGAACCAGTTAAAAGCCAAGGGCGTAGGCTTTTCACTGGATGACTTTGGCACCGGCTACTCATCCCTCTCCTATCTCAAACGCCTGCCGCTGGACCAGCTCAAGATAGACCAGTCCTTTGTGCGCGACATCGTCAGCAACAATAATGATGCCGTCATCACCAGGACCATCATCGCCCTAGGCCAAAGCCTGGGTCTCGCTGTGATTGCAGAAGGAGTAGAGACCGCAGCCCAGCGCGACTTCTTGCAGCAGCAAGGCTGCCTTTCCTACCAGGGTTATCTGTACGGAAAACCCAGTGCCGATTTAATATAAACTAGCGGGCACATCAGCACTACCTTTTTTGCAATCGCTATTTTCAATAAAGGAACCATCATGTCCATAGACCAAACCCTGCAAACAGCGCGCCAGCGCGGCCAGGAACAAGCTCTGCCATACGCAGGCGCAGTCAGCCCGCAAGAAGCCTTTGCGCTACTGCAAAATGACAGCAAAATATTACTCGTCGATGTACGCACCAATGCCGAACGCGACTGGGTAGGCAGAGTCAACATCAGCGAAGCCCAACACCTGGCCGTGCAATGGAGTCTCTACCCAGGCGGCACACCCAACCCCGACTTTCTCTCACAATTGCAAGCCAGTGTGCCCGACAAGGACAGCATCATCCTCTTCCTCTGCCGTTCCGGCGTACGCTCACGCCACGGTGCCAGGCTGGCCAGCGAAAATGGTTACGCCAACTGCTTCGACATCCTGCAAGGCTTCGAGGGCGACAAAGACGAACAAGGCCACAGAAAAACCGTAGGCGGCTGGTGCCAAAACGGCCTGCCATGGCTGGGCGCCTGACTTAATCCATAGCAAAATTTACAAAAAACAAGAAAAAAGCTTCCATAATGAAGTTTGCTTTGCTAGAATAGCGGACTTCGCTGTTACGGCAAGTTTTAGCGAATGCAGGAGAGGTGGATGAGTGGTTTAAGTCACACGCCTGGAAAGCGTGCGTAGGTTTATCCCTACCGGGGGTTCGAATCCCCCCTTCTCCGCCATGAATATGAAAAGCCCTTGGATGATTCCAAGGGCTTTTTTGTTTTTGACTCACGTTTGGAATATCTGCGCAGTCACTGTTTGTAAGGCGGCGCGAAACTTTGCACATGTTTGCAGGTAATTTTGCGCTTTCTTATATTGATCTGAGCCGCCTTCTAACGGATCAATCGCCGCACTCTACACGTCATGGTAAACATGCACTGAACCAAAGGAAGATTCAAACCTTTGGCGGTGGCCCCATTCCTTATCTGATGGAGTTTCCCCTGGATAGCCATGTTCGATGACCACACGCATAGGGTTGGCATCATCTGAATTTTTTGTGACTCTAAATGCACCCCTAATTGTTCCCGGTTCATCTTCGGGCAGAACACTTACACCCCACCTTATTTCCTGATCCCAAGACCCATTTCGTGCCGTCAATCGAACACTTGCTGATCCATGTAATTTATCTAATGTTGGGGTTTCAATCATCTTGGCTCGTCCAGGATACAAACGTGGGAAGTTGACATAGCGCGAATTGAGATTATTGAAGACGTGGACCCAAAAAATTAAACGGCGTAGACGCGAATAGCTCTGTGTATTCGAACGGATGCTGCAATCAGCGTTATACTGAACGCCCACAATGCAATATCCCAAGCATGCATGCAGGGCAGGCCTGCCCTTCTTCAAATTCAATCACAATGGATTCAACTGTAGTGCACTTGATGCAAATCAAATCTGGCAAGTAGCGGCCATCGCGCAATGCTGACTCAAACAAAACATGCTGCCCTGTACCCTTCCAATTCCAGATTCCTGATACTTTTTTTTCGTTTGTTGCTTAGTCTGCTCCTCTTGCACACATGTGCATAGTTCCAGCAGTTCAGCATAGCCAGGCCCCCAAGCGCTCTCGGTCGGGAAGATATAGGCCTGCAAGCATTCTATACAAACTGCCTCGAAAAACCCTCGCATCTCGGGAACAAATCCGCGGGTGTCATAACTATGATTGCTTTGAAAGAAAAAATCACAAGCATTGCAGGTGCTTACCCGGCCCCAGAGTGATCCCATTATTTTTCCTCAAATAGGATTTTCTTCAATACTCGTATTATGAACTTTGCTTGCAATATGAAGGCTTAAAATAATCAAAAGAATCATTTCGATTAAGCATATATCAACATAAGAGCAAACCAAATTTCTTGACCCTCAGCAATATTAGCTCTAGTATTTCCCACTGCACCAACAAAGCCAAGTATGCTCTGCTTCAAATAGCTTGAAGTAGTTGATACCCAGCTACACGAAATATGGCAATACCCACCGCAAGCCACATGCAAATGATGGCATCCGAACACTCAATCACGTCAACCTCTATCACGCGCTATGAAGCGGCTGATTACATTTAGGAGCCGAATGGACCACAGCATTTCTTTAATCACCACAGTCGCTGCCGCTTTTGCGGGGGCGCTTGTTCTTGGTTTTATTGCCGAGAAAATCAAGGTGCCGGCTTTGGTCGGCTATTTACTGGCGGGGATCGTGATTGGTCCTACCACGCCTGGCTTTGTGGCGGATGTGCATATCGCGTCGCAGTTGTCAGAGATAGGCGTCATGCTGCTGATGTTTGGGGTGGGCTTGCATTTTTCGCCTGCTGATTTGCTGGCGGTACGGCGCATTGCGGTTCCTGGTGCAGTATTGCAGATGGGGGTCACCACGGCTGTGGGTATGGCGATTGCATCGTGGTGGACCTGGAGTGTGGGTGGTTCATTGATATTTGGTTTGTCGCTGGCTTGCGCCAGTACGGTGGTGTTGTTGAAGTCACTGGAAGCGCGTAATCTGCTTAACACCATGAATGGGCGCATTGCAGTGGGCTGGCTGGTGGTGCAGGACTTGGTGACGGTGCTGGTGCTGGTGTTGCTGCCACCTTTGGCGGGCGTGCTAGGGAGCACGACTGCGGTGGTAGAAAATGCCACGCCGTTGTGGATCACAATAGGTAAAACACTGTTGCAGGTGTCGGCATTTATTGCCTTGATGCTGGTGGTTGGTCGTCGTGCTTTGCCCTGGTTGTTGTGGCAGGTGGCGCGTACAGGTTCGCGTGAATTGTTCACGCTGTCAGTAGTGGCATCTGCAATTGGCATTGCCTATGGCGCATCTGTGATATTCAGTGTGTCGTTTGCGCTGGGTGCATTCTTTGCTGGCACGGTAATGCGCGAATCAGAGTTCAGCCATCGCGCAGCGGAAGAATCACTGCCCTTGCGGGATGCGTTTTCGGTTTTGTTTTTTGTGTCAGTGGGGATGGTGTTTGACCCTGCAATTTTGATGGCGCAACCTTGGCGCGTGCTGTGCGTGGTGGCGATCGTCATACTGGGTAACTTCTTTACTTCATCAGCGCTGGTGATCTTGCTGCGTTATCCGCTCAATACTGCCTTGTCGATAGGCGCAAGCTTGGGGCAAATTGGTGAGTTCTCCATTATTCTGGCTGGTTTGGGTTTGTCGTTGGGCTTGCTACCACAAGAGGGTATGAGCTTGATATTGGCAGGTGTGCTGATTTCGATAGGATTAAATTCTTTCCTGTTCACGCTGATCGGGCCACTCAGGAAATGGGCGCTGTCACATTCTGATCTGGCGCGGCAACTCGATCAAAGGCAGGACCCGTATGCTGAATTGCCGATGACAACCGAGCGCAAATTCCTCGAAGGCCAGGTAGTGTTGGTGGGTTATGGCAGGGTTGGCCGCCGTATCGCCCTGGCCATGGATGAGCGTGGCATCCCTTATGTGGTGGCAGAACAGAATCGAGAAATAGTGGAAGATTTACGCAAGAAAGGTATCGCTGCAGTCTCAGGTAATGCTGCTGATCCGGCGGTGTTAATCCAGGCGCATATCACCAATGCTGCCATGCTGGTGGTAGCGACCCCTGATACCCTGAATGTGCGACAGATGGCAAAAACTGCCCGCACCCTGAACCCTGGCATTGAAGTTTTGTTGCGCACGCATAGTGAAGATGAATCCATACTCTTGCGCAAGGAAGAGATAGGTGATGTATTTTATGGTGAAGAAGAACTGGCAAAAGGCATGGCTGTGCATATATTAAATCGCTTCAAGCCAGAAGGTGCCGGGCATTAAACCTGCAATGTCCCGGAACTTTATTGCTGACTCTAAGCGGATTCGTCGGAAGCCTCTTTAGAGGCTTCTTTCTCACTCTCTTTGGCTGCATCTTTTGCATCATCAAGAGCGACTGGGGGTTTCTTCTTTGCATGATGGGCACCATTCCACCAATGGAGTGGGCCCAGCACACAATAGATAAATCCCGACCAGGTTCCATGGTCATTGCTGGTTACCACGATCAATACTGACAGGCCAGCAACAGCCATATTGATGATATTGCCACCAATGTCTGACTGCAATTCATTGAGTTGCTCAGAGTCGAGTTTGAATTTCTCACGCAAGCGCCAGGCATGTTTATGCATTAGGAAAAAGACGAAGTTGACTGCGATGATGCCTGCACCATAAATAGTCATCAGTTGCCTGATTTCTGACACAGAAGAAAAATTATCGTTGTTGGCTCTCCATATCCATGAATCAAACAGGCTGGCAAATAAAAACTTCAAGGGATAGACATACAAGAGGATGACGAACAGCAAGGCCGTGTTCAAACTAATCATCCACAAATCAGTTAGCGGGAAGCGTTTGAAAAATTTGCCGTGCTGATACCACAAGACCATCAGCAAGACAAAGGCCACGCCAAAGGCGATAAAACCGTGCATCAGGTGGAATAGCTCATGGGCAGATTTGGGTACTTCCAATGACACGACCAGCAGGGTCACGGCAAAGGCAAACACGGCGTCGCTAAAGCCTTCCAGCCTGTGCAGGGAAATAAAACCTTGATGCTTGTGATGAACGGTATCTGACACGATATTATCCTCAGCGATGGTAATTTAGACAATTATAACCAGTTCCAGACCGTAAAGGCAGGTCTGGAACTCTGTGCCGCCAAAGTGTTGGATATCGCTTAAAAGACCGCTGAAGACTGGAGATATTTCATGCGATGTTGTGGTTTTCCCAGGCAAACCTGTCGGGCTTCTCCTTATCCACGACCTTGCTGCGTATCTCACTGATGAGCTGTACCAGCCTACTCCGCTTGCGTGGTGCTTTCAAAGCTGCTGGCAAGCGGCTGAGCCAGTGCCCGTTTGGCCCGACCAGTGCATTGCGCAATGCACATAGTTGGCCAGAAGTGGGCAAGGGCCTGGTTGATAGCACGGCAATGAAATGATCCAACTGTGCAGGCGCATTGAACACCAGATCAAACTGTTCAAATTCCACATGCAGAACGGCATAGCCACGGTGCAGTATGCAGGGAGGCGCAGCAGGCAAAAAACTGTTTGGTTGCCCTGCTACAGGTAGATGCACCCAATAAGCCAGCGGCGCACTGCGCCAGTGGCTTTCAAAACTGAAATGAAATACAGGGCTCATATTACCGGGATCATATTGCAGGGTTCTTATCAAGGATTTGATTTGGAAAACTGTATCATGCCTTGCCGTTTAAATCTGCTTAGCCAGGTAGTAGCAATGAGCACAAACTACCGCAGCTTGTCCTCAAAAAATTTTCTGGCATCTGCTGTTACTTGTGGATGGATGGCAGTGTGTTCAAACCCGGCAGGATCTACACAAACCTGATTGGTGAACTCCAAAAAATTTGACGCAAAAATGCCACGGCAGCAATGTGACATTGAGCATGCAAAGAATTGTCTCGACCTGTCTCAGGTCAAAGGAATGTCTCAATAAGGCATATCAAAGAGGTATAACCGGGATGCAGATGTCGCAGTCAAAAACGCCGGTTTCCGGATCAAAACAGGCATCGGGTGCATAGTATTCAAAGCAGGGTCGGGCATCGATTTGATAGCCACTCGCAGGTAGCCAGTCACGCAGGAGGGCAGCCCAGGCTTCACCGATTTCGGTGCTTTTACCATCGAAGTGCAGTGAGGCATATTCTCCACCGGGTATGCTGGTCAGCAAGGCATTTTCGGGGACAGGGGCATTTTCTGGCAGCTCAACTGCTGCGTCATAACGGCAAAGCGCCGGATCAGTAATGCTGGGGTCATCATGGCTGATGCCATAGCACGCCCGCGCGAACAGATTATGTGTTGCCATCCACGGTGACACAACCGCTGCCCGGAACTGGCCAACCTCTGCGCCATAAGGCCCTATGTGGCGCAGGTAAGCGATATTGACTGGTTCTCTGTGTATTAATTTAACGTCCATGCTGGCCACCTGTTTTAAACTGGAAGAGACTCCATTATGAAAGGACGCATAAGACTGGACCTGATCATTATTGCTGACTGTTTGATTATTCTTGCTATTTGCACGCTGCAAATCAATTTGATACCGCCGCCGAGCCGCTGGCGTATAAGCAAACCGGTCTTTGAAGGCACGGGTAAATGCCTCTGCCGAACCAAAACCGACTGACAAGGCAATCTCCAGCACAGGCGTGCCTGCTTGCGCGAACAGGCGAAATGCCGCGACTTCCAGACGGCGGCGACGCACATAGTCCCCCAGGCGTTCGCCCATCCAGGCAGCAAACAAGCGATGAAAGTGATAGGGAGAAAAATACGCGACTCCGGCCAGCACCTCCAGATCAAGTGGCTGATCAAGGTGACGGTCTATATGTTCCAGCACCCTGTGCATGCGCGCTTGGTAATGCGGCTGATGCTGGGATGCCTGTGCATTTTTCTCCGATGGAAGCTGGCTCAAGTTGATACTCCCGTCCCGACTTCCCATTCCATGTATTTGGAAGACGGGTCGAACCCTTCAGAAGCATATAAAGCCTGACCATCTTCAGTGGCATGCAGCCAGATGGTTGCAAAGCCCTGTTCACGGGCACACTGCATGGCCTGTTGCAATATTTTTCTGGCCAGACCTTGCTTGCGATATTCTGCCATGGTGTACATATTGAGCAGATAAGCATCCTTGCCTGCCACGTTGCCAGGGTACGGTGGGCGGATGAAGATGGCGAGTGAGCCGCAGGCGACGAGATGTCCGTCTGCCGCAGCTACCCAGGTTTTGCAAGCCCCGCTTTGCAAGGCATCGCGAAAGTAAGTGCGGGTTGATTGCAGCAAGTCTTCATCAACACCTTTGCCATTATTAAAGTCAACCAGCTTGTCGAACAGGCGCATGCGAAGCTGCAGGACTTCTTCAAGATCAGCAGGCCCTGCTTCACGAATTACAATAGTCATCAATACTCCTCCCCGGTAATGCAGAGTGATGGAATGCAGGTATCTACTGTCCCTGCTCAAATGGCTATTTTAAAACATCAGTGTGCGCCTCACTTAACTAGAACTCATTTCATAAATAGGGATGAGTTCGACAAGGCATTTGGGATGCAGTGCAAGGCGCGGCGTGCAGCTAAGGCTCATGCCTTAGCAAAGGGCGCAACGCAGCAATGCGCCCAAATCGTCAGTTCACTAAAGGTTTGACCCATAACATGTACCAGACAGCACAGGATTTATTATTGATAGTGCCCATGATTAATAGCCGCATCCGTATCGCCAACTCTTGTTATGAGGCAAATACACATCATTCATATGATGAAATGAGTTCTATGTACCTTGCTGTTATGTTGAACGTCGCAAAGTGATTGCCTTTTCAGGACAGGCCGTCACGCATAAACCGCAGGCACGGCAGGCATCGGCATTTGGGGTATAGGCTACCTTCATGCCATGCACTCTTTGCTTGAGCTGCGCAAGAAAGCCGAGCTGTTTGTAGTCTTCGCTGGTAATACCGCGAATTTCAAACACGTTTTCCGGACAAACTGGCACGCAATCAGCCTTGCCTTCACACTTGCTGAAGTTGACGACAGGGATGATGACGCCTGGTTCCTGCTTACAGGTTGCTTCCTTTGCGGTCTGCATTTCAGACTTGCTCCGGCTTATTGTCGTGCGAACTTTCTGGCTTGTGGTCTTGGTTGTACTCGTGCTTGTGGTCTTGCTTATTCCTGCAAGCCTGGGCATATGCCTCATCCCTGTGCCTTCTGCGGCCAAACATGCCGTGCTGGAATTTCTCTCTTTCTTCCGGCGTCAGCTTTTCCCAGCGACGATGCCAATGATGTTCGCCATGTTTATGCCAGCCACCATGACCACGCATGCCACCAAACAGGATTTTACTGAGCACCAGCAAGCCCAGCGACTGTAGAAAATCGATGCTGCGGGCACCGACAAACAAAGCTGGCATGAGCCAGTTCCACAACATCATGACTACCCAGCTCAGGGCGCTGATGCCAGCCACGACCAGCACCATGATTTTGAATACTCTAAATTTCATTAACATATCAAACTCCAGTCTTAATTAAATTCTTCCAATAAATCTTGCAAGCGCATGCGCAGATGCAAGACGGCATAGCGCTTGCGCGCCAGCAAAGTGTTGACGCCCAAGCCAGTGGCGGCGGACATTTCCTTAAAACTCAGGCCTTCGATTTCATGGCCGATGAAGGCATCGCGCTGCTCTTCGGGCAATTCATCAAGCGCTTCATACAATTCTTCCAACATGACATTGCGTGCGTAGGCGGCCTCAGGCCCTTCGTCGCTGGATGGCAATACTTTGTCCAGCCAGGCTTCATCTTCACTACCCTCCTCCAGATCAGGCAGGGCAACTTCCTTTTTCTTGCGGAAGCGGTCGATGATGCGGTTGCGTGCCACCCTGAATAGCCATGCACCAACCTGCTCTATAGGTTCTGGCAGGCGGTAAGCTTCGACCAGTTCATAAAAAACATCTTGCAAAATATCTTCTGCCTCGCTGGCATCAGCGACGCGTTTGCGAATGAAACTACCCAGCCGCCCGCGTTCGCGCCTGACCGTTTCAGTGATGTCATTGTTCTGATCAGCCATCAGCTCAGGTGGGTTATGTGTCGTCTCCATACCTGTGTAGACGCACAGAAATGGCGAATATTGCAGATACCAGGAAAATAATTGGCGCGCACTACCTTATCAGGTCGTGAAACAAAGGACCAATATTGCCATAAAATTATTATTTCCAGCACCAACTCATAAAGAAGATATTTAAGGTGGTAGCTTGGTGTCTGTTTTTTGAAAACTAAAACAAATAGCTGAACCAGATGGTAATCTGATCACAACACCTTTTTTGCGTTCTCGGTACTCAATTGAGGTGCAACCAGGGGGATGTTCAAAATGAAACGCGTCCCTTCATTTAGTTTACTGTCCAATTGTATTTCACCACCCAATACACCTGTCACCAGGTTGTAGGCGATATTCATACCCAGGCCAGACCCACCCTGTCCCAGTTTGGTCGTGAAGAAGGGGTCAAAAACACGTTTTTGTATTTGCTCCGTCATGCCCATGCCATTGTCAGCAAAAATGATTTGTATCTGATCATCAGGCAGCAATTGTGTACTCAGACGCATTTCACCAGATGCACGTCCTTCAAATCCATGCGTCAGTGCATTGATCATGAAATTTGTCATGATCTGTCCCAGAGGGCCTGGGTAGCTATCCATGCCGATGCCGGATGCAAGTTCAGTCACCAGATGATACGGCGTTTTTTTGTACATGGGCGCCAGGGTGACAATGAGTTCTTCCAGCACCACCTTTAAATCAAATTGCCGTCTATGGTTGCTTGACTGGTCAACTGCGACTTGTTTGAAACTGCCTATCAACTCACGCGCCATACCCAGCGTGCGCATGAGCAAGGCTGTGCCAGTCGTCGCACTGTCGAGATAATGCTCAAGTACTGAACGCTTGAGTTGCCCTTCATTGATGTCGCGCACCAGGTCCCTGGTCTTGTCCTGCAAGGTGCTGGCCACGGTGACGCTATTGCCTATGGGTGTATTCAATTCGTGGGCCACCCCTGCCACGAGTGAGCCCAGGGCTGCCATTTTTTCTGAACGCACCAGCTCATCCTGGGTGTGCCGCAATGATTCCATCGCTGCGGCAAGTTCGGCATTGGTTTGCTGCAGATTGAGTGTGCGCAGCCTGACACGCTCTTCCAGTTGCGCCGTTATTTCGCGAATTTCCAGCTCTATCTGTACTTGCCTGGTCACATTCAGCAAAGAAAAAATACACATGGCCTTGCCATGCATTCTGATCAGTCTCGCCGATAACAGGAAAATCACTTCCTCACCTGCCTGATCACTGATGCGGACTTCCAGTTGATCTATTTTTTTGTCACGCCCCAGGTCTTCATTGAATTTCGCGCGCAGTTCGGCTTGCCGGAGGATGCCCATCTCCAGCGTCGTACGTCCCACGATATCATGCCTTTGATAACCCAACTCCTTGAGCCAGACATCATTGACCTCGACTATGCAATCCGTTTTGACATCGACGAGTCCCAGAGGTATAGGCGACAATTGAAAGAGTGTGGAATATTTTTGTTCATTCTCACGCAACAGTGATTCTGCGTGCAGGCGCGCAGTTTCTGCACGGATCTCCTGATCGATACTGCGTGAGGACAGCAGCAGGTAGGTGTCATCCCCGGTTTCAAACTTCGATCCTGAAACACGGCAATTGCTGGTGTGCCCCAGCTTGTGGCGGAAGGCAATTTGCATATTCCTGACTTCCCCATGCAGCTGGATCTGTCTGATCAGTTGATCCCTTTGCTCAGGTTGTTCCCATAACTGTATTTCGTTCGAGGTACGTCCTATCGCTTCTTCCCTGGTATAGCCAGACATTGGTTCCCAGTTACGGTTGACATCGACATATTCCCCTGTCGTCATCCTGGTAATAGTCAGAGTATCGGGCACGAGCTGAAATACGGTCGACAGCAATTTTTCGCGTTCCTGCAAATCACGCTCGGCTTGTTCCTGCAATTGCTCAACCTTGCGCAGGGCCGAGATATCTTGCATGGCATAGGCAATGTATGGCTCACCACCAACATCAAAGAGCGTGCCCGAGATAAGTACGTGGTAAGCATGTCCCAGTTTATGCCTGTACAAGCCTTCGAAATTATTGATCTCGCCATCACATCTCAAGCTTGCCAGCATTTCGGCGCGCTGGCTAACATCCATCCATAAATTCAGTTCCAGCGAATAGCGCCCCAGCGTCTCTTCCCTGGAGTAGCCGGTAATGGTTTCCCAGTGCCGATTCACATCCAGATAGCGTCCATCTTTTTCACGGCAGATAGCCAATACATCCGGCACCATCTGGAAGACTTTTTCAAACAGGGTTTCACGGTCTTTGGAAAGGCGTTCTATATTTTTGCGCTCTTCCATTTCTTGTTTCAAATTATCATTCATGCGCACGGCATCATCTTGCTGCCGCAATAAGGCAGCAACCAGAAAAAGCATGCCCATGGCCAGGTCCAGCAATGTCGAGGCCTGCAAGCCAAGCGCAAGATATTCTGGCTGGTTTTGCAGGAATGGCGAACCAGCAAGGTATAGGCCTTTGAAGCCGAGCAATACACCCAGCAGGATAAATCCCAGTACATGTTTTTCATTACGGGTGCGCAAAAAAGTCATCGAGGCTGCCATCATGACCAGGCCAGAAGCCAGGTAAACAGGCAGCATGCGCCAGAATGCATGAACGACAGTCAGTGACGTCATCAATAGCCAGAGAACCGCAATTGCAAAGCTCAGCATGACGGGCATGACAAACACGGTGACGCCGTGGAAAATGCGCGTGCCCGCCCACAGGTAACAGATATAGCCGGACAAGAAGACATCTGCCGCCAGATTAAAAAACGGGCTTTGTCCATCCCCAAGCAGGTGGCACAGTTGCTGCACGACCAGGCAGGCATAGGCAAGAGCCCAGCACCTGCTGGCCCTGGGATGCAAGTGCAAATACTGGATATAGAACAACACCAGCATGGTCAGAAATGAAGTGGCCAGTGAAGTCACCATGGCTGCGGGAAAATAAATTGAAGGCATAATGGAAGACGTAATTAAGCTACCCGGACTGCCTGTGCAAAAAAACTCCGAGCCCCATACCCGTTCTCGATTCAGGTGTGCTGCCTTGAAAGATGAGTTCTAATACCAGGACTAGGCCAATAACATAGAACTTGCCTGATTTTGCTGTATATTCAACGATAGAGCTTCAGTTTATGGCGTAAATAGTAGCACCGAACATCAGCACAATCGGTGACGAATATCAATTTATATTACGTCCCAGTGTTGCAATAATCATTATTTAACATTTTCCATTTCTTTGATCTTGATTATGCAGTCTGGTTCACATAAGATTGAATTGAAACTTACTCAAGCAACAGGGAGCACACTGATGAAGAATCAACACAGTAGAATACCCGGCTTGTTACAAAACGATCTTTTTCGGTCACAAATGACTTGTAACATTTTGGCAAACAATGAAAGATCGTCATCGCTAGGTATATATTCACATTTGGGAAATGATTTAGTTTCTGACTGTGCGCTTGTCGCAGGCCAGGACGATGACGTGATTGATTTTATTGAAGAAGATGAAGAGTCTTTACATCCCAAGCTTGATTTGCATCCCTGGAAAATCCTCATCGCAGATGACGACAGCAATGTGCATGACACGACATTACTCGCATTGAGTGGGGTTAAAATCCATGGCAGGCCTTTGGAATTTATTCATGCCTATTCTGCCAAAGAAGCACACAGCATCATACGCAGGAATCCTGATATTGCCCTGATCCTGCTGGATGTGGTGATGGAGACTGTCGATGCAGGCTTGAAGCTTGTGAGTGTCATCCGCAATGAAATGTCATTGCCAAATTTGCGCATTGTATTGCGTACAGGGCAGCCTGGTTATGCGCCTGAGCAGCATGTCAGTGAGACCTTTGCCATTGATGGCTATACGACCAAATCGAAATTGACACGCTCATTATTGATTTCTGTGCTCAACGACACGCTGGCGAATAGCCACGACAATCCTGAAATACCGAATTAGCATTTGTTTATGCAAGCGGGGCATCACTGGGGCCAGTTTTCTGGCCCCTTTTTTATGCATCAAGAAAAATCATGACACAAAAATATTTGCCACAGATTTTTTCCCTGCTATTCGGCATCGGGCTGATTAGCAGGTGCTGCCTTGATAAAGGCTGGATGCTCATTGCAAGCCTGATGTATGCGCATGATGGTAGGCATGCTACTTAAATCGCAATTGAACCGTTGCGCATTGGCGATTTGCGGTATCAGAAAACAGTCTGCAAATCCTGGCGTGTCGCCCATGCAAAAACGCCCAGTACGTTGATCTGCGGCCAGTTTTTTTTCCAGTACGGCCAGGCCAGTTTCACACCAGTGACGGTACCAGGCATTCTTTTGCTCGTCACTGACTTGCAGCGTCCCGGACAGATATTTAAGCACCCGCAAATTATTGATGGGATGAATTTCACAGGCTATCGACAAGGCCAGCGATCTGACGTGAGCACGATCCAAAGCGCCGGACGGTAGCATGGCGACATCAGGATACACTTCATCGAGATATTCAATGATCGCCATCGACTGCGTCAGTGTGGCACTTTCGCCGTCCACCTCGTCCTGCAATGCAGGTACGAGCCCATCCGGATTCAAAGCACGGTAAGCAGGCGTCAATTGTTCACCGCCATTTTTGACCAGGTGAATCGCTACCTGCTCATAACCGAGCCCCTTGAGATTAAGGGCTATCCTTACACGGTATGAAGCAGAGCTGCGGAAATATCCATATAGTTTCATGACAATGCTTACACCATTTTGATTTTCAGATCACTCAAACCCGTGATCGAGGCTTCCAGCAAATCGCCGCGCTGTACGGCTGCCACACCTTCTGGTGTTCCTGTATAAATCAGGTCGCCGGGTTGCAGGGTATATAGTTCAGACAGGCAGGCGATGATTTCTGCTAGGCTCCAGATCAGCTTACTGGTATCACTATTTTGCCGCACTTGTCCGTTCACATCGAGACGTATGTGCGCTTGTTCCATGCCTTGCACAGTGTCGGCCCTGTGAATCTGGCCTATCGGTGCAGAAAAATCAAAACCCTTGGATGTACACCAGGGCCTGCCCTGGTCTTTGGCTTCGGCCTGCAAATCACGGCGCGTCATATCCAGCCCGACTGCATAACCCCAGATATGGCTGAGCGCATCCTCAGTGCGTATACTTTTGCCACCCTTGCCTATCGCGACGACCAGCTCAACTTCATGATGCAGATTAACGGTCATGGGCGGGTAAGGCATTTCTCCGATACTATCTTGCTTGACGGGCAGTACGGCATCAGCCGGTTTCATGAAGAAAAATGGCGGCTCACGCCCTGACCATCCCATTTCTTTGGCATGCTCTACATAATTCCGTCCTACACAGTAAATCCTGTGCACAGGAAAATAGGCTGTACCACCAGCGATGGGTACAGCGGCCTGCTGTACAGGTGGGAAAAGGTAATCCATATCTGCTCCTGATTTCTGATACCAGACAGTATTATGGCACTTTCATTCATTGTCTGTCATATGGAGCAATTGCCATTCAGGCTTACCAAAGCCTCATTGGATGACACTGGTTATAATGCATAAACAATTGTGGAGCCCAATAATATGAAAACCTGCCTGCACCCAAAATACCTGATCCCCATAGAACCACATGCCACTGTCCTGAGCGGACATGCGCTGGTCATGCGAGATGAAAAAATTCTGGATATACTCAGCAGTGCTGAGGCACGTCTGAAGCATCCTGATGCGCAGCATGTGGAATTGCCGGAACATGCTGTCATGCCTGGCATGATCAACCTGCACGGCCATTCTGCCATGACGCTGTTGCGTGGCCTGGCCGATGATCTCAGTCTGATGGACTGGTTGCACAACCATATCTGGCCAGCCGAAAAAAAGCATGTGTCAGAAGAATTCGTCTTTGATGGCAGCGTGTATGCGATGGCAGAAATGCTGCGCGGTGGCACCACCACCATCAATGATATGTACTTCTATAATGATGATGTAGCGCGCGCTGGTCTGCATAGCGGCATGCGTACTGTGGTGGGTTGCAGTGTGCTGGAGTTCCCCACAGGCTATGCAGCAGATGCTGATGGCTATCTGGAAAAAGCACTGGCGTCATACCAGGCATTCAAGGGGCAAAGCGGTGTATCTTTCCGCCTGGCCCCGCATGCTCCTTATACTGTAGCAGATGCCACCTTCAAAAAAATCGTCGCGCTGGCAGACAAACATGATATGGGCATACACTGCCACATCCACGAAACCATGGATGAAGTGAATGACAGTATCAGGGACCATGGCATGCGCCCTTTGGAGCGCCTGCATAATCTGGGGCTATTATCACCGCGTCTGATAGCTGCCCACATGGTGCATGCAAACGAAGAAGAGATCAGACTACTGGCGCAACAAGGTGTGCATATTGCCCATAATCCGGCCAGTAACCTGAAGCTGGCATCTGGTTTTGCCCCTGTCCATGCCATGCAAACTGCCGGGGTCAATGTCGGCATAGGTACCGACGGCGCGGCAAGCAATAACAAGCTGGATTTACTTGGTGACTTGCGTATGGCTGCATTGCTGGCAAAAGCAGTGTCCAGTAACCCCACCGCCTTGAATGCCGGTAATGCACTGGAAATGGCGACACTGGCCGGTGCCAAAGCCCTGGGCATGGACCAGCAAATCGGCAGCCTGGTGGCAGGCAAGCTGGCTGATGTGATCGCGATTGACCTGTCCGCTGTTGAAACCCTGCCGCTGTTTGATCCTGTCTCGCAAATTGTGTATGCCGCCGGGCGTGAACAGGTCAGCCATGTGTGGGTCAACGGGCGCTGTCTGATGGCTGATCGACAACTCCAGGCCATGGATGAAGACCAGCTCAAGGACAAGGCTAGATGGTGGCAGCATAAGGTTGCTACAGCCTAGGTTTTCAATTTCAACCTATCAAATTTTGATCTTCGTATGAAACCAGCAAACTCAATTTTTAAACTAAGCATTATCAGTAGCTTGCTTGCAGGCGGCAGCATGCTTCTGGCGACTGCCCAGGCGGCAGCTACTTTGACGACAATCGCTGAACAAAGCGGTTTTAAAAAAACCGGGCGCTATGAAGAAGTGGAAAAGCTGTGCCAGGCTTTCCAGAAAAATTATCCGAAAGAAGTACGCTGCCTTGAATTTGGCCATACACCAGAAAATCGCCCCATGCTGGCCTTGCTGGTGACGCGTAGTGGTGCTTTCACACCGGCACAGGTAGTAAAGCAAGCTTTGCCGGTCACGCTGATACAGGGCGGTATACATGCAGGCGAAATAGATGGCAAGGACGCGGGCTTTCTGGCATTGCGCGAAATCTTGGACAATAAAGCGGCGCCACATGTGCTGGACAAACAAGTCTTGTTATTTGTCCCGGTCTTCAATATAGATGGCCATGAACGCTTTGGTGCGTGGAACCGTCCAAATCAGCGTGGCCCGGAAGAAATGGGCTGGCGCACCACGGCGCAAAACTTCAATCTGAACCGCGATTATGTGAAGGCAGACGCACCTGAAATGCAGGCCATGCTCAAGCTGATCAACACCTGGGACCCGCTAGCCGTCATTGATTTGCATGTGACCGATGGTGCCAAATTTGAACACGATATTTCGATACAGGTAGAGCCAGTCAATTCAGGCGATGCCGCCCTGCGTGTAGCCGGTAAAGCTTTGCGTGACAATGTCATCGCCGACCTGGCGAAACAGGGTTCATTGCCTTTACCCTTCTATATGTCATTCATGCGTGAAGATGATCCCATGTCAGGCTTTATGGACAGTGTCCCTCCACCACGTTTTTCCAGTGGTTATCCGGTACTGCGCAACCGTTTTGGCATGCTGGTGGAAACCCATTCATGGAAAGATTACCCTACCCGCGTGCGCATTACCCACAACACAGTGATATCGGTGCTGGAGCAAGTGGCAGCAAATGGCGGGCAATGGCTGTCCATTGCCAAAGCTGCAGATAAGCGTACAGCACAGTTGGCTGGTCAAAGTTTGCCTGTTACTTATAAGACGACAGAAAAAACCAGGGATATAGATTTCCGCGGTTATGCCTACACACGCACGATGTCCGATATTTCTGGCGCATTGATGACGCGCTATGATGAAAGTAAACCGCAAGTATGGAAGGTAAAACTGCGCGACGAGGTAATGCCGGATGCGCAAATCACTTTACCCAAAGGCGGTTATATTGTCCCTGTCGCCTACAGCAAGACCATGGCAGAAAAACTGCAGCAGCACGGCATAGAGTTCCGCATTCTTAATACCGACTTGAATGCCGTCTCCGCTGAGCAATTCGCTACCAGCAAGGCCAGCTTGCAGCCTCAATCTTTTGAAGGACGGCAAACCTTGAAGCTGCAGGGAACATGGCAAAACCAGACGCAAAGCCTACGTAAAGGTGCTTTGTTTATCCCTGTTGCCCAGGCAAAGGCAAGACTGGTTGCTGGTTTGTTTGAACCGCAGGCACCAGATGCCCTGGTCAACTGGGGCTGGTTCAATGGCGCTTTTGAACGCAAGGAATACATGGAAGCCTATGTGGCCGAAGATGTTGCACGCGAACAGCTCGCCAGCGACCCGCAATTGAAGGCCGCATTCGACAAGAAAATTGCCGAAGATGCCGAGTTTGCCAAGAGCGCATCTGCCCGACTGGAATTCTTTGCACAACGTCATTCATCCTGGGATAAGCGCTATCAGGTTTATCCTGTGTTGAGACTGGATTTTGTTCCTCGGTAAAACAGTTTGATTCACCACATGCAGACATCTGCATGTGGTGAGGTTTCAATGAAAGAACAAGTAAGCAACAAAAATCGCTGCAACCACGCCAGCAAAATCAGCCAGCAAGCCCATGGATATGGCGTAACGGGTCCTGCGTATGCCGACTGAGCCAAAATACAGGGCCACGATATAGAAAGTCGTGTCAGCCGAGCCCTGGAAGATGCAGGTCAGGCGGCCAATGAAAGAATCCACTCCATAGGTCTTCATCGCATCTACCATCAGTGCCCGCGAACCCGAGCTACTGAGCGGCTTCATCAGGGCGGTTGGCAAGGCGGCGGTAAAGTCAGTATTCAATCCCATCTGCGTAAACAGCCAGGTAAAGCCGGAAACGATAAAACCGAGAATACCCGAATTGCGCAAGACGCCGATAGCGACCAGCATTCCCACCAGGTAAGGAATAATCGTCAGTGAGGTCTGTATGCCACCTTTGGCACCTTCAATAAAGGCTTCATACACATTCACTTTCTTGCGCATGGCACCTAACATGAAGCTGATGATAATGGTAAATAGCAAGAGATTGGCGCTGATTTTGGAAAACACTTCTATGTCAGCACGACTCATATGCTGACTCATATACCAGACCAGGGCAACGATGAAACTCGTCAAACCACCCAGCCAACCCATAATCACGCGGTCAAACAAATTAATGCGCTGTCTGATGGCAACTGCAACCAAGCCCACTACGGTGGCCACATAAGTAGCAATCATGCAGGGGATAAAAATATCCGACGGGTCTTTTGCCCCCAGCACGGCTCGCTGCGCCATAATAGCCAGAGGGATCAGTGTCAAGCCGGAAGTATGCAAGACCAGGAACATGATCTGTGCATCACTGGCTTCGTCTTTACTTGAATTCAGGCTCTGCAGGCTTTCCATGGCCTTCAGGCCAAAGGGTGTGGCAGCATTGTCCAGACCCAGCAGATTTGCCGAAAAATTCATGACCATATGGCCGTTGGCCGGATGGTTTTGCGGCACACCCGGAAATATCCTGGCAAAAAAAGGGCCAATGATTTTGGCGATAAAATCAATCGCCCCGGCTTTTTCGCCAATATTCATGATGCCCAGCCAGAGCGTCATGACACCAGCCAGCGGCAATGCAATATCCATGACACCCAGGCGTGCCGATTCAAAAGTACCGTCCATGATGCGCTTGAATACTTCCACATCGCCCAATATCAACCATTGCGCCAGGGCAGCAATAAAGCCGATCAGAAAAAAACCTGTCCAGATGTAGGTGAGTAACATGGCATTCAATATGGGGTAAGTGTGCAGACTTTTTATCATGAAAAGCTTGTGCTGTAGTATGAAAATTTGCTCCAGTGCCATAAACGCCTGGCATGGGTATGCCACAGCCAGTAACATCTGCTTGCAGTTTTGTACGGACATACACAAATTGCTGTCAGCCGCATGGTCCTGCGCCGCGTTATATGAGTATCAAAACGAAGGAAGAGATGCCATGAAAGCCACTCAACTTATCAAGGGCCTGTTATCGGCGGTATCTGCTCTGCTGATCTGTGCTGCCACTGCAAATTCGGCACTTGCCCACGATGTCTATGTCAGGGACTACCGCTGGCACCCTGCGCCTCCTGTGCATCAGGTAGTACGCAGCTACAACTATGTGTATTACCCGTCCCAGCAAGTATATTACGCTCCGGCACAGCGTAACTGGTACTGGGCAAATGGTGGTACCTGGCAAAGTGGTAGCCGCCTGCCCTATGGTGTCAACGTGGACATGCGCATAGGGGGTGTACCTGTAATTTTGAGCTCTCCAAGACCTTATGTGGAGCATGTCTATGTAGAGCAAAACTATGGTCGCCCATGGCGTGACCGTCATGGCTGGCACCAGGAAAGACGTTACGAACGTGAATGGCGTGAAGAAAGACGTGAGCGCCACCATGATCATCAGTGGCGCTAGAATATAAGAACTGAAGCCGCTGCTATGGCGGCTTCTTTTTTAACTAACTCCCTACCAGGCTAGCAGCAATATTGATGGAAAAACCAACCACGGCCACGTTAAAGAAAAAACTGAGTACTGACTGAGCAAGCACAGTCTTGCGTGTTTGCTTGTTCATCACGGTCACATCAGAAGTTTGCGCGGCAACGGCGATGGTGAATGAGAAATACAGGAAATCCCAAAAATCTGGTATGCACTCCTCTTCCGGGAAACGCAAGGCTGGTTTGTCTGGCGGTGCGTTATAAAACTGCAATGCATAGTGGAAACAAAAAATCACGCCCAGCAACAGCCACGAGCCCAACACCGTACTGCAGGCAAACAAGTATTTGATCGCCCTTTCCTCTCTGCTGGCACCTGCCAAGCCAGATAGTTCGTGGATGATGGCCAGCAGGCTGAGGGTTGCAGCCAGTGACATCAATGCCAATACCGCCACGGCACTTTCATCTTCCTGCTGTGCCATCTTGCGCACCGCATGTTTGTCCGCACCCATCATCAGCCAGGCCATCAGCAAAAGATAGGTCCATACAGCCACATTCCAACCAAAAAGGGCGCGGGTAATCAGGGACAGCGGCCCAGGCAAGAAAATCGCAGCCAGGCTGCCCAGGGCCAGAGTGAGTACGAGACGTGGGCGACGTTGAATAATTTGTTTGATGATAAATCCTGACAGGTCAAAAATATTAGAATTCGTCTCATAAATATGAATGAGGTGCGTTTGCTCCGTAACACGGATTGGCAATGTAGATGCGGCTGTTAATAGTGGCGCTATCAACAATAAATTCTATGCTGTGGGTTACATGTTATGAGAAAACCCTTCGGGAACTGACGATTTGTGTGCATTCATACCTATTGATGAAATGAATTCCAGAAATGATGCATGAAAATTACGAAATTTTATATAGTAAATCAGGCAGCCGCCAGAATCAAACGTGCTGCTGTAACAGGTGTAGTATATTCATTATCAATTGATATTCGGACATAGTCATCACCAGAACAGGCTAATTCATGTATATCAAAAAAAATCGACTTACTTTTAAGTAAATTTTTATTACACTGAAGCAATACGTCTTTGATAACGCAGCACGCTCTTTCAGCGAGGCAAGCACCATGAACAGACATTACCGCTATTTACCACTTTCCAAGGTGACGCCGGGAACAGTGCTGGCCGATGATTTGCTCGATAAAGTCGGCCACGTCTTGTTGCCCGCAGGCACAACTTTGACAGAGCGCATGCTACAGGCAATTGCACATCACGATATCCATCAATTGACGGTCGAGGGAGAAGCTGGTTCTGAACATGAGGAAATTGAAAATCTGGCGACTAAATTAAGCCGTATAGAAAAAATCTTTCGCCAGGCGGGTGATGCTGAGCCTGCGAGCATACTGAAGTCTTATGTCATTGACTACCGTAAAGGGGAAGCCAAATGACTGATATCAATGAATTCAAGGTACAACTGGAAGACGTCGTAAAAAAAATCAAGGACTTGCCTACCTTGCCAGAAGTTGCCATGGAGATGCTGCAAAATCTTGATGATGAAGAAAGCAGCCTGGACATGGTGACTGAAAAAATCGCGCTAGATCAGTCAGTCACTGCGAAATTACTAAGGCTGGCCAATTCATCTTACTATGGCAATAACTCCAAAGTAGTAACCTTGCAGCAGGCGACTGCCATGCTGGGCGTCAAGAATGTGAAAAACCTGATTCGCACCACAGCCTTGTCGAACAAGTTTCCTACGGAGAAATGTCCTGCCTTTGATTTCAAGACATTCTGGCGCCATAGCGTTGCCACAGCGATTTGTGCCGAGCTGATCTCGCGAGCACTACACATGAAGCATGATTTTGCGTTCACCGCAGGCCTATTGCACGACATAGGCAAGCTGGTGCTGGTGACCTGCTACCCCGCAAATTATGAGCAGGTTCTGCGCTATCAAAAAGAGGAAGATTGTCTGCTCATCGAAGCTGAACGGCATATCTTGCACATCGATCATGTGGATGCTGGCCTAGCACTGGCAACGCACTGGAATTTTTCTGAAGCGGTATGTGATGCCATACGCGGCCATCATCATCCTGAGCAAGAAAACCTGAATGTACTTGCTTCAGTCGTACATGTAGCAAATGCAATTGTGCACGCACTAGACCTGGTCCAGGATGAAAACGATATCCTGCCCTTGCTGTCGCAAGCCGCTTGGGATACGCTAGGGCTTGGTGAAGCTGACTACCTGAGCATTTTTCGCGAAACTGAAATGCGTTTCGATGCCATGGATCAGATCGTACTCTGACACTCTTATATTTGCCTCATGTATCTGGATAAAACGATTTTGGAACGACTCAAGCTTTTCAGGGAAACGGATTATCGTATTGAAGATATCCACCTTTTCCGCGACATTACCGAAGACAACAGACAACTCATTGCCGACATCATCAAGGATTGCATGGTGGTCCGCGCCTATACTGGCCAGGTTGTACTGGACGCCAACAGCTCAGGGGCAAAACTGTTTATCGTCCTCAAAGGTGCCCTGGGTGTCAGCCGCATTACTGAAGAAAGCAATCAGCTGGAAAATACCATCACGCAGTATCTGCCGGGTGAATGCGTAGGTGAAATCTCGGTGCTGGACGAAGAAATTCATTCAGCCACTATTTCCGCTATCAATGAGTGTGAATTATTGCTGATAGAGGCAGAGACATTGTGGCGTCTGATCGATGAGTCAAATGGTGTGGCCCGCAACCTCTTGCAATTGCTGTCGTTCCGCATACGTGCCGCCAATGCGCAAATCCGCAGTCGTCAAAAGGTTGGCGAATTCTATCGCCAACTGTCTATGGTGGATGGGCTGACCGGCTTGCATAACCGCGCCTGGCTGAATGCACAATTGCCTGGCATGGTACAGCATGCCCATGCTACTGGCGCAGCGCTGAGCATCATCATGGTCGATCTGGATCACTTCAAGCGCTTCAATGATGAACATGGGCATTTGCTGGGGGACGACGCTCTGCAAACTGCAGCAAAAGTATTGAATGCAGGATTGCGCCCCAGTGATTTTGCCGCGCGTTATGGCGGCGAAGAAATGATGGTCATATTACCCGGTGCCAGTCACAAATCTGCCATGGGTGTGGCGCAGAGACTGTGCAGCCGCCTGGCAAAAACCAAGGTATTTGTTGATCGCCAAAAACCGCTGCCGCATATCACAGGCTCGTTTGGTGTAGCAAGTTTGAGCACCGGACAGGATAGCAACGAGCTCATCAGTTGTGCTGATGCGGCTTTGTATCGCGCCAAAGATAACGGGCGCAATCAAGTCGCCAACTGATACCCAGACGATAAAGATAAGGAAAAAAACAAAGACGCCCAGAGGCGCCTTTGTTTTTACATCAGGTCATGCATTATTTGCCGGACTGATTAGCATAAATCACCCAGTAACGTGCCAGATCGCCTGAGCCATCTGTGCCCTTCACTGTTTTCAGTGTTTTGATTGCATTGGCTTTTTTGCCTGCCTGCAGTTGAGCAACGCCCAAGTGTAACTTGGCATCATCTTCCTGCTTGAGGCCACCTTTAGCGATGCCCTCTTCCATCATGGCGATGCCTTTGTCGTAATTACCGGCAGTTACATAGCCATAGCCAATATTGACCAGAGCATTACCATCCTTGGCTGCTTTAGCTTCAGTTTCACTAGCTGCCAAGCCTTTGGTAGTCTCGGCCTGAGTCTTGTTTGCCATATCGCGCAAGCGCTTGTGCCGGTCAGCATCCTTGCCTTCGCCCAATGCACCAGCCTTGTAGCCAGCATCGATCACCTTGGTGGCTTCTGCGGGGAAACCAGCCTGTATCGCTAACAAAGACATGTCCATGTAGTCAGCGCTCTTGGTGATTTGACCCAGAGCCAGTTTCAGGCGCATCAAATCCAGTTTGAAGCGCTCAGAATAACCTGGTTTTCTCTCAATGTTGTTGAGCAGATTCACCCAGTACTCTTTCTTGCCATGGTACGCCACCATTTTTTCCAGTGCGCTGGAATAAGTAGCCATGTCTTTACGCTTCAATGCGTCATTGGACTGGTATTCCAGATTGGTCAGACTTGGTGTGCGGCCTGATTTTTCATCTGCTGCCAATTCAGCATTGATTTCCTTCATGGCCTTTGCACTGTCACCGCTCTGCAACATGGCTTGTGTAAGGTAAGGACGCAGCGAAGAATCTGTACCACCGTCAGCATAGTAACGGTTATACCATTGTACAGCTTTGCTATAGTTACCTGCTTTGAAATAGCCATTCGCCAGCACCTGTATCATTTGCAACTGTTCTTTACCGCCCAACTTATTTGCAGAAACAATGGTTTCTGCAGAACGGATCACAGTGTCGTTGTCACCAGCAGCAGAGGCGATAGACAGGCGCATGCGCTCTATCGTGAAATTTTCATTGACTGTCTTGCCGCCTACGCTATCGGCTTCATGAATCTTGGACAGCGCTTCCCTGAATTTCTTCGCTTTGTACAATTCACCAGCGCCGTGCACAATTTTGGCAATCTCAGGGCGCAAGGATTCTTGAGCATAAGCTTGATTTGCTGCGATATTTGTTAATTCCGGTACGGCGGCAAAGCCAATAGCTGCAAACAATACAGCAATACGAGACAAGCGAAGTTGCTTCATATGTTGATCTCTCAATCAATAAATTTAATAAACTTTGGGATTGCAGCTTAAAAAAGGCAAAGCCCAACCCGCGAATATGAAAAATGGCAGGGAGAACCCTGCCAATTTTCTATCATACCTTAATAACTCAGCATTGATACGCCGAAAATGCCATGAAGTGATTATTTATCACTTCAAGAACTGCTCATTCCCGACCATGCCGATCTTGGTCACGCCAAGACGCTGTGCCGCCGCCATGACCGCAGCCACAGACTTGTAAGGCACGACGGCAACCGGACGCAGATGGATCTCTGGCTGGTCACCTGCTGGCATCGCTGCCGATTCAGACAATTTCGCTTCCA
>NZ_JBMPOV010000024.1:0-21125 GCF_049340405.1 Undibacterium sp. Ji42W
CGCTATCGGCATTGAAAATTAAAATGTGTTTTGCTGTCCTTGCGATTCTTTGTATTCTTTGGGCGCGAATATCCACCTTCGGGATAACTAACCTCGAAATCGTCGCTCCTGCGTAGCTGGAGGCTACTAGGAGCACTCCAGTGGCTTTCGTTGATAAATATAGAGATATCTGTTTATCTCTCTGGCTCTATGAACTTCTACATACTTTTCAGCCAGTACTGCAGTTTACGCAACCCCAATAACGCCGATGATTAAGTGCAATCTATCCTTCATTTGTCCAAAGACGTGGACTGAATTGACTCGAACAGAGAATGACAAAACGAGATATTACGATAGCTGCAGGCAGCAGGTGCATTGGGTAGATAAGCAGGAAGATTTTGATAGTGCTGTTGTAGATGGTAAGTGTGTTGCATTTGAATCCCAGGAAACTGCAATGCTGGAATTTCTCGATGGAATTGGCCACGCGCCTATTTTGCGAATTGAGATGCCGATTTTGTCAGCTAAGCAGCTCTATTTTTCAAAGCGTGAGCTTTATCGAGCCTGTACCTTTAATGAAATCCAGCATTTACATGATGGAAGATTCTCGGAAATTGCAATGGGTCTGCACGAAATGCGTGAATTGGCGCAACGTTTAAACGATCTCGATATGAAACACCAGATTATCACTGACTGATAAGCCGTATAAATTGCCTATAGGGCGATGTTTTGCATTTCTTTAGTGAAGAGTTAAAGAAAAGGCTGCGTGCGTATAAGCAGCCTTTTTATTGTCACTCGCTAGCAAGACTTAAAACGCGTAGCCAGCCTTCAACACCGCAAAATTTACACCTGGATTTGGATGTTTAACGCCACCATTTGAATAATGCTGGATCTTGAAACTCAAATCCCAGCCATCTTTAGTGACATAGCCGACGCCGATATGGTCACCGAACTGGAAATTGGTCGAAAAATGGCGGCTGTTGTTGTCATAGATTTCTGACAGCATGTGCAAGCCTATGCCGGCTTCACCATAGAAACCCTTTTTGCTGTCATTTTGAAAGCGGAAGACAGGAGTAACACCTATATCTGCCAGGTTTTGAGTGCCGCCCTTGCCTTCGAAATTACTGCCACGCCATTGCGCGAGGGTATAGTCCCAATAACCGCCGACGTGCGTGCCATTGGAAGAAAACCATTGGTTGGACCAAGCTGATTGCAAGCCAAGGCGCAGCATCTTGGTTTTATTACCAGTGGCAAATTCCAGCGAAGTAGAATCAATGGCGAATACGGACGAACTGGCGCACATGGCGGTGACCGCGATGGCGATTAAAGATGAAATACGCAGGCGCATAAAATAGGCTTTCAGGTGAAAATAAGAAATCAATGGGACATTAATATAAAACCACAGCCCCTATTGTAGCAATGTCTTGCGATACGCTCCTATGAGCTAAGGTTTACAATTTAGTTCCGGTAATCATATCTGCATTAAAGGATCAGTGTGAAGACAGTATCTGAAACAAATATCGCTTTTTTGGGCACTGGTTTGATGGGCAAGCCTATGGCGCGCTGTCTGTTAGCTGCGGGCTACCATGTGACAGCCTGGAACCGTACCTGCGGAAAAGCAGAAGCGCTGGAGGCCGATGGCGGCATCGTGGCAGATACTGCCTTGCTGGCAGTCCGGCAATCCAATGCGGATGTCGTGATTACGATGCTGGAAGATGGTGACGTCGTCGCAGGTGTCATAGCACAAATACTGCCTGCCTTGCGTGCTGGCAGCATCGTCATTGATATGAGTTCCACACAGCAGTTGCAAGCACAGGCGCTACATGCCTTGCTACAAAAACAGGGTGTCCATTTTATTGATGCACCGGTTTCCGGCGGTGTGATCGGCGCTGAAGCGGGTGGTCTGGCCATCATGGCGGGGGCAGATGAAGCAGTTTATCCAGAGGTGGTACAGGTATTGTCGGCCATGGGCAAGCCGCAACGTGTTGGCGGCCCAGGGACAGGGCAATTGGCCAAACTCTGTAATCAATTGATAGTTGGCGCAACGATTAATATCGTGGCTGAAGCCCTGTTGCTGGCACAAGCTGGTGGGGCTGATCCTGCCGCGGTTCGTCAGGCATTGCGTGGTGGCTTTGCAGAGAGCCGCATACTGGAAGTGCATGGCCAGCGCATGCTGGACAGAACCTTCGTGCCCGGTGGCCAGGTCAAAAGCCAGTCCAAGGACATGGAAAATATCCTCATCGCGGCACAATATGCGGGTGTAGATTTACCGATCGCCAAGCTGGTTACCGATGTTTATCGCAGCTTGCTGCCCGATTATTCGCACGCCGATCATTCTGCGGCGCTGCTGGCGCTTGAGCACAAGAACCCCGGCAAGCGTTTGAGCGATAAGCAGGATGTATTGCCAGAGTAGGAAGGGATATACACTGATACAGAAAAAAACAGCATTTTTGTATCGGTAGCCATAACAGGCTCTAGCATAAGATAGATGTGAGCAGCAGGCCGAAACAAGACCCGGCATATCATTTGTGTCAGACAGCGCTGAATTGTTAGTCATGATGCATGAGCTACAAATGCTGTCGTAAAACAGTATCAAGCACAACTAGCATCAAGTAAATAATTGAACCAGGATTACTATGAGCAGCAATATCGTCAAAGCCGTATGCCCGCATGATTGCCCCGACACATGTGCCCTGCATGTGACTGTAGAAAACGGCATCGCCACGTCAGTCAAAGGTGATCCCGCACATCCGACAACGGCAGGTGTATTGTGCACCAAGGTATCCCGCTATACAGAGCGAACTTACCATCCTGATCGTTTGCTCTATCCGCAAAAGCGCGTAGGCAAAAAGGGTGATGGCAAGTTTGTCCGCATCAGCTGGGAAGAAGCGATTGCAACCATCACTGAAAAACTGAGGCCGCTGGCTGCCAGTAATCCTTTATCTATTCTGCCCTACAGTTATGCTGGCACCATGGGGCTGGTGCAGGGTGAGAGCATGGCCATGCGCTTCTTCAACAAGATTGGTGCATCCTTTCTGGATCGCACGATATGTGCGACAGCGGGTGGCGTTGGCTATAAATATACGGTAGGTACGCGCGTCGGTGCGGACATAGAACACACCCAGAATGCCAAGCTGATTATCATGTGGGGTGGTAATCCTATTGCCTCCAACCTGCATTTCTGGATGCGCGTGCAAGAAGCCAAGCGCAATGGTGCGAAGCTGATTGCGATTGACCCTTATCGCTCATTGACTGCCGAAAAATGCCATCAGCATATCGCCTTGTTGCCAGGTACTGATTCTGCCTTGGCACTGGGACTTATGCATGTCTTGATACGCGACGACTTGCTTGATCATGACTACATTGCTGAGCATACACTGGGTTTTGAACAATTACGCGAGCGGGTCGCGGAATGGACTCCTGAGCGCGTTGCCGGGGTATGCGGTATTAGCGCAGATGAAGTCGTGCAACTCGCCAGAGAATACGGTGCATGCGGCAAGCGCGGTGAAGCCAGCATGATACGCATGAACTATGGTGTGCAAAGGGTGCATGGCGGTGGCATGGCAGTACGTAATATCGCCTGTCTGCCGGCCCTGACCGGTGCATGGCGTCATGCGGCAGGCGGCACACAATTGTCGATGTCAGATGCCTTCCCCAAAAATACTGTAGCCTTGCAAAGACCGGATTTATTTCCTGAAGGTTTCCCTCGCCGCACCATTAATATGAGTACCATAGGTGATGATTTGTTGCGTGAAGCCTCGGCAGATTTTGGTCCCAAAGTTGGGGCAGTAATAGTCTACAATTCCAACCCTGTCGCTATCGCGCCTGAATCTTCCAAAGTAGCACAAGCCTTCGCGCGTGAAGACCTGTTCACTGTCGTGCTGGAACACTTCCAGACTGATACGGCAGACTACGCCGACATACTATTGCCCGCAACGACGCAACTGGAGCACACGGACATTCATAGTACCTATGGCCATTTGTACATGATGGCGAATAATCCTGCGATTACTCCTCTTGGTGAAGCCAAACCGAATACAGAAATTTTCCGTTTGATTGCCAGGGCCATGGGTTTTGAAGAGTCATGCTTTAACGACAGTGATGACGATATCGCCGAATTGGCTTTCAATAAAAATCATGCGCATGCCGTGCATTTTGACTGGTCTTCATTAAAGAAAACTGGTTGGGCCAAACTGAAGGTGGCAGACGCACCGTTTGCCAACGGCGGCTTTGGCACGCCATCTGGCAAATGCGAGTTTTATAGCGAAACAATGAAACGTGATGGGTTAGATCCCTTGCCCACCTATATCGCACCCTATGAATCAGTGGCATCCAATGCAGAGCTGGCAGCGCGTTATCCGCTGGCCATGATTTCGCCACCAGCGCGCAATTTCTTGAATTCCACTTTCGTCAATGTGCAAAGCCTGCGTGATACAGAAGGCGAGCCGCATCTGGACATACATCCGCAAGATGCCAGCAGCCGTCATATTGTGCATGGCGATAAATTGCGAATATTCAATGACAGGGGCAGTTTTGAAGCCATCGCCCGCGTTACTGACAAAGCCAGGCCTGGCCTGGTAGTGGGCTTGTCGATCTGGTGGAAAAAACTTGCGGATGACCACAAGAATGCCAACGAAGTCACCAGCCAGCGTCTCACCGACATGGGCGGTGGCCCCACTTTCTACGATTTGCTGGTACAAGTTGAAAAGTGCATACCTTCCACAACCAACATATCAATGACGTTAGCCTGATTCAACATCACATTATTTGAAAATCAGCCTGTCACGCTTTTGACAGGCTGGTGTTGTTGAAGATCAAAAAGCTGGCTAAATTATTCAAACCACATTTATTGCATTGCAGTATTTGCCTAGAGGATGCTTTCAAGTAAGCTTTAAATCGCTTGCTTTAGCCAAACTTAGCCGATAGCATCGAAACTAGGAAACCCATGCCTTCCAGGCTTATCTTTGTGCCATCACTCGCTGCGTAATATGCGTGAGGATGCTTGATGAAATGCGCAAAGCAAAGTTTGCGAGGCAAAGGCAAAAAACAACAATCACAGGAGACGGAGAAGATATGGATAAAATTTGGCTGAAAAACTATCCAGCAGGCGTACCGGCAGAAATTGATATCAACCAGTATCAATCCCTGGTGCAAATGCTGGACGAGTCATTTCAGAAATATGCTGCCCGTGATGCCTATGCCTGTATGGACAAGCGCATTACTTATGGTCAGCTTGACACCATGTCCAGGCATTTGGCAGGTTGGTTGCAGAGCAAGGGCCTGAAAAAAGGTGCACGCGTCGCCATCATGATGCCAAATGTCTTGCAATATCCTGTTGTCATGGCAGCCGTTTTGCGTGCTGGTTATACGGTGGTTAATGTTAATCCGCTTTATACACCTCGCGAGCTTGAACACCAGCTCAAAGACTCTGGCGCAGAAGCCATTTTCATCCTCGAAAACTTTGCCACCACGCTGGAACAGGTACTCAGCAAAACGGCAATCAAGCACATCGTCGTCGCCAATATGGGCGAAATGCTGGGCGGCTTGAAAGGGACTATCGTCAACTTTGTCGTGCGCCATGTCAAAAAAATGGTACCTGCATTTTCTTTGCCAAACGCCATACGCTTCAATAAAGTGATGTCTGAGGCTGCAAATACCCGCTTCACGCCCGTGACAACTACGCATGATGATGTGGCGTTCCTGCAATATACCGGCGGCACTACCGGTGTCTCCAAAGGCGCGACGTTGTCGCATAAAAATGTGGTCGCCAACATCCTGCAAAATGATGCATGGTTGTCGCCTAGCATGGCTGGTCATACTAATGAACAGAAAGTCATCGTCTGTGCCTTGCCGCTGTACCATATCTTTGCGCTGACTGTCTGCAGCCTGCTTGGTACCCGTATAGGTGCTCTGAATTTGTTGATTCCCAATCCGCGTGATATCCCCGGTTTTATTAAAGAGCTGGGCAAGTACAGAGTGAATATTTTCCCTGCAGTGAATACCTTGTATAACGGTTTGCTGAACAACGCCAACTTTGCTGCGCTGGATTTTTCCGGCTATGAAATTTGTAGTGGCGGTGGTATGGCCGTGCAAAAAGCTGTGGCGGACAAATGGCTGGCGACCACGGGTTGCGCAATTGCTGAAGGTTATGGCTTGTCGGAAACTTCACCTGTTGCAACTGCCAATCCGGCTGACACCAAGGTATTTTCCGGCACCATCGGCATGCCTATTCCTTCTACAGAAATAGCCATTCTGGATGATGATGGTAATCCGGTCGCTTTGGGTGAGCGCGGTGAAATCGCCATCCGTGGCCCGCAAGTCATGGCTGGTTACTGGAATCGACCAGAGGAAACTGATAAGGTCATGACCGCAGATGGTTTTTTCAAAACTGGCGATGTCGGCATCATGGATGAACGCGGTTACACCAAGATTGTCGATCGTAAGAAAGACATGATTCTGGTGTCCGGTTTCAATGTCTATCCAAATGAAATTGAAGAAGTCATCGTCATGCATCCAGGCGTGCTGGAGTGCGCCTGCGTTGGTGTACCAGATGACAATTCTGGTGAAGCCGTGAAATTGTTTGTCGTGCGCAAAGATCCTGCACTGACAGTCGATCAGCTCATGGATTATTGCAAGGAACAATTCACTGGTTACAAAAAACCAAAATACATAGAGTTCCGTACCGAGCTGCCGAAGACCAATGTCGGCAAGATTTTGCGCCGTGAATTGCGTGATGAGAAGAAGACCTGAACTTCATTGTCTATGATGATAAAAAAGGAAGGCAATGCCTTCCTTTTTTATTGCACACCTTAGCTTGGCGACTAAGCGACGACCACACCCGTTCTGCCATCTTCGACAACAAAACTCCTCAGCGTGGAAATACCGGAATCTGCTTTCGCCACATCATCCAGCGCCAGAAAATGCGTTTGTATCCTGGTTGGCGAAAGATCGAGCAACATGAATCCACGTTTGTCGCTGCGGCCATATTTGATATGCGGGTTTTGTGCCACATATTGATCAGTGCGTTCTTGCGGACGTGAGCTTGAGGTTACCGAGGTACCGCAGAATTCTGTCGCCAGTATAGGGTTGCTGGCAGATGCCTTGCTGTAAAAGTCGCGCTTCAGGTTGGCCGCATAAAAGGTGTGAACATCACCAGAAATCACGACGGGATTCGCAGGCTTGTGCTTTTGCAGGTCTTCCATCAGGCGTTGGCGGGCAATGGGGTAACCGTCCCAGCCATCGGTCCAGAATTTGCCATCACCATCCTGATTGACGACGGTCTGGCTCGATTGCGCCATCAGTGTTTGCTGGGTCAGCATATTCCACTTCGCATTTGAACTGGCAAAGCCGCGTGCCAGCCATCTCTCCTGTTCCATGCCCAGCATGGTATGACTCGGGTCGAGTCGCTCATTGCATTCAGCATTGGTGACAGAATTCGAACCGCCGCGGCCAGGCTTGGCACACACCTGGTGCGAGCGGTATTGCCTGCTGTCGAGTACATGGAAGCGCGCCAGCCTGCCCCAGTCATAACGCTCGTAAATACGCATATTAACGAAGTCGGTATGGCCAGCATGCAGGCGTACTGGCATATGCTCATAAAATGCCTGGTAGGCAGCAGCACGGCGCAGCATGAAGTTCACGTCCAGGCGCTCGTCCCTGTCATTCGCATAATCATTGGCGATCTCGTGATCGTCCCAGGTGACTATCCATGGTGCTGCATGATGGGCAGCCTGCAATTGTGGGTCGGTCTTGTACTGAGCATAACGGGCCCGGTAATCAGCCAGGCTAAAGCTCTCTATCTCGCGGTTGCGCGGCTTGCCAGGGTGGCGTAAATCATAAGGCCCCCATTCATAAATATAATCCCCCAGAAATGCCACCAGATCAGGATTGCTGGCAGCAATATGCCGGTGCGCCGCATATTCACCAAACTCCCAGTGCTGGCACGATGCCACGGCCAGCCGCAGATTGACGTTCAATGCATCGGCAGCCGGTGCGGTATGGGTGCGGCCTACCGGGCTGACTGCATCGCCGAGCATGAAGCGGTACCAGTACCAGCGATTTGGTAGCAGGCCAGTGACATCCACATGCACACTATGCGCAAGCTCAGGCAGGGCATGGGTTTCACCTTTGCCGGCGATGCGGTTGAATTGCTCGTCCTCGGCAATTTCCCAGCGCAGTTTATAGGGGATGGCTACCAGGGCGGCCGCATTCAGCGGCTCTGGCAGCAGGCGTGTCCACAAGACTACGCTGTCATGCCGCGGCGAGCCTGAGGCTACACCAAGGCTGAAAGGGTAGACACTACTGCGCTCTGCGGCAAAACCGGGAAAAGCCTGCGACAGTGCAGCAAAAGTAGTGAATTGCAGGGACTGCTGCAAAAACGAACGACGTGTTAACTTCATAAAAATACTCAGCCCACCTTGGTAATGTCTTCCAATGGTGGAATCTGGCGTGGTTTACGGTCGTCGCCTGTGGCGACATAAGTCAGCGTTGCTTCTGTGACTTTGACGGTTGACGCCTGCAGGCGATTACGTTCTGCATAGACTTCTACCGATACCGTGATCGAGGTATTACCTACCTTCACGACTTCGGCATAAAACGACAACAGGTCGCCAACGAATACCGGTTGCTTGAACAGGAAAGAATTTACTGCGATAGTAGCAACACGGCCATTGGCCCGGCGTGCCGCAGGGATGGCACCGGCAATATCGACCTGTGACATGATCCAGCCGCCAAATACGTCGCCATGCACATTCGCATCAGCGGGCATGGGCATAACCCTGAGAGTGGGCATATGCGCTGGTAGCCCGTTAGTTATTTGTTCAGTCATCATGATTTTGAATAGATAAGTGGGAAGTAGGGGAATGAGGCAAATCTTAAACCAATTTTCATCCAGACTGAGTAAAGCAAGGGGCTTGCCAGTGACTTATGGAGTGATATATTGTGAAGTCGATGACAATGTAGTAATTTCATGAACAGAATGAAGCAGACTGGCTAGGACGGCAGCTGATTCTGGCGGAAAAAACACAAAGAACAGGCAATGGAAGTAAAACACGAAGAATCAAGGCTGCTGGACGATGTGGTCTTGCGCACGGTAGCCAATCCCACAGCCAGCCATTGCTGGCATCAGATGGTCGATCTGATGCGCCGTCATGCTACTCCGGCGTTGACGCTGCAGCTTGAGCAATTCCTGCTGGCGAATGTCGCTGCCAGCGGCTTGCCGGGTTTTTACCGTGCAACTTTTCTTGATATGCTGACTGGCAGGCCAGAATATCTGCAACAAGCCGGGCACGTCGCACTGAGCTTGCAACCCTATGATACAGACCGGCTCATCACTTTTCTGCAATATAGCTGGCAAAGGGTCTTGCTTGATATAGATGGGCGTCAAGCTTTTCAGCACCGCTTGCACGAGCTGGCTTTGCCCGCGATTGCCGTCAGCCTGAATCAATGGATATGGCAGCAACTGCAGCCCACGCAAGTGCTGAAAAAGCGTGCAATCAGCGGCATCCGCAAGGTCGCGCTGATTGCACCTTTCGTCAGCAATATCAAACACCCGCCTACTCTGATGGCTTTGCAACAGGCAGAAAACTTGCGGCAGCTTGGTTATGAAGTGGTGTTGTATTCAGCGCAAGAAATGCTGGGGCCAGACTTCAAACATTATCTCGGCTGTCATTCCTATACACCGGAGCCGCAATTTGTGACCGCAGGCTGGAATAAATACTTGGGGCAGGGTGGACAAGTCATGACTGGTGATACGCGCTTTTCGCTCGTAAAAAGATGGAAGAGCCTGCTGGGGCATGTTGCCGTGTTTGATCCTGATCTGGTGATGTTTGTTGGCTTGTATGCGGGTCTTGCCGCGGCGACTTATCCGGCGCGCCCAGTACTCAGTCTGGGCGTCAATTCCCTGTCGCCCATGCTGCCCGCTGACGTATGGCTGACAGCGCAGCAAGAGCTGGATGGTGTGCAGGCATCACAATGGACTGCCACATTCCCTGTCAGCCAGGCTTACCATCATCCCTTCCGTGTACAAAAACCAGAGATCAAAGCAGGGCATACGCGTGCCTCTTTAGGGCTGTCAAAAGACAAGCAGATACTGATTACCCTGGTCAGCGAGAGTGAGGCCAGGATCAAGGGGGAATGGGCTGCGACCATGTTGCAAGTGCTGAACCAGCATCCTGATGTTGTCTGGCTCATCGTCGGCGGTAATGGCATTACGCCATCCGCATTACAGGCCGCCAGCGCAGCGCAGGTGCAGTGCGTAGCTTTCTGTGCCGATGCTGTGAAATACCTGGCTTGCAGCGATATTTATATTAATCCACCCATGATGGGTGGTGGCTTTGCCGTGGCTGAGGCAATGGCCCTGGCTTTGCCAGCCCTGAGTTTGCAGGGATCCGATGGTGGCGACAAACTGGGCGGGGCAGCGCAGGCGAACTTGCAGGGTTACTTCCAGACCCTGATGCTGTGGTTGCACGATCCTGATGCCAGAAAAACTGCGGGCCTGGTCATGCAACAGCATTTTGACGCATACCTGGATTTGAAGAAGGCCGCCGCCAGCCTGCAAGGTGCTTGCGAACTGGCTATAGCGCGTTTTCATCTCAGGATGGCAGCACAGACTTCTTGAACCTGGCCGGATTCCCCACCATCAGTGCACCCGCTTGAATATCGCTGATCACCACGGCACCGGCACCAATGAAGGCGTGGTCGCCTATGTGCAGCCGCTCGATCAGTGTCGCGCCTATGGCGATGGTGACGCTATGACCTATGCGCGACAGGCCACCGACATTGCTGCCCGGCTGCACCCGTGAAAAAGCACCGATATGGGTGTCATGTCCTATGGTGACACCCCTGTTGACAAACACATGGCGACCCAAAGTCGCGCCTGGGCCGATGACGCTATTAGCGCCAACAAATACACCAGGCGACAGTTTCGCCAATGGTGAGACAAAGGCGCGAGGATGGATCAGGGTATGGAATTCAAGACCTTGATGCTGATAGCGCAGTAGTATTTCTTGCTCCAGTGCGTTGCGGGTAGGTGTGGTTGGACCCAGTAAATAGAGTTCGTCAGCGGCTGGCTGGAAATCAGCCAGTTCGATTACCTCGGGCACCGGGCCATAGGCAGCCCACTCCGCAATGCGATCCTGTAAGCTGATATCACGTTCGCCGGGTGTTTCAGGTAAATGTAAAACAATCCTGGAAACCACCAGGCCATTCGCCAATGCACAATCAAACAAATCAGACAAAATATTGCTGCTGCCAAAAATCACCAGTTTATTATTGTTCATATTGAAGACCTTGTTGGCAAGCTGGATATGCCACAGATTCGCTACACTCCTAGCGATGGCAAAAGGCAAATTGTACGATAGCTTGGTTCCTATGTCCGCAATGCTGGCTTTGTAGCGGCCCTAGCTCCCACCACTTGCTACCTGATTGTGTGGCTATGCGGCACGCAGCCACCGATGGACATTTGATTTATAGCCTATAATTTTCTTTATGCAGTTTTTGCATGGAGTGGTTTTCTCTTTGTTGCCTTCCTGGCATGGAAGGTAATTTTGTTGAATTGCCAAATCACGTCAGCCCATTATCGGTTGACCAGCTCATTCAATCCTCATGCGAGTACATCTTTAATGCAACGCCGAGAATCTGTACGTAATCCCGCAGCCACCAGTCAGGCTTCTACCCATGCTGAACGTGGCGACTGGTCCACAGTCAAAACCCTGCTGCCTTATTTGTGGGCCTACAAATGGCGCGTTTTGCTGGCACTGACTTTTCTGGTATCGGCTAAACTGGCCAATGTTGGTGTACCGCTGATCTTGAAAAAGCTGGTTGATAGCATGACTATCAGCCCTGCCCATCCGGCCGCTGTCATGATCTTGCCTGTGGCTTTGTTGATCGCCTATGGTGCTCTGCGCCTGTCAACCACTCTGTTCACAGAATTGCGCGAATTCGTGTTTGCCAAAGTCACGCAAAGAGCAGTGCGCACAATAGCCTTGCAAGTGTTCCGGCATTTGCATGCCCTGTCTTTGCGCTTTCACCTGAACCGGCAAACTGGTGGGGTCACGCGTGATATAGAACGTGGCACCAGGGCGATCTCTTCCCTGATTTCTTATGCATTATTCAGCATTGTCCCTACCTTGCTGGAAATTACCCTTGTCCTGATTTATCTGGCCACCCATTACGATAAATGGTTCAGCGTGATTACCGCAACAGCACTGGTGACCTATATCGTGTTTACCATTGTCGTCACTGAATGGCGAACGCATTTCCGACGTACCATGAATGAACTGGATTCCAAGGCGCATACCAAGGCCATTGATTCCCTGCTCAACTATGAAACGGTGAAGTATTTTGGGAATGAAGAATATGAAGCCCAGCGTTATGACGTAGGCCTGAAAAGCTTTGAAACTGCTGCCGTCAAATCGCAAAGCAGCCTGTTCTTGCTGAACACCGGGCAATCGATGATCATCGCCACTGCCGTGACCCTGATCTTGTGGCGCGCAACGCAAGGCGTGATTGATGGCACCATGAGTCTGGGTGACCTGGTGCTGGTGAATGCCTTCATGATACAACTGTATATTCCCTTGAATTTTCTGGGTGTCTTGTACCGTGAAATCAAGCAGAGTCTGGCCGATATGGAAAGGCTGTTTTCCCTCTTGGACCAGAACCGCGAAGTGGCTGACGATGCTGGCGCACAAGCCCTGCAGGTACATCACAGAAACGGCGCAGAAATTCGCTTCCAGCATGTAAACTTTAGCTATGAAGAAAAGCGCCAGATTTTGTTTGATGTCGATTTTACGATTGCGCCGGGCACGACTACCGCAGTCGTTGGCCACAGTGGTTCTGGCAAATCGACTTTATCACGTTTGCTGTTCCGTTTTTACGATATTCAGTCTGGTCATATTTCCATTGATGGGCAAGACTTGCGCAATGTCACACAGGCCTCGGTCAGGGCAGCGATAGGTATAGTCCCGCAAGACACGGTGCTGTTCAATGACACCATAGAATACAACATCGCCTATGGCAAGCCGGGCGCAAGTAAAGAAGAGATTATTGCTGTCGCCAAGGCCGCCTATATCCACGATTTTATCGAGTCGCTGCCCGATGGTTACTCCAGCATGGTTGGTGAGCGCGGCCTGAAATTATCTGGTGGTGAAAAACAGCGCGTGGCTATTGCGCGCACCTTGCTGAAGAACCCGTCCATCCTGATTTTTGATGAAGCCACATCAGCACTTGATTCTCAGTCCGAGCAATTGATACAGGCACAATTGAAAGACATAGCACGCAGCCGCACCAGTCTCGTCATTGCCCACAGATTATCGACGATTGTCGATGCACAGCAGATACTGGTGATGGATAAAGGTCACATCATAGAACGCGGCACCCATCATGATTTGCTGACTTTGCACGGTGCTTATGCGCGCATGTGGGAAAGGCAGCAAAGCAAGAAAAAAGATATGGCTGAAGATGATGACGAAGCCGATGAAATTGAACTCGTGAGCGCATAAAATGGAAACCAAGTGGCTGGAAGATTTTGTATCCCTGGCAGAGACAAACAGCTTCAGTCGTTCTGCAGAATTGCGCCATGTGACGCAGCCAGCTTTCTCACGCCGCATACAATCGCTGGAAGCCTGGCTGGGCAGTGATCTGATCGACCGCACTTCGTACCCGACAAGGCTGACACATGCCGGTGAAGTGTTTTACGAGCAGGCCATTGCCATGCTGGGGCAAATCAATAATGCCCGCGCGCTGTTGCGCGGCAAGCGCACCACCACGCAAACCACGGTGGATTTTGCTGTGCCGCATACACTGTCTCTGACTTACGTGCCACGCTGGCTGACTGGCCTGGATCAGGCATTCGGCGAAATCAACAGCCGCCTGCTGGCGCTGAATGTGCATGATGCTGTCATGACTCTGGTCGAAGGTGGTTGCGACCTTTTGCTTTGCTATCACCATCCTCGTCAGCCGCTATTACTCGATAGCAGTCAGTACGATATGATCAGCATGGGCACAGAAACCCTGCGTGCCTACACCCGCTGTGACAAACATGGTGTGCCAGAACTGCTGTTGCCCGGCACTGAAAAAGAGCCATTGCCTTTCCTTGCGTATGCCAACAATGCCTATCTGGGGCGCATGGTAGATCTGATTTTAAATGATACGCGCCAGCCCCTTCATCTGGAAAAATGCTATGAGACCGACATGGCAGAAGGCTTGAAAATGATGGCGCTGGAAGGCCGTGGCATCGCTTTTTTACCTGAGTCTGCCGTGACCCGCGAAGTCAAACAAAAGCAACTGGCACGCGCGGATGGGGGAAGCAATGCCTGGGAAGTGAATATGGAAATCCGCCTGTACCGCGAACGCCCTTCGATGCAAAGACCAGGCAAGGTCATCGTCTCGCGTTTGTGGGAGTATCTTGAGCAATTGCAGGCAGATGAAAGCCAGAGCAAAAACCGGCAAGCAAAAAGCCGTCGCAGCAATTGAAAAAAATTAACTGGCAGCATGGGTTTGCCAAATTGAAAACATCGCAGCAATATGAGGAGACAAAGAGGATGGGGCAGGACAAGACATAGGCAAGATATAACATAAGGCCAATTCCAAAGTTATGCATTTCATGCATAGATACATGCAAACAAAGCATTGGCTGACCTCAAAGCGAAAAGACTACTATGCGTCTGCTTTCAGAGCGGGTGAAAGACCTGTCTGAAAATAAGAGGTTGTTGCAAAATTAAGATGGCTGGGCGCCCCCAGCAAGGCGACGCAACAACGCCAGGTTAATTTTGCAACGGACTCTAAGATTTGCTAGTCAGTTCAAACCACATTCAAGAGGTCATATCATGTCCACCCAGCACCAGATACCGTCTTATCTTACCCCGACTGAGACCGGTCCTTGGTCAGTTTACCTTGAGCAAATTGATCGTGTTACTCCTTACCTTGGCCATTTGTCGCGCTGGGTAGAAACCCTGAAGCGCCCCAAGCGTATCCTCATCGTTGACGTGCCTATCGAACGTGATGACGGCAGCATTTCCCATTTCGAAGGTTACCGTGTACAGCACAACACTTCCCGTGGTCCAGGCAAGGGTGGTGTGCGTTTCCATCAGGATGTGACGCTATCAGAAGTGATGGCCTTGTCTGCCTGGATGACGATCAAGAACTCGGCAGTGAATGTGCCTTACGGCGGTGCAAAAGGTGGTATCCGTGTTGATCCAAAAACCTTGTCACGCGGCGAACTGATGCGCATGACACGTCGTTACACCTCAGAAATCGGCATCATCATTGGCCCGGACAAAGACATCCCGGCACCAGACGTGAACACCAATGAGCAAACCATGGCATGGATGATGGATACCTATTCCATGAATGAAGGCCGTACTGCTACTGGCGTCGTCACAGGCAAACCTATCTCCCTCGGTGGTAGCCTTGGCCGTCGTGAAGCGACTGGCCGTGGTGTATTCGTGGTCGGTAGCGAAGCTGCTGCCAAGCGTGGCATGAGCATTGCAGGCGCAAAAATTGCCGTGCAAGGTTTTGGTAATGTAGGTGGTATTGCGGCCCGTTTGTTTGCAGAAGCAGGTGCCAAGATCGTGGCAGTGCAAGATCATGGCGGCACGATCTTCCATTCGAACGGTTTTGATGTCAACAAACTGCTTGATCACGTTGCCGCCAAAGGCAGTGTCGCCGGTTTTGAAGGCATAGAAGCTGTTTTGCCAAATGATGAATTCTGGGCTGTGAACTGCGATATTATGATCCCGGCAGCATTGGAGCAACAGATTACCTTGAAAAACGCTGACCAGATCCGCGCCAAAATCATCCTTGAAGGCGCGAATGGCCCGACTACACCAGAAGCAGATGACATTTTGCGCGACAAAGGTGTATTGGTAGTGCCAGACGTGATTGCCAATGCAGGTGGCGTGACCGTGTCTTATTTTGAATGGGTACAGGATTTCTCCAGCTATTTCTGGTCTGAAGATGAAATCAACCAGCGCCTGACCCGCATCATGAAGGAAGCTTTTAATTCTGTATGGCAGGTGACAGAAGACAAAAACGTCTCCTTGCGTACAGCAGCATTTATTATTGGTTGCTCCAGAGTGTTGCAGGCGCGTGAAGTTCGCGGCTTGTATCCATAATCTGGAATTGTAAAAAGCGATTGTTCACCTATGCTGATAGGTGAACAATCAAGAAGGGTGAGTCGTCAAATTGGTAGCAAGCTCGCGCAACACTAGTGAAATGTCTCAATGTCATCAAGGCTTAGTTTTATCCAACTAAGCTCGGGTACGGGTATGGAACAATAATTGCATACCTGTTTTTAAAATCTTCGCAAGAGTAAATTGTAAAATATACTGAATAATATTTTGTTAAATGTGAATTTTTCTGTTGAATTTTGTTGGGCTTTATCATTACCATCCTGAATTAAGTTCAAAGGGGGATCATATGAAAGTTACGAAATGGATAGTAAAGGCTGGCTTGCCCTGTGCGCTGGTCCTGTGCTCCTCGCTTTCATTAGCCGCGGATACCCTGACACGCATCAAAGAGACGCACACGGTGACCATCGCGCACCGTGAAGCGTCTTTTCCGTTTTCTTATCTGGGTGATGATAAAAAACCTATCGGCTATTCCGTGGACATTTGTCTGAAACTGGTCGATGCAATTAAAAAAGAACTCAAGCTGCCGCAGCTCAACGTGAATTATGTGCTGGTGACGGGCAGCACCCGTATTCCTGCCATTGCTGAAGGCAAGGCTGATCTGGAGTGCGGTTCAACCACCAATAATGCAGAGCGCCGCAAGCAGGTTGCTTTCACTATCCCCCATTTCTTTGCCACTGCAAAAATGATCGTCCGTGCCGATTCCGGCATCAAAAACTGGACTGACCTCAAGGGCAAAAAAGTCGTCACCTCCAAGGGGACAACGACCGTCAAGCTTCTCAATGACCGTGACAAAGTCAGGGGCCTGGATTTGAAATTGCTGGAAGGCAGTGATCATAACGAGTCATTCAGCATGGTAGAAAGCGGCAAGGCTGACGCTTTTACCGTTGATGATGTGCTCTTGTATGGACAGCGAGCCAATGCCAAAGACCCCAGCAAGTTTATTGTGGTGGGCGATGCGCTCTCTACCGAACCCTATTCCATCATGTTGAGTAAGGATGATCCCGCCTTCAAGGCGCTGATAGACCGTGAACTGGCGCGTCTCATGAATGATGGTGAAGTCACTAAACTGTATGACAAATGGTTCCGCAAGCCCGTGCCCCCAAAAGGGGCAAATCTGAACATGCCCATGAATTTCCTGTTGCGCGACAACATACGCTTCCCGACAGACAAGGTCGCGGATTAATGGGCACAGCCTTTGCATGATGCATAGCCGGGGGTTTGCCGGATGAATTTTGTATTATTTGGCAGGCGTCGTGCCTGACTAAAGTTTTAGCAACATATAAGTAGTAATACGTATTAAACCGACTAAAAAAAACGGTAATTTGCTGAGGGTTTTTGTTAAACTCAAAGCCATGATTTTTTGATTTAACTTTTTGGAGACAGTATGAAATTTTCGAAATTGTTGGTAGCTTTGGTTGGTGCTGGCCTGGTAGCTGGTGCAGCACAGGCGCAAGAAACTGGAACATTGAAAAAAATCAAAGATACAGGCACCATTACGCTGGGTGTGCGTGATTCTTCCATTCCTTTTTCCTACCTCGACGATAAACAGTCTTATCAAGGCTATTCCATTGATATGTGCATGAAAATCGTCACAGCAGTGCAAAAGCAACTGGGTTTGACTTCACTGAACGTCAAAATGAATCCTGTCACTTCTGCTACACGTATTCCTTTGATGGCCAACGGCACGATTGATCTGGAATGTGGCTCTACAACCAATAACGTTGAGCGTCAGAAACAGGTGGCCTTTGCGCCAACGACATTCGTTACTGCTAACCGTATTCTTTCTAAAAAATCTTCTGGCATCAAAACCCTGATGGATTTGAAAGGCAAGGCCGTCGTATCCACTTCTGGTACTTCCAATCTGAAACAGTTGACACAACTTAATGCTGACCAGAACCTGGGTATTAATATCTTGCCAGCCAAAGATCATGCAGAAGCTTTCCTGATGGTAGAAACAGGCCGTGCAGTAGCTTGGGTAATGGATGACATTCTGTTGGCATCGCAAGCATCCAACTCAAAAAATCCGTCTGAGTATGAAATCAGCAAAGAAGCACTTTCTGTTGAACCATACGGCATCATGCTGCGTAAAGACGACGCAGCTTTCAAGAAAGTTGTTGATACAGCGATTTCCAATGTGCTGACTTCTGGTGACGTTAACCGCATTTACCACAAATGGTTCATGCAACCTATTCCACCTAAAGGCATTGCGCTGAATTGGCCGATGTCTGACCAGCTCAAGGTAGTTGCTGCCAAGCCTACAGATTCTGGTGAGCCTTCTGCCTATGCTGCTGTTCCAGAGGCTCAAAAAGCCGTACTGAACAAGAAAAAATAATATAGAGCTAGGCAAGGTAGTCCGACAAAACGGGGGGATGCACCTCCCGTTTTCTTTTGCAAGACAATGCATGCATGATCTTGCAAAAAACGGACTGAAAGCGCTGCACAGGAGGAGAATATGAATTACAACTGGAATTGGAATATCTTTTGGGACATTGCGCCCGATGGAACGGGCACCTATTTTGAATCCCTGATCTCCGGTCTGAAATGGACATTGGCGACAGCAGGTTTGGGTTGGGTGATTGCATTGGCTCTGGGTCTGGTGATAGGGACACTGCGTACAGCGCCAAATAAATGGGTAGTCAGGCTGGCAAATGCCTATGTGGAATTATTCAGAAATATTCCACTCATCGTGCAAATGTTTCTCTGGTACTTTGTCTTTCCTGAAGTCTTGCCAGAGGCGTGGGGCACAGCACTCAAACAATTGCCGAATGCACCTTTCGTCACTGCGGTATTGAGTCTGGGGTTTTTTACTTCGGCAAGGGTGGCGGTACAGGTCTCGACGGGTATCAATGCATTGCCGCGTGGTCAGAAAATGGCTGGAACAGCATTGGGACTGACGCTCCCACAAACTTACCGCTATGTGCTATTGCCTATGGCATTTCGCATCATCATTCCTTCACTGATCAATGAAGTGGCGGCGATCATCAAAAACAGTTCGGTGGCTTTGTCCATAGGTTTGATAGAACTGATGGCAAGTACTCGTTCCATGCAAGAAATGTCTTTTAAGACTTTTGAGGCTTTCAGTGCTGCCACCATCATCTATCTGATCGTGTCTGTGGTGGCGATCCTGATGTCGAATTTGTTGGAAAAGAAACTGCGCGTACCAGGTTTTATTACCGCTGGTTCAGCCAATAGTGGAGGGCACTAAACATGGGTAATTTTGATTTTGATGTCATTCAGCGGTCGTGGGTGTACCTGTTCCAGACCGGCATGGTATTCACACTGAAGCTGACCTTCCTGTCAATGACAGGCGGTATCGTTATCGGCACTTTATTGGCGATGATGCGTCTGTCCAGCAACAAGCTAATCAATCTGGTCGCCTCTGGCTATGTCAACTTGATGCGCTCCATTCCTCTGGTATTGGTGCTGTTCTGGTTTTACTTCCTGGTGCCCTACATTGGCGCCTGGATAATTGGCGCAAATGAACCTGTGGCCGTTGGTGCTTTTTCTTCTTGCCTGATCACCTTTGTCATGTTTGAAGCTGCTTATTACTGCGAAATCATGCGTTCCGGCATACAGTCCATCCCTCGTGGGCAGATATGGGCTGGTTATGCCATGGGTATGAATTACTGGCAAACCATGGGACATATCGTGTTGCCTCAGGCTTTCCGCAATATGATCCCTATATTGCTGACGCAAACCATCGTTTTGTTCCAGGACGTGTCGCTGGTATCGATTTTGTCCATTCCCGACTTTTTCGGTTCTGCAGCCAAAGTTGCACAGCGTGATGGCCGTCTGGTGGAAATGTATTCATTCGCAGCGGTTGTCTACTTCATCATGTGCTTTGGCTTGTCCGCGCTCGTGAAAAAGTTGCAAGCAAAAGTGGCGATCATACGTTAAGAATATTGTGGAGATTTCAAATGATTAAATTGAATAATGTCAGTAAATGGTATGGTCAGTTCCAGGTCTTGACAGACTGCACGACCGAAGTGTCCAAGGGGGAAGTGGTGGTGGTATGCGGCCCTTCCGGTTCGGGCAAATCCACCCTGATCAAAACTGTTAATGGTCTGGAACCTTTCCAGAAAGGCGAGATCACGGTAGAAGGTGTATCTGTTGGCGATCCTAAAACCAATCTGTCCAAACTGCGCGCACGCATAGGCATGGTGTTCCAGAACTTTGAATTGTTCCCGCATCTGTCCATTCGTCAAAACCTGACGATCGGCCAGGTCAAAGTGCTGGGACGTTCAGAAGATGAGGCTACCGAGCGTGGTTTGAAGTATCTGGATCGCGTCGGCCTGATTGCCCAGAAAGACAAATTCCCTGGTCAGTTGTCCGGCGGTCAGCAACAGCGTGTGGCGATTGCCCGTGCGCTGTCGATGGATCCGATTGCCATGCTGTTCGATGAACCAACATCGGCGCTTGATCCTGAAATGATCAATGAAGTGTTGGACGTCATGGTCGGCCTGGCGCAAGAAGGCATGACCATGATGGTGGTGACCCATGAAATGGGTTTTGCCAAGAAAGTGGCAAATCGTATTGTCTTCATGGACAAAGGCGCGATAGTTGAGGATTGTTCAAAAGATGAATTCTTTAATAATGCCCGCTCAGAACGTGCTCGCGACTTCCTGGATAAAATCATCCATTAATGTTTCATTGATGCCTTAACTAAGTAATTCTAAGTAATCTAAGTAATGCATTTTCTTAGTTTACAAAACAGCCCTGATGTTCAGGGCTGTTTTTGTTTTAAAGAGTGATTTTTTGGGAAACTCAAAGAATTGTGATTCACGTCACAGGTAAAAATGCACTGCTATGTTAACCTTCACTCGCTAAAAAATGCACTGACAAACAGATGCTTGATTACTTTTTTGCTTTAACAATAACTAAACAGGACACGCAATGGCCAACACATCAGCTGATATCCAAAAGCTTTACATCGCCTACTTCAACCGTCCTGCAGACCCAAATGGTCTGGCCTACTGGATGGCACAAGGTTTCACCCTGAACCAAATCGCCGACAGCTTC
>NZ_JBMPOV010000025.1:0-15753 GCF_049340405.1 Undibacterium sp. Ji42W
TTCGTCAATGTCCATTCAGGGATTTTAATTATTTTCACGAATCAAAAGTTAACATCACTATCGTCTGTTTACAAGAAATTTCTGTCAAATGTGAATTTGTCAGGAAAGATGTGGGTAATGATCAGCCCTAAAGGGGGTTCCCGTTTGCGCAGTACAAAAAATGGGAAATGCCCGAAACTTGCCTGCGGCCTTGCTTTAGGAACATGCGCTTGCAAGCGCATGCCGTTACGCAGGCGTGCAGCATGCTGCACGAAATCCCTGCTACACCTCAAACAACGGTCATTTCTTTTTCCATTTTCTGTACCGCACAAACGGCGGCTACACATGGGAACTGCAAACGTCAAAAACAACGACAACCCCAAAGTCAACCCCAAAGTCAAATCCAACAGCAACACCCACCTCGCCACGTCCACTCCTTAGAAAATTACCGAAAAAACAATCCCATCAATACAAACAGCATTGTCATTTTGATTTCCCATTCCCACATAGACTGCCCTTTTCTTGTCAGAAATAGTCAACAGATAGTGACGCTTTTGAATCAGGCTGGTAGCCTAGTGGGTATCTGGAGTGAACAGGCTGTGTATGCGCATACTATTAGTTGAAGATCATATCGAGTTGTCCCATTGGCTGGCCAAGGCCTTGCGTGATGCGCATTTGACGGTGGAAACTGCCATGAATGGGGCGGATGCCGATGCGCTCTTGCATACGCAGGAATATGCGCTGGTCATTCTCGACCTGAGCCTGCCAAAAATGGATGGCATGGATGTGCTGAAGCGCATGCGCGCGCGCGGTAGCAAGACGCCTGTGCTGATCTTGACGGCTCGGGGTGGCTTGAATGACAGGGTGCAGGGTTTGAATTCCGGTGCCGATGATTACCTGCCCAAACCGTTTGAGCTGGCCGAACTGGAGGCGCGTGTCAAAGCTTTGCTGCGTCGTGCCCAGGGTAATGAAGCGGTGACCCTGACTTGTGGTGCACTGAGCTTTGATACCGTGATACGGCAGTTTCATTATGACGGACAGCCATTGTCGCTGACGCCGCGTGAATATGCGGTGCTGGAAACCCTGATCAGCCGACCTGGTCAGGCAGTATCCAAGGACAAGCTGTTCGATGAAGTGTTTGCCCTGGATGATGATGCCAATCTTGATGCCATAGAAATCTATATCCACCGCCTGCGCAAGAAACTCGATACCGTCAGCACCGGCAAGGTTGTCATCGTCACGCTACGCGGGATAGGTTATCTGCTGGAAGCACGCTGATGGAGCGGCCTTACCGACTGGGGAGTTTGCGCGGCCAATTCTTGCGCTGGTTATTGATACCCCTGGTCTTGCTGGTGGCCTTGAATGCTTTTTCGGTTTATCGCAATGCCCTTGATGCAGCTGACCTGGCTTATGACCGCTCCTTGCTGTCTTCGGCAAGGGCACTGGCAGAAAGGGTGCAGATCGTTGATGGCAAGGTGGTGGCGAATGTACCCTATGTTGCACTCGACAGTTTTGAAACCGATACCCTGGGGCGTTTGTATTACAAGGTCACCGGCGTCAATGGCGAGTTTGTTTCTGGCTATGAAGATTTGCCGGATTTGCCAAAAAATGTACCGCGTTCTGAAATTTACCCTGCCCTGGTACATTTCTTCCATGCAGATTACCAGGATCAGCCTGTGCGCATCGCCGCCCTGCACCAGCCTGTATATGACGACCAGATGCGTGGCATTGCCCTCATAGAAGTGGGTGAAACCCTGGATGCGCGGCGCGGCCTGTCGCGCAAAATTCTCATCGATACCCTGTTGCGCCAGGCTGCGCTGGTGCTGGCGGTGGCACTCATGGTCTGGGTGGCTTTGCGGTTTGTACTGGCCCCCATTATGCAATTGCGTGCCGATGTAGAGGCGCGTGAACCAACGGATTTATCTGGCTTTGACCCGAATGTCGTGCACAAGGAAATACGCCCGCTGGTGAACGCCATGAACGCTTATATGGAAAGGCTACAGACCCTGATCAACGGGCAAAAACGTTTTATCGCCGATGCCTCGCACCAGTTGCGTACACCACTGACGGTATTGAAAACCCAGGCCGAACTGGCGCTGCGTGAAAACGATGTAGCCGCCATGCGCCAGATCGTCGCCAGCATTGCCCAGACCACCGATGCCACAGTGCATCTGGCAAATCGCTTGCTGACACTGGCACGTACCGGTCATGGTGCGGCAGCGGCTGAGCTCGACGATATCTTGCTGAACCAGCTGGCGCAAGAGGTCTGCCTGGAACTCGCCATGCCAGCCGTGCGCAAGCAACTGGATCTGGCGCTGGAGGCAGATTTGGCCATCCCTTATCGTGGCAATACCTTGTTGCTGCATGAAATGCTCAGCAACCTGCTCGACAATGCCATCCGCTACACCCCCGAAGGTGGCCGCATCGTATTGCGTGTGTATCAAGAGGATGGCCAGGCGCATATTGATATCCAGGATACCGGACCGGGCATCACAGAGGCCGAACGTGAAAAAGTATTCGAGCCCTTTTACCGCGCCTCTGCCAGCTCCATTGCCAATCCTGGCGGCACCGGTCTGGGGCTGTGCATAGTGCACGATATAGTCAAATTGCATGGCGGTGACATCAGCCTGTCAGATGGCAGCCTGGCCACGACATCAGAGGCACGCGGTTTGTGCGTGCATATCTGTTTCCCCTTGCCTGCGCGACTGGTGTAGCATACTAGGTAGTAGTATGTGACATGGTTCAACAGGTTTTAGCAAAAAACTCAGCATCAAACTCAAATGCATCAACGCGAAGGAGCATTTTCATGGCAGATACTCCCCCACTAAAGATAGTGCAAGGCACGGCTTTAAACGATCAGCAGAAAAAAGACCTGCTGCACCGTCTGGCCAGGGTGGAAGGACAATTGCGCGGTGTGCAAAAACTCATCGCCAAGGCAGCGGTACCCGCTGATTGTGAGGCAGTAGCGCAACAGATGTCAGCTGCCCGCAAGGCGCTGGACCGTTCTTTTGTGACTTTGCTGACCAGTGCAGTGGTCACTCATGCAGAAAAGGCCGAGACGACGGAAGAAGCGGTCGCCAGTACCCGGCGCCTGGCGTCCTTGCTGGAAAAATTCGCCTGATGCTGGACTAAACTTACATCAAGCACCACATGTCCATCCTGGCAAAAGCAGTAGAGGGCAAATATATCTGCTGGATCTGGCAGCCAGTGCCGCTGGGTGTGCGTTTGCTGCTCTTGTCCTTTGCCCTGTTTGTTGCCATTCCTGGTACGGCGACAGAAGCAGCAAAGCAGGAAAAACTCGTGTTGCTCATACGTGAGTTGCGTAACGAAGCCGGTGAGATCGTCCCGATACGCGATGAAATTCGCCAACTGCTGAATTATGTTGAACATCAGCAGCAAATCAAATTTGAAATTCGCCGCTATCCCTGGACGCGCTTGCTGGTGAACGCCAAAAATGGCGAGGGCATCGTTTTTGGGCTCTCAAAAAACCGCGAACGTTTGCAGGTCTATCAGTTTTCTGAAGCCATTTACGCCAACTATGTCTGGCTGGTGACGCGCAGCGATGCCGGCTTTACTTATAACAATATGCTGGACCTGAAAGGCAAGACCGTTGGCGTCATCCGCGGTACCAGCTATGGTGATGAATTCGACAGCCAGCGCAATGTCTTGTTTCAGGTGGAAGAAGACGTGGGCTCACATGGCGCACGCCTGAAAAAACTCATCAATAAAAGAATGGATGTGATGATCTTTGGTGACCGCCGTCCCCAGGCAGGCGAGGTAGAACAGTTATTGATACGCATCCTGCGCAAAGAATTGAGCACCAGCGACAAAGTCCTGGAGCAAGCATTCAAAGTCTTGCCCAAACCCATGCTGGTCGATGAATTGCATTTCGCTGCGGCTGGTGTGCAGTATGAAGAATGGATACGTAAGCTCAATGCAGCGATACTGGCAGGCAGGAAATCTGGCGAGATCAGCCGCATACTGATCAGCGATAAATAAGTGCATGCAAGCGCCCGCCTATCAAATTGAGGAAATGAATGTGCAAGTTTTAATGTTTGAAAGTATCTGCCGCAACTTGCCAGGTAATGCAAATTGGATAGGCCGTTTTTATAAGCAATGAGCAGAACACGGAATTTGGAATACAAAAGAATTCTGGCTGTTGCATCGCGATCTTGTCCTTGCTGCAAATAAATTGAGAAATGTAGAGTCAATGGACAAAAAATTTGCATTGAAAATAGTAAAGCTGCGGTCAAATGTAGACAGATTATTCGCTGCTCATTTTGATGAAAATGACGTTTTCAAAATTCTTGCTATAGACAATGAGTTGGGCACTGTATTGAACATTGATGAACTGCACGCATTCAAAGAAAGATTTGATCTGGCAGTAACAGGCGTATTCTCTGGAGAGATTTTCCCTGAACACACATTCGAATTAGTTAATCCATTGCTGTGATGTATGGTTTGGCAATTCAATAAATGCAGTAGCATTTATGTGCCTGGTAAGGTATGCGCATCATTATGCTATTCATTCAATAGTAGGGAAATCAGTCCAATAATCTGCCAGCTATCATTAACTCGGTCAACATCAGCATACAGATGCTGGAATCGGTATCACGGCCAAATTCTCATTGCAGTCTCAACTACCTTAAGTAATTTGTCGCGCGTAGCACCATCTCTTGCCAGTGTTGACATACCTTGAATGATGGACATGGTGAGTGCCGCCAGTCCGTCGGCATCTGTTTCAGCAGGCATTTGCTTGCTTTTTATGGAACCCGTAATCTTCTCCCGGAGTTGTGTTTCTATTCCATGCCGGATTTTTGCCAATTCCACTTTGACGTCATCGGCGGCAACCGAGCAACTGATCGCCGAACTTGCCAATAGGCAGCCAGCGGGGGTGTCCTTGCCAGTGAATCCGATTGCTGCTGCGTTCAGTAAACCCAGTGCGGCCTCACGTGCTGTGGCAGCTTCATTGATAATTGTCCCGGACGTCACTGGCCCTGATAAGTAAAGGGCGATGGCATTTAAGAATAATCCCTTCTTGTCGCCGAATGCAGAGTAGATGCTTGACGGAGTTACCTCCAGGGCTGTGGTCAAGTCGTTCAATGAGGTTGCTTCGTAACCGTGCTGCCAGAACAGCATCATGGCTTTTTGCAATGCTATATCCCGGTCAAATGATAATGGCCGGCCTTTCTTGCGGGGAATCATTTTCATATATTTGTAGCGATCACTAGTAAATTAATTGCATTCTTGAGAAATCCGGGCTATGATTTTCCTATCAATCACTCGGAAAGTAAAGTTATGCCACTCACAGACTACCGCACTCTTGGGCGTTCTGGCCTTGTCGTCAGCCCATTTTGCCTGGGGAGTATGACTTTTGGCACTGCCCGCTGGGGTTCCGGTGAAGAGGCATCCCGTGCCGTATTCAATGTTTATGTAGAAGCCGGGGGTAACTTCATTGATACTGCAGATGTCTATTCAAGTGGCCGTAGTGAAGAGATGCTGGGCAGGTTTATTCAAGAGCAATCACTACGAGACCGTGTTGTGCTTGCGACCAAGTCTGGTTTTGCAGATGGGCATGGGCCCCATGCTGGAGGCAATGGGGCAAAGCACATACACACTGCCCTTGAGGGATCGTTGCGGCGCTTGCGCACTGATTACATCGATATGTATTGGATACACGTTTGGGATTCTGTCACACCGGCAGAAGAGCTGCTTGAGACTATGGCAGCACTTGTCCGTTCAGGCAAAATTCGATATTGGGGCTTGTCTAACACGCCAGCCTGGTATATCGCTAAACTGGCGACGCTGGCACAAGTGCGGGGTGTGCCTGGTCCGATTGCGCTGCAATACTTTTACTCGCTTGCTAACCGTGACATCGAAGATGAGTATGTGCCGATGGCTGCGGAATTTGGCATGGGTATAGTGCCATGGAGTCCGCTTGCATTTGGTCTGCTGACCGGGAAATACGACCGTACTGTAGTTGAAGCTTCTGCACCCAGAGCCGGAGGATTGCCACGAGAGGTAGCTAAAGAAGGTGAGCAGAGAGCAGAGGGGGACAAGCGGCTGGATGGTGCCAACCCTTTCGGTGATTCCCTCTTCACCGATAAAAATTGGGAAATTGTGAACACGTTGAAGAGGCTAGCCACCGAAACCGGATTGAGTTCCACGCAAATCGCCTTATCCTGGATAACGGGCCAGCGCAGCGTGACATCGACTTTAATGGGGGTAAGCCGCATGGAGCAGGTATCTGCTAACGTAGCAGCCTTGGAAGTCGTCTTGTCGCCTGAACATAGAAAAGCGCTTGATGAAGTCAGCGCACCTGATCAAAAAATGCTTTACAGCCTTTTTACTCCCTTGCTTCGCCAGCATGCTGTCTTTGGCGGCAGCACTGTGCGGGCCTAGCTCTGATGAAACATGACGTCAGACTGACATACTGGAGATGCCGGGTTTTGGAGTGCAATCCAATTTATCACACTCAATGAAGACTTCTCTAATTCGGTGCAAGGTGTGTTTGAGTTCCAAGTAATCCGCCAGTAAGCTCCCGACCCAGGCCGGATGATTGAGATCGGAACTTCGCATATCTCAAGCTGCCAGATGGCGCGCCTGTCTTTGCGGCAAAGCCTTTGCCACAACTTCTCTGGCAGCTTCTTTCCTGGTCTGTCTTTGTGGCGCTGATGGATCAGCTTTGTTGCCTTGCCGGTGCATGGCTAGACCGGCGTAGTCATGGGATGCCGCTGCTTGCACTGCTTCACTGCTTGCGCCGTGCACTTCCAGCAGCCACTTGTTGACGAGGGCTGCCAGTTTGTCGAGGGCGATGCGGTGCGTCGCATCTGTATTGACGAACAGCCAGTCTGACAAGGCGATGAAATTTTCAAAGGCAGTGTCTGCCAGTATCAGGGGCAGGCTGTGTGAGAAACGTCCTGAATTGGCAATCATGTCCCAGTAGCGGGCAAACCTGATGAGCCTTTGCATATCGCCAAAGGCAATGTCCTTGTTGGCAAGGATGGTGTAAGGCGGTTGCGGGTCAAACGCCAGTTGGTAGGCTTCTGTGTGACGGATAATCGGTGTGCCGCGCAGGCGCTTCAATATGCCGAACTGGATTTCATGCGGGCCCAAGGCCACCAGCTTGTTAAAGCCCGCGGCAAAACTCTCCATCGTTTCACCCGGTAAGCCAGCAATCAAATCCACATGCAAATGCGCGTGTGAATGTTCGCACAGCCAGCGTATGTTCTCGGCAGCTTTTTCATTGTTTTGCTTGCGGCTGATGAGGGCTTGTACATCGGTATTAAAACTTTGTATGCCAATCTCGAATTGCAGACTGCCTTCCGGGAATTTTTGTATGCCCTCTTTCAAGGCATCAGGTAAATGATCAGGCACCACTTCAAAATGGGCGAATACTGGGTCATGCGGAGCTGCCTCCAGTTTATCGAGAAAGAACTGCATGATCTTCAAACTGGTTTTGATATTCAGGTTGAAGGTGCGGTCAACAAACTTGAACAGCCTTGCGCCACGCTGGTACAGCACTTCCATCTCTTGCAAAAATTGGTCTATATCAAACGGCCAGGCCGTTTTGTCGAGTGCCGACAGGCAGAATTCACATTTGAAGGGGCAGCCGCGTGAAGCCTCTACATACAGGGTGCGGTGACGGATGTCCTGATCGCTATACAAGTGATAAGGTAATTGTATGTCGGCCATAGGTGGTTGCAGACCTGCATGCACCTTCATCAATGGTTGCGGGCCGTGCAGGATTTGCTGGCACAGGGCAGGGAAACTGACATCGCCCCAGCCGGTAATCACATAGTCTGCCAGGCGTATGATTTCCTGATCACCAGTTTCATGTGATACCTCGGGGCCGCCGAGTATCACCACGACATCCGGCGCCACCCGTTTCAGAACAGCGACGATCTGCGTGGTTTCAACGACGTTCCAGATATACACACCAAAGCCGACGATGAATTTTTCACCGGGTTGGCGCAGCGCCAGAATTTTCTCGACGATATCTGTACTGCGCGCACCGGTGACAAATTCCTGAATCCGCGTGACTGGCTGCAACTCACCCATATTCGCAAGCAAATAGCGCAAGCCCAGTGAAGCGTGGGTATAGCGGGCGTTCAGGGTGGTAAGCAGGATGGTCATGGTACAAAAGCGGGCAGCAGCGTAAAGCGCTATTGTACGCCTGTAGTGCTGCTATGAGGCAGGCATCCTGCCGTGTATGCTTGCTTATATGTTGACCAACTTTCGGTAAGCCTTTGCGCGACGCCAGACGGTCGCGCATGCACGGTTGTTGAAAATACTATCTGGCATTGTCTGCCTGTGGCCAGGTCTGGCCTGGACGGATGTAATTACTTTATTATTTACTAACTGCTGAAGGTGACTACTGAGACGACAGTGATTGCAGCAGACTTTCAGTCAGTCAGGGCAGCAGTCAGCATAATGATAGTTGCCAGTAGTTGAGCAAAAACGATAGCGGTGATCATGTTTATTTACTTGGTTGATTAAAAACAAGGTCATGATACTGGCTGGAAACTTGTTAATCCAATCACATGATCAGATGTCCGTTATATGAAACGTGAATGTCATTGTTAAGTCATATTCTCAATTCACATGGATGTAATATGGCATTCCTTATTTGTTGTCAGGCGAGTAGCTGCTTGCACCTACAGACTTGCAGTCTGGTCTTTCTCCTCGCTTTCGCCTGTCGTGCAGGATAGTTCCAGCACTTGTCCAGGTTACCTAAGCCAGCCTGTCAGGCTCCATGCCAGCCGTTTTCCCACATTAAAATTCCCGACGAAAAAACGTTGAAGAGGTGTTTTTGACACTTCAATCTCCGTTTCCTGCATTTCGTCGCATGCCCCTCGCGGATTGACAGCGCAAGCTCTAAAGTACACACATCAACCAACCACAAAGAGGAAAACGAAATGAAAAACACGATCAACAACACATTCACATCTGGCCTGATTCTTTCTACAGCATTGCTGACAGGCGCACTGGCAATCACTGCTGCTTTTACTCAAGGTACAGCAGAAGCAAGCATGAATGTTGCCAGCGTAACGATCTCTGCAAAACGTATGACTGAAGAGCAAAAAATGGCGTATGACGCAACACAAAATGCAATGCAAACTGTGTTGATCAGCGCTAAAAGAATGACTGATGAAGAGAAGTTGGCGATGGATGAAGCTGAACAATTCCAACGTCAGCAAGTGGCACAAAAAGCCGCTCGCAAAAATATCCAGGGCTGATCAACATGTGTTTTTTGTGCGATAGCAATCGCCAGAAACGCGCGGGATGCCAGAGTCTGCAAGCGGTTTTTTTCTTGACGACAGCCCGTTTTTAAAACAAAGATTTTCGACTGCAGTACCGATCTTCTGGAAATTTTTGTTTTGAAAATGGGCCAGGAAAATAATTTCTAGGCCTCATCATTTTCCTGTGTGTGCAGCGCTGCAAAACAGCGCTGCATTTCTGCGTCTGCAGCCAGGTGCAGTTCTTCATCGTCGTCACTGATGACAGCATCGTTCACCAGCAATCTTATTTTGCTGAGGTCACTCGCCTGCTTCAACACCAGGCCCAGATCCTGTAATGGACCATCATGGCTGACCTGGTCTTTCAGGGCTTGCATGACAGCATCAGGGAAGTCCCATTCTTTGGCAATGCGGTAAGACAGGATATGTGCCATGTGTAAAAAGCGCAGGCGAAATTCCGTCGCCAGCGGCATGACTGGTGCCACCATGATCTGATCGAGGCTACGAAACGCAATGATCAGCCCTATGTTTTGCACGAGACCAGCCAGGTAGGCATGAAAGCCGTCAAGTCCGCGCTCCTGCGCCAGCAGGCGACAAGCCTGCGCACATTTGTCTGACTGTTCCCAGATCAATGGCGCAACCACGCAAGTGATTCGGCCAGACTGCAGTTGTATCAAAGGCCGGAACGCCGTGCGCGCCACCAACAAGCGCAGGCCGTTGATGCCGAGCAGGCGTATCGCATTGTCGAGACTGCTGATCTTGTCTGCCGGACTGTAATAAGAACTGTTCACTTCACTGATGATCTCGGCGACCAGGCTCACGTCCCTGCCGATATGGCTGGCCAGCTCATCACCAGAGACATTTTCATTGCGCAGGCTTTTCAACAACTGCGGCAGCACGCTGGGCACGCGCGGAATATGTCGGGCATCGCTGAAGTCTGCCCTGACCAGGCGCTCCAGTGCAATCAGCAGTGGCTTATCTGAGCCATGCTGTACCTGCTTGCCGTAAGTACCGAGCAGCCACGGGTAGAAACGCGAATCGACATCAAAGCCAGGTTGCCAGGCCCCTTCTTCGGCAACGATCTCTTCAGGTGCGCTGAAGACGGTGGCTGCCTGCAGTGCTTCTGCATCAGCCGCAGCGGACCCTATGCCCAGCCGCCGCCATAAACTGCGCAGCAAGCCTAGCACCCTGCCTCCTGCTGGCAGTGGCAAACAAAAACGAAGGGGGACAGCAGGACAGTCGCCATCATGTCTGAAGCACTCCTGTAGTGGTTGCCTGCTATAGTCGCATAAACCCAGTCTTGCATGCACGTCTGCAACACACACTTTTCCTGATAATGTTACTTTGCTTTACAAGTTGTTGCATAAATAGACTAGTGCAACAATAGCCAGATTTTCTAAGATAAGGGCTCAAGCTGGTTCACCCTGATGATATGGAGTTTCATGATGCCCCAGCCTGCAGATATAACCGCCTTGTCCCGCTATTCTTTGCAAGCGATATCCGTTTGTCTGGGCTTCCTGCTTGTTTTGCCTGTTACTTCTGTCGCTGCTGGCACCCTGCGCGACAAAATCATGGAAAGACGGCAGGAAAGAAAAGACCAGCAGGCAGAACAGGTGGCTGAAAAAAATGACATGACGGATGTAGAAACAACAGACCTGGCTCCGCAAGGCTTGCCTGCTGGTTCCAAGGTTTTACGCGATATTGCCTATGGCAACGACAAGCGCCAGACCATGGATGTATATCTGCCTGCGAATGCGGCTAGCCTAAAAGCCATGCCCGTCATTTTCATGGTACATGGAGGTGCCTGGCGTACAGGCAGCAAGACTGCCCGTGGCGTGGTAGAAAACAAGGCAGGACACTGGCTGCCTCAAGGTTATATTTTTATCTCCGCCAATTACCGCATGCTGCCCGACGTAAAACCACTGGAACAGGCCGATGATGTGGCAAAAGCCCTGGCCGCAGCACAGGGCAAGGCAGCAGAATGGGGCGGCTCAAGTCAACGTTTCATCATCATGGGCCATTCCGCCGGGGCGCATCTGGTTGCCCTGCTGGCCAGTTCACCCGCCATCGCTGCCAGAGCCGGTGCTTCTGCCTGGCTGGCGACGATCGCGCTCGACAGTGCAGCCTATGACATTGACAAGATCATGGGACAAAAACATTACCGCTTCTATGATGAAGCCTTTGGCACTGATCCCGCATACTGGCAATCCAGTTCACCCACCCTGCAATTGAAGCAGGCTGCGGCTCCCTTCATGGCGATCTGCTCCAGCATCAGGCCAGACAAGCCCTGCGCCCAGGCTGGCGTGTTTATCGACAAAGCCAAGTCGCTGGGTATGCAGGCGACGCTGCTGCCGCAAAGCCTGAGCCATGCCGATATCAATAAAAATCTGGGGCTGGATAGTGCGTATACCACCGCTGTAGATAATTTCATCAAGCCGCTCGTTGCGGCGCAGGCCAGTCTATGACAAGCAAGATCAAGCGCGGTGACATTTACTGGGCCAGCCCCGATGAAGAACGCAGTATCGTCGCTGGCCTGGCGCACCCGCATGTGGTGATACAGGATGATATCTTCAATCAGTCACGCATCACCACCACAGTCATATGTGCCCTGACCAGCAATCTAAAGCGCGTGACCGAACCGGGTAATGTCATGCTGGAATTGAGCGAAGCTGGTCTGGATAAACAAAGCGTGATCGTGGTGTCGCAGATATCTTCCATTCCTAAAAATCAACTTGGTGAATTCATAGGTCATTTGTCAGATGAGCGGGTCATGCAGATACTGGCGGGTATCAGGTTTCAGCAAAAGCCTTTTTTCAAAGATGACTGTGAAGAAAGCTGACAAGTAAAAGGCTCAGCAATGGCTTACGACCTCGTAGTTGGCAAAAGTAGCAAAGTAAAAGACGCACCGGATATCGTAGGTGGGATAGAGTTTGATGAATTGCCGCAGATTTCACGTTTATTAAAAAGGGCAGATAATTCCTTTTTACACCGCATGTCCAATCTCTTCGAAGACCAGGCATTTTCTGAAGATGAAATAGAACAGGCTTTAAGTTCTCTGTTGCCTCTGCTGCTTCTCGGCTTGCAAGCAGGTGAAAGGCAATGCTTGGAAAAACTGATTGCTGTCCTGACTTATGCAAAATGGAAGCAATCATGTCTGTATTGTGTTGCAGATTGATTTTTTAAGTCTTGCTTCTTATTAGGACTTGAATTGTCCTAATGCCATTCTATGCTGGGCTCCATGGCGTTAATTATTTCTGGTTACGCGATTAATTGTCTTGGAGAACAGCAAATGAACACCTCTGCCATTGCCCTGATGGGTGCCGCGCTATTAGGAACAGTCACTACGTCGAACACTGCTGAAGTAGCTGGCAGTGCTACCGCCGATGAATGCTGCAATATCATAGAGCTGCGCCAGTATGTGACTTATCCGGGCAAGCGGGATGCGCTGATCTCGCTGTTCGAGAAGCGCTTCATCGAATCCCAGGAAGAAACTGGCATACGCGTGCTGGGCCAGTTCCGTGATATCAATGACCCCTACCATTACACCTGGTTGCGCGGCTTCCCCAATATGGAAATGCGCAGACAGTCGCTGACGGATTTTTATTCAGGCAAGACCTGGCAGACATATCGCAATGAAGCCAATGCGACTTTGTATGACAACGATGATGTGCTGTTGTTGCGCCCTGCCTCAGCTGGCAGTGGCTTCAGGCTGGATTCCCATACCCGCCCTGCCCCCGGCAGTATTGTTCCACGTACCGGCGTCGTGGTAGCAACGGTTTACCATTTTACGCAGGAAGTGACGCCAGACTTCATCAGCAAATTCAATGAACGCTTGCTGCCCATCTTTGAGCGCCATGGGGCACATATCATGGCACGTTTTGTTACGGAAAAAAGCCGTAATACTTTTGAACGTTTGCCTGTGCGTGAGAATGTGAATGTGTTTGTCTGGTTTTCTTCTTATCCTGACCGCGCAGCTTATGAATCCTATCTGACAAAACTGGCAGGGGACGCGCTATGGCGGGATCAGGCATTTGCCGACTTGTATAAGTCACTACAACGCTGGCCTGAGATCATCATGCTGGAACCTGCGTCACGTTCGCTTTTGCCTTGATGGCAGCGGATAGAACATTCTTGCTGAAGCATGATTGTTGCACTTGTGAAGATAGCTGGCTTACTATGTGAATCCACTTATTTCAATTACATATTAATGGTTTTTCTTGTCTTCACACGCGAGGGGCTTGATGAGTTAATCTTGCTAAACACCACGGTCGCCTTGGTGATCTGGTGCGGTAGCAATGTCCTGACAGAAGCAGAATACGCTGGCCTGTCAGCTAAGAATATTTCCCGCTTTATCTATCCACTGAAAAGTCCTGCTGATACTAATTTTTCAAGTGCGTTGGATACTATTTCAGATCATCATCCAGGAAAGAAAATCTGGATAGAGAATCTATCATGAACGCCAATTATCTTTGCTGGTAACGCACCCCACCTGCAAGATCAACTTCTGGTGTCTTTTCACGCAGGTTCCTGTATAAACTGTGCAAGAGGTCAGCCTCTTCATCATCCTGCCCCAAATGCCAGAACATCGCACCGGCCAGTTTGTATTTCTTCAGGTACGCGACTTTGTACGCGAAGGACTGTTCATCGTCATAGCTGATAAAGATTTTCTTTTCAGCATTATAAATCCAGGGCACCTTAGCTTCGTCACTAAAATAGGATTTGTAACCCAGATTGGTGGCCAGCAGTTTTTTGATTTCGCCATAACCAGGCGTGCGTGGGTCCTTGCGGACGGTACATGCATCACAACCTGTCAATAGTGTTGGGTCGCCGCCATAGACGTCACCAACTGGGGTAAGATGGGTTTGGTACAGGCCATGGTTTTCACCAGCTTCTACCTGGAAGTAAGCACGTCCATAAAATGGCAGGCCCATGACCAATTTTCTGGCGGGTACTCCTGCTCGCAGATATTGCTGTACTGTCGCATCCACCGTCAGAGCCATAGTTGCAGGAAAGCGCTTTTCCAGTTCGGTCGCTGACAACGCCGGTTTGAATGCCAGCTTGCGCAAGGGGTTTTCATACATATGCTCACGCGCGTCACCAAAAAGGTGGGCGTTATGGTTAGTCTGTTTTTCCCAGGCACCGTTGAAGTCATAACTCATGAGATTGACATAATCAACCTGTGCTGCAATTTGTGGCAGTTGCAGGTAAGTACGCGCCATACTGAAAGCGCCGCCCGCTACTGCGATGGAAAGTTGATTGCCTTTTTTGGTGCGCTTCAGTTGCAGGCGCATTTCCTTGAGCAGGGCGACAAAATTCTGTGCATCTTCTGCGCGTGGATATTCCCAATCCAGATCCAGGCCATCGAAACCGTATTCAAGCATGAAAGCCACGCAGGACTCAGCCAGCTTCTTGCGGTTTTCTCCTGTTGTGGCAGCCATGCGATAGCGCCATGCCGTTGGGCTGTCATCATTGGTATAAGCCCAACCACCGATGGAAAATTGCAAACGTAAAGCGGGATTATATTTTTTCAGTCCCTGCAATTCGTGAAATATCTTGCTCGCCGCCTGCAGATTGGTCCCTTCTTCCAGCGCGCATTTGCCGTCCTCGTTTAACGTCAAAAACGAAAAATTCAAATGGGTGAGCATGCGTGCTTTTTCTGGCGTGATCGCCGATACAGGGAATGCTGTTTTGCCCTCGTCGTAACGATTGATATCATCTTTGCCCATTGCATAATAAGCCATGAGCACTGGCGCGCCTGCATCCTTTGCATGAACGGCTGAAGCGGAACATAAGACCAGTATGCCGGACAGGCATGACAGCAAGAGGTGAGAGGGTAGCTTGGCGATTTTCATGCCTATAGCATGCAAGCAGGGGCAAAGCAGGTCAACAGGTTTTTATTTGGCATCCAATTGACACATACCACTTGCACGATCAGCTTCTCAGCCGGACATAACAGTCCACTGGAATACCAGACTGGTATGGCATACTGTAGGCCTACTTTGAAAGAAAGCTGCAACATGACGACAGAAGAAAGACTCATAGACCTGGAAATACGCCTGACCCGTCAGGACGACCTGGTTGATACTCTGAACACCCAGGTATATCGCCAGCAAAAGAAAATCGATGAACTTGAAGCGTTGTGCGCAGCGATGGTGGCGCGCATACGGGAAGTGGCTGTGACCGCGAGCCAGCGTACTGCGGTAGTGGACGAGAGGCCGCCACATTATTGAGAATGCTTGAAGCGAGTGCAATAATCAAGAGCCTCGGTGCTTGATCAACTGCAATCTCAAATTAGTCGCTCCAGCGCAGGCTGGAGCGTAGTGGCGTTCATCGCATACCGTGGTTTAACTGGCATGCGATGAACGCCACCCTGCGTCACACCAGCAAATCTGCCAGACTACGTGCAATCACCTTGGTGGCTTTGCGTAAATCTTCCAGACTCAAACGCTCATCTGCACGTTTGGCATGGGACTCCAGCACGGTACGTGGCCCTGCGCCATAAATGACACCAGGTATGCCCGCTTCCGAGAACAGG
>NZ_JBMPOV010000026.1:0-12066 GCF_049340405.1 Undibacterium sp. Ji42W
GCCTGCCAACTTTGTCGTAGGTGTAGCTTTGTGTTGGCTGGCCTGCGATGGTCATGCTGCTGCGCTGGCCGTTGGCGTCGTAGGTGTAGTTGACTATACCGTTGGGGCTGGTGACCTGCGTGATGCGATCCAAGTTGTCGTAGTTGAAGCCGATGTTGCCGTTGGCGCTGTCAGTCAGTTGGGTGAGGAGGTTGCCGGTGTCGTAGCTGCACAAGATAAGCTTGCCTGAACTATTCAATGTGCAGGCAAACAGATCGACGCTGAACAAGCAAAGCATCCACCAAATTGTGATCTGGTAACACACTTTGCTAATCTGTCTAACTCGCATTAATTTTTACCTTGCTCGTTATTTCTACTGAGCTAATGAAGTCTCATTCAGCTTTCCTCAGTTTGTAAAGCCTTCAGTGCTTCAGTCATGACAAAGGCTGTCTCACTATTGGATTCCTTTTTCAAAGCATCAGCTATATCTGGTGCGACACTCTGTAATGGCAATCTAATCGCCCAGTCTGCCGCTTTGCGTCGGACCCGCGAGCTTTTATCTCTTAGACCGTCACGAATAATTTCAATACACGCGGTTGATTGAGTTTTTTGTGTGAGACATAGCAGTGCATTATGGCGAACATGAGCATGTTTTGAGATCGCCATATCCCGAATCATTTGCAAGGCTCTATCGTCATATTCGGCAATCTTTCCAAAAATCTGAGTAGAAGCTTCATAGACGGTTGTTTGCTTTTCAGAAACGGCCTCAACCATGGCAGCCAAGATTGCATCAGAAAGGGGCGTTCTTAAATTTAATGCATCTACTGCGTCCAGAAGCGGAGCTTCAAGATCGGGCCTCTTGGGACGCACAAATCTGACAAGGAATTGTTCAATGTATGCCTTTGCATAGAGCATAAAAACCCGATCGATTAGCTTTTCTTTGACATTTTTCTGTCAAAAAAATATTCCTCGAATTCCTCGTGCAAACCATCACCAAGCTCAATACCATCCTCATCAACAACGTAAATTCTACCTGTATCTGATAACGCAGTTGCACCATCCAAAATGCATAGAAAAGAGTGCGCCAACCCTTGAAAACATTCGACGAACATTTCCGTCACAACTTCCTTTGGTATGTTATTTGAGAAAAACACTTGTTGAAGTTGTTTAAACGGCTCTTGACTATCGGCCCAAGTGGAGCTGAAATTGGGATCGGTTAATTCCTTGGATGCTACTTCAGCCCAAGCCTCAATTGCTCCTCCAATGTCTTGAAAAAATTCTTCTTTCTTCGTCATAGCATTTCCTTATTTTTTCTAAAAACCTGCCCACTTAAAAACACTTTCATATTTTTCATCAATATGCTTTGCAAATTCTGCGACACGTGCGGCTGTTGGATTTCCTCCCATAGCTCGATCAAATTCTCGCCACTCTTTTGTAATAATTTTGTGTACATTAACTGTAACACCACGTAGCCATTGGTTCTCATGAATATTAATTCCAGCCATCTGAAAAATACTTTCGTATTTTTGTGGAAGTGCATGATGGACTTCGGAATTTTCTTCTAGCCGACCAATAGCTTGAATGAAAAGAGTCCGATAGTTACTACGAGTAGCAACTACTGCTGACTCAACATTTGCCACACATGCCTTGGCTGCGGAAGTCATTCCGGAAGCCGGTAATAGCGATGGTAGCATAGCGCCTGTGGTCACCCCGGCGGTAATGTCTGCAGCTAAAAGTAATCCTCCAGTATTTTCTGCAATGAAAACACAAGCTACCGCCAAAGGCCCAACACACAAGCCGGACGGATCGGTAAAACTGATCGGGTTTCCACCCACGTACCCATACCCGTTGATTCCTCCAGCCAATCCAATCGGATCTTCCGATATGAACCTATGTGTGGTCGGTGAATAATATCTGGCCCTGTAGTAATAAAGTCCCGTCCCGTCATTCTCTCTCCCGGTATATTGGAACGCGTTGTTGATGACCGCATCTGCCTTGGTATTGCCATACGGATCGTAGCTGTAATCAACAACTTTGTCGCCAGTTGCATTTGTGAGTCTGATTGTAGAGCCGAGTGCATCTGTGAGATAAGTCAAACTGCTGGCAGTTGATCCTGACCCACTCTGCTGTGCAAATATCTGATCTACTCCTGCACTGATGTAGTTGTTGATTGGACTTGCACCATTGAGTTCTTGCACGATGTTGACACCATCATACATAAAACCTGTGCTGACACCATTGATGGTTTTAGTTTGTCTTCTGCCCAGTGCGTCATAACTGAAGCTGGCGACTTCTGTGCCTGTGCTGTCTTTGATCTGTATCAGTTGGTTGCGGGCGTTCCAGATGTAGGTTTTGAGGCCATCGCTGGTGAGGTTGCCGTTGGCATCGTAATTGAGTATCTGGCTGCCCCAGGTAGCGAGGCGGTTGTTGGCGTCGTAGCTGGTTGTACTGGTTGTGTCTGGCAAATCTGTTTTTGCCAGGCTGCCGCTGGTTTTGGTGCGGCGGCCATTGGCGTCATAGGTGTAAGCCAGGTCACCGATGAGGCTGTTGTCGGCTTTTTTGTAGGTGATGCCAGTCAGCTGACCTGCGTCATCATAGCTGTTGTCACGGGTGATGCCGTTGGCGTAGGTGGTTTTGGTGAGGCGACCTGCGTCGTCGTAGACAAACTGGATGTTCTGGGCCTGGTTGTTGTTGATGGCACCTGCGGCCTGGTCTATACGGGTGAGCCTGCCAACTTTGTCGTAGGTGTAGCTTTGTGTGGGCTGGCCTGCGATTGTCATGCTGCTGCGCTGGCCGTTGGCGTCGTAGGTGTAGCTGATGCTGCCTTTGGGGCTGGTGACCTGGGTGACGCGGTCGAGATTGTCGTAGCTAAAACCGATGTTGCCGTTGATGCTGTCGGCCAGCAATGTTAGGCAGTTGCCGGTGTCGTAGCTGCGGGTGATGCTGCTGGTATCGGCTGTGCCGGGTAGATAGATCTGGCTGAACTGGTTGCCCTTGTTGCTGACGCCCACAGAGTAGGCGAACAAGTTAGTGCTGATCACGCAAAGCATGGACCAGATTAATATTTGGTGACAAGCTTTGCTGATCTGTCTAACTCGCATCAATTTTTACGGTGCCTGTTATTTCTACTTAGTAAATGAAGTTCTGTTCAGCTTTCTTCGGCTTGTAAAGCCTTCAATGCTTCACTCATTACAAAGGCCGTCTCACTATTGGATTCCGTTTTCAACGCATTAGATATATCTGGTGCGACACTCTGTAATGGCAATCTAATCGCCCAGTCTGCCGCTTTGCGTCGAACTCGTGAACTCTTATCTATCAGTCCCCCACGGATAATCTCAAGACATACTTGCAATGGCGTTTTTTCAGTGAGACTTAGCAAAGCGTTGTGCCGGACATGTGCATGCGGTGAAACAGCCATATTCTGAATCATTCTCAGGGCAATTCCATCACTCTCCGCAACTTCACCCAAAAATTCAGTAGCAACCTCATAAACGGTTGTATGACGATCAGAGGCAGCCTCAACTAGGCCTGCCAAAGCCATCTCCGAAAGTGGTGTTCCAAATTTTAATGCATCAAAAGTCTCCGAAAGTGAGGCTTCGAGATCGGGCCTCTTGGGACGCACAAATCTAGCAAGGAATTCTTCAATATATGGTTTTTCGTAGAGCATAGAAGCCTATCTGATCAATTTTCTTTTGACTCTTTCCTGTCAAAAAAATATTCTGCAAAATCCCCATGCAATCCATCACCAATTTCATTACCATCTTCATCAACGACATAAATTCGTCCTGTATCTGATAATGCTGTTGCACCATCCAACGTGCATAGAAAAGAGTGCGCCAATCCTTGGAAGCATTCTCTAAACATCTCTTCCACGACTTCTTTTGGTACGTCATGTGACAATAATACCTGCCGAATATGCTTAAAAGAATCTTTATTAGCACCCCAAGTAAGGCCAGAAATTTGTTCAGTTACAGCCTTAGTTGCTGCGTCAGTCCAAGAATCAATAGCATTTGCCATATCTTCAAAAAATTCTTCTTTCTTCGTCATAGTATTTCCTCATTTTTTCTAAAAACCTGCCCACTTAAAAACACTTTCATATTTTTCATCAATATGCTTTGCAAATTCTGCGACACGCGCTGCTGTTGGATTTCCTCCCATCGCTCGATCAAATGCGCGCCATTCATTCGTAATATCTGAATGTATAGTACGAAGGACTCCTCGCAACCATTGATTCTCATGAATATTAATGCCGGCTGCTTGAAAAAGGCTTTCATACTTTTGTGGAAGTGCGTGATGCACTTCCCAATTTTCTTCTAGCCGACCAATAGCTTTAATAAAAAGAGAGCGATAGTTACTACGAGCCGCGACTACTGCTGTTTCAGCATTAGCTACGCAGGTTTTGGCTACCGACGCCATTCCTGAGGTTGGCAATAACGTAGTCAACATCGCACCTGTAGTGGCACCTGCAACGACCTCAGCGCCTATAGTCAATCCTACTGTATTTTCTGCAATGAAAACACAAGCTACAGCCAAGGGACCAATACACAAGCCGGATGGATCAGTAAAACTGATCGGATTTCCCCCCACATACCCATACCCGTTGATACCCCCAGCCAATCCAATCGGGTCTTCTGCAATGAACCGGTGCGTCGCTGGTGAATAATACCTTGCGCGGTAATAGTACAAGCCATTCCCATCATTCTCCCTGCCTGTGTACTGGAACGGGTTATTGACCACCGCATCTGTCCGGGTATTACCGTAAGGGTCATAGCTATAGTCAACGACTTTGTCACCTATTGCATTGGTCAGGCGTATGGTTGAACCGATGGCGTCCGTCAGGTAAGTCAGGCTGGTAGCTGTGCCACCAGCCCCACTCTGCTGTACAAATACCTGATCTACTCCAGCGCTGATGTAGTTGTTGATTGGGCTTGCCCCATTGAGTTCTTGCACGATGTTGACACCGTCATACATAAAACCTGTGCTGACACCATTGATGGTTTTGGCTTGTCTTCTGCCTAGTGCGTCATAACTAAAGCTGGCGACTTCTGTGCCTGTGCTGTCCTTGATCTGTATCAGTTGGTTGCGGGCGTTCCAGATGTAGGTTTTGAGGCCATCGCTGGTGAGGTTGCCGTTGGCATCGTAATTGAGTATCTGGCTGCCCCAGGTGGCGAGGCGGTTGTTGGCGTCGTAGCTGGCTGTGTTGATGGTGTCGGGTAGATCTGTCTTTGCCAGGCTGCCGCTGGTTTTGGTGCGGCGGCCATTGGCGTCATAGGTGTAAGTCAGGTCACCGATGAGACTGTTGTCGGCTTTTTTGTAGGTGATGCCAGTCAACTGGCCTGCGTCGTCATAGCTGTTGTCACGGGTGATGCCGTTGGCGTAGGTGGTTTTGGTGAGGCGACCTGCGTCGTCATCGTAGCCAAAGCCGGTGCTTTGGTTATTGGTGTCAATGACGCTGGTGACGCGGTCGAGGTTGTCGAGATTGCTGATGCTGCGCTGGTTGAGGGGATCGGTGCTGCTGACGGTGCGGCCTATGGCGTCAGTACGCAGGATGACGCTGCGGTTGAGCGGGTCGGTGATGCTGCTGAGGTCATAGCCGTCATAGCCGAACTGGGTGGTTTTGTTGCGGGCGTCCACAGTGTCCGCATAGACCAAGCAAAAAAGAAGAAGCAAGCACCAACCAACAATTTGATGAGCAGTCTTTTTGAGTTTCTTTACTTTTGTTTCACTCCTGCTCATCATGATTAACTGATTTTTCTATACTTTACCCAGCAGACTTCCCCTCTCTAACTCAAGCGTTAGATCAAGTGATCCGCTTAATTCAGCCTTGTACTACTATAGGAAAGGAACCGCCAAAGCAATAATTTCTGCTCTGGTAAGCTTCTCTTCAGGTTCCTTTTCAATCGTTCCAATAAGTGACTTTGAATCGCCTGTACAACAACGACTGATATCATATGTGATTAGAAAAATCTGATTAACATCTAATCCCATAAACATTTCAAGCGCCTCTGGACCGAAGCGCTCTCGCTCAATATCGTGATATCTCGCCAAAGTAAACCACTTGTCGGCGTTAAAAATTGAAAGAGTCAAGAAATGCTGTGTTAGTCGTGCATTATTTGCGTCAACATTTCCAATTAACGCCCAAGTGTCCGTGCCATTGGCGAAACGAACCTTAGTACCAACAAGCTTTCCTGTTAGGCTTTTGACAGGTATTCTTTTTATTGGCCGAACAACTGTTTCCCCGATTTTTTCTTGAGAATTTGTATATTGCCAGACAGGATATTTTTCCAAATCAGCAATTGTTAGCGTTTCAGCTTTTTTTGTCGTTTCGCTCATAGAGGTTAAGGAAATAATGCGAAGCCAAAGAACATCTATAATTCACGATTCAGCGATACGAAATTTTTGCTGGAAATCTTCGATAAAGCGCTGTAGATCAAAATCATCAATTTTGTATTTTGAAATAACCTCTGGAATTTGTTTCAAAAGTAATTCAGAAATTATCATTTTTTTCTTGGCCAAATCGACGCTTTTCATTTGTGCCAAATCAAGCATGATATCCACATATAGTTTCTTTTCTTTTTTCGACAATCGTATTCTTCGCTTCAGATTTAAGTTCGGATCTTGGCACATGAAAACAACGGTAATCCCAATTAGTCCAGTACCATAATCCCGTTCTTGGAGGTAGGAGTGGTAGTTATCGTCAGAGAATGCTTTTAGAACCTGATCAATATTTGACTCCCAATCGAAGTCACCTAAGATATTAAGTCTCATAGTCACTTGCCACGGAAAATTGATTTTTCTATGCTTTGTCTAGGCAATTTTTTCCAACTCAAGCGCCAGAAAATGATTGAAAGGCAAATGAGCCAGTTTGACTGTGACATAGACGATTGCAATAAGGAACGGCAAGCGATATGGGAATTGTGGCGTAAGTAAGATGAACGAGAAAAATAACACCGTCTGCACCAACAGAGGCAACCATACCTGCCAACGTTGCCAGACCATACCCAGGACAGGGCGTATCAGAGCTGATTGTTCTTGTCTGGATAGGCCCTTAAGGGCAGGAATCGAAGTTTTGTTCCAATAAATAGTCATATTCGCCATTTCAAAAAATACCTCTATGATTTGTATGGAATACTTTTGCAAAAATAATTTAAGAGGCCACTGAAATTTTATGAATGCGCAAGACAGTTGCCGCGGACGGAGAAATTAACCCTTCAGACTCCTTGATCAATTCGCGCAGCACTGAAATGGCTTTCTCTTTTTCAGCATGATTAATTAAATGCGCAGCCGCTGCGAATCGAACCTCTATTGAACTATGGGTTAACAAAGGCAATAACCGTTCTGAAACAACACCATCTTTCACCCATTCCGCTACAATTTTTTTATTAGCACGTTCTTTTGCATTTGCAGTTTTAGAACTACCCTCATCAATACTTACCCAATATTCTTCAGCATTTTGAATGAATATCGTTTTCTCTGTCATCAGGTTCACCTAAGAAATTCATATAATCAAGCGCCCCATAGCGGAGTTCGAAAAAAAATTTCAAGCATCGCTTTACCAAGAACGAAAGGTCTAGAGCAATGCATCAATAAATAGTCATAAATCTCAGTCAAGAATATTGCAGAGCCCGTCAAATTCTCTCTATAAGTCAGAGTTAATTGAGATTTTATTGATGCGTAAAACTGCGTCCGCCGAACTCGCAATCAAGCTTGGTTCTTTGACTAACTCTCGCAGCACTGCAACAGCATGTTTCTTGCCCCCATGATTAATCAAATGCGCAGCAGCAGCAAACCTAACAGCGATTGCCTCATGTTTTAATAAAGGCAGTAATAGCTCAAGGACAACGCCTTCTTTTGCCCAGCGAGTCACCATTTTTTCCGCTGCACGAATCCTGGCATTTGCTGACTTTGCATTACCTGCATACACATCTGACCATTCATTTAGGGCATCCTGAACAAATATTCTCAAATCTTCTTCATTTTTAGTCATAATTTCCCCGCAAGCGCTTTTTGAACAATATCCAAGCCGATCTCATATTGTTTTTGATAAGGTAACCCATTTAATGAATCTCTTAACGTCATGTTTGTTCCACGAACTAATGTAGAGTAATGTGCGCTTATAGAATCATGAACTGCCTCAGGCAAACGCACCAAATTACTCGTCGTGTTCAGGGCACTAGTTGGAAATCCACTTCTGGCAGCCTGACATTGTTCCACGACATGATGAATATTTTCCCCTGGCTGCGTTCCAAGTGCTGTTTTAGCCTGTTTGAAACTATTGAAAACTTGAACTGTACCAATTTCTTCAGCAATAGTTGTAACCGCTCTTGCTGTCGATTTAGCGGCAGTTGCTGCGGGTGACGCAGATGGCATCATAGCCCCAGTAGAAATTGCTGCGACAATCTCTGCTCCAATCAGCAATTGCTCTGCATACAGCACGCCATAATAGCAAGCAACGATCAGCGGCCCAAAACAACGCCCAGACGGATCAGTAAAACTGATAGGATTTCCACCCACATACCCATAAGTATTAATTCCCCCATTCAATCCAATCGGATCTTCCGATATAAACCGATGCGTCGCTGGCGAATAATATCTGGCACGGTAGTAATAAAGTCCCGTTCCGTCATTCTCCCTACCGGTATATTGGAACGAGTTGTTGATGACCGCATCTGCCTTTGTATTGCCATAAGGGTCGTAGCTGTAATCAACAACTTTGTCGCCTGTCGCGTTTGTGAGTCTGATAGTGGAACCAAGTGCATCCGTGAGGTAGGTCAAACTGCTTGCACTTGGTCCAGTTCCACTCTGCTGTACAAATACCTGATCTACTCCTGCACTGATGTAGCTGTTGGTGACATTGGTGCCATTGAGTTCTTGCACGATGTTGACACCGTCATACATAAACCCGGTACTGACACCATTGATGGTTTTGGCTTGTCTTCTGCCCAGTGCGTCATAACTGAAGCTGGCGACTTCTGTGCCTGTGCTGTCCTTGATCTGGATGAGTTGGTTGCGGGCGTTCCAGATGTAGGTTTTGAGGCCATCGCTGGTGAGATTGCCGTTAGCATCGTAATTGAGTATCTGGCTGCCCCAGGTGGCGAGACGGTTGTTGGCGTCGTAGCTGGTTGTACTGGTTGTGTCTGGCAAATCTGTCTTGGCCAGGCTGCCGCTGGTTTTGGTGCGGCGGCCATTGGCATCATAGGTGTAAGTCAGATCACCGATGAGGCTGTTGTCGGCTTTTTTGTAGGTGATGCCAGTCAACTGGCCTGCGTCGTCATAGCTGTTGTCACGGGTGATGCCGTTGGCGTAGGTGGTTTTGGTGAGGCGGCCTGCGTCGTCATAAATGAACTGGATGGCTTGTGCCTGGTTATTGTTGATGGCACCTGCGGCCTGGTCGATGCGGATGAGCCTGCCAACTTTGTCGTAGGTGTAGTTTTGTGTTGGCTGGCCTGCGACGGTCATGCTGCTGCGCTGGCCGTTGGCGTCGTAGGTGTAGTTGACTATACCGTTGGGGCTGGTGACCTGCGTGATGCGGTCGAGGTTGTCGTAGTTGAAGCCGATGTTGCCGGTGATGCTGTCGGCCAGTTGAGTCAGGCGGTTGCCGGTGAACAACACTTCTTACAAGCTCCTTTTTCCTTTCCCTTTCATTCACCATACTTGATTGAGCTTTATACTGTGCTTGGCAAAATTTTTTCTCGAAGATTGTACGTGTTCACTCCGTAGTCGCAATTTAAGAAGTGCAAGTCCAGACTGAAATTAAATCCGCCTCCATCCTAGACTATTTCAGAAACGAGGCAAATCTAACCGATGGCAATTCTTACGATACGGAGGCTGATTGCGCAGCATGTTTTTTCAAATTTACGAACCTTCAGCTCGTCGACCCTCAATCCAATTCAGATATTCATGCCTTAATTTAACGAAGCTTTCAAAATCCCAATTGTCCTCAACCGGAATTGGCTTCAAGTCTCGAAGTAATTTTTTCTCAAGCAAAAATTCATTCCAAGATAACTTCAACGGCAATCTCTCATCAAACAACAATATATTATGTATGTTGTCCACAACGTAAAACATTGCCGATATATCCGCAACCGAACCTAGCATCCCAGGCTTGGCATTCAGAATATCCTCAAACAACTTAACAAATTCAAGGCACTTTTGATTAGACATGTCATTCATATAGAACATGAGTTTAAGTAACACATTTAATAAAGATTGATGCAGATTTCAATCTGACTCTCATCGTAATTTGAAAGTAATGGCTATTTACTTGGTCAAAGTAGGTAATTTTGATGCCGTCTTTGCTTTATTGTCCTTTGCTTTTATCCCCTCTTCAACTTCCTCACGTGCTTTCCTAAATGCAAGGCTTACTGCTCCATCAAGAGTTTGAAGAGAAATAGTTCTTTTCATGTCGTTTAGCGCTGCCAGAGCGTCTACACCCCCGATCTTTTTTATATTGTTCAGGCAAGCAAACCAAATCTCTAGCAAGACCACGTCTATCACTTCGCTATCATCTTCTCGAGATTCAAATCCATAGTCACCAAGCATTCGGGCATACAGAGCAACCCTCGCCAACACTGCAGGATTTTTCTCTCGCGCTATCAATCGATCAAGCTCATTCATTATTTCAGTATTCGCCGGGTCTTCAATTTGAGATTTTCCAAATTTTTCGCTTTTTTTCTTGAGATATTCAATCAGCTTTGTCGTCAGTACATTGGTTCTCTCAAACATTAAAACCCGATTTGGTGTTGCTGCAAAACCTATTTGAGTTACACATGCCAATAATATGACAATAAATAATTTCTTAACCTCTAACATGGAGCCATCCTCTATAAGTTTTGCCATTTTTAACAAGCGGCTTTGTTTTATTAAGTAAATTCTTTAATGCCTCAAATTGCTCGCTGTACGGAAAATTCGAATCGTCCTCGCCCACAGTTGAAGGCACAGTTACACAACCATCGCTTCTAAGGTCGTTATGTATATTAAAGAACCTACGGCACTCCATCTCTCCTGTTTCCGGATTTTTGACGTTACGACAATTTCTGTAATCATAATTACCTTTACCATCAGGAGAAAGTAATTGGTACCAAATCCCATGGTCCTTACGCGCACCAGCATTAGCAATCAAATAATCACCTGCTGGAAGGGGTCCACGATTCGGTAATCCTTCATAGCGGCTGTCATTAGTGTATATGCCATTCCCTGCGCGCGCCTTAACTATGACCGTCGCATTTGTATCCAAATCCCTAAAAGTAACCGTAGCAGTTTTTCTGTCGAATGTACCCTCTACAACCTGGCCGGTTGGATCTACAAGCGAAATTGGATCGCCTTCAACATATCCATATGTATTAATCCCCCCATTCAATCCAATCGGGTCTTCCGATATAAACCGATGTGTCGCTGGCGAATAATATCTGGCACGGTAGTAATACAACCCATTCCCGTCATTCTCACGTCCAGTATATTGGAAAGAATTATTGATGACCGCATCTGCCTTGGTATTACCATAAGGATCGTAGCTGTAATCAACTACCTTATCGCCTGCTGTGTTGGTGAGGCGGATGGTGGAGCCAAGTGCGTCTGTGAGGTAAGTCAGTTTTTTCGCTGATGCGCCAGCGCCACTCTGCTGTACAAATACCTGATCTACTCCAGCGCTGATGTAGTTGTTGATTGGGCTTGCCCCATTGAGTTCTTGCACGATGTTGACACCGTCATACATAAATCCTGTGCTGACACCATTGATGGTTTTGGTTTGCCTTCTGCCCAGTGCGTCATAACTAAAGCTGGCGACTTCTGTGCCTGTGCTGTCCTTGATCTGTATCAGTTGGTTGCGGGCGTTCCAGATGTAGGTTTTGAGGCCATCGCTGGTGAGGTTGCCGTTGGCATCGTAATTGAGTATCTGGCTGCCCCAGGTGGCGAGGCGGTTGTTGGCGTCGTAGCTGGTTGTACTGGTTGTGTCTGGCAAATCTGTTTTTGCCAGGCTGCCGCTGGTTTTGGTGCGGCGGCCATTGGCGTCATAGGTGTAAGCCAGGTCACCGATGAGGCTGTTGTCGGCTTTTTTGTAGGTGATGCCAGTCAACTGGCCTGCGTCAT
>NZ_JBMPOV010000027.1:0-11424 GCF_049340405.1 Undibacterium sp. Ji42W
CGTAAGCCAAAAACGCCGCCCGGCTACATTGCGTTGACGCAAAAAACCACAGGACGTGGGGCTTAGTGTTGTTGTTCTAAACAGCAGGTAGCTTGTCAACCGAATACCGTGCTCATGCGTTACGCGCGTAGGAACAATAAAAGCGACGCCTGCAAACTGCATGGCGTCGTTTTTTGTAGGGTGCGCCGTGCGCACCGGGTTTTGAATTGGATTTTCGCAAAATATTGAGCAGGAAACGGTGCGCATGGCGCACCCTACGGGCCTGAAATTTTATCGGGCGCTCATAAAAAATTCTTGACCTTGCGCACCCCGCGCCTGCCCCAGCGACGTGCTGTTCTTTGCGACTGGCTGACACGGTCCAGCTGTACACAACGCAAGTGCGAGCTGATGCTCTGGCCTATGTTCCACAAGGCCTGGGTGATGAGCAAATCCATTTCTGTGGTGAACTTGCCTGTCACTGGCACATTGGTGATGATACGTGGTGTGTGGGCCATGCTGATGCGCCACGCGTCTTCCAGCGTGATGCCACCTGCGGGTTTGGCAAGGTTCCAGTACAGGCTGTCTTCTGTTGCTGATATCAAGCCTTCTTCCTGCAGGCGCAGGCAGATCTTGCGGATGGCATATTTGCTCATGCCGCAGTGTCTTGCCAGTTGATCCAGCCTCACCTCTGCCGGAGCAACGGCGACAAAATGCTCGAGTACCCTGGCCAGTTTGTGGAACATGCCGTATTGCGAGGCGGGTAAAAATTGTGCTGTGCTCAAACTCATGGCTGAATCTCTCTTTGATACTCACTTTGATACTCGTGTTGATACTTTTCAGGCATGGCACATACTGGCAAAGTTTGCGCCATGCAATTCATAAACAATCAATGAGTTACCGCGATCAGTTCACGCTTACCACCCTTATAGGTGTACAAAGTCAACGTCCCATCGCGGATATCACCACGCGCATCAAATGCAATTTCTCCTGTCACGCCACGGTACTTGATCTTTGCCAGTTCTGGCAGGTATTTGGCGGGTTCGGCTGAATTGGCATTTTGCATGGCGGCCACCATGGTCATCACGCCATCATAGGCATAAGGCGCATTCAACACGACTTCATGACCATATTTTTTGCTGAAGTTAGCTTTGAACTTGACCAAGTCTGCCTTTTTGCCTTCTTCTACCCCGCCTGCCTCGGCACAGACCACATTGCCCTCACCAATGCCCTCACCTGCCAGTTGTGCCAGTTCTGTCGAGCAGATACCGTCGCCGCCCATGAACTTGACGTTCAAGCCCAGTTGCTTGATTTGCTTGAGCATAGGGCCGGCAATGGCATCCATGCCGCCAAAGAAAATCAAGTCAGGATTTTTTGACTTGATGATGGTCAGGATGGCGCTGAAATTGGTCGCCTTGTCAGTCGTATATTGACGCGAAACGATCTTGGCAGAGGCGAGTTTACCTGTCGCTCCTTTGACGAATTCATCTGCCACGCCTTGCCCATAAGCAGTGCGGTCATCAATCACAGCGATATTTTTTGCCTTGAGCATTTGCACCGCATAGCGACCCAGCGTGCCACCAAGTTGCCCGTCATTGGCGACCACCCGGAAAGCTGTCTTATAACCCTGCATCGTGTATTGGGGGTTGGTCGCCGAGGGTGATATCTCCGGGATGCCGGCATCGCTGTAAATTTTTGAAGAGGGAATAGTGGTGCCAGAGTTCATGTGACCGATGACGCCATTGACCTTGGCATCCACGAGCTTTTGCGCCACGGTAGTGGCTTGCTTTGGCTCTCCCGCATCGTCTTCTGACAGAAGTTCAAATTTGGCTTTCTTGCCGCCGATAGAGACGCCTTTGGCATTGAGTTCATCCACGGCCATGCGTGCGCCCTCCTCGGTATCTTTACCCATGTGTGCAGACGCCCCGGACAAGGGGCTGACATGGCCTATCCTTACCAGCAGGTCCTGGCCACTGGCATTGCCTGCCAACAGGATGCCTGCAGAAGATGCGGCGGCGATGAGTTTGATGGTCGTGGACATGAGTATTCCTCTCTGAATGGGGTTTAGGTGTTGGTTTTGTTAATTCGGTTTCGCCTTTCGGTAATGAATGATTGTCTGGCGCATCTCAATGCACAAGGCAATAATTCTAAGGGTATGAATTAGCAAGGCTAATGCGTAAAGACAGGCCACGCCCATCGCAGGAGCAGTGACCAAGAGGGAAAAGATGGATTAGCAGGGGTAATACGATTGCGCTTGATCTGTTGTTGCAGCAAGCCAGGAAATCAGACCAGGCGCGCAATACCTGACAAAATACCATTACGCTGTGTTTCAAATTCACGACATTCTTCGGTCAACCAGTCTTTGAAGATATTGACAGACTTTTTATTACCGACATGTTCATTGATGACTAAAAAATAAGCCGCGCTGGCCTTGACGCAGATAGGCACGGTAGGCTGCAACTGCCCCTGGCTGAGTTCATCCAGTATCAATGAAGTACGCGCCATTGCCATGCCCTGCCCATAAGTGGCGGCATTGATGGCCAGGTGCGAGAGATTGTATTGATGGCCGTGGCGCACAAAGTCCTGCACCTCATTATCACTACACTGGGTGGCAATACGCATCCACTCGCCCCACTCGGCATAGGGCGGCGCGTTCTCCCACGGTGAATCATCATGCAGCAGGATGTGCCCGGTAAGATCCGACGCTTGTGACAGCGCCGGGTAGCGCGCGAGGTAATCACTGTTGGCCACCGGCAGCAGGTATTCAGACATCAGCCTGCTGGCATGGTGGTTGCTCTGGTCTGGTCCCTGGCCGTACAACACCAGGATGTCGATGGATTCTGCACTCATCTTCAGCGCATTCATGCCAAACAACTCACCACGCAAGTGGATTTCTATCTCCGGGTACAGCCGCCCAAAACCACTGAGCCTGGGCATGAGCCACATCATCGAGAACGAGGGTGAGGAGCGTATCGCTACACTCTTATTGTTCAGGCTAGGTTGTATCGCCTGTAATTGCAGTTCCAGCTCTTGCAGCAGGCGGTTGACCACCCTGTGCAACTCGCTACCCTCACGCGTCAGCCGCAGGCTGCGCGTCATGCGCACGAACAGGCGCGCCCCTATCTGCTCTTCCAGCCCCTTGATCTGCTGGCTGACCGCCCCCTGGGTCACATGCAACTCCGCCGCCGCCCGCGTAAAACTGAGGTTGCGCGCCGCTGCATCGAAGTATTTGAGTGCATGTAAAACCAGGGGAGTAACAAGCTTTTGGGTGCGCATGGGCAGGCTTTAAAAAGTGGGGCTGGGTTGATTATAAGTTTGAAATGTGCGAACCGGGCTAGCAGAATTATGTCATCGTTTACTGTGAACAAAAGCAGACAACATATGCGCGATCAGCTCTAAAAATGTCTTTATGGCAAAACATTAAAAATACTTCACCAAAAAATCTATTCATAAATCTATTTATAAATCTATTCACTAATCTATTCATATAGAGTAACCTCTACTATGAAAATATCGATATTTTATCTATTCACTCACATCATAAATGCCTAAAAATCAACAACTGGACAAACTCAGGCGTTTGCTCATGCAAGAGCCACAGAAAACCGCCGCCATCCTAGCCACTCTGGACATCAGCCAGCCCACGTTTTCACGCCTGTGGTCTACTGTGAGCGATGGTTTCGTGATAGGAGCGGCCAGGGCCCGCAGCTATGCCTTGTTGCGCCAGGTGGCCGGGGTGGATGCACCAATACCAGTATTCAGGGTGACTGAACAGGGGCAGATCGAATCCATAGGCAACATCGATCCACTGCAAGGCGCTTATTACGCGCTCACAGGCAAGTCCAGCCAGTTGTTCCAGGGCATGCCTTATTTTCTGAGTGACTTGCGCCCGCAAGGTTTCTTAGGCCGCATGGAGCCAGGCAAAAACCCTGACCTGGATTTGCCAGCGGATATCCTGCGCTGGACAGATGAACACGTCCTCAAGTACATTTCACGCCGCAGCGAACATGCAGCTGGCGATCTCATCCTGGGTAATGAGTCGTATGCCAGATATCTCGCCGCTGCAGGCAGGATACATGCATCAGTGATACAAGAATCACAGCGTCAGGCGCTCTACCCTGCCATGGCGGAAAATGCCATGCAGGGAGAACCGCCAGGTTCTTCTGCCGGGGGTGAACAGCCCAAGTTCACCGCCATCATTCAACGACATGCACAAAGCAGCGCAGCAAAAGAAATTGAGCATGTCATCGTCAAGTTTTCACCGCCTGTGGATACGGCAAATGGCCGCCGCTGGGCTGACCTGCTGATCTGCGAACATCTAGCGCTGGAAACCTTGGCAAACAACCAGATTGCTGCCGCAAAAACAGCACTGCTTGAAGCGGGCGGGCGCGTGTTTTTGGAAGTGGTGCGTTTCGACAGAGTTGGCTTGAAAGGCCGCCGCCCCATGGCCACCTTTGCTGCCATGGATGGCGACCTTGGCATGCTAGATCAAAAATGGACGGCTGTTGCCCGCGAACTTGCCCGCATGGGGCAATTGCCAGCAACAGATGAAGAGACAGTTGAAATTCTCGATCTCTACGGCACACTGATAGGCAACACCGACAAACACCATGGCAATATCGCGCTAGCCTGGACATTTGAGCAGCGTCACCATTTACTGCCAGCATACGACATGCTACCCATGTTCTACCGGCCCAACGCACATGGCGAGATCGTGCCGCGGGCATGGGTGGCTGATCTTGCCGCAGGTCTTGAGTTACGCCATCTGCCCAGATGCCATGACATGGCGCATCAATTCTGGACAACGGCATTAAATGACAAGCGCATTTCCCAGGCATACAAAGACGAAGTGGCCGGGCCTCATTTGAATGTGCTGTGTTCCCTGATTAACATGCACAACTGACAGCCACCGTAACTGCTAAAATGCTTTGGCCCTTAAAAGACAAGCTTGCCATTACAAACTCAATATGAGTTCTACCCTGCTTTTTGATATTACACAAACGGCCTGGACAGATACGCTGAATCTGTTTCCAATCATTCCAATGGTCGCTGGTGCCGTCATGATTGGCATTAATAAGTCACGCAAGCGGCAAGGCTTGCCTGCTTACACCTGGAGCTCGCGCTCAGACAAACTTGCCCCTTTTCTACCTTAGTTCTTTCTGGGAGTTGGTGTCTTCTTTACAGCACTGATATTCAAGAACAGTTATTCTGGCTATACAAAACTGTGTTCGGAATATGAAGGAGGAAAATGCGAAGTCATCGAAGGCAAGATTGAGAATCTGGTTTTGCATAAAAAGAAGGGTGACCCGCCAAGTTCATTTGATGTCTGGCCCAAACAGTACCCCTATCGAAGGTGGCTTAATACCGCCGCCTTTCATGTTAGTGGAAGTGACAATGACTCCATCAAAGAAGGTCTGCAAGTCAGGATCACTGATTGCAGCGGTGCCATTGTCAAACTGGAAATCGAGAAAGATGTAACAGCAGCCCAGGCAATCGTGGATACTCCAAACCACCCGCAAGCGACAGCAAAACCCAATAGCCACGCTAATAGGCCTGATTAGAAATTTTCGTTTGCTGAGCAAGGCTGCAAGCCCCCACAATCGCCAGCATCTTGACCACGATGGGGAAATTTCATGCAGGTCTACTCTACCCGCAAACTGACAGTCATGTTGTTGATGGCCGCTATCAGCATCAGCAACTCGGCAATGGCGGGCGAGACGCTGGAGCGTATCAGCCGCAGTGGCAAGATCGTGCTGGCAACCAGGGAGGCGTCGATTCCATTCTCCTACAAGGACAATCATGGCAAACCCCTCGGTTATACCGTCGACATCTGCCTCAAACTGGTCGATGCCATCAAGCTGCAACTGAAGCGGCCTGAGCTGCGTATCGACTATATGCAAGTGACACCGTCCAGCCGTTTCAAGGCCATCACTGATGGTCAGGCGGATCTGGAATGCGGGCCTACCACCAACACCGCAGAGCGCCGTGCGCTGGTGGGGTTTACGATTGCGAATTTTATTGCCAGCGCGAAGATGCTGGTGAAAAAAGATTCTGGCATACGCAACTGGGCAGACTTGCGCAACAAGACCATCGTCACTACGGCGGCCACCACCAATGCCAAATCGATCGCTGCCCGCAACGACGTGGGTGCCTTGCGCATCACCCTGCTGGAAGCGAAGGATGATCTTGAATCCTTCCATCAGGTAGAAACCGGCAAGGCCGATGCCTTTGCGATGGATGATGTGCTGCTGTACGGCCTCAAAGCCATGTCCGCTCACCCGGCAGATTACCAGGTGGTCGCCAGCCCACTGACGGTGGAACCGTATGCCATCATGTTTTCCAAGAACGATATCGAACTCAAGAAGCTCATGGATGCAGAAATGGCCAGGATCATTTATAACGGCGATGTCGAGAAGCTGTATAAAAAATGGTTCAACAATCCCATCCCGCCATCTGGTGTGAACCTGGATATGCCCATGAACGCGTTATTGCGCAATTCGTTCCAGTTCCCGTCTGACAAGGTGGCTGATTGAAGCAAAGAGGTTAGAACTCATTGACTGATCACATCATCAGGCATAACAAAAGCCGGGTCGCGAGAACCGGCTTTTTTATGTTTGACAGCCATGCATTAGAAAAACTAATGGCTGAACATAGAATTCATGGTTTGCCAGCAACATCCCAAAGGGAGATGATGGCCACATCAAACCAATTAAAGCCTACCATGATCAGCTCTTCACCACCCCGCATAGGCATCACCCCTGACCGCAGTGCTGCCGCAAGCGATATCGAGTCCCTGTTCTTTGTACGCCGCAATTATTGCGCGGCAATCAGTGACAATGGTGGTGTGCCACTGGTGCTGCCCTATGACATGGATGCGGTAGAGAATTATCTTGACCAGATTGATGGCTTGCTCATCACCGGCGGCATGTTCGATGTCAACCCTGCCCTGTATGGCATGTCTGCCCGTTATCCAGAAAAAATGGCGCTCAAGGAAGACCGCACGGCATTTGAACAAGCCATGTTGCGCGCTGCCATTGCGCGTGACATGCCGGTGCTGGGCATCTGCGGTGGCATGCAACTGATTGCCGTTGAGATGGGCGCAAAGCTGCTCCAGCACATCCCCTCTGATATTGCCACCAACATAGAACACAAACAGGCTGAAGATTGCGATCTGGCGAGCCATGCCATTCACATCCAACAGGGCAGTAAATTGCGGGCGATTCTGGGGGTAGAAAGCTGCGGGGTCAACAGCCTTCACCACCAGTCCGTTGCATCCTCTACCGACAAGGTCAAGGTCGCAGCAGTGGCCGATGATGGCGTGGTTGAAGCCATAGAAGTACCATCACTGTCATTTTGCATCGGTGTGCAGTGGCATCCTGAATACCAGGTCAATGCGAGCGAAAAAAACCTGTTCACTGCCCTGGTTGTAGCGGCGAAAGATAGTGCCGCACGCCACCGGACTGCGATCAGCGCCTCATTTATTGTTACTCAATAAGTCTATTATGAAAGTTTGTATCATCGGCGCGGGTGTCATCGGCCTCACCACTGCGTATGCACTGGCAAGACGCGGTCATGATGTCAGCATTGTCGAGGCGCACGATGGTGCCGGTGAAGGTGCCAGCTTTGGCAATGGGTCGCAGCTCAGTTACTCGTATGTTGCGCCGCTGGCGGATGCCTCCGTCTGGGCCAGTATGCCTTCTTATCTGTTGAACCCCGATTCGCCTTTAAGCTGGCGTCCTGCTCTTGAGCTGGCGCAGTGGAAATGGCTATGCTCGTTTTTACTCGCCTGTAACCAGCGCAAATCACGGCAGACCACGGCTGAACTTTTGCGCCTTGCATTCTATAGCCGTAACTGTCTGGCAAATTTGCAGGCACAACTGGCGCTGGACTTTGATCTGCGCCAGGCAGGCAAGCTGGTCATGTATTCATCTGACGCTGCGCTCAAGGGTGCGGCTGCGCAAGTCGCCTACCAGGCGCAACTGGGTTGTCAGCAGCAAGTCTTGTCCACCAAGGCTTGCCTGGATATAGAGCCTGCGCTGGCCCATGCAGCCGCCCGCTGGGTGGGTGGTGTCTACACCCCGTCAGAAGATGTCGGTGACTGTGCCCTCTTTTGCAGGCAATTGTCGCAGGCACTGACGCAGCACTATCCGAATGTGAAGTTCCTGTACCGCACCCGGGTCAATGGCCTGCTAGTGCAGGCAGGCAAATTGCAGGCGCTACAAACCAGCCAGGGCGATCTCAGCGCAGATGCCTTTGTGATGGCGAATGGCACGCACGCTGCCACGCTGGCCGCCAAGGCTGGCTTGCAATTGCCAGTGTATCCCCTCAAGGGATACAGCATCACGCTGGATGCACCTGCAACAGATACCAGCCTGCCCATTGTGAGCATCACCGACAGCGCCAGAAAGATCGTGTATGCCCGCATCGGCGAGCGCCTGCGCGTGGCAGGCCGGGTAGAAATCGTTGGGCACGACATGCAGATCAACGCAACACGCGCACAGCGTCTGCTGAAAGAGACGCGAGAGCTCTTCCCTATGCTCAGGGCAGATACTCACGCCATACACCCCTGGGTAGGCATGCGGCCTGCAACGCCAACTGGCATCCCCATTATAGGTGCTTCACCCGTTAGCAATCTCTACCTCAACACCGGCCACGGCGCACTCGGCTGGACCCTTGCTTGCGGCAGTGCCGAGCTGCTGGCCCAGCAAATCGATGGCGAGCAGGGTGCTATAGATTCAACACCTTATCAATACTAAGCGATATGAAGGACACATCATGCAAGTCATCACTAACGAACAAGTCGCCTCACTGTTGACAGTCAAGGAGGCTATCACCGTCATGCGCGAGGCCTTTGCACACTATGCAGTGGCAGGTGCCATGCAAGAACGGGTACGCATAGACAGCGGCAAAACCAAGCTCAGCGCCATGGGTGCCATCATCCCCGGCCTGAATGCTGCCGGTGCCAAGATTTATTCCACCATCAATGGCAAGTTCACCTTTGTCATCGTCTTGTTCGCGGCTGACGATGGCCGCCTGCTGGCCGTAATGGAAGGCGACACCATGACAGAATTCCGTACCGCTGCCGTCACCGCAGTCGCTGCCGACAAACTGGCCAGGCAAGATGCCAAGATCCTGGCCATCTTTGGCACTGGCATACAGGCGCGCGCCCACGTCCCAGCCCTGCTCGCCGTGCGCAACTTCAGCGAAGTACTGGTGGTCGGTATAGAAGGCCAGGATGCCTTCGCCCAGCATATCACTACCCAATACGGCATACCCGCCCGCGCCACCAGCGCCGCTCAAGCCGCCAGCCAGGCCGACGTCATCCTCACCGCGACACGATCAACCACACCGCTGTTTGATGGCAATGCCGTCAAACCCGGAGCCTTTGTCGCCGCCATCGGATCCAGCAAACCAGATACCCGCGAAGTCGATGATGCCCTGATACGCCGCGCCAGCAAAATCGTCGTTGAATGGAAAAAACAGGCCGCCTATGAGGCAGGTGATTTGCTCCTGTGCGACCAGAACAGCGTTGCATGGGACGATGTGCTGGAGATGACTGACGTGGTGCAAGGCGCAGGCACACGCAGCAATGAATCCGACATCATTCTCTACAAGGCCATAGGTGTAGGGCTTGAAGACGTGGCGCTGGCGGAGTTTGTTTATCGTAAGCTGGCTGGGTAAGTTCCTGGTAGGGTGCGCCGTGCGCACCATCGTTGATTTTACTCAGCGATTTGGAAGCACAACCGGTGCGCACGGCGCACCCTACGCGTTGATGGTCGTTCCCCCTCAACGGACTTTGCTCACATGGATCGCAGCCTGCGCTGGGATGACGACTTTGAGAATACGGTTGAATTAAAACCAGAAAATTTGATCATCCACTATCGTAGCAATGTCATTCCAGCGCAGGCTGGAATCTAGTGGCGTTCGTCGCATTCGTCTAGCGCTGTTACAAGCACGCAAGCCGCCCACCTGTCATTAGTGAAGCAGGGGTATTGCAATACGCCGCATGTGCTGACATAAAAAAAGCAAATCGCACACCCTGCCATACGGGCTACCATTGCGCCAGCCCTGTTCCCATCTCACCTGGCATGCTCAATCTTCTCCTCATTGTTTACATTTGCCTGTTCGTACGCCTGTTCAGCAACGCTGCGGCAGGTCGGGCGGCTGGTGTGCGGGTGCTGGAAATAGCCATAGGCGCTGGACCAGTGCTGTTCAGGTATCAAAAATTTCACTGAAACTCCTCCCTCTCAGTGGCTATGTCAAATTTCTTGACACCCAGGAACGCCCGAGTTTTGTGATGATCGCCCGCACCGCGATGGCATCAACCCTTGCTGAAGGTGTCAGTGCCGCGTAGGCATGGGCATGGGTGGTGCGCTGCTTGCGTTGGCAGCCTTGCTGGGCTTGCAGGGCGTTTTGCTGGCTTTGCCTGTGCTGTTTATCGCGCTCAAGGTATTGGGTGGAATTGACCTGGCATATCTGGGTTTCAACATCTGGCGTGGTGCGGCTGAGCCCTTGCAGATTGCCGCCACTGAAGTATCGGGTGAACGCAATTTGCGCAGATCGCTGTTGCTGGGGCTGACTACCCAGGTCAGCAATCCCAAGACATCCATCGTCTATACCAGCGTGTTTGCTGCCTTCATGCCGCGCACACAAAGCCTGGCGTTTGATATATTGCTGCTGGCTTGTGTCTTTTGCATAGAGGCGAACTGGTATGCGATAGTCGCAGTCGTCCTGTCGTCAGAGAAACCGCGCACGACTTACTTGCGTTACAAACAATGGCTGGACCGCGCTGCCGGTGGCGTCATGATGGCATTGGGTATCAAGCTGGTAGCATCGGCACGTTAATACCTGGCTTGCCTGTTGCACATAACTTGCACATCACAAAAGACGCTTCATCGCGAATGATGAAGCGTCTTTTTTTCAGACCTGATATTGCCTGCTGCTACAACCCTGCAACTTATTTTGTTGCTGGTGTTGCTGTCTTGCCTGTGCCTGCTGTGGCAACTTTAGCTGTATCAGTTTTGACTTCCGCTTTTACTTCTGGCTTGACTTCTGTTTTCACTTCAGTCTTTGCCTTGGCATGCTTTTCATGAACGGCGTGCTTGATGTGCTTTTCATGTTTCTCTACTGTTTTTCCTGCTGCTGCCGTGTTGACTTCTGGCGTTGCCGGAGTCCCTGCCGGCGTAGTTGCAGGTGTAGTTGTTGCAGTAGTGTTTGTTGCCATTGCAGTCGTCGTTACGGCCTTACCCGCTGGTGTTACTGTGCTTGCTGCAACAGTCGCTGGAGTTGCTACCGTCACTGCTGCTGTTGCTTTTGCTGGCGTAGTTGCAGGTGTCGTCGCAGGAGTTTGTGCAAATGCGCTACCCATCAAAACGGTAGAAGCGATCAGGGCGGTAATGAGTTTGTTCATGATAATAATCCTTAATATGTCTGTGAGCGATTTGTCTG
>NZ_JBMPOV010000028.1:0-7357 GCF_049340405.1 Undibacterium sp. Ji42W
TGCGCAAGGCCTGTGTCTTGCACTGGGTTTGATATTCTCTTCTGCATTGTGTCAGGCGCAGCAAATTGATCTGGGTGTGGCCGGACAATATTCCGCATTCATCTTTGGTAATGTCAGCAATATCACCAACGTCGATGGCCGTCTGGCAGTGGGCGGCATACTCAATACCCCTGGTGGCACGGTTGGTGGCAGCGTCAACTACAACGACACCAACCCCGTCATGGTGGTTGCCGGTAACCTGACTTCCTACGGTGGCAGTCTTGGTAATAACAAAAACAATGCGTATGCCGTGTATGCAGGTACCCTGGGTTCCAAGGCCGCGACCTATCTTGATTTCCGCAAGGTCGCCTTCAGCCCCATCGATTTCGATGCTGAACGCACCTACCTGAACGTCTTGTCGCAGCAAATAAAAAGCATGCCAGCAACGGGTACCGTCAGCCAGGTCTATGCCAAGGTCACCCTGACAGGCAGCAACCGCGATGTAGAAATCTTTAACCTGACGGCAGACCATGTCGCCAGCACCCATGACTTCGCACTGGCGAACATTAAACAAAGTGCCTACATCATCCTGAATGTCGCCAGCGACAGCCAGCGCACCCTCAAGTTTGGCATCACCATGACAGAACTCATCAACCGTAACAGCAAAGTACTCGTCAATATGTACGATACCGAATTGCTCAATTTGAATAATTCCGGTTTCTTTGGCAGCATCCTCGCCCCCTTTGCCTGCATCAAGAACTCTGGCGGCAAGGTAGAAGGTACGGTCATTGCCGCTAGTTGGGATACCAATCTGGCTGTCGGCTCCACGCTGTTCGTGCCGACCAATTAAGTCTGCAGGCTTTAAGCAAAACAAGACCGTCTCAACAGACAGTCTCAAAAATATCAAGCATTAAACAAGCGACCCAATCGCTTGAATGACCCTTTAAGAAGAGTACACCATGTTCCGTAATATCACTGTACAGCGCGCCATCTCCAGCCTGGTTTTAGTCACCTTCAGCAGCCTGACGCTCTATCCATGTGCTGTATCAGCCCAGGCGCGTGCTATTGCTGACCAGCTAAATAGTAGCGTAGGCGGCAGAAATACTGGAGCGCTGGCAACAGGCAACAACAGTAGTGCAGTCGCCAAACCGGCAAGCCCGGAAGAACGCCTGAGCCAGTTGCTTAAACAAATCCAGGATGACGTCAAGGCGACAGCACCAACGGTAGCGGCAGTCAGCAATACACCAGCCAAAGCAGGCCTGCTCGCTATGGCCGCAACAACCAATAGCAACACCACCTTGCTCAACCAGCGTGTCAGCAGCATACGCAGTGCCAACACACAGATCAAAGCAATCTACGGCGACATTGACCAAAGCTTCAAAGATACAGAGCAACACCTCAGAGATGCCAAGCTGCCTGCCGAGATACTGGCACGCCATCGCAAAGCTGTCAGTGACTACCAAAGCCGCCAGGGCGAGTTCAACAAAATTATGGACAGAGTGGTCCAGGCAGACGATAAAGGGCAGACCAGTGACCGCCAGACGGCCTTGACTGATCTGAGTGGTTTCATGGACAAATACCCCAATGCGAAGCCGCATCAATATACTGATCCTAACAAACTGCCATTTGGGAGCCCCAGCAACAAAGTCAGAAAACCGAATGAAAGCAAGGCTCAATACCAGGCTAACCTGTTCGAGCCCAAATCTGAGAAACTCATCCTCGCTGGTCCTCCAGTGAATGCACAAGGCTCAGCACAGTCATTTTTGCCCGCAATCCCAACTGCTCAAGATACTGCCGAGACAGAAGACGTACAACTGACACCTGCCATCAAGGCACAGGCTGCAGCCCTGAACAACAACCCAGTACAAATCTACAATTGGGTCAGGAATAACATCAGCTTCATCCCAAGTTACGGCAGCATACAAGGCAGTGAGTTGACGCTACAAAACAAGCGCGGCAATGCCTTTGATACAGCCAGTTTGCTGATTGCTCTGTACAGGTCAGCAGGCATCCCTGCACGTTACGTCTACGGGACAATTGATGTGCCAGCAGATAGAGTCATGAACTGGGTAGGTGGGGTGACCAAGATTGAGGCGGCACAAAGTCTGTTAGGGCAGGGCGGTATACCTAACACCGGGTTGATCAATGGTGGACAGATCAGCGCGATCAGGATGGAGCATGTGTGGGTGGAAGCTTTTGTGGACTACACGCCTAGTCGTGGTGCGGTCAATAAGAACCCGAATACCTGGGTGCCGATGGATGCTAGTTTTAAGCAGTATGAATTTACTGCGGGGATGGATATCAAGAATAAAGTACCGGTCAATAGCCAGGACTTGCTAGCGCAGATACAGCAAGGAGCAACCGTAAATGAGGCTGGTGGGTACGTACAAAATCTGAATCAGGTTAATTTGCAAACGCAGATGAGCAACTACCAGGTACAAATAGATAACTATATTAAGAGCCAAAAAGCCAATGCGACAGTTGGGGATGTATTGGGTACACAAAAGATTAAGGCTGAAGCCTATGGCGTTCTGTTGGGGACTTTGCCTTATAAAGTTGTTGCCACAGGTAGTGAGTTTCAGACACTGCCGGATAATTTGCGTTGGAAGTTTAAGACCAATCTATACCTAGCAGATGGTGTCAGCACCAGCGACAATGCTGTCATTGAACTGAATCAAAGTACTTCAAAGCTGGCAGGTAAGAAAATCACATTAAGCTTTGTGCCAGCGACGCAAGCCGATCAAGATTTGATCAACAGCTACATGCCCAAAACGCATACTGACGGCACACCAATTCAGTCGAATGAATTACCTACTTCTTTGCCAGGATATTTGTTGAATATGAAAGCTGAGTTTAGAGTAGATGGTCAGATGATCGCTACTAGTAGCGGTAGTTTCACGATGGGCAGTTCGGTTAAGCAGGCGAATCAGTACTTCAATCCAAGTAGGGGAGATTGGGCTGGTGGTGATGATAACGATATTACAGTAGGTGAATATAATGCTATTGGCCTGGATTTACAAGGTATAAGTCCTGTGCAGCTTAAGGCCTTGCAAGATAAGATGATGGCCACAAAAAACAAGCTCGTGCAATTTCAACAGAATCCCAACGACCTTACTTCGGTAAATGGTGTCGGCAAAGAGGATCTTAATGCGGATTTCATATATATGGGTATATTGACTTATTTTGCGCACATTGATGCCAGTGATACTCTAAGTGCGCATACTACAAGTAATGTTGTGAACTTTCGGCAACCAAGCTATGGCCGTTTCTTGACTGTAGCACGGGCAAATTTTTACTTTGGCGTGGTAAAAACGGTTAATTTCCCTGGGGTGGAGATGGATGTAGATTATTTGCGTTATCACGTTGAAGCTAAAGACGGCAATAATGCGACCCGTTCCGGATATATGCTTCGAGTCGGCTCAAGAGGTTCTGCAGCAGAGCATGCGATTCCTGAGGCATTGTTTAAGGATCTGCATTTAGTGCCGAGTGACACAAGCCAACTTGAAGCTGTTTCTGCTGTCAAAGCCATACTCACGGCAACAAGCCAGGGGCAAAAAATTTACATCCTAAAGTCAAGCAATCAAGTAATTCACAATATGGTAATTCAAAGCTTACAAATTGACTCTGATGCGAAGGTGGATATTGCAAATGCTCTGTCCACTGGTATGGAGGTTACCGTGCATGAAAAGAATATCAATGTAGGTGGATGGATCGGGAGTGGATATATTGTAGTTGATCCTGATACAGGTGCTGGAGCATATAAAATTACTGGGGGAGCAAACGGAGGTGTTATTTGGTGGTTAGGAGCAATTAGTGGTGCAAGTATTGGTTTTGTACTGGGTATTGCATCATTTATAACCTCTGCTGCTGTCTTTGCAACAGTCGGTGCAGTAGCTGTATTCTGGATAGCAGTCCTTGCAATTGCCTTAGCAAGTGCGGCGTTAATAATTTCTAATTTATCAATTTTAAGTGATGAGGATAAAGCATGTTACCTAGGTGGTGTTTTGACGGGATTCGGAGTTACCGGTCTTCTTTCCATACCCGGATGGTTAGGTAAGTTGCTTGGAGTTTTAGGGATCGGAAATTCAGCATTCGTTCCTACAAGTACAATGACCCAATGCGGCGCTATTTAAGATTATTAAAAACACTTTTAAGGAGTTATCGATGAAGGTTTTTACTTCAGTCTTTGCATGGTGCAATGCATTAATTTTATTGTTACGGATTTTTTGGTCATATGTCTCAGTTAAGCCGTTTCCTCTTATTGGATACCAACATATTGATAATCATTATTTAGCATTTTTTGTTTCAATAATTGCAGTTTTTCTTGCAATTTTTATTTCCATGTCCTGGAAATTTACTTTGAATAATAAATGGATTTTCATAATAATTAGTTTTTGCTGTTTCTTAATAGCTGTTGCATTTATTTCTCCCGCATTTGGAATAGGATTTGCAACTCTTGCGATGCTTCTAAGGACAAAGAATTTAACAAAATAGGGACTTGTGTTCGGCGCTTGATTGACCAGAAACATGTTGCTGCTGCCCTGTTCAGTGTTCAGTTAAACCCAATTCCTCTGCCAGATCAGCATTTTTTGCAAAATCTGGCAAAGGTTTTGGTTCAATCGAATACTAAATTGATCATTTTTAATCATCGCGAGCAATAAAAGTTTCTCGCTCGATAAAAATTTGAGCGAATTATTTGATGGAAACGCGCACCACCCTGAACACCTAAAAATGTTCAAGATCGACAGCTATTTTGTTTTATTGGGTGTGGTTAACGCTGTAAATAGTAACCGGTCAGCAAACCATCCCATGCACTAACATACTGAACAGTTTTCTGGGCCGACGTGTAAGGATCAACACCAGACCACACCTCGACGAAAATTGGGTCAGGTCTTTCATTACGACAATTCCACGCCAAGGAAAAGCTTGAATGTAAAACCTGACGCCTTCTTTTTGTAACAACATCAAATACAAAGTTGGTTACGGCAGCCTGCAAGGCGCAGCACAGACCCTGCAAGCCAAGAGCGGCAACGACATCGATGCCGCCAGCTTGCTGATTGCGCTTAACCGCGCAGCAGGCATCCCCAGCCGCTACGTCTACGGCACAGTCGAAATCCCCACCCAAAGGCTGCTGAACTGGCTGCACGTCGACAACGTCAGCGCAGCCCAATCATTATTAAACCAGGCAGGCGTCCCCAACAAAGCCCTCCTCCAGGGCGCACAAGTTGCCGCCATCCAGGTCGAACACGTCTGGGTAGAAGCCTATGTTGACGCCAGCCCCAGCCGAGGCGCCCGCAACAACACCGCCAGCACCTGGCTGCCGCTCGACCCCAGCTTCAAACAACTCAGCTCCCAGCCCGCTTTAAACCTGCGCAGCAGCGTCAGTCTCAATGAAGCCGGTGTATTTGACATCGCCAAACAAGGTGCCAACTGCACCCCTGATTACGGACAAAGCCTCAACCAGGCCAACATCCAGAGTGCCTTCACCACCTACCAGAACCAGCTCAACCAGGTCCTCAGCCAGCAAGGTGCCGATCTCACCATAGGCAGTGTATTAGGCGGTAACGTCATCAGCGCCGAAAACTACGCCATCCTCATGGGCAGTTTGCCCTATAAAACCATCGTTAAAAGCGCCGCCTTCCAGGCCCTGCCTGCTAACTTGAAGGGCGCAGTACGCCTGCAAGTATTTGCCAGCAGCGCAGCACAAGCCCAGGGTACAACCACTGTCATCTATAACAGCAGCTACGCCGCCCTCGCAGGCAAACGCCTGACCCTCAGTTTTAGTCCCGCCACCCAGGCCGATGCCGACGTACTTGCCGCCTACCTGCCCAAAGCCCATGCCGACAACAGCCCCGTTAGCGCCAGCGAATTCCCGCTTAGCGTCCCCGGCTACCTCATCCAGGTCAAGGCAGAACTCCGCCTCGATGGCCAGGTCGTCGCCAGCGGTGGCAGCTTCACACTCGGCAGCGAACTCAGCGCCTCCATAGGCAGCTTCGAGCCCGCCAGTGGCGGCTGGAACGACAACAACTTCAGCGTCCATGCCGGTGACTACCACGCCATCGTCGCCGACACCCAAGGCATCAACCCCGCCCAACTGAACGCAGTACAACAAAGACTCGCCGCCACCCAGGCCAAGCTCAGCAGCCAGCCCGGCAGCGTGAGTCGCGACGACCTCACAGGCGACCTGCTGCACCAGACCATCCTCGCCTACTTCGCCACCACCGACGCCAATAGCGCCATCTTCCAGCGCGCCGCAGGTGTCGTAGAACAACGCCTGCCATCATTAGGCAGGGCAGTCGCACAAGCCATACCCGACATGACCCTGGGTCTCGTCAATAGTGTCTCCTTCCCCGGTGTCGCCCTCGACATTGACCGCCTCCAGACCGCAGTAGCAAATCAAACGGATGGCTTAAGTCCTGCCGCCTACACCCGCCAGAGCAACCAGCGCAATGTGGCCTATGCCCACATGGTATTAGAAAAGCACTACAGCCAGTCACAAAACCCCACCGCTGCCGCCTCACCGATACGTGTGCTCGCCAAGGCTGCCGCGCTGCCACAGGCACAACAACAAACTGTTTATGCAGTCACCAGCAGCAACCTGGCCGCCGCCCTGTTAAAACTTAACCTGACCAACAGCCAGTCCATTGATGTACAAAATGCTGTCGGTGCCGGTTACCGTGTCCTCGTCCCCCAAAGCCCGCAAACCATGAGCGGCTGGACAGGGCAGGCCATGCAGATTGAAAACATCCAGACCGGTGCCGGTGCCTACCGCCTGTCCGGCAATAATGGCAACACCACCGCCGCCATCCTCGCCACATCAGGTATGGGCATGGGCTGGCTCATGGCAGAACCCGCAATGGCAGCCGCCAGCACCACCCCCGCAATCAATGCCGCCAAAGCCTACGACACCGTCCTCGCCAGCATGTTGCCTGGCGGTGGCACTGACAATACCGACAGCGTGCGCTGGTCCTACTTCAGCGGCCAGGCCGACGTCGCCAGTGGCCTCTTCCTTGCCCGTCTGACTGGTGCACAAAGCAACAGCACCTGCGACAACCTCAGCGCCATCATCGCCGCCAACCTCGGCACCACCACCGCCTTTGATGGTGACCCCGGTGATATCGCCAGCGTCCCCGTCATCACCAGCGCGCCAGTCACCGCCGCTGTTGCTGGCCTGGCTTACCGCTATCCCGTTGCAGCCCAAGACCCCAAAGCTGCCACACTCAGCTACAGCCTCACCGATGCACCCAGTGGCATGAGCATCAGCAGCACCGGCGTGATCAGCTGGTCCAGCCCAGTGTTAGGCAGCTTCAACGTCACCCTACGCGCCGACAATGGCAAAGCCTATGCAGAACAACGCTACCTGCTCACCGTCAGTGAC
>NZ_JBMPOV010000029.1:0-5830 GCF_049340405.1 Undibacterium sp. Ji42W
GGTGTTGACAGCGGTAATAAAGTGCTTCATAATCTCGTTTCTCTGCTGCTGACGCACACAACGCTGCGACGCAAAACTGGATGAATAAGTAGTCTGGTGAGGCAGAAAAGATTTTGGTTCTTTAACAATTAACAGTCAATAAATGTGGGCACTTTGCGAAGCGCACCAGCTAACTTAGGTTAGTTGGAAATGCTTAAATAATATAGCAAGTGTTCACAAGAAATAAAGCAAGACGATGATTTAGTAATAAGTCATTGAACTGTCAGTATTTTGAGTGAGCGACACTGTCCGCAAGGACGGAGTTCAGAAATGAACACAAAACAGAGATTAAACTGAAGAGTTTGATCCTGGCTCAGATTGAACGCTGGCGGCATGCCTTACACATGCAAGTCGAACGGCAGCGCGGGGCAACCTGGCGGCGAGTGGCGAACGGGTGAGTAATATATCGGAACATACCCTAGAGTGGGGGATAACGTAGCGAAAGTTACGCTAATACCGCATACGATCTGAGGATGAAAGTGGGGGATCGCAAGACCTCATGCTCATGGAGTGGCCGATATCTGATTAGCTAGTTGGTAGGGTAAAAGCCTACCAAGGCGACGATCAGTAGCTGGTTTGAGAGAACGACCAGCCACACTGGAACTGAGACACGGTCCAGACTCCTACGGGAGGCAGCAGTGGGGAATTTTGGACAATGGGGGCAACCCTGATCCAGCAATGCCGCGTGAGTGAAGAAGGCCTTCGGGTTGTAAAGCTCTTTTGTCAGGGAAGAAACGGTGTTTCCTAATACGGAATGCTAATGACGGTACCTGAAGAATAAGCACCGGCTAACTACGTGCCAGCAGCCGCGGTAATACGTAGGGTGCAAGCGTTAATCGGAATTACTGGGCGTAAAGCGTGCGCAGGCGGTTTTATAAGTCTGATGTGAAATCCCCGGGCTCAACCTGGGAACTGCATTGGAGACTGTAAGGCTAGAGTGTGTCAGAGGGGGGTAGAATTCCACGTGTAGCAGTGAAATGCGTAGATATGTGGAGGAATACCGATGGCGAAGGCAGCCCCCTGGGATAACACTGACGCTCATGCACGAAAGCGTGGGGAGCAAACAGGATTAGATACCCTGGTAGTCCACGCCCTAAACGATGTCTACTAGTTGTCGGGTCTTAATTGACTTGGTAACGCAGCTAACGCGTGAAGTAGACCGCCTGGGGAGTACGGTCGCAAGATTAAAACTCAAAGGAATTGACGGGGACCCGCACAAGCGGTGGATGATGTGGATTAATTCGATGCAACGCGAAAAACCTTACCTACCCTTGACATGGAAGGAATCCCGAAGAGATTTGGGAGTGCTCGAAAGAGAACCTTTACACAGGTGCTGCATGGCTGTCGTCAGCTCGTGTCGTGAGATGTTGGGTTAAGTCCCGCAACGAGCGCAACCCTTGTCATTAGTTGCTACGAAAGGGCACTCTAATGAGACTGCCGGTGACAAACCGGAGGAAGGTGGGGATGACGTCAAGTCCTCATGGCCCTTATGGGTAGGGCTTCACACGTCATACAATGGTACATACAGAGGGCCGCCAACCCGCGAGGGGGAGCTAATCCCAGAAAGTGTATCGTAGTCCGGATTGTAGTCTGCAACTCGACTACATGAAGTTGGAATCGCTAGTAATCGCGGATCAGCATGTCGCGGTGAATACGTTCCCGGGTCTTGTACACACCGCCCGTCACACCATGGGAGCGGGTTCTGCCAGAAGTAGTTAGCTTAACCGCAAGGAGGGCGATTACCACGGCAGGGTTCGTGACTGGGGTGAAGTCGTAACAAGGTAGCCGTATCGGAAGGTGCGGCTGGATCACCTCCTTTCTAGAGTAGCGCGTAGTGAAGTGTCCACACTTATTGACTGTTAATGATGAATAGAGAACACAGGTAAGAGATCATGTTCCCGAAAGGGGGATTAGCTCAGCTGGGAGAGCACCTGCTTTGCAAGCAGGGGGTCGTCGGTTCGATCCCGTCATCCTCCACCAAGATTCTGGTAGAAGTTTAGGAATCGGGTCTGTAGCTCAGTTGGTTAGAGCACCGTGTTGATAACGCGGGGGTCGTTGGTTCGAGCCCAACCAGACCCACCACAAGATCTCGACAGTGCAAACGTAAGTCAGTGTCATGTAGAGCAATAAAGCTACATAAGAAGACAGTGAGATTTAGGTTTGTACTTTCAAAGCGAAAGACATAGTAATAAGTAGTTCTCGTTCTTTAACAATTTAGAAGAAGTAAAGTAGAAATAATCAAAATTATTTCTGTAAAGAGAAGTCAGTGACGACAGTTACTGATGGAAATTATGGAAGGGTTGTGATTGTATCGAACAAACATAGTATTAAAAAGAGTTTGAAAAGCTGTCGAAAGACAAGTTTTAGAAAAAATCAAATTCCTTGAGATACGGCAAACGCTAAAGTAATACTCATAAGTAGTAAAGAACTATAACCGGTTCTTGGTGATGAACCTGATGTTGAAGCAATTCGGCAGCAGACACCAGGAGTTAAAGTTATAGGGACAAGTGACTAAGTGCACATGGTGGATGCCTTGGCGATATCAGGCGATGAAGGACGTAGTAGCTTGCGATAAGCTGCGGGGAGTGAGCAAACACACATTGATCCGCAGATTTCCGAATGGGGAAACCCGGCCGTAAGGTCATTGCATACTGAATACATAGGTATGCAAAGCGAACGTGGCGAACTGAAACATCTAAGTAGCTACAGGAAAAGAAATCAACCGAGATTCCCAAAGTAGTGGCGAGCGAAATGGGAAGAGCCTGCAAGATTTAGCATCTTTGATAATAAAACGGAATGGAAAGTCCGGCCATAGAGGGTGATAGCCCCGTATATGAAATCATCGGTGTGGAACTAAGTTTGCGACAAGTAGGGCGGGACACGAGAAATCCTGTCTGAACATGGGGGGACCATCCTCCAAGGCTAAATACTCGATATCGACCGATAGTGAACCAGTACCGTGAGGGAAAGGCGAAAAGAACCCCGGGAGGGGAGTGAAATAGATCCTGAAACCGTGTGCATACAAACAGTAGGAGCGGACTTGTTCCGTGACTGCGTACCTTTTGTATAATGGGTCAGCGACTTACATTCAGTGGCAAGGTTAACCGCATAGGGAAGCCGTAGAGAAATCGAGTCCGAATAGGGCGAATCAGTCGCTGGGTGTAGACCCGAAACCAAGTGATCTACTCATGGCCAGGTTGAAGGTGCGGTAACACGCACTGGAGGACCGAACCCACTAATGTTGAAAAATTAGGGGATGAGCTGTGGGTAGGGGTGAAAGGCTAAACAAACTTGGAAATAGCTGGTTCTCTCCGAAAACTATTTAGGTAGTGCCTCTTGTATCACCGTCGGGGGTAGAGCACTGTTATGGCTAGGGGGTCATCGCGACTTACCAAACCATTGCAAACTCCGAATACCGACGAGTGCGAGCAAGGGAGACAGACATCGGGTGCTAACGTCCGGTGTCAAGAGGGAAACAACCCAGACCGCCAGCTAAGGTCCCAAAGTATAGCTAAGTGGAAAACGAAGTGGGAAGGCTAAAACAGTCAGGAGGTTGGCTTAGAAGCAGCCACCCTTTAAAGAAAGCGTAATAGCTCACTGATCGAGTCGTCCTGCGCGGAAGATGTAACGGGGCTAAGCTATACACCGAAGCTGCGGATATCCATTTATGGATATGGTAGGAGAGCGTTCTGTAAGCCTGCGAAGGTGTCTTGTAAAGGATGCTGGAGGTATCAGAAGTGCGAATGCTGACATGAGTAGCGATAATGGGGGTGAAAAGCCTCCACGCCGTAAGCCCAAGGTTTCCTGTTCAACGTTCATCGGAGCAGGGTGAGTCGGCCCCTAAGGCGAGGCAGAGATGCGTAGCTGATGGGAAGCAGGTTAATATTCCTGCACCGTCGTATGATGCGATGGGGGGACGGATCGCGGAAGGTTGTCCGACTGTTGGAATAGTCGGTTTCTGGTTCAAAGAAGGCTGTTAGGCAAATCCGGCAGCGTAATTCAAGGGACTGGGACGAGCGAATTTATTCGTGAAGCAATCGGAAGTGGTTCCAAGAAAAGCCTCTAAGCTTCAGTCATACGAGACCGTACCGCAAACCGACACAGGTGGGCGAGATGAGTATTCTAAGGCGCTTGAGAGAACTCGGGAGAAGGAACTCGGCAAATTGGTACCGTAACTTCGGGATAAGGTACGCCCTTGTAGCTTGACTGCCCTGCGGCAGAAGGGTGAAGGGGTTGCAATAAACTGGTGGCTGCGACTGTTTAATAAAAACACAGCACTCTGCAAACACGAAAGTGGACGTATAGGGTGTGACGCCTGCCCGGTGCTGGAAGATTAAATGATGGGGTGCAAGCTCTTGATTGAAGTCCCAGTAAACGGCGGCCGTAACTATAACGGTCCTAAGGTAGCGAAATTCCTTGTCGGGTAAGTTCCGACCTGCACGAATGGCGTAACGATGGCCACACTGTCTCCTCCCGAGACTCAGCGAAGTTGAAATGTTTGTGATGATGCAATCTACCCGCGGCTAGACGGAAAGACCCCATGAACCTTTACTGTAGCTTTGCATTGGACTTTGAATCGATCTGTGTAGGATAGGTGGGAGGCTTTGAAGCGTGGACGCCAGTTTGCGTGGAGCCATCCTTGAAATACCACCCTGGTTTATTTGAGGTTCTAACCTTGGCCCGTTATCCGGGTCGGGGACAGTGCATGGTAGGCAGTTTGACTGGGGCGGTCTCCTCCCAAAGTGTAACGGAGGAGTTCGAAGGTACGCTAGGTACGGTCGGACATCGTGCTAATAGTGCAATGGCATAAGCGTGCTTAACTGCGAGACTGACAAGTCGAGCAGGTACGAAAGTAGGACATAGTGATCCGGTGGTTCTGTATGGAAGGGCCATCGCTCAACGGATAAAAGGTACTCTGGGGATAACAGGCTGATTCCTCCCAAGAGTTCATATCGACGGGGGAGTTTGGCACCTCGATGTCGGCTCATCACATCCTGGGGCTGTAGCCGGTCCCAAGGGTATGGCTGTTCGCCATTTAAAGTGGTACGTGAGCTGGGTTTAAAACGTCGTGAGACAGTTTGGTCCCTATCTGCCGTGGGCGTTGGAAGTTTGAAGGGGGCTGCTCCTAGTACGAGAGGACCGGAGTGGACGAACCTCTGGTGTATCGGTTGTCACGCCAGTGGCATTGCCGAGTAGCTATGTTCGGAAGAGATAACCGCTGAAAGCATCTAAGCGGGAAACTCGCCTTAAGATGAGACTTCCCAGAGACTTGATCTCTTTAAAGGGTCGTTCGAGACCAGGACGTTGATAGGCTGGGTGTGGAAGTGCAGTAATGCATTAAGCTAACCAGTACTAATTGCCCGTAAGGCTTGTCCCTATAACCTTAGCAGGTTACAGGCTACGACAAGTATTGTGAAGTGTTTGCGAAATGTGCCAGCTGTGGAAACAGCAAGGTAGTTCGACAGCAGTCACAACCACTACCTCAAGCGATGGTCTCGCTTGAGGTAACAAAACAAATCTTGATTAGTGCGAAGACTCACCTCTGACGCACATTCTACTAAGCTTCTTCTGAATTGGATTTTTTGCGGGCCGCAAAGTAACGCAGCCTTCAATCAATCAACAAGTTATGCCTGATGACCATAGCTAATCGGTACCACCCCTTCCCATCCCGAACAGGACCGTGAAACGATTACGCGCCAATGATAGTGCTGCAACCAGTGTGAAAGTAGGTTATCGTCAGGCTTTTATTCCGCATCCCCCCGCTTATTCAGTTAAGCGGGGGTTTTGCTTT
>NZ_JBMPOV010000030.1:0-5616 GCF_049340405.1 Undibacterium sp. Ji42W
TCGTTCTGGAAAGACACGACCGGTAGCCGTGCTAACGTTATTACCGCCAAATTTGTTCCGACTGCGACAGGAAATTGATCATGATCCCAACTACCAACATACTGACTAATCAAGCGCAAGAGAATGATCATGTCGCTACCTCAGTGACACCGCTTACCCCTGTCATACAGACTGCTACGCCAGCGCCAGCGCCAGCATCTGCACCGGCACCAGTCCAGGCAGGTCCGCATGAAGTGGTGTTTGTTGATACCACGCTGCAAAACTGGCAAAGCCTGGTTGGCAATCTCAAACCTGGTACAGAAGTCATCACGCTCGATCCGTTAAAAAACGGTGTGCAGCAAATGGCAGATGCACTGCAAGGCAAGGCAGACATCACTGCTGTTCATATCGTATCGCACGGTGGTGAGGGTTATCTGGTCATGGGTAATACCATGCTGTCGTCGTATAACCTGAATGATTATCAAGCCAGTCTGGCGACCATACACAAGGCACTGGCACCAGGAGCAGATATTTTGCTATATGGCTGCGATGTCGCCAAAGGTGATGCAGGCACCAGCTTTGTCAATCAGCTGGCAAAAGCAACCGGTGCAGACGTAGCAGCGTCGACCAATGACACAGGTGTGCATGGTGACTGGGCACTGGAATACCATAGCGGCGCGGTAGAGACCACGACCATCGCAGCACAGCAATATCAATATGATCTGGCAACGATCAAGGTCACCAATCTGAATGATACTGGTGCCGGTTCTTTGCGTGCAGCTGTTGCATCAGCCACGGGAAATGCTGCTGCTGACACCATCGTTTTTGATCCGGCCTTGTTTGCCAGTGGTGCGGCAACCTTGACCTTGACTAGTGGATCTATCGATGTCGATTCTCCCAATAACGCCGATGCCCTGACGATCATTGGTGCGGGTGAAAATCTGCTGACGATCAGCGGCAACAATAACTCACGTATTTTTTCTGCCTATGGCTCGGGCGGCACCAAGAACAATACCTCTGCACTTACGCTTTCTGGTATGACCATCACCAATGGCAAGGGAGTCAACGGCGATGCAGGCTGGGGTGGTGGTGCAATTACTTTTCAGTATTCGGGTTCACTCACACTGGACCATGTCGTCATAACAAACAGCGTAGCATCAAAACAGGGGGCTGGACTTCTCTTTTATCAAGGTGGTGGAACTATAACGATCAGCAATAGCACCATTTCGAATAACACATCGAGCGCGCAAGATTCGGGCGGAAATGGTGGCGGTGCTTATGTTGGCGGCGCACAAATTAATATCAGCAACACTACCATAAGCGGAAATTCAGGGAATAGTCTAGGCAGATATGGTGGTGGTATTGCGATTGCAGCAGGGACGAGCGCGACATTAACAAATGTAACCATCGCCAATAACTCGACTGGCAGGTCTGCAGATGCCGCTGCTGCAGGTGGGGGTGGTATCGCAATCAGTGGTGCTGGAACCACGACAATAGTAAATTCAACTATCGTTGGGAATTCATTTACTGGTGGAAATGTGGCAACCAGCGGCGGCGGCGGCGTCTACATAAGATCCAACTCTGGCGCAGTGACGATAAAAAACACGATCATCGCTAATAACACCAGTACCAATGCCAGCACGAATGATACGGACGCTTTTATTGGTAGTAGTTCGACTTTATCTGGTAGCAACAATATTGTTTTGACTACAATAGGAGCCGCTGGAACTAATTCTTTGACGGGAACAATTACCACGCTAGGCAGCGCTTTAGGTTCACTGGCATTTAACGGTGGTGCAGTTCGAACCATAGCCATCGCGACCGGCAGTACTGCAATCAGTGCTGGCACAACCACAGGTGCGCCCACTACCGATGCGCGTGGCGCGGGACGTGGCGGTACAGTAGATATAGGTGCTTACGAGTTCAGTGACAACAACACCTTCGATTTTGCTGGCGTGGTGTCTCCCAATAAGGGAGCTATTGATGTGCCATCGAACTACAATCTCGTGATTGAATTCGGTACTGCAGTCACAGCCGTTGCGGCCAAGAACATCATTATTTACCGTCAGTCCGACAATGCCGTACTTGAAACCATCGCGGCAAATGATGGCGCCAAAGTGACCTTCAGTGCGGGCACTGGTGGTGCCAACAGCAAGGTCACCATTAACCCTACTGCCACGTTTGCAGGTAATACTGGTTATTACGTCTTAATCGACAGCGGCGCTTTCCAGGATGGTGGCAGCAATACCTATAACGGTATCAGCTCAAATTCAACCTGGGCGTTTACCTCAATAGCCATCCCGACCAGTATTACCAGCGCCACCTATGATGCCAGCACAGGTGTACTGGTTGTCACGGGCACCGATATGACCGCTGGTGACACCATCGATGTCACCAAACTGAGTCTGACTGGCAATGGTGGTTCTTACACGCTGACGGCCGCCACCAGCAATACAACCGCCACTAGCGCCACCTCCTTCACGGTCACGCTGGGCGCGGCAGACAAGATCTCTGTCAATAGCATACTGAACAAAAATGGTACCACTGCCGCAGATACCACAACGTTTAATCTGTCTGGAGCTGCAAATTGGGATGTCACGGCCAATTCCGACCCTGACACAACCGGTAACGGCATTACCGTCTCAAACGTTACGGCACCGACGATCACCTCAGCTACTTTCAATGCTACTACCAGTGTATTGACGGTCACTGGCACAAATCTGGTCAAGGTCAGCGGTGCCAATAACGATATCACCGTCTCGACCCTGACCATAACGGGTCAGGGTAGTCCATATACCCTGTCCACGACTGGCAATGTGGAAATCACCAGTGCTACCAGTTTCACGCTCACACTGGCAGGTGCCGATATTGCTGCGGTCAAGGCATTACTTGATAAGAATGGCAGCAGTTCCAGCGGTGGTACAACCTACAACCTGGCTGCAGCAGATGACTGGAATAGCGCCATCACTGGCGGTGATATTTCAGATGCGACAAATGCCATCACTGTATCCAATGCGCCACCGATTCTCACGAGTGCCACTTACGATGCCAGCACTGGCGTTCTCTCTGTCACTGGTGCCAATATCACCAATGGCGGCACGATAGATATCAGCAAATTGACACTGTTTGGGCAAAACGGCAACTTTTATGGCTTGACCACGGCCAACGTCACGGCCAGCAGCAGCACTGCATTTTCTATCACGCTGAATGCTAACGACAAAATAAATGTGAATGGCCTGCTGAACAAGAATGGGACAAACGCGGTCAGTGGTACCACCTATTTCGTGGCAGCAGCGACCAACTGGGACGTCACTGCTTCTTCCCCTTCCGATGTGGCTGGTAATCCCATCACGGTCTCGAATGTCACTGCACCGACCATCACTTCAGCCGCGTATGATGCCAGCACTGGTACATTCACCGTCACAGGCACTGGCCTGGTCAAGATAGTTGGTGCCACCAACGATATCACCATCAATAAACTGACCATTACCGGTGAAGGTGGCGTCACCCGCACGATTTCTACTACCAGCAATGTAGAAGTCACGAATGACACGACGTTCAGTTTCACCCTGGCTGGTGCAGATATCGATGCCGTCAATATCCTCTTCAACAAAAATGGTATTAATTCTACCGGTGGCACGACTTACAATCTTTCGGCTGCAGATGACTGGGACGGCCCCATCACTGGTGGAAATATCCAGGATTTGACGAATGCTGTGACGGTATCCAATGCGGCCGTCCCCACCATCACTTCGGCAACCTATAACTCCAGTACTGGTGTTCTGATCGTTACCGGCACAGGCTTGTCTATACTGAACGGTGCAGCGAATGACATCGTCGCCAATAAATTCACACTGACTGGTGAAGGCGGTGCCACCTATACCCTGACGGACACGGCAAATGCAGAGATCACATCGGCTACCAGCTTTTCACTGGTACTGAGCGCCACTGACAAGTCAGGTATCAACCAGATCGTCAACAAAAACGGCAGCAGTTCCACCGGTGGTACTACCTACAACGTCGCGGCAGCAGAAGACTGGGCAGCAGGCGCAGATGCAGCGGTTGTCATTGCCGACCTGACCGGCAATGGCATTACAGCCACGGTCGCGGCGCCTACCGTTACCTCAGCCACGTATGATGCCACTACCGGCAACCTGGTGGTCACAGGCACGGGCTTTACCCATCGCGCTGGTGCCACCAACGATATCATTGCCAACAAATTTACGCTGACAGGACAAGGTGGCAGCACTTATGCCCTGACCGACACGGCCAACGTTGAAATCAGTTCTGATACCAGTTTTACGCTGGTACTGTCTGCGACCGACAAACTGGGCCTGCGCACCCTGCTCAATAACAATGGTACGCAATCAGTAGGTGGCACGACCTACAACCTTGCTGCGGCAGATGACTGGGCCAATGGTGCTGATGCGACGCTCAATATCGCCGACCTGACAGGCAATGGCATTACCGTATCGAATATCGTACCTCCTGCTATCACCTCAGCCACCTATGACGCCAGCACGGGTATTCTGTCTGTCACTGGCACCAATCTCGCCAGTGGCGATACCATTGATGTTTCCAAACTGTCCCTGACTGGTCAGGCGGGTTCATATACCCTGACCACGGCCAATGTCACTGCGACCAGTGCTACTGCGTTCTCGGTCACTTTGAATGCTGCTGACAAACTTGCCATCAACGGTATATTGAACAACAACGGCACCATAGCGGTTGATACCACCACATTCAATCTGGCCGCTGCAGCAAGCTGGGACACGACAGTCACTACACCAGCAGATCTGACCGGCAATGCCGTCACAGTCGGCAACGTCACCGCCCCAACCATTACATCCGCGACGTATGACGGTACCACCCACATCTTCACCATCACCGGCACTAACCTGGTTCAAACGATAGGTGCGACGAATGACATCACGATATCCAAACTGACCATCACCGGCGAAGGCGGTGCAACGCGCACCTTGTCCACGACCGGCAACGTCGAAATCACGTCTGCCACCAGCTTTACGTTCACCCTGGCCGGTGCCGATATTGCTGCTATCGATAACCTGCTCAATAAAAACGGCACGTCTTCCGCCGGTAGTTCCACAACGTACAATCTCGCCGCAGCCGACGACTGGGATAGTGCCATCACCGGCGGTAACATCGCCGATCTGTCTGGCAATGGCATTACCGTCTCCAATGCCGCACCAAGCATACTGAGTTCTACTTACGATGCCAGCACTGGTATCTTGAGCGTCTCCGCCGTCAACATCGTCGGTGGCGACACCATTGATGTGAGCAAGTTATCCATCACAGGTCAGGCCGGTTCCTACACGCTGACCACCGCCAACGTCACCGCCAGCAGTTCAACTGCTTTTGCAGTCACCCTGAACGCCGCCGACAAGCTCGCCATCAACGGCATACTGAACAAAAACGGTACATCCGCAGTTGATACCACGACCTTCAATCTCGCAGCAGCCGCGTCCTGGGATCAGACCACGACATCCAATGCCGACCTGACCGGCAATACCGTGACAGTATCGAACGTCACCGCCCCAACGATTACGTCCGCGACGTATGATGGCACCACCCACGTCTTCACCGTCACCGGCACCAACCTGGTGCAAACTATCGGCG
>NZ_JBMPOV010000031.1:0-5478 GCF_049340405.1 Undibacterium sp. Ji42W
AATACTACAAACTCACCACAGAAGATAACTACGAATACTATCTGACCGATGGTATCGGCATCACCAGCATCAAAGACCCGAACGGCAACACACTGACCTACAGCGACAGTGGTGTCACCCATTCCAACGGCACGGCAGCGACCTTCACCAGAGACGCCAGCCACCGCATCACCGCCATCACTGATCCGGCAGGCAAACAGCTCCGTTACGCCTACAACGCCACGGGCGACCTCATCAGCGTCACTGACCGCAATGGGGCAGTGTCAAAGATGACGTATGACGCCAACCACAGCCTCATCAGCTACACCGACCCGAACGGCAAGCTGGCGGCACGGTTTGAGTATGACCAGAGTGGCAGACTGATTGCGAGTTATGACGCCAATGGTAAAGCGGTGCAGATGCAGCATGACATCGACAACAACCAGCAGACTGTGACTGACAGGCGAGGGAATAAGACGACCTATACGTATGACAGCAATGGTAACGTCACCAAGGTTGTCAATGCACTGAATCAGGTCACGACTTATACCTATGATGCGAATGGGAATCAGGCGACTGTGACGGATCCTATGGGGAACGTGACCAAGAGTAGTTACGACCCAGTTACGTACAAGCAGTTGAGTGAGACTGATCCGTTGGGGAATGAGAAAAGTTGGGAGTATGACAAGGATACCCGGACTCAACTGAAAAGCAATACGGATGCTAAAGGAAATGTCACGTCTTATTCTTATTTTGAAAAAGGTACACGTGTAGATCAGCCGCTAAACAACTATGCCCACATTGGTAGTGATGATATTGGTAACACCTCTTCATTTACGCTTAATAATCAACTGACGCGCTACCAGAATGATGCCAAAGGAAATAGAATCAGCGAGACTGATGCAGCGGGCAAAGTCACGACTTATGCCTATGATGACAACGGTAAAGAAATAAGTCAAAGCTGGATTGCTGTCATCATAGTCAATGGTGTTCCAACGCAGAAAAAAGTTAGCGTTACCAGAACGCTGGATGCCGAAGGACGTGTCATCAGCGAAACGGATGCTCTAGGTGCGATCAGCAAGACTGAATACACGGCAGGTGGTCAAGTCAGTGCAACGACAGACCAGCAAGGCCGCCGCACCAGTTACAGCTATGACGATACCGGCAAGCTGACGACCACTACCTATCCTGATAGCAAGACCACCACCACTGCTTATGATGCGGGCGGTAATAAAGTCACTGAGACTGACCGTCAGGGCAGAAGCATACGTTATGAATATGATGCGCTGAATCGTCTTATCAGAACGACTGCGGCTGATGGGACAAGCACGAGTACAGCTTATGATGATGCAGGCCGGGTTGCCAGTACGACAGATGCTCAAAGCAACACAACCACCAATGGCTATGATGTCGCTGGGCGCTTGATCAGTCTGACTAACGCCAAAGGCAAACAAACTAAGTTTGAGTATGACGCCATAGGGAATCAAACAAAGATTATTGATGCAACCAACAAGGTGACGCAGTTTGAGTATGATGCTCTCAACCGCCTAGTCAAAACGACCTACCCAGACAATAGCACCAGTAACACCGTCTGGAATACGACAGGTACGAAACATTCAGAAACAGATCAGGCAGGTAATACCACCGCCTATAATTATGACCCGGTAGGCAGGTTGAACCAGGTCACGCAAATCAATGCGGCTACTCAGCAGCAAACGGTTTATGGTTACGACGTCAATGGCAACAAAACCAGTCAGACTGATGCGGAAGGCCACATCACAAGCTGGACGTATGATGCTAATAGTCGTGTTACCAGTAGGACTCTACCAGCAGGTCAGACAGAAAGCTTTGTATATGATGTGGCAGGTAACCTGACGCAAAAGACAGACTTTGCAGGCAAGGTCACCAGCTATGTCTATGATGTACTTGGTCAGGTATTACAGACGAATTACCCGGATGGTAGCAGTGTTAGCAGCGCTTATGCAGCGGCGGGCCAGGTTACTAGCTCTACTGTATCCGGTGGCAACAATAGCAATGGCCGTCAAAATGGTCAAACGAGTTACACCTATGATGCCAATGATAGGTTGACCAAACAGGTTAAACCGGACGGTAGTTTCCTGTCTTATGCTTACGATACCAATGGCAATATCAGTCAACGCAGTACGGCAACTGGGACTGTCAGCTACGGATATGACAAGAACCAAAGGCTCGTCAACGTAACAAATGGTGGGACCAACAATAGCACCACTTACACTTGGGATGATGCAGGGCGACTGGCAACGACGACAACACCAGATGGTGTTATTGCGAACTATAGTTATGACCCGAATGGGCGCTTGCTGCAACTGTTGCACGTTAAAGATAGCAGTGTTGTTGCTGGAAGTCGTTACGTCTTGGCAGTCAATGGTCAGCGAACGAAAGTGGAAGAGTTTGACAGCTTAAGCACACAAGCAAATCAAATTGCTGCGAACCCAGCGCGTACCACGAGCTATCAATATGATGGAGTGAATCGTTTGACGCAGGAACTGGTCAAGGACAGAAGTAATACAACTGTTCGCACTACCGACTATCAGTACGATAAGGTGGGGAATCGCCGCCAGAAGACTGAAACTACGGCAAGTGGAACCGCAACGATTACCTATGCTTATGATGCCAATGACAGACTGGCGCAGGAAACGAAAATCACTGGTGCTAACAATGTCGTCACGACTTACACTTGGGATGATAAGGGTAACTTGAGCACGAAGACCACAGGTGGGCAAGTCACCGTTTATGGCTGGAATGCGGACAATCGTCTTGTGGAAGTGAAGCAGGGTAACAGTCAGGCAACGGCGATCACTATTGCCATATATAGCTATGATGCTTATGGTAATCGCGTTCAGAAGATTGAGCCTGGACAAAACACCAGCCCTGACAAAGTCACCAATTATCTCGTTGATGACACGTTTGAGTATGCGCAGACAGTGCAGGAGACAACGTCACAAGGTGCTGCTACAGAAAGCATCGGCTATGTGTGGGGTAACGGGCTGATCCAGCAGAGCAGGTCGGGGCAACTGAGTTACTACCACGCAGATGCGTTGGGTAGTGCCAAGGTTTTAACGGATTCAAGCGGTAATGTGACGGATGCTTATCAGTATGATGCGTTTGGGGAAGTGACCAACAGATCAGGGGCGACTGCCAATAATTATCGTTACACCGGAGAGTACTTCGATGACTCCATAAGCTTGCAATATAATCGAGCTAGGTGGTATAGCGCGAATGTGGGACGATTCGTTTCTGTAGATTCCTTTTCCGGTAATTTAACAGAGCCTAGCAGCTTAAATAAATATCTCTATGCTTCGTCAAATCCAATTAATTATCGTGATCCGAGTGGTCTAGTAAATTTAACAGAATTGTCTGTTGGTCAGGTTGTTCAAGGGATACTATCAGGCAGTCAACGAATAATTGCCGGAATGAGCGGACGACGACTTGTGTTTAAAGCAGGTTGTTTTGCATTGGAATATGTTGCTGTCGAAGCTGTCACAGAAGTCTTTTCCGGAATTTATTTCTTAGCAGACGTAATTGCGGATCCGCCAGGAAAATATACGGGTAAATCGAAAGATGTTGCTAGGCGGCTTAAGCAACACGTGAGTAAAAAAATTCTTTCGGCAACTGATTATTTGTTTACTTTTGCGGTGAGTGCGGAAAGTAAAGCTGAGATGAAATTCGCATTAAAAATTGCTGAACAGTGGAGCATGAATTTGATCGAAAGAATGGGATCCACGACGAATAAAGTTAGAGCATTTAAAGTTAGTGGAAATGAGTTGATGACGAAGTTGGTAAATCAAGTGGGGTGGTGTAAATGAAACCCGAAATTTTAGGTTTGGAATACCGAGTGTTGAGTGTCGATGACACCATTGCGGATGAGAATAGAGAAGCCATTATGACTGGCAAATATGACGCACTGTGTCTCGTGGGTGGTAGTTGTAGCGATTTATCTTTTTTTGCATCCTCTAGGAATAAAGTCAGAGATTTATGGGTTAAGAATTTTGGCCCAACAGATATCATCGGTATAGAAAATTTATGTAATCTGAAATCTTTGCATTTGGAAACGGGAAGTGAGTTACTTCCTAAAGGTAAGCAATTAGATTTTTCTGCTTTCCCCAATTTGGAATCATGCTTGATTTATTGGAGAAAAGAGTATTCACGTAATCTATTTGATTGTCCAAAACTTCAGTTTCTACGCATGTATGAATATGATCGGAAAGCGTTAACGGAACTCTCCAACATGACGTCGCTACGTGAATTATCATTGACGCAATCGGCAATCGTTAGTTTGGAAGGTTTAGAATCAGTATCATCTTTAGAATCGTTAGATTTAGCGTATTTGCGCAAACTGAATGATATTAGCGCAATACGTAGTTTGTCGCGCTTGAAGAGATTAGTTATCGACAAGATCAAGTGCTTAGGAGTAAACGACTTACTTCCCATATTTGACGTAAAAACTTTGGAAAGTCTTTCAATCGGCACTGGTTATGAGTTGCCAAATTTGCTGCCATTCACGCAATTGATATCACTACGCAAACTTATTTGCTATAGTCAGGTAGTGGATCAAGATTTTTCTTTTCTGTTTAATTTGAAGCAATTAAAATCAGTTAGATTTATTGGGTTACGAAATTATGTAAAAACAGATGACGAAATATTTGATATTGCGAAACGAGCAAATCGCAAACTAAAGGTGGAAATTCTTGGGCGAGGGAAAAAAGAACAGACAGTAATTTTTACGCTTGATTGATGCTCTTGCTGCCCTGTTCGGCGTTCGATTAACCCGAATCATTCAGTGCCCTTGCCCTGTCTGGTGTTCGATTGAGCAGAATCATTCCGTCTGATCTTGCCCTGTTCATTGTTCAGTTAAACCAAATTCCTCAGCCAGATCAGCATTTTTTGCAAAATCTGACGAAGATTTTGATTTAGTTGAACACTGAACTGATCATTTTTTAATCATTGTGAACAATAAAAATTGTTCACCTGATTAAAATGCAGGCAAATTATTTGCTGGAGACGATCACCACCCTGAACACCTAAAAATGTTCAAGATCGACAGCTATTTTGTTTTATGAGGGTGTCGCTAACGCTGCAAATAGTAGCCAGTCAGCAGACCATCCCAGTGCCCTGTTCAGTGTTCAGTTAAACCAAATTCCTCAGCCAGATCAGCATTTTTTGCAAAATCTGACGAAGATTTTGATTTAGTTGAACACTGAACTGATCATTTTTTAATCATTGTGAACAATAAAAATTGTTCACCTGATTAAAATGCAGGCAAATTATTTGCTGGAGACGATCACCACCCTGCCCTGTTCGGCGTTCGATTAACCAGAATCATTCCGTCTGATCTGCATTTTTTGCAGAAAATGGCAGATGTTCTGGTTCAGTTGAACACCGACCTGACTAATTTTTAATCAGTAAAGTCTAATCCATTGGATCGCTTGCTTAAATTTTATGCAAATCGTTTGTTGAAGA
>NZ_JBMPOV010000032.1:0-4760 GCF_049340405.1 Undibacterium sp. Ji42W
ATCCCACCGATGCCCCCCTGGAATTCAGCTGACTCCATGAACGATGCTGCGACCTGGGCCCGGCTCATCTTGCCACTGTCTATCTGCCCTTGCCAGTACTGCACACCTGCGGTATCAGCCTCACGGAACAAGACATCGCGATACAGCTGCATGGCAAACAAATCAGAGCGGTGCAAAACGTCATTGTCTTTGACATCCAGTTTGGTGCCGACTCTGGCTTCGATCGCATCCGGAATACCATCGCCATCCTTGTCGCCTGGCAAGGACGTATTCGGATTGGTCGGGACCGTGGTTTTAAAGCCCAGACCACCATTGAGGGTAATCTTGCCATCGACCTTGCCGTCAGCATCAAAGATCCCGCCGTCCGTGATCTTGAAGTCCACTTTCAGCTTGCCGTTCACCGTCGCAATATTCGTGGCAATGTTGGTCCAGGTGCCAGCTTTGTCTTGTACCCAGTAGCCATTGACTGGTCCCATGGCATCGGTGTACAGCGACATCGTGGTTTCCTGGCCTGCTGCCAGGCCGGTCAGCTGGGTGGTGATCATGCCGTACTGCATGCTCAGTTCTACTGGCAGTGTCGCTGGCGCTACCGTGGTCGCCACATTGGTTTGCGACAGGAAATTATTATTCGCCAGTGTCACATAATGATTATTCGCTGCCGTATTGTTATTCCATAACAGCGAACTGACATTCTTCTGCGATTGATCCGGTATGCCATCACCATTACCATCACCATTACCCGCACCCAGTAAATTGGGTACTTCTGCTTCTACCCGCTGCAGGATGCCATCGCCATCCGCATCCGAGCTGCCCGTACCAGGATTGTCAGTGCCAGGGTTGATACTATAGGTTTGCGAGAATGTCGCCCCGCTATTGCCAGCCAGATCAGCCACCCTGACTTTAAGAGTATTATTGCCAGCCAGCAATTGATTTGGCAAACTCCAGGTAGTGCCACCGATGGTCGCCAGCGCATTGATCCAGCTTGTACCATTGTCGAGCGAAACTTGCACTGTTTCGCCAGCGACCAGGCCAGCACTGAGGCTGCCCGAGATGGTTTGGTCGCTGATGGTGGTGATGAAGTCAGTGTTGCTGGCACCATCATCATTGGAAAGACGTACTGAACCTATGCCAGTCGTCGGCGCGGTATGATCGACCTGATACAACTGCCCGGTAAAGCCGCCATTCAAAGCCAGGCTGGCCGTATCCACAATCCCCGTTCCCGCATTCTTGAGATTCAGCCCCAGCGTACCATCGCCCGTGAGGCCAGTAATCCTGACGCTATAAGTGGAAGGATCAAGCTGGGTGACGCTGCTGATCGTGCCCGCCACCGTACCCGTCGTCGCCAGCGCAAAGGCAGCCGCATTCACGCCTGTGACCGCTTCACTGAACGTCACTTTGTAATCCACACTACCCAGATTGGTATTCTCAGACTGGACACGGGCAATGCCCGTGGCATTCGGGTTGACATTGTCACCCACGGCGACGGTAAAGCTCTTATCAAAGGCAGCGCCCATGGCATCGGTTGCCCTGATATACACGGTGTAGTTACCCGGTGTCATGCCTACCGGGTTCTTGGCCACCAGGCTATTGCCAGCAATCGTGAACTTGGCATTGTCTTTATCATTCGTACCATTCCCGCCCACCAGGCTGAAGCTGGCGGTATCACCTGGATTAGGATCAACGGCGCTCAGGGTACCGACACTGGTGTTGTCTGGTGATCCTTGCAGGACAGTAGCCGGTAACAGAGTGATATTGGTTGGCGCCGCATTGATACCCGTCGCAATGACAGTGGTGGTGTTATTCAATACCGCACTGGCAATACCATCATTGGCGCTGATGGTGAAGGTGGTGGTTTCTGTTCCACCCACAGGGACACGGCCCGCAGCAGGCTGGAACACCAGGCCACGGATGGCCGCTTGTACGACAGCCGGGGTACCGGCCGCATGGGTATAAGTCAAGCCACCATCGGCCGTCGAGAAGCCGGTCGCTGCCAGTGAGGCCGCAGTAAAAGCCCCCTTGGCCGCCAGATCAAGACTGATGATGATGGTTTCACTGGCACCGACATCGGGATCAGTGATGGTCACGTTCGTGAATGGGGTAACCGTGGTGGTTTCTGTCACGGTCTGGCCAGCGACGACACCACCGATAGTCGGGGCGACATTGTTGCCGGTGACGGTGATTGGGTTACCAAACAGGTCTGCGATGACAACAGCCACGTCAGCACCGGTATTCCAGTCTTCCAGCAGGCCTAGGTTGTAGATGGTGGTGTCGGTGGACGAAGTACCATCCTTGTTCATTCTCAAGGCCAGGGCCGCCCTGTCGGTGGCACTCATGGTGATGGTGAAGCTGGTGTTGGAGGTGATGTCGACGTTGGACGTGTCCGTCAGGGTGTAGTTGAAGGCACCCTGGCCCAGCAGACGGATGCGGTTGGCCGTAATGTCATTGGCGGCACCTGTCAGGCTCAGCAGGTTGGTCCCGGTCACGACCAGTACGCCGGTGGCGACGTTGTAGGTCGCTGAGGTGACGGTCGGTGCCACGACGTTGGCAACAGTAATGCCATTACCCGTGAGGTCGGCAATGACGACAGCCGCATCGGCACCGGCATTCCAGTCTTCGGCCGCAATCAGGTTATAGGTGTTGGCACTGGTGGAACTGGGGCCATTCTTGTTCATGATGAGGTTGGCACCCAGCCTGTCTGCGGCACTGAGGGTCAGTGTGAAGGACGTGGCTGAACTGATCTCGACATTGCTGGTGGTGGTGAGGGTATAGCTGGCTCCGCCTTCGCCTTGCAGGCTGAACTTGTTGGCGACGATGTCGTTGGTCACCCCTGTGAGGCCACTAAGCCCGGTTCCTGTGACAGTCAGCACGCCAGTGTTGGCATCATAGGTGGAGGAGGTGATGGTCGGGACCGGGATATTGCTGACGGTAATGGCGGACGTTGTTACAGCGATATTGCCACCGGTAATGGCGCTATCCCAGTCATCGGCTGCAGCCAGGTTGTAAGTCGTGCCGCCAGTAGATGTTGTGCCGTTCTTGTTGAACAGGGCTTCCACTGCAGTCTGGTCGGCACCTGCGAGGGTAACGGCAAAGCTGGTGGCGGAAGTAATTTCAACATTGCCGGTCGTCGAGAGCGTACGTGTGGCGGCGCCTTCACCTTTGATGGTGAGGGCAGTGACAGTAATGTCATTGGTGGCACCGATGGTCTTGACCAGACCAGTGCCAGTCACGGTCAGGATGTGGGTGGTGACATCATAGGTCGCAGACGTCATCGTTGGGGCGGCGACGTTGGAGACGGTGACGGCATTGCCGGTCAGGTCGGCGCTGGAGGTGGTGGTGGCGTCCCAGGATGCAGCGGCAGCGAGGTTGAAGGTGGTGGTATCAACGGCAGTTGTACCGTTCTTGTTCAATATGCCATTGATGACGAGCTTGTCGGCGGCGTTCAGGGTCACGGCAAAGGCGGTACTGCTGCTGGCGGTGACGTTGGCGGTGGTCAGGGTGTAGGAACCAGCCTGGCCAGTGATCGATAATTTACTGACATCAATGGTGTCGCCACCGACGATGTTGACGGCAGAGACGGACAAGATGCCGGTGGCTGCATCGTAACTGGAACTCAATATGCTGGGTGCAGCATTGGCGACGGTGATGCCGTTGCCGGTCAGATCCTGGATATTGCCACCGGTGATGACGCTGTCCCAGTCATCGGCTGCGGCAAGGTTGTAGGCCGTGGCGCTGCTGGCAGAGGAGGTGCCGTTCTTGTTGAGCAAGCTATCCACACCAGCGATATCGGCACCGGCTAAGGTAAAGGTGAAGCTGGTGGCAGACGTGATTTCAACATTGCCGGTGGTGGAGAGGGTGTAGGTGGCACCACCTTCACCGGTAATGGTGAGCTTGGATATCGTGACGTCATTGGTCGCACCTATCGTTTTAACGAGGTTGGTACCGGTGACGGTGAAGACGTGGGTGGTGCCATCATACGTTGCTGAGGTGATCGTTGGGGCGGTGACGTTCGATACGGTCACGGGATTGCCGGTCAGGTCGGCACTGGAGGTGGTGGTGGCATCCCAGGATGCAGCGGCGGCGAGGTTGAAGGTGGTGGTATCCACCGCGCTGGTGCCGTTGTTGTTCAGTATGCCGTTGATGGCGAGTTTGTCGGCGGCGTTTAAGGTCACTGCAAAGGCAGTCGAACTGCTGGCGGTGACGTTGGCGGTGGTCAGGGTGTAGGAACCAGCCTGGCCAGTGATCGATAATTTACTGACGTCAATGGTGTCGCCACCGACGATGTTAACGGCGGAGACGGACAAGATGCCGGTGGCTGCATCGTAGGTGGAACTGAGGATGCTTGGTGCGGCATTGGCGACGGTGATGCCGTTGCCGGTCAGATCCTGGATGTTGCCGCCGGTGATAACGCTATCCCAGTCATCGGCTGCGGAGAGGTTATAGGCCGTGGCGCTGCTGGCAGAGGAGGTGCCGTTTTTATTGAGCAAGCTATCGACAGCAGCAATATCGGCACCGGCCAGGGTGAACGTAAAGCTGGTGGCAGACGTGATTTCGACGTTGCCAGTCGTGGACAACGTGCGCGTGGCACCACCTTCGCCAGTGATGGTCAACTTGGCTATCGTGATGTCATTGGTCGCGCCGATAGTTTGCACCAGGTTGGTGCCGGTGACGGTGAAGACGTGGGTGGTGCCATCATACGTCGCGGACGTAATCGTTGGGGCGGTGACGTTCGATACTGTCACGGTATTGCCGGTCAGGTCGGC
>NZ_JBMPOV010000033.1:0-4544 GCF_049340405.1 Undibacterium sp. Ji42W
TCTTCAACAAACGATTTGCATAAAATTTAAGCAAGCGATCCAATGGATTAGACTTTACTGATTAAAAATTAGTCAGGTCGGTGTTCAACTGAACCAGAACATCTGCCATTTTCTGCAAAAAATGCAGGTCAGACGGAATGATTCTGGTTAATCGAACGCCGAACAGGGCACGGAGGGATTTGGTTTAACTGAACACTGAACAGGACAGCAACTACTACAAATCAATCAATATCTTTTATAAATATACTTTCCGCATGAATCAGCAATTTGCGATTCTGTTGGGTCCCATGAGCCATTATGAATCTCCTCATAGTAGATTGAGATCATAAAGTCAGCAAAGGTTTTATACCGCATCGCGCCCGGATGCCTGGGACTTAACCACCAGGTTTCAAACTCGCCATTTTGTGTTTTTACATGCGGATTCAATAAAATAAACTCTTCAACTTTCGCAGGAAAATGGCTGATTTCAATAGCTTCATTCAAATAAATTGCGCGTATAGCTGGCACATTTTGCTTTTCCCCATAAACAAAATACTCCTCATCGGGCACCTCGGTATCTTCATATGCATTTATCCAAGCCTTGTGAGGTTGACCAGAAGAATTGGCAAATAAAATCACCTTATCAATTGAATGAAAAGCAGAGTCAGAAAAATTCCATGACAATTGACCCAGAAGCTGAAATTGCCCATTCGATACAGTTAAAAAGTCCCTGTAAGATTGCGGTAGTCTGGATTTAAGCCTTTTTTCAAGGGCGTCAATAGAATCAACAGAAAGCCTTTGTGTTTTTTTCCAAAGACTGGGTTGTGTTTTATTTTTTTTCTTTTGAATATCTGAGATTTCATGCTCCCAGCAACCCAGAAAACGTTCCCACGCATCAAAATTGGAGTCAACGCTCGCTACATCTTTACTATTCAATTGCATCTCCTTCTTGTCATCAGTCTGCTTATTACAGGAACTCAAAAGAAACAATATTGCGACACTGACTAAAAAAAATTTCAAATTTTTATTCATTAAAAATCACCTGCACGCTGGACGTGTAATTAATTGAATAGTATCAGGCAAAACCCCAAATTGATCTCCTTGCTTTAAGCGACATTTGGTAACCAAATTACCAAATTTCCCACCTGCTGTTGAATTATGAAATGCATTAAGTGCCCTCAAAAAAACAAAATTAGGGTGCCCTTCGATAGTTGCCCAATAAGGATACTCGTCGCAAGAATTTCCAGTACCGGCACCAGTGTTCTTACAATCGTCCTTACCTTCATACCATCTTCTATTCCCTTTCTTACCCTTTGCTGGAGTGTAATGCAAGTAAACCATGGACGGTATTTTCGCTTGTGACTCGGCTACAAACTGTGTGTGTTCCGACACATCTTGTCCCAAGATAAGTATAGGCATATCCCTGCTACGGCAATCAGGACCATTTGCAAAACATTCGGCAGTCAGCGAAGTAACCAGTGCAAATTGGTTTGCATTGAGAGCATTTCCTTTTCGTCTCTGCACATAAGAAGACCACGAATTTTGCCCATATATTCCAGCTCCAATCACGGCAAGAGTCAAACCAACCGCAATCCCTATTTGTGTAGCAGACAAGGTCATGCGCCCGTCAGGGTCACGCATATTCACTGGATTGGCATCTGCATAGAGATATTTATTCAATGATTGTGGACGGAATGGGTTTCCATAATAGTCATCCATTGACACAAATCTTCCATTAGTCGACTCGTACCATCTAGCTCTGTTAAATTGAAGATTAAGTGCATCGTCAAAGTACTCTCCCGTGTATCTGTATCCATTCTCCGTATTGCCAATTTTGTTAATAATAACGCCAAAAGCATCATACTGATATGAATCAGTCATGTTTCCTGTTCCGTCCGTCAGTGCTTTGACACTTCCCAATTCGTCGGCACGATAAAAGCTCTGCTGCTCCGCCCTATTCTGCGAAATCAATCCCAAGCCCCAGACGTAGCTGGTATTTTGGCTTCCTGCGCGCTGAATTACTGACTCCTGCACCGTCTGGGCATAGTCATAAGTGTCATCCACGAGATAATTCGTAATCTTGTCCGGGCTAGTGTTCTGCCCCGGTTCAGTCTTCTGCACTCGGTTACCATTAGCATCATAGCTGTAACGCGCAACCGTAATCGCTGTAGCCTGACTGCTGCCCTGCTTCGCTTCCACCAGACGGTTGTCCGCATTCCAGCCATAAACCGTAACTTGCCCACCCGTGGTCTTGGTGCTCAGGTTACCCTTATCATCCCAAGTGTAGGTAGTAACAGTGCTAGTTGTCCCTGTCGCCTTCGCTTCCTGCGTCAACCGGTCATTGGCGTCATAAGTGTAAGTAGTCGTCGTTGTACCGCTTACCGTAGTCTCAGTCTTCTGACTGCGATTACCTACTTTATCGTACTGATAGTCGGTAGTGCGAACAGTTGCATTGCTTCTGTCCTTGACCATTTCCTGCGTCAGTCGATTCACCCCATCATACTGGTAACTCGTCGTGCGAACCGGGTTCGCAGCAAGCAGATTTGTTTGTGTACTTAAGCTGTCAAACTCTTCCACCTTCGTGCGCTGACCATTGGTTCCCAGCGTATAACGACTACCAACAACAATGACATTACTCTTTGCATGCAACAGTTGCAGCAATTGTCCATTAGTGTCATAGCTGTAACTTGTTACGACGCCATCTGGTGTCATTGCCGTTACTAATCGCCCGGCATCATCCCAGGTGTATGTCGTGCTACTGTTGCTTGCGCTATTCGTTACAGTCGTCAGCCACTGATTTTTGTCGTAACCGTAGCTGATGGTACCAGTTGCAGAACTACGCTGGCTAATATTGCCGTTAGCATCATAAGCATAAGCTAGGTAACTACCATCCGGTTTGACCTGTTTCGTAATCCTGTCATTGGCATCATACGCAAATGTTGTCTGACCGTTCTGGCGACCATTACTGTTGTTGCCACCAGCAATGGTTGAGCTGGCGACTTGCCCGTTGGCAGTGTAAGTAATACTGACACTGCTGCCATCCGGATAGTTTGTCTGAACTATCTGACCAAGTACATCATAGACATAGCTTGTCACCTTGCCCGCAAAGTCAGTCTTTTGCATCAGATTACCTGCCACGTCATACGCAAAGCTTTCTGCCTGCCCTCCTGGCAGAGTTCGACTGCTTAATCGATTATTGGCATCGTAAGCCCAGCTTGTCGTGTGCCCTTTTGCATCAGTCTGGCTGGTCTTATTGCCATTGACATCGTAACCGTAAACCGTTTGCTGCTGTGTAGCAGCATTAGTTTGCGTGACCTCGTTCAGACGGCCTACCGGGTCATAGCCATAGACTATGGTGTTACCAGCCTGATCTGTTTCCGATTGTTTCGTACCTGTCGTATTCCAGACAGTGCTGCTCGTACTATTGTCAGGATATGTCGTTTTGACCAAACGGTTGAGGGCATCGTATTCAAATTGAGTTACTTTACCAAAGGCATCAGTAATCTTGACGCGATTACCTACAGCATCATACTCAAACTTATTTTGTTTTCCATTCGCATCGGTCAAGCTGATCAAACGACCCTTGGCGTCATATCCGTTAGTTGTCGTGTTACCTTGTGCATCTGTTGTGCTGGCAACACGGCCTGCATCATTGTAAGCCGTGCTAGTGCTGGTTCCATCGGCAGCGGTCGTTCTAGTGAGACGGTTCAGCACATCATATTCAAAACGTGTAACTCTACCCTGACGATCAGTATCGCTGATTTTATTACCAATTGCATCGTAAGCAGAGGTCTCGGTCTTAGCATCTGGATAGGTAGTAGTGGTTGGTCTGCCAGTATCATCGTAGCTGTAACTGGTGCGACGACCTTGCGAATCTATCGTTGCACTAGCCTGACCACCCGCCGTGTATTCAGTTTTGGTAGTAGCACCTAAGGCATCCGTTTCACTGAGAATATGTCCTTCTGCATCCAGGGTCCTGGTAACGCTAACGGTTTTTTGTGTTGGTACACCATTGACCATGATGGTCGCGATCCAACTGCGGCTAACTTCTTTGCCGTTGCTGTCATAGGCATAGGTTATCACTTTGCCGGCTGCGTCAGTCTCGCTGATTTTATTGCCTTTAGTATCGTTTTGGTATTTTGTAACTTGGTCAACAAATGTATATGACGTGAGATTGCCAGCATAGTCATTACCGATATGTGCATAGCGGCCCAAGGCTTCTTCAATACGAGTTCCAAGATCGAAGTAGCTGTAGAGGATTTTTGTCCCTTTAGCATCCGTACTGGATTTGAGTTTGACACCTGTGGTGACGTCGTATTCCCAGCTATTTATGTTGCCCAACGGATCAGTCTCACTCAACTGCTTGTACGTAACTGGGTCGTAACTACTCTTGGTCACGTTCCCCATAGGATCAGTCACCGTCGCCTGATTCCCATTAGCATCATAGGTATAAGTCGTGACTTGGTTCAGTGCATTGACAACCTTGGTGACGTTACCATTGCTGTCATACGTATAGGTGGTCTTGTTCCCTCGTCTATCTGTGACAGTCTGCTGATTGTTGTCCA
>NZ_JBMPOV010000034.1:0-4470 GCF_049340405.1 Undibacterium sp. Ji42W
TCGGCTCAGTGCGTTTATTTCAGGGGTCTGCTGTGCTTCAAAATGTCGGTACTTTTGTGCGAAACCTATTGGTTGGCGCTCTTTTTTTGTTCACCTTGTTAGTACATGGCGCTTATGCACAAACCACTGGCCCCGTGGTAAATGGCCTGAAATGGCTTAATACGCAGATACTCTCAGACGGCAAGCTGAGTAATGAGGCTCAGTCTATTGCAACTCCGTTGCAAGCGCGTGCAGAAGTAGCTCAGACTTTGCAGTTACTGGCAAGCACTCCAGCAAATTTATTAACTTCCCTATCCTCTGAACCAGATGCCAGTACTGAATACTTGGCGCGTAAAATCATAGCGCTTGCTACCGCCAAAGGTGATGCCAGCGTGCTGATGGCAAAAATGCTTAATCGCGTCAATGTCGACGGTGGTTTTGGCGGTGCTCCAGGCTACGCCAGTAATGTACTGGATACTTCCCTGGCTTTGATTGCTCTGAAACAGGCAGACCGCACAGATGGTGTTGCTGCAGCTATCGCTTACTTGCAATCAGTGCAGGGAACAGATGGCTCTTTCCAGCTAAATGGCAGAATTGACCTTTACAGCAGTATTTATGCACTCGCTGCTTACCGTGCTCATGCCAGTACCTTGCCGCTTACCGCATCCATACAAGTGTTGACGACTTACCTCATGGCGCAGCAATCGTCACCTGGTAGCTGGAACAGCTCAGTTTTCCTGAGCTGTCTTGCGTATGAGAGCTTGCATGATTTTATTCCTGCAGTACCTACGGCCACTGCTGTGCAAACTTATCTCTTGAATGCACAGTTGCCAGATGGTAGCTGGGGTGGTGATCCCTATCAAACGGCATTGGCACTGCGTGCCTTGAGTATCAGCCAGTATGTCCCCGCCGATCCAAGCCTGGCAATCATCAAAGGTAAATTGCTTGAGAGTCAGACCGGTCTTGCCATCGCTGGTGCGCGCGTTGTGCTTGCCGGCTCCAAAACAGTTGAGCTGACGACCGGTGCCGATGGTAATTTTAGCTTCGCCAACCAGACTCCCGGTAATTACTCCCTGAGTTTCTCGCTGGCGAATTACACTAGCTTGAGTGCCACTACCAAAGTCGCTGCAGGTCAAGTCATGGACCTGGGCGTCCTCAAATTATCCAAAATCAGTACTGCAACAACAGCAACTATTTATGGTGTGGTGTCTGATGCACTTAGCGGTGTGCCTGTGCCCGGGGTGCTTGTTTCAGGTGCTGCATTCAGTGCGGTAACTGACATGAACGGCAGCTACCAGTTTGTCAATGTTCCAGCAGGAGATGTGCCGCTGACCGTCAGCAAACTGGGCTACAAAACGGTTAACAATATTATTCGCGTTGCGGCGGGTGCTACGGCTGTTTACTCACCTAAGATTTCCGCTTCTGGTAATAGCTCTGATGTGACCAGCACTAGCGTTTTTGGTCAGGTGATGGATGCAGGAAGCAATCAGGTGCTCGCTGGCGTTGATATTACGATAGTGGATGCAGCCGGGCCTCATACCTTGAAATCTGATGCCAATGGTAAATTCGTTCAAGGGAATGTGCTAAAAGACGCGAACGGCATGGTCAGCATGACATTCAAACTTGGTCAATACCTTGATACTAACACCGTTGTCTTCATAGATGGCCAGTCCACTGTTGATATGGGACAGATACGCATGCGTAAGGTCAAGGCAGCAGTTCTCTTGCCACAAATTTCCCTTGCACGTATAGACCGGAAAAATGCACTTACCAATCCACAATCACTGGAACTGTCAGGTTTCCTCAGTGTTACTCTGCAGAATACGGGTACCGCTGATGTCCCGGCAGGTATCAAATTACTGGCGTTTAACGACACCAATAAAAATCGTTTATTTGACGGTAATATCGACTTGAAACTAGGTTCAGCCAGCCTGGCGAGTTCAATAGCGCCGGGGCAGACAGTTGTGGTTCAGGTTCCGGTGAGCGGACTTTTGCCATTCAGAGATGCGCCTATTATTGTCTGGGCAGATAGCGAACAAAGCCTGGTACAGATTAGCAAGGATGATAATCTGAAGTCCAGTGCAGACTTTATTGAAATCAAACCTGATTCCACATTATTTCAACCTAAATTGAAATGGCAGTGGGCAGGTGGTACAACCATGCCTGACTATAATCAGGTGGAAATGGCACCTCTGGTCATGCCTGCTGGTAAGGGCAGCAAGTCTTCAAACATCATTTTTGCATCGTACCGCCATCCATCTTATCGTGATGGAATACTGCGTATCGTCAATGGTAAAGACGGCAGCGAAGTTCTCACCGTAACTGATCCGGCTTATCGTATTTCTCCCCTTAGCCATATGGCAGCTGCAGATATTGATGGATCTGGAGAAATTACCATCATTGCTCAAAAGGCAGATAACGGCCTGATTGCTTTCAGCAGTAAGGGCGCTGTCAAATGGATGGTGCCTGGGACACAATTTGTCTCTGCGTGGCATGGCGGCGGCATCAGTATTGCTGATCTTGATGGTGATGGTAAGGCCGAGATCATTTATGGTAAAACAGTTTTCAATTACGACGGCACTTTGCGCTGGAATGGCAGCGGTGACTTTATCGGCGATAATTATTTGCGAGGTTCTGCTGACGTCGTTGCCCCATACTCCATCGTTGCCGATATTAACCGGACTGGCCGCCCAGCGGTTATTGCCGGTGCATCTGCTTATGATGCAGATGGTCGTTTGTTATGGCAAAACAATGCAGTTGGAGACGGTTTTACCGCAGTCGCCAATTTCACAGGCGATCGTTATCCCCAGATCGTCTCCGTCAACAGTGGTAAAGTGTATTTGCTTGACCACAATGGCGCAATTATCTGGGGCCCGGTTTACCTTCCTGGCGGTGGTCACGGTGGTGTCCCTGTGATTGCTGACATGGATGGCGATGGTATTCCTGAAATTGGTATAGCAGGTGCTTTTGCGTATACAGTATTCGGCGCAGACGGTAGTATCAAATGGAATGTTCCGACTTATGATATTTCATCCGCCACAGGTTCCAGCGTGTTTGACTTTGCGGGTGACCACAAAGCCAAGGTGGTATATGCCGATCAGTTCAATCTGAAAGTATATGACAGCGCCAATGCCAAAGAACTATTCAGTATCCCAAACACATCTGACACTTCTTTTGAAATGGCAGTTGTTGCCGACGTGGACAACGATGGACATGCTGATCTGATCGTCCCGCAAAGTTCTGGTTCTGCCGTAGGCCTGCGTATTTATCAGGATGTGAATAATGCATGGGTAGGCGTTCGCAGTATATGGAACCAACATAGCTATCACATTACAAATATCAATGATGACGGCACAGTTCCTCGCGTTGAAAAAAATAGCTGGGAAGTCAATAATAATTATCGCCTGAACGCGAGAGTAGACATTTCAGCGACAGCTGCCCCTGATGTGACCGCATCCTTTATACGGATCAATGATCAGGGTGGGGTCAAACCGTCAGGCCTCACCGTCAGGATAGGTAATGCCGGTTTGCTGCCAATAGCTGGGGGTACACCAATCGCGTTTTACAGCGGGCAAGTGGGAGGCAGCAATTTGCTCGGTACGGCAGTCACCGGCATTGACCTCAATACAAATGAATATCAGGACGTCACCCTGAATTATTCAGGTTCTATGGCCAATATCAAAACCCTCGTTGTTGTCGCAGATGACGACGGCAAGGGCGCTCACATGCTCAGCGATTTTGATATCAGCAATAACTCTGTGTCGTTTGGCCTTGATGGTTTGGCGGGCTCATTCGGTATTGCAGTCAATACAGATGCAGGCAGCTATCCGTCCAATACCAATGTCCAGCTTACTGCCACGGTAAAAAACCTGGGTAGTTTCGATAACAATGCACAGATACAGTTTGTTGTGCAAACTGTCGATGGTGTTAACGTAGTCATACTGCCCAAACAGGTAGTAAAAATAGGCGCAACCGCACAAAGTCAGGTGCTTGGTGTCTGGAATACAGGTTCTACTATTGCAGGTAAATACCAGGTCCTTGCGCAATTGCTGGATACAAATGGCGTAGCATATACCCAGGCACAAACAGCCCTCACCATAGGCAGTGACAATACCGTCCTGACCGCCAAACTCAGTACTGACAAAACCAGCTATGGGCCGGCAGATACCGTACAGTTAAGTGATGTCATCAGCAATGCCACACAAAACCTGCCAGTCGATAACATCCAGGTCGTCACCACCGTGACCAACCCAGACGGCACAGTACGCTTCACTAAAACCGAAATCCTGGCCCAACTGCCAGCGGCAAATACAAAAAACTATGCCTACAGCCTGCCACTGAGTGGTGCAGCGCCTGGCCAATATGCAGTCAAGGTCACAGCAACTGCTGGCACCACCACGGTGCAGTCTACAAGCAGCTTTGCGGTGACAGCTTCTTCCAGCAATGGCAGTGGCCTGACAGGAACTGTCGTCGTCAGCCCGGCGCAGGTCG
>NZ_JBMPOV010000035.1:0-4460 GCF_049340405.1 Undibacterium sp. Ji42W
TCGGCTCAGTGCGTTTATTTCAGGGGTCTGCTGTGCTTCAAAATGTCGGTACTTTTGTGCGAAACCTATTGGTTGGCGCTCTTTTTTTGTTCACCTTGTTAGTACATGGCGCTTATGCACAAACCACCGTTCAGGTGTCCAATGGTTTGCAGTGGCTCAATGCCCAAGTGCAAGCTGACGGCAAGCTCACCGGCGAGGCGCAATCTATAGCGACTCCCTTGCAGACCCGCGCAGAAGTCGCGCAAACACTAAAGTTACTGGCAACTCTGCCAGCCAGTTTGGCATCAAGCATTGCCGCCGACGCTGAAGATAATACAGAATACCTTGCACGCAAGATTATTTCACTAGGCGCCAATGGCTGGGACCCGTCGAATTCATTGAACTTGTTGCTCGCACGTCAAGGCGTGGAGGGCGGTTTTGGTGGGGCACCTTATTACTCCAGTAATGTTGTCGATACAGCATGGGCAGTATTGGCACTGGCGCAAACCAAAGGTGGCACGAGTGATGCTGCGAACCGCGCGCGCGCCTATCTTGTCACTCAGCTTGCTTCCGATGGTGGTGCATCTGGGCCAAATGACTGGAATCGCAAATACAACAGCGCTATTATTTTGCTTGCATTGCAAACTGTGTCTGATGGTAGTAACACCACTATTGTCAGGGCGCTGGCGTCCTGGTTGCAGCAACAGCAAGCTTCCAACGGCAGTTGGTCAGGCAATACCTACCTCACCGCGCTTGTTATGACCGGTATTGTGCCAGTGACAACGGATGCTGCGGTGCTCACTAATGCGCTTAATTTTCTTGTGTCGAAGCAGGGCGCCGATGGCAGCTGGAGTACCGATCCGTTTCTAACGGCCTTGGTGTTGCGCGTGCTCTCTGGACAAGCTGGACCACCGGGTAGTGCTGGCGTTTTGCAAGGGCAACTGGTCGATAACGCCACCAATGTACCTTTGTCTGGTTCGACTGTGACCTTGTCCGGTACATCAAATCAAGTAGCGACGACCGATGTGTCTGGGCGGTTTGCCTTTAATGGCCTGGCTTCAGGGAATTACTCAGTAACATACTCCCGTGTTGGCTATACTTCCAAAATTTCCAGTTATAGCGCGGTTGCGGGTCAGATAAGCGATGCAGGCATAGTCAAGCTGACCCAACTTGCAGGTACTGGCATTATTCGCGGTCAAGTGACTGCGACGAATGGCTCGACATTGTCTGGCGTGACCATGTCCTTGTCAGGGGCGGCAACGCTGAACGCGACTTCCGACGCCAATGGACGTTATGAATTCGTCGTGCCATCGCCCGGCGCTTTTGCGATTTCGGCCAGTCTGACTGGTTATAAAACTGCCTCATCCAGCGGTACGGTCGCGGCAGGGCAAACTGTATTGTTTGCGCCCGTGTTATATACCAATAACGAAACCACCCCAGGTACCATCCGGTTCACAGGTAAGGTCGTATCCGCTGGACAAAATACGCCGTTGGCGGGTGTCGCCATACAAATTGGTGGCGCGGCAAATAGCAACGCTGTGACAACCGCAAATGGACAATTTGATCAAACCTTGAACCCCGGTAGTTATAGTGCCACTTTTTCACTGTCAGGTTATACCTCGATCACACAAATCTTTACCGCTTCTGCTGGTAGTGTGGTTGATGCTGGAACCGTTACCCTGATGCCAGTCAAGACCAGCACTAGCATCAAAGGGAAAGTCGTCAATACGTCGAATGCTGCAATCGCAGGGGCATCGGTACAGATCGTTGGTATGTCCAATGCCGCGACAACGGCGGTGGACGGTAGCTACTCCATTAATAATATCGCTGGTACCAGTTTCTCGGTGCGGTCTAGTGCTGTCGGATATAACTCTCAAACGATCAACTTGCAGGTCTCAGCACCATCTGACCTCGTGCAAAATTTCTCTTTGGCGCCGCAAACAGCCAGCGTGCTTTCCATTGGAGACCTGATTATCAGCCAGACCCATTATGGTGCTTATAAACCGGTCGCGATTCAGATCAATGTGCGCAACACCAGTACCGAAACTCGTTCGGGCAGTTTCAAGGCGGCTATTGTTGATGCACAGGGTCAGATAGTTGGTAACGTGGATGCAACCTGGACCAATGCCCAAGGCGGTTTGGTGCGCCAGTTTGATTTTCCGCCCGGCGACACCAGTTTGACCATACCCTGGAGTACTAATGCAAATGCGCCTGGTGCCTATACGATCTTGGGAACGGTTTCTACAGGCACAGCCGGTGGCCTCGAAAACATCGACAGACAGGCAAGTATCGTGATTGATCCCACAACAGAGATTGGCAGCGTTACGGTATCGCCGAAACCACGTTTTGCTAACGTCGGTGAGACAAAGTCGATTCAATTTGGCATTGATGTATTCAATCGTTCCAACGTTCCAGTCAGCACGGACGTGGCCTTCCAGTTGCAAACTCCTGGTGGCAACGTCATTTACAGCGGTACCAGCAAAATCGATTTGTTGCCTTCTGATGCCAGCAAATCGCTAGTTCTGACCGGTACATCTTACACGTTTGCACAAAGCGGGTCTCATCCTATATTGGTGCAGGCATTGAATGGCCCTACACCGGCCACCGTCATGGGCGGCACCATTGTCGTCGCACCTGGCATACGCATTGAAATGAGTCAGGAGCTTACACCATCAGTCGTAACGCCTGATGGGAATAAGAGGATACGCACCGATATCCTGCTCAAAGGAGTTGAATCAAAATGAAAAAAATAAACTACCAATGGGTTTGTATGGGAATACTCGCGGCATGTGCAATGTTCATCAAAACAAAGCAGGTGCGTAGCGTGATGGGCTGGATCGGTTCATTGACTGTTGTGTTTGCGTTTTGTCTGAGTACGTTTGGCACAGCATCCGCCGCTACGCTCAATCTGACTGGAGCCACAATTTACGGTGTTGACAAAGATGGTGGATACACCGGCAATGGCTGGGATACGGTTGGCTCCAATGGGGTATACAATCTCTACTTTCTAACAGGGTCTCATGTGTTCCTGAATACAGGCGATGGTCTCGCTACCTCGCCCAGTATTGACCTTTCCGTTGCAGGCACTTACACGTTTCTCGTTCGTTCCGATGGCAGCGGCTTTAATTGGACGGCACCTTTTGTTGGACTGAATCTGTTTTTCAACACCAGCATAATTCCAGGAATTTCTGTATCCGTCCCATTTAATGTCACGGCTCCTGTGCTGACGCCATGGGTTAAGCCTGGCCTCGGCATATTCGATCAAAATCCCATTCCTGGTGCCAACTCACTGTCTTTTGTAACCGAAGATGCAAAAGTGACGATGACTGCCTTTAGTTTCATGGACTATCGCAACCCCGTAGTAGCGCCAGAATACCCTGATTTAGTTGGCTCTTTGAATAGCAGTGGCAACGGCCTTAACGATTATTCCGCGACTATCACGCTTGTTGTAGCACCTATGCATCCTTTACTGCGTAACGTGCGCGTGGTGAAAACCTTGTCGAATGTTGATATCGACGTTGATACTTCATCTTTTTCCAAGCCTCCATTCAGCGTGACCGATGTGGGTAACCAGAAAATCATCGAGTGGCGTTTTGACACCTTTAGCGCAGACGCGACCGATGATTTGGGTTTTGATATTCTCTTCAAGAATCCGCTGCCAAACGAAAAGCGTCTGGTCAGCTATAAAACAGCTTTGACTTATGATGACATTAGTGGCAACCCTGTACGTACAGAACTGGACCCGCAATTCGTCACCGTCTATTCATCTATTTTTCAGATCGTGCCAGCAACAGACAAGGCGTCTTATGCAGCCAATGACATGGTTCAGATCACCAGCACCGTCAAGAACCTAAGTAGCACGATTGGAACCGGCACGGTAAAAATCTCGATCAAGGATACAAACAACGTTTTGGTTGCCGAATTGGGTAGCACATCACCACAGAGTATCGCAGTCGGCGGCACCAATGTATTTAGTGGAGTGAACTTTGCAACCGGTAACACCTATGCAGGTAGCTACAAGGTTGTCGCGGAGATGATCAATACCGCAGGCCAGGTCATCGCCAGCGCCTCGACACCGTTCACTATTAGCTCTGCCGCTGGTACCGGCCTGAAGTTGTCAATGTCGACAGATAAACAGCAATACATCCCTTCCGAGACAGTGCGCATTAGTCCACAATTAAGCAATACGCAAAGCAATGCGCCAGTCGATAACATCCAGGTCGTCACCACCGTGACCAACCCAGACGGCACAGTACGCTTCACTAAAACAGAAACCCTGGCACAACTGCCAGCGGCAAATACCAAAAACTATGCCTACAGCCTGCCATTGAGTGGCGCAGCGCCTGGTCAATACGCAGTCAAGGTCACAGCAACTGCTGGCACCACCACGGTGCAGTCTACAAGCAGCTTTGCGGTGACAGCTTCTTCCAGCAATGGCAGTGGCCTGACAGGAACTGTCGTCGTCAGCCCGGCGCAGGTCG
>NZ_JBMPOV010000036.1:0-3702 GCF_049340405.1 Undibacterium sp. Ji42W
TGCTGTTGGAGACAAAGCAGAACCGCCACCGTTGATTGGGGATGTACCAACAACACCTGTTGTTACTGTTGCGCCGCCAGACACTGTTACAGCATTGCTGACTGTAGTGTTGTTGACGTTACCACCAGTTGCATTGGAAGAAGACGTTGTGTCAATCACCAAAGTACCGGAAGTGACAGAGATCAAAGACAGATCGATGTTGTTTGCGCCAGCGATGTCATCAACGATCGTCAGTTGATGTGGAACATTGCCTGTGAATGTCAATGCTGGGCCTGTCAGGGACAGAGCAGCACGGGCAGCAACGATTGCAGCATATTGAGAAGCAGTGATCACAACAGCAGAGTTTGCTGTGATGTTTTCAATACCAGACAATTGTGCACCAGCCAGGTTGATCGCACCGTAAGTGACCAGTGTATCGTTACCGCCACCCAGGTTGATCGTGTCTGTCACAACGCGGGCAACGGCTGTTGCTGTGGATTGTGCATTCAGGTTCAGGCCTGTGATCGCGTCTGTTGTGTAGGTACCAGCAACATAGTTACCCAGCAATACTACGCGGTCTGTACCAGCGCCGAGTTGCAGGAAGTTGGCACCACGGGCCAGAGCGATGTCCAGCGCAGATTGTGCTGTCAATGCGCCTGCATCGATGGAAACGCCGACTGTTGCGTTAGCAACGTTGGTGTTGTCGATGGCACGGATAGTCAGACGTTCTACGTGGTTTGTTGTGTTCGCAGCCTGGAAGCTGTCAACCAATGCATCAACGATGGTATCGTTCAACTGGACTTGGGACACTTGTGTAATGGCTGTGTCATTGGTCAGTTCGATAGTACCGATGTTTTTGATACCGTTGAAGTCACCGATGGAGGCGTTTGTTGCATTACGCAGTTCGATAACGTCTTCGTTCTTTTGGGTGTTGTTGGTCGTGATTGTATCAACTGCACCACCGTCAATAGCGTGGGAGCCATTGAAGTTGGCATCTGTGAAGATGATACGGTCGGCTGTACGGGAAGCACCTTCTTCGCCTTTGTAGCTGAAGCGGCTTGTGGAGCTCAGTGTACGGGCGTCGATGACGACTGCGCTTTCTGTTGCTGTACCAGCAGTCAGATCAGCGGAGTTGGCAGCGTTGTTGCCTGTATCGTTGTCATTGACGATGGCCAGAACACCTGCGTTGTTGTTGGCAGCGATGAGGTTGTCTGTCAATGTCAAACGGTAGTTACCCGCACCGACAACACCGGCGTTGTTGGAAGTACCCACCAGGCGGATTGTTTCGAAACCGGAAACGTTGGTCCATTCAGACGCGCCCAGAGCGATTGTGTCGCCCAGTGCTGCACCTGTCAGATCGCCGTCGATCACGAGTGTATCGCCTGTACCAGCGCCACCAACGACTGTGTCGGAGATCGTCAGGCCAGCGCGTGTGTCTTTGATGTTATCGAAGATCACTGTGTCGTTACCAGCACCCATCTTGATGTTTTGTGCACCGTTGGCTGCAGCGCTTGTAGATACGCGCACAGTCACGTTGGACAATTCGGCAGATGCGTCGATAGTGGCTGCAACCAGTTTGACTTGACCAGCATTGAGGGACAGATCGGCGATACCTTTGAGGGCGTCAACTGACAGGCCGGATGTGTCGAGCTGGCTGATGCCGCCCAGACCAACTGTGCCAACTGCTGTTGTCGTGTTGGTATCAAAGTTGATGAATGTACCCGTGGCACCTACACCAGCGGCTGTGCCGATAGTGATGGTACCTGTGTGGGCTGCTACGCTTTGCAGGGAAACTGTGTTGCTTTCTGTATCAGCATCAATGATGGTGACGTTTTCAACATTGTTTGTGTTGAGTGCGAAGTTGAAACGTGGGTCTGTGTTCAAACCGTCAGAAATCGTTACGCCGACTGTGTCGCTTGCACCTGTGTCTGTTGTCAGATTGGCGCTGATTGTGGCTTGGCCGATCGCATTGGAGTTGGTGTCACCGTGTTTGATGGTGATGGCTGTCGCTTGGGCAACGTTCAGATTGTTCAGTGTGAACACGTCTGTACCAGCTGTTGGTGTGTTGTTTGGTGCGCCTACTGTGTTGGAGACGTTGCGAACCAATACGCCTGTGACGTCTGGCAGTTTGGTGAAGTCTACTGAGGAGGAGGCATTGTTCAACAACACTTGCAGGGCTTCTACTTTAGTAACGATAGAGGAACCTGTTGCGCCAGCTGTGATGTTGCCGCCGTTGACGATGATCAGTGTATCTGTACCGTCGCCACCTGTCAGGCTGTCGCCAGTCTGGATGGTGTCAGCGAGGTAGAATGTGTCGTTACCGGAACCGCCTGTGACTGTCACATTTTGCAGTTGGCCAGATGTATCTGCCTTGCCTGTGGTGAAGATGCCATTGCCGAGGTTGAGTGTCAGGTTGCCTTTGAATGCGGATGCATCAATGGCGGACAAACGGCCTGCTGCCTGGAGGATACCACCAGTGTAGTTGACGGATTCAATGGTGCCAACTTGTGGGTTGACGACGTTTTGCACTTGGGCCAGTGTGAGGTCTTTGTCGCCAGTGATGATGACTTTGCCTGCTGTGCCTGTGTCCATTGGCAGGTTCAGTGTGCCGATGTTGTTGACATTGCCTGTGCTGTTGATGGTCAGTGTTTCGTAACCTTGGTTGGCAACGCCTGCAGCGGATGTGCCGGACACGTTTTGACCAATGTTGACGGTACCTACCTGGACGTCGGACAGGTTGAGTGTACCTACGTTGGCGCCGAGCAGTGTGCCGTTGCCGAAGGAGAATTCAACTGTACCAGCGTTGTTGGCGTTGGTGCTTGTCAGGGACATGGTGTCGAGAACGGACTTGATGTTTTCGATACGGGCTGTGTTTGTACCTGCTGTAGAGGCAATACGGTTGATACCAACGTTTTTGAGGCCAGTTGCATCTTGCAAATCGACAGCAACAACGGCGTTGTTGTTGACGTTTTGCGCATCAGCGGAGCCAGTGAACGTGAACGTTGCTGTCTGGATATTCTTCAGTGATGGGGTGATGATTGGCGCGCCGTTGTCATTGGAGTTACCCAGTGTGGCTGTCAATTTGTTGTTGGCTGTGGCGGATGTGTTGGAGCCTGTCAGGACGTCTTCGTCTTGCAGGGCGTTAACACGGGAACCACCGTTTGGTGTGTACACCAGACCGGCTGTGAAGTTCTCTGCTGTGGCGATGTCTGTGCTGCTTGTGAGTGTGAAGTCTTTGACGCCGCCACCGTTGACGATGGAGGTGAGGACTGCATCTTGAGTAGCAATTTGGGATGCTTGTGTGGCGGAATCAACTACTTTGCTGAGCCAGTCTTTGGCCAGGGCTGTGTTGCTTGGCAGGGAGTAGGCAACAACTTCTTCGTTGGTGTCGATGGCTGTGGTGAAGGAAGTCGCTGCGGCAACTTTGGAGTCAACGGCAACTTTGTCTGCACCGGTAGCACCACCGAGGATGGCCAGAGCGGCTTGACCGAGGGTGACTTTGCCGTTGAGCAGTTGGCCTGTCCAGTAGTTGAGACCGGCTACGTCGGCTTTGTGGCCGAACAGGTTGTTGTAGATGGTGTTGACGGTGTCTTCTGTCGTTTTACCAGCATACACTGTGGCGTATTCTGCTTGTTTGGAGAAGCTGTCGGCGATTTGGTTCAGGGTGAAACCTTGTGCCATCCAGTAGGCCAGACCATTTGGGTCTGCAGGACGGTTGAAGTA
>NZ_JBMPOV010000037.1:0-3320 GCF_049340405.1 Undibacterium sp. Ji42W
CGCCGATAGTTTGCACCAGGTTGGTGCCGGTGACGGTGAAGACGTGGGTGGTGCCATCATACGTCGCGGACGTAATCGTTGGGGCGGTGACGTTCGATACTGTCACGGTATTGCCGGTCAGGTCGGCCGGTGTACTCGTCATCCAGTTTGCCGCTGCTGCCACATTGAAAGTCGTGGTATCCACGGCCACTGTACCGTTGTTGTTCAGGATGCCATTGACGGCCAGTTTATCTGTCGCATTGAGCGCAAAACTAATCGTCGTCGCGCTACTGGCGGTCACACCCGGCGTAGTGGTCAGCGTATAAGTGCCAGCCTGACCAGTCAGCGACAGTTTGGTGACATCAACAGCACCACCATTGATGATATCCACACCGGTAATGGTCAGCGTGCCTGTGCTGGCATCATAGATAGCGCTCGTAATAGATGCCGGTGGCACTGCAGAGGTAAATGTCCAGGTCGAGGTCGATGAAATACCGTTGAAGGTCTTGTTCGCGCCATCCTTAAAAGCACCGCTATCTATCAGAACATAATATCCAGTGGTGCCGGCAAAATTGGCGGTGGGGTTGATCGTAACCTTGCTGCTGGCACCACCGGTGCCGCTGCTGAAAGTTACCTTACTGCTGTCTGTTGCAGCAATGGTTTCCAGTATCGCGTTATCAGACTGTCGGTAGATAACGATATTCTTGGCGGCAACGGCAGTAACAGCCTCACCAAAGTCTATGACCAGATCGTAATTGACAGGGACATCAACAACACCGTTCGCGGGTGACACAATGCCACTGAAATTAAAGCTCCCATTGTCGCTGGATTCATAAGCACCTATGTCAATCGAACCACCACGGCCAAAACCACGGGCATCTATTACCGGTGCACCTGTCGATGTGCCTGCGTTGATGGCATTGCTGCCCGCCAGGATGGCAATGGTCTGTACTGCGCCACCATTATTGGCCAGAGTACCCAGGGCACTGCCGAGCGTAGTGATGGTGCCGGTCGTGGTATTACTACCTGTACCCGTCGTTCCTACCGTGCTGATGACCAGGTTATTGCTACCGGCGAGAGTGCTCGCGTTGCCGACAAAAACATCATCGTCAGCGGAAAGATTATTGGTGCTGCTATTGTTGGCGATAATCGTGTTTTTAACAGTCAGAGTACCGCTGTTTTGTGTCAGGTAAAGGCCACCACCACCAATTGCTGCGCCATTGCCACCAACAAAAGAGTTACCGACGATGGTTGAATTCGTCAGTGTTTTCGCTCCGGCACCGGAGAGACTGATCCCGCCGCCACCGCCACTATTGTCGCCGGTCTTGCCGGCAGAGTTGCCTGATATCGTCAGATTCGTGAGGGTCGCACTGGTACCGGCCGTCACAGAAATACCACCGCCATAACGACCGTTGCTGGCAGCATTGCTACTGATGGTAGTACTGGAGATGGTGACATTCGCTGCATTGACATACGCACCACCACCATTGCCAGATGAATACGTCGCAGTAGCCATGTTATTGGCAATGGTCGTATTGCTGATGTTGACAGACGCTCCCGCATCATAGAATACCAATCCAGCGCCCTTACTCGTTGAATGGTTATTTCTAATGGCAACGTGATCTATCGTCAATGAGCCTGAGTACATCATGGCAATCGCACCATACGCGCCACTGGCATTGGATAAGGTCATGCCAGAAATGCTGAGTGCCGACGTATTGGGCGAACTGAAAGTAGCTACAGAGGTAAAAATTGGCGAACTATTATTACCACTGATGGTCAACAGCGTTTCACCCGCGCCAACGATGGTCAGCGCATCACCATTATTTGCTGAATCTACATTGATTGCGCCAGAAGTCAGTGTCAGCGTTGCTGCACCACTGGCAAACAGGGCTGGATCAAACACAATTGTGTCAGCCGCGCCATCACCGATAGTGGCAGCCACTGCAGCCCGTAAAGACCCTGCGCCGCTGTCATTCAGATTGGTGACCTTGATGGTGGCGAGATCATACTGATAATGCTGGGCCGCGATGGCTGTCGTTTCTACCACTCCGCTATGGTATTCCAGCATCCAGTCACCATGCGCCCCGGTGTCATTGGTCGATGCAGCGACATCTGCGCCAGTCGCTTTTGCGAGTTGATTCACAAAATTGACACCCACATCACCTTTGGCGACATCACAGCCATACAGCAAAATATCGGCCCCAGGTGCCATTGCTTTTTGTATGGTCGCCAGGTTGGCCTGATAGTCTATGAGGTTATACGAAGACAGCATGGTATGACCAACCACCAGATATCCCTCACCACCGTGCGACACGATGTGAACTGCGGTGATATCTGCCTTGCCCTGCAGCGCATCGGCCATTTGCTGTACACCATTTTTCAGCGGATCAAGTGTAATGACCTCTGTACCCGGCTTGACATTCCCGATCAGGCTTTGCCAGTTTTGCAGCGTAGTATCGACAAACACCACTTCATGAGGTGTTGCAGCAGCGACAGGCGCGGCAGCAATGGATGGTGCAGCAACGGCCTGAGCAACGATGGGAACAGGTGATGCAGCAACAGCCGTCGTCGTCACGGGCAAACCATCTGCCTGGCTTGGATGTAAAGGGTCAAATGCAAAACCTGGCGAAAAACTGGAAGATGCATTGGCGTCAGCAATGGCTGGATTCAGGGAGTTGGTCGGTATCATCTTCAGTCTTCAGTAGAATTTGGAACAAATTTAGCGGTAATAACGTTAGCACGGCTACCGGTCGTGTCTTTCCAGAACGATAGCTGGCTGTATTGCTGAAACAAATCGGGTGGCAGGATGGTGTCTCTGGCCTCGAAGCTCACTGCTGGCCTGACCTTGTGCAGGCCACGCATGCCTAAAGGCGCATCAAACTCAGGTGCGTCATACTGAATATTCTGGAAGTCATGCTCGAATGGCTCGGCACCAATGAAGTCATAAATCAGTGGCAGCACTTTTTGTGGTGCCTGCGCCAGCAAGTCGTAATCGATGAGCAGCATGGAACCAGCATGCTCACTGTAAAAGGCGCTCTTCAATGCAGCCCATGGATAACCCACCATGCGGTTGCGCAGTGCCAGGGTCTCTACCCTGCTATAGACTGTTGCACGTTCATTATCGTCATTGAACAGACGCGTTATTTCGTAAGGGTCAGCCGCATATTTGCGCTCTATGCTGTCCATCACCCAGGCGACATTACGCACACAGGCAATCACTTTGGAGCCGGGGAACTGGTCCATCAACATAGGCAGATGGGCAGTCCACATGCGGTTGGTATCAAACACCACACTCTTTTCAGCATGTTCGGCATAGTAAGAATCAAACAAACCACGCA
>NZ_JBMPOV010000038.1:0-2998 GCF_049340405.1 Undibacterium sp. Ji42W
TGCGCAAGGCCTGTGTCTTGCACTGGGTTTGATATTCTCTTCTGCATTGTGTCAGGCGCAGCAAATTGATCTGGGTGTGGCCGGACAATATTCCGCATTCATCTTTGGTAATGTCAGCAATATCACCGACGTCGAAGGGCGGCTTGCTGTTGGCGGCGCGCTGAATACACCCGGTGGTAACATAGGTGGCAAGATGAATCCCAACGATACTCGCCCGGCGCTGGTGATTGGGGGCAATCTGCTTGCCTATGCAGGTAGTTTGGGATCAAGTACCAATAATGGTTTTGCGATTTACTCAGGCACCAAGGGCGCATCCCCTAAAGTTGCCAGCTACCTTGATTTCCGCAAACAAGATGTCGGCCCCATCGATTTTGAAGCAGAACGTACTTACCTGACCGTGCTCTCGCAACAACTGCGCACAGCCCCGGCAACAGGAACAGTCAGCCAGCTCTATGCGCAGATCACACTGACGGGCAGTAATAAAGATATCGAAGTTTTCAACCTGACCGCAGACCATGTCGTCAGTACCTATAATTTTGTGCTGGCTAACGTAAAACAAGATGCCTACCTGATCTTGAATGTCGCCAGCAATGCCCAGCGTACCATCAAGTTTGGCATCAGCATGACGGCTTTTATCAACCGCCATAGCAAAGTGCTCATCAACATGTATGACACCGAGTTGTTGAACTTTAATAATGCCGGTGTGTATGGCAGCATCCTTGCCCCCTATGCCTGCATCAAGAATTCAGGCGGACATCTGGAAGGCATCGTCATCGCTGCCAGTTGGGATTCGAATATGGAAGTAGGCACGACCCTGTTTGTCCCAACCAATTGAAGACGTGGTGACCATCACCGCATCGAATGAATAAACCCGGCATGATGCCGTCAGAAATACTTATTACCAAGAGTAAAATTATGTTCCGCCACATTCCATTACAACGCAGCGTCGCCAGTATCGTTTTGGCGAGTTTCGTCAGCAGCCTATTGTCACCCTTGGCGATGGCGCAAGGTACAGTGACAGCTGCTTCCCGCGTTGCGGACAGTAATAACAGCGTCCTGCTGCCGTTGGGCCCACGCAAGCTGCCCGCCAGCAAAGGCATGGCCGTCACCATGCCAACGGCCACAGCAGCGAACACCAAGGCATCTTTACTCGCCCCCGCGCCTGTAGCTAACACCAGCAGCACCGCCAGTACCGACTACGCCCGCGCGCTGACCAAACTCATCGACCTCAGCACCCAGGCCAGCCCGCAAAGCCTCACCAATAACGCCGCAGCCCAAAGTGTCATCACCGGCATACGCAGCCAATACCAGGTGCTGCTGCAACAACAGCAACTCATGAGCAAAGCTTTTACCGCAACAGAAAGCTTCCTCACCCAAAACAAACTATCCAGCACCGTCCTCCAGCGCCACCAAAGCATGGTCAGCGAATTTACTGCCCGTGCCAAACTGCTGCAAGACGCCTACGCCCCAATTGACAATGCCGCAGCAGGGAAGGGCGATGCGACTGCCGCCCTCAAGCAATGGCAACAAGCCATTAAACAATACGCCAGCCAGGCCAGTGCACTCAACGGCACCAAACTCCCCTGGGGCAATAGCAGCGACCAGGTACGTAAAACTAGCGCCGGAGCGATAGCACCGCAGTCGAATCAACTCGCCTCCGTGACCAGCACCAGCAGTAATACCAGCCGCCAGTCACCACCACCCGCATTTGCCCCAGCCCCTGCCGTGGCCGCAACAGGCAGTCTCTCCGGCCTGGCTTTACCCGATACCGCCCTGAGTGATGCACCAGCCGCCGCCGATCTTGCCGCCGCTGAAGAAATCCAGCTGACTTCAGAGATCCAGTCCCTGGCTGCCTCCTTACAGAACAACCCCGTTGCCATCTATAACTACGTCCGCAACAACATCAAATACAAAGTTGGTTACGGCAGCCTGCAAGGCGCAGCACAAACCCTGCAAGCCAAGAGCGGCAACGACATCGATGCCGCCAGCTTGCTGATTGCGCTTAACCGCGCAGCAGGCATCCCCAGCCGCTACGTCTACGGCACAGTCGAAGTCCCGACCCAAAGGCTGCTGAACTGGCTGCACGTCGACAACGTCAGCGCAGCGCAATCATTGTTAAGTCAGGCAGGCGTCCCCAACAAAGCCCTCCTCCAGGGCGCACAGATTACCGCCATCCAGGTCGAACACGTCTGGGTAGAAGCCTATGTTGACGCCAGCCCCAGCCGAGGTGCCCGCAACAACACCGCCAGCACCTGGCTGCCGCTCGACCCCAGCTTCAAACAACTCAGCTCCCAGCCCGCTTTAAATCTGCGCAGCAGCGTCAGTCTCAATGAAGCCGGTGTATTTGACATCGCCAAACAAGGTGCTAACTGCACCCCTGATTACGGACAAAGCCTCAACCAGCCCAATATCCAGAGCGCCTTCACTACTTACCAGAACCAGCTCAACCAGGTCCTCAACCAGCAAGGCGCTGACCTTACCATAGGCACAGTCCTCGGTAGTAACGTCATCAGCGCCGAGAACTACGCCATCCTCATGGGCAGTTTGCCCTATAAAACCATCGTTAAAAGCGCCGCCTTCCAGGCCCTGCCTGCTAACTTGAAGGGCGCAGTACGCCTGCAAGTATTTGCCAGCAGCGCAGCACAAGCCCAGGGTACAACCACTGTCAGCTATAACAGCAGCTACGCCGCCCTCGCAGGCAAACGCCTGACTTTAAGCTTCAGTCCCGCCACCCAGGCCGATGCCGACGTACTTGCCGCCTACCTGCCCAAAGCCCATGCCGACAACAGCCCCGTTAGCGCCAGCGAATTCCCGCTCAGCGTCCCCGGCTACCTCATCCAGGTCAAGGCAGAACTCCGCCTCGATGGTCAAGTCGTCGCCAGCGGTGGCAGCTTCACACTCGGCAGCGAACTCAGCGCCTCCATAGGCAGCTTCGAGCCCGCCAGTGGCGGCTGGAACGACAACAACTTCAGCGTCCATGCCGGTGACTACCACGCCA
>NZ_JBMPOV010000039.1:0-1425 GCF_049340405.1 Undibacterium sp. Ji42W
GGCTGATCATTACCCACATATTACTTATTGCTCCGCATGATTAGAAACATGTCGGTGATATGTGGCAGGTGTTGGAATCCGCGCCATAAAACTTGAGGGCCAGGTGCGCCGTCGCCTTTACGTGCCAAGAATCCCCCTAGTTTGGCAATCCACAAGATGACTTCCGCTAGGGAAGGGGGCGTTGCAATAGGGTTTGACACACGCTTGGTGTTGCAATACAGAGCTTGCCATTCTTCGTCACTGAGCAAGACAGTGCACGGTAAATCTGGATCAATCCGGGCTAGCATCGTTGCATACAGAATACGCCATGCGACTATGGAGTAAAGCGTCAGGGCTACAGCCAATCGCTCAACTGTTTCCAGTTGACGTGATTCGATACGGCAGCCCGACTTTAATACCCGATGCCATACTTCAATGGTCCATCGGCAAGTGTACCAATGTACCCGTTCGATAGCATCGTCAATAGTGAGTGTGGGTACTGTCGTGAGCAACATCCATTCAATCGCACCCTCGTATGACGGGGTTTCCTCGCTAGCCAGAATGGCCCACACGCTAATGTCTCCAAGCCGCTTTTTGTCATGCGGTGGTTTGATCCGTACCGGAATGCTACGAAGTGCGAGCGTACATTGGCGCGCAGGAGCGCCAGGATGTCGTGGCACCGTAATCTGTACCGTTCCCATCCGGGGCGCTGCACGCAGTGTTTCCCACAAATAGTGATGACTACTGTCGACAGCACGATTCCAGGCAGCTCGTACCAGCAATTCCACCCCAACGGCGCGCTCCATGGCAAATAGTTCATACATATCCGCTTCCCGGTCACCCACACTGATGAAGCTTGTTTGTGGTGCAGCCTCACGCGCAGTAGCCAAGGCCTCGACACTTTCGAGCCAGCGAATACTCTCCTTATTTTTGATGGAGCGTTTCTTACGTGATGCCAGCGCACCGTATGTCGCTTCGTCGCGTACCCAATTTCGTTGCGCCAGCAGACCTAGTGGTAATCGCTCTGGTGTCACTGCCAATGTGCTATGGCAAACTACACCCCGACCCCAGTAGTTACCCAGCGCACCAAGCCCCGCTGTGGCTGGATGATTTGTCCAGTCAAGATAGGTCGTATCTTGGACTGCGAGAACAATCGGCACTTGATGCGCACGCGACCAAGTGGCGTCGACATGTCCCGCAAGAATATGTTCAGGAACCGCTTTTACATTATCAAAGAATCGATATGCCGCTTTCAGGTCCCCCCATTTTGGTAGCGCCTGAGGTAGGGAAGAGTCAGGTTTGCGGGCGAGCGTACGCGCCAGCAATACTAAGCGTGATGTCAGACGTTTGTCGCCAAGTTGCACTAAGCCCAATTCATTTTCGGCCCAGTCGCAATCCTCCTGGTCTTCGTCAATGTCCATTCAGGGATTTTAATTATTTTCACGA
>NZ_JBMPOV010000040.1:0-1293 GCF_049340405.1 Undibacterium sp. Ji42W
CATGAGCATCAGCAGCACCGGCGTGATCAGCTGGTCCAGCCCAGTGTTAGGCAGCTTCAACGTCACCCTACGCGCCGACAATGGCAAAGCCTATGCAGAACAACGCTACCTGCTCACCGTCAGTGACCACGCCCTGGCACTGAGCATCAGCATGGCCGTGGCACCCGCCCTCGTCAACATCGGCGACAAAGTCACCGTCACCGTCCTCACCAACGGCGGCACCGGCACCATCAGCACCAGCGTCACTGTGGATGGCCAACCACAAACCCTCGATGCCCAAGGCACAGCCACCATCACCGCCACCACCACCGGCGCGCACCAGGTTGTCGCCAGCGCCAAAGATGACCTCGCCACCGTCAGCAAGACCAGCCTCTACAGTGTCGCCAACCCCGCAGACACCAGCACACCGGTAGCCCAGATCAGCACCCCCACAGACGACGTCGAGATCACCGCCCCCACCACCATCACCGGTACCGCCAGCGCCCAAAACCTCGCCTACTACCAGCTCCTCATGCGCGCCGCTGGTACCGACAAATGGCAAGAACTCGCCCGTGGCTACCAGAATATCAGCAACGGCACCCTCGGCAAGTTTGATCCCACCCAGCTACAAAACGGCATCTACGAACTCAGCGTCATTGCCGTCAATACCAATGGTGTCCAAGCCAGCCACATGATCACCCTGGACGTCACCCGTAATCTCAAGATAGGCCAGTTCAGCATCAGCTTTGAAGACCTCAACGTCCAGGCCTCCGGCATCCCCATCAGGATCACCCGCACCTACGACACCCGCCGCAAGAGCCAGGCACTCGACTTCGGGCAAGGCTGGAGTGTCGATTACCAGAATGTACAGATCAGAAAAAACATCATCCTTGGTCTCGAATGGGACGTCATCACCATTCCTAGCCAGTTCACGACCTGCCTGCGCCCCAGAGGCAAACGCAAGGTTGACGTGACATTACCAACCGGTGATGTTGCCCGCTTTGAGGCGCACAACGAACAGGATTGTGGCACTGTCGCCCCCCCGGTAAAAATACGCTTTACCGCCTTGCCAGGTACCACCGCCAAACTCGACCTCGTTGATATACCCAAACGCATCCAGCCCCAGGGCGGCATGCTCATCGACGTCGACGGTGCTGATCAAAATGAAACCATCGCCTGGAACCCCAAATACTACAAACTCACCACAGAAGATAACTACGAATACTATCTGACCGATGGTATCGGCATCACCAGCATCAAAGACCCGAACGGCAACACACTGACCTACAGCGACAGTGGTGTCACCCATTCCAA
>NZ_JBMPOV010000041.1:0-851 GCF_049340405.1 Undibacterium sp. Ji42W
CAAACGCGCGAACACATCCTGTTGGCCCGCCAAGTTGGCGTTCCCTACATCATCGTGTTCCTGAACAAATGCGACATGGTAGATGACGCTGAGTTGCTCGAACTGGTTGAAATGGAAGTGCGTGAATTGTTGTCCAAATACGAATTCCCAGGCGACGACCTGCCGATCATTCAAGGTTCCGCCAAACTGGCCCTCGAAGGCGACAAAGGTCCTCTGGGCGAAGAAGCCATCATGAAACTGGCTGACGCACTCGACACCTACATCCCAACACCAGAACGCGCTGTTGACGGCGCCTTCCTGTTGCCAGTAGAAGACGTATTCTCCATCTCCGGTCGCGGTACAGTCGTTACTGGCCGTATCGAACGCGGTATCGTCAAAGTTGGCGAAGAGATTGAAATCGTCGGTATCAAAGACACGGTCAAAACAACATGTACTGGCGTTGAAATGTTCCGCAAACTGCTCGACCAAGGTCAAGCAGGCGATAACGTTGGCGTATTGCTGCGTGGTACCAAGCGTGAAGATATCCAGCGTGGTCAAGTGTTGGCAAAACCAGGTTCGATCAAGCCACATGCGCATTTCACAGGCGAGATCTATGTATTGTCCAAAGATGAAGGTGGTCGTCATACACCATTCTTCAACAACTACCGGCCACAGTTCTACTTCCGTACAACGGACGTGACTGGTTCGATCGAGTTGCCGAAAGACAAAGAAATGGTCATGCCAGGTGATAACGTTTCTATCACTGTAAAACTGATCAACCCGATCGCGATGGAAGAAGGCTTGCGCTTCGCTATCCGTGAAGGTGGCCGTACAGTCGGTGCTGGCGTTGTTGCTAAAATCATCGAGTAATA
>NZ_JBMPOV010000042.1:0-820 GCF_049340405.1 Undibacterium sp. Ji42W
TGCGGTACGATTTTGTACGGATCAATGCCCCGCCATGCTTCAGCAGGCGTCAAGCCATGCAAATGCTGATGCGGTCTTATCACGTTGTACCACGTCGCAAATTCCGCCAGCAGGTTATCCAGTGCCGAACCATCCTTAGGTACGATCAAATTCAACTTCTGCTTCAGTGTTAAAAAAAAACGCTCGATTCTTCCGTTCTGCCAAGGCTTGCCTGGCTGACTGAATTCATGACGGATTTCAAGATCGTTCATTCCTCTTTTAAACTCTGTACTACGAAACACAGCAGCATTGTCTGTACGAATCAATTTAGGCTTGCCGAACAGCTTGACCGTTGCTGTAAGCTGCTCAAGTATAGATTTCGAAGTCGCTGACTCAAGTCGCGTCAGTAGCAAATTCAAGCGCGTCCCATGATCCACCATACCCAGTATAAAATGCTGTACGCCGTTGGCATCGACCTTGCCAGTGCCATCCAGGCACCAGCGCAGGTTAGCAGGGCGATGTTCAGGAATGCTGTTGCGTGTCTTTGAACGGACGACTTCCATTTCGTAACGATACTTCTGCACCCAGGCGTAGACCGTGCTCAAGCTAACAGTCACCCCAGTATGCGCATACAAGCGGTTAAATTCATGCATCGTGACACGATAGCTCTTGCTCCCATTCGCGTAAATATCCAAAACAGTATCAATGACCCAAGCAGGTTTCCTGTTGCTGTTTGATCGTCGTGGTCTGGCACGATAAAAACGAGCGGCAGGGAAGAGCGTAGCATCATTTATTACAAAGCGTTTCAGCAGCTGGTTGATTAAGCTGCTCATCATCTTTA
>NZ_JBMPOV010000043.1:0-820 GCF_049340405.1 Undibacterium sp. Ji42W
TGCGGTACGATTTTGTACGGATCAATGCCCCGCCATGCTTCAGCAGGCGTCAAGCCATGCAAATGCTGATGCGGTCTTATCACGTTGTACCACGTCGCAAATTCCGCCAGCAGGTTATCCAGTGCCGCGCCGTCCTTAGGTACGATCAAATTCAACTTCTGCTTCAGTGTTAAAAAGAAACGCTCGATTCTTCCGTTCTGCCAAGGCTTGCCTGGCTGACTGAATTCATGGCGGATACCAAGCCTGCTTATTCCTCTTTTAAACTCAGTACTGCGAAACACAGAAGCATTGTCTGTACGAATCAATTTAGGCTTGCCGAACAGCTTGACCGTTGCTGTAAGCTGCTCAAGTATAGATTTTGAAGTCGCTGACTCAAGTCGCGTCAGTAGCAAATTCAAGCGCGTCCCATGATCCACCATACCCAGTATAAAATGCTGTACGCCGTTGGCATCGACCTTGCCAGTGCCATCCAGGCACCAGCGCAGATTAGCAGGGCGATGTTCAGGAATGCTGTTGCGTGTCTTTGAACGGACGACTTCCATTTCGTAACGATACTTCTGCACCCAGGCGTAGACAGTGCTCAAGCAAACAGTCACCCCGGTATGCGCATACAAGCGGTTAAATTCATGCATCGTGACACGATAGCTCTTGCTCCCATTCGCGTAAATATCCAAAACAGTATCAATGACCCAGGCAGGTTTCCTGTTGCTGTTTGATCGTCGTGGTCTGGCACGATAAAAACGAGCGGCAGGGAAGAGCGTAGCATCATTTATTACAAAGCGTTTCAGCAGCTGGTTGATTAAGCTGCTCATCATCTTTA
>NZ_JBMPOV010000044.1:0-805 GCF_049340405.1 Undibacterium sp. Ji42W
GCAGTCAAGGTCACAGCAACTGCTGGCACCACCACGGTGCAGTCTACAAGCAGCTTTGCGGTGACAGCTTCTTCCAGCAATGGCAGTGGCCTGACAGGAACTGTCGTCGTCAGCCCGGCGCAGGTCGCCGTGGGCAGTGCATTGGCACTTAACTTCAGCGCCAATAACCAAGGCAATAGCGCACTGACAAACCAGGCATTGAGCGTCAACATTATTGACCCCGTTGGTCAAAAAGTCGTCGCCCAGTTCCCCTATACCAGCACCATTGCAATAGGCGGCACCTACAGTGGCAGCACCACCTGGACAGCCACTGGCAACATTGGTGCCACCTATGTGGCGACCCTGACTGCTACTTTCGGTGCCAACACAGTGACCCTGGCGCAAACCAATTTCACGCTGGCTACACCGCAAATTAAACTGAACACCGTCATTGATACTGACAAGAGCAGCTATGCACCGACCGATATCGTCAAACTGCATGAGGGCCTGACCAATGCCACAACCAACCAGGCAGCCAATAATCTGCAGGTCGTTGTTACGGTTAAAAACCCGGATGGCAGCACGCGTTTCACTAAAACCGAAACCCTGGTCAGCCTGGCAGCCAATGCCGCACAAGACTACAACTACAGTATCAATCTCAGTGCCGCGCCGGCAGGTCAATACACAACTTCTGTCGTAGTCAGCATTGCCGGCAACACCGTGCTCTCACAAGCCAGTGGTGTATTTACAGTAGCATCCACCGCCAGCACAGGCAGTGGCTTGAAAGGCAGTATCACGGCATCTGCACCGCAGGTGTCAGTTGGCA
>NZ_JBMPOV010000045.1:0-756 GCF_049340405.1 Undibacterium sp. Ji42W
CACAGAGAAAAGCAAGAGGAAGAATTTCGTTTTGCACAGAACTGATTGAGTAAATACTTGTTGCTTTTTCTCTTTCAGGTTTCTCTGTGCTCCTCTGTGTCTCCGTGCCTCTGTGTTGAGAGGTCTTGATCTTTTTTATTCCAACTTCCAAACGTATTGAACTTTCGCCCAGGTCTGTTGTGGCTTACCATCGACGGTACCTGGTTTGTTTTTGCAGGAACCTGACATCAACTGGGATTTCACCGCATTGTCGAGACCGCGGAATCCACTGGATTTGTCGATCTTGACGTCGGCTACTGTACCGTCTGCGCCGATCAGGACGGACAGCAGGACGGTGCCGGTTTCTTCATTGCGCAGGGAGGCGCGTGGATATTCCGGTTTGCAACCTCCTACGTTGAAGTCGATCACGCCTGGTATCGTCACCGGGCCTGTGGCCTTGGCTTCTGTCGGTGGCGCTGGCGGGGCCTGGGTCTTGGTGAATGTCGGGTTTTCTGGCTTGACATTCGATACAGCTGCAATCGCTGTTGCGGGTTGTGGCTGTGGCTGCACCTGCACTTCCGGCGGCGGAATGAACGGTGGCGGCGGGGCCAATAATTTCGGTGGCGGTGGGGGCGGTGTGTCTGGTGGCGGGGGCGGTGGTTTCACTTCTTCGACCAGCTTGACTTCTGCTGGCTTGATCACCACTTCCATCGCTTTGCGCGCCAATCCAGATACCAGGGCATATACCACCAGTACGTGAAATGCGATAACCAGCCC
>NZ_JBMPOV010000046.1:0-687 GCF_049340405.1 Undibacterium sp. Ji42W
ATTGCCATTGCCATAATGTGTTCTCTTTAAAATTACTGAATACCAAAGACCCCTCACCACAGAGGCACTGAGACACAGAGAAAGGCAGGAGAAAGCTTGTTTGCAGTTACTTGCAAGTCATCCCAGATTTTCTCTATGTTTTTCCTCTGTGTCTCTGTGCCTCTATGGTTAAGGGTCTTGGTTTTTTTAACCATACAAAGTAGCCGTGTGAAATGCTGAGGAAGCGTAGCGAGCGGCGCTAGTTTTAGTTAAGAAGCGCAGTCGTACTTCGGTACGACGACGAACTTACAAAACAGCAGACTAAAAATCGCGTCGCGCAGTAGCTTCATCAGTACTTCATTTCTTTGCTGCTGTCTTGCCCATATTGCCGGACAGGACGACGGAGTGCAGATCAGCGGAGAACGCACGGACTTCTTCCATGGCGCTCTTGTTGCGGCGGACCAGGAAGTTGTAACCGAGAACAGCAGGAACAGCGACCGCCAGACCAATCGCGGTCATGATCAGCGCTTCACCAACAGGGCCGGCGACTTTGTCGATCGATGCCTGACCGGACATACCAATCGCTGTCAGCGCATGGTAAATACCCCATACTGTACCGAACAGACCAACGAATGGTGCTGTGGAACCAACCGTTGCGAGGAAGGCCAGGCCGTCTTGCAGGCGGCTTTGGACTTTATCAACAGCGCG
>NZ_JBMPOV010000047.1:0-678 GCF_049340405.1 Undibacterium sp. Ji42W
CCAAGACGCTGTGCCGCCGCCATGACCGCAGCCACAGACTTGTAAGGCACGACGGCAACCGGACGCAGATGGATCTCTGGCTGGTCACCTGCTGGCATCGCTGCCGATTCAGACAATTTCGCTTCCAGCTGCGCATGATCCACTGCCGTACCATTCCAGGACACCGTGCCATCAAAATCGACGTCAATATTCACGACGACCGGTTCTTTCAATGGTGGTGGTGGTGTGCCTGTCGGCATATTCAGGTTCACTGCGTGATTCTGAATAGGAATGGTAATAATCAACATGATGATCAATACCAGCATGACGTCAATCAGCGGCGTCATGTTCATTTCTATCATCACTTCCGGATCAGCTGATCCACCGCCGGAACCCATTTGCATACCCATAAGTACTCCTCTTTATAGGGGCTTTGCCGTAGGGTGCGCCATGCGCACCGTTCCAGCATTGCCCATGGTGCGCACGGCGCACCCTACTGTCTTAATTCCGTGGTGGTGGTTCAATCACGAAGCCGACCTTGGCGATACCGGCCCGTTGTGCCGTCAGGATACTTTTGCCAATAAACTCATAGCGGGTATTCTGATCTCCACGGATATGCAACTCCGGTTGCGGGATCTTGACTGCTTCTACCTTGAGCTTTTCAAACAGGGCATCCGTGCCAGCCAGCGGCTTCATGCT
>NZ_JBMPOV010000048.1:0-576 GCF_049340405.1 Undibacterium sp. Ji42W
GACCCCATCACCTTGCAGGCAGACTGGAGTTTGATATTATCGCCAGATGGAAAAGGCATCATCGGTATGTATAGCAAGTCTGAGCGTGCACCGATAAAACTTGCCCAGTTTCCTGTCACCTTGAAGGGTTTTGAGAATAAAAAAAGCTATCAGGAGTGGATATTCATGGGGCTTTGAACGTGTCCGGAATCCCTCGTATGTTACAAATCAAATTGAGATAGCGATAATACCACTTCAATAAAAAAGGTGTTTCAAAATAATTCTTTTAAATCAACATTCCCTTTGAGAAATTGATCTTTGGGAAATGATTCCTTCTCTTTCCTCAGATATCACTATGGGTGATACCAGTTATCAGGAATTTAATGCTTGCCACAAATTGTAACAATCGTTACTATCCGGGTTCAAATTTCTAACGTCTATCTGCAATCTCTCAAATTCACTGCTGAGGTTCGGCTCAGTGCGTTTATTTCAGGGGTCTGCTGTGCTTCAAAATGTCGGTACTTTTGTGCGAAACCTATTGGTTGGCGCTCTTTTTTTGTTCACCTTGTTAGTACATGGCGCTTATGCACAAACCAC
>NZ_JBMPOV010000049.1:0-542 GCF_049340405.1 Undibacterium sp. Ji42W
TCGATGCCTTGCAGGCAGCAGTGAAAATTTTGAATGCCCTGTATGCGCAAAACACCCTTTACAAACAAGTCACATCGAAAGTCGAGGGCATTACCCACCCTTACCTGAATGTGGGGACGATAGAGGGCGGCACGAATACCAATGTCATCCCAGGCCGCGTCACATTCAAACTTGACCGCCGCATGATACCGGAAGAAAATCCGGCAGAAGTCGAAGCGACGTTGCGCAAAGTCATCAGCGACACAGCATCTGAACTGCCAGGCATCAGCGTGGATGTCAAACGCATCTTGCTGGCAAATTCCATGCGCCCGTTGCCGGGGAATACGCCTCTGGTGGAAGCGATACAAAAACATGGTGAAGAGGTTTTTGGTGAAGCGATTCCTGCACTGGGTACGCCTTTGTATACCGATGTGCGCCTGTTCTCGGAAGCGGGCATACCTGGTGTCATTTATGGCGCAGGGCCACGTACCGTGCTGGAGTCCCATGCCAAACGTGCAGATGAGCGTTTGAGTCTGGAAGATTTACGCAAAGCCACCAAGGTG
>NZ_JBMPOV010000050.1:0-526 GCF_049340405.1 Undibacterium sp. Ji42W
CTCTGTGTCTCTGTGGTGAAGATGTTTGGTCTTAAAGTTTAATATTCAAGTAATACATAAAAACAGCAGTAAGCAATACCAACCTTATTTTGTTAAAAGGAAGCACCTCAATGAAAACCCGTTTCTCCGCATTCCTGGCTGCAACACTCCTGGCCTTGACAGCCGCCGTTGCCGTCGCCCCTGTTTCTGCACAGGAATCCGCCTCTGCAGCTGCCTCCGCTGCCGCCCCAGCCCCAGCACCAGCCCCTGCTGCTGACGCAGCCCCGGCAGCCGCCGCTCCAGCGGACGCTGGCGCCCCGGCAGCCCCCGCACCTGCCAAAGAAATGGTCGACAACCCATACGGCCTCGATGCGCTCTGGAAAACAGGTGACTTCGTTGCCAAAGGCACCCTCATCATCATGGTCATCATGTCCATGGGCAGCTGGTACATCCTCATCACCAAAATCATTGACCAAGTTAAATTGTCCGGTCAAGCCACAGATGCCCGCGCCAAATTCTGGAAAGCAGCGTCCGTACAAGCCGGTGC
>NZ_JBMPOV010000051.1:0-518 GCF_049340405.1 Undibacterium sp. Ji42W
TCATCCGTCGTCAGCCTGAGCATCAAGCAAGCAGCAACACCATGGCAAAACGTGCTCGTCTACAGTGCCTGCAAACGCGCGGCCGATGAATTGCTGGGCAAATGCGCCGCCACCAAGTTCCCGACAGAAAACGCCGCGACCCTGGCGCAATGTGATACCAGCAGGGCAGGTGTGCTCGACAATGTGTTGGCTAATCAGGGTATCAGCCACACCATCAGCACCGATGCGGCGACCTTCCTGACCCAACTGCGTAGCGGCAACTACAGCACCTACTGGATCAGTAATGGCGCCAGTGCCTTGCCAGAACCGGCAGCGTCTGAATTGCTGGCCGCAGTCAAGCGCGGGCAGGGCTTCATGCTTGATAGCCTCGTCACAGCCACCAACACCCAACTCGCGCAATGCTCAGGTGTCACCAATAACGGTGCCTATGCCACAGCCTTGCAACAAATGAGTCTGTCTGGCGGCGTATTCAAAGGTGGCGACCTTGCTGGCCCAGCGACCCAGACCAAACTGGCAAC
>NZ_JBMPOV010000052.1:0-517 GCF_049340405.1 Undibacterium sp. Ji42W
GTCAGCATTGCCGGCAACACCGTGCTCTCACAAGCCAGTGGTGTATTTACAGTAGCATCCACCGCCAGCACAGGCAGTGGCTTGAAAGGCAGTATCACGGCATCTGCACCGCAGGTGTCAGTTGGCAACCTCATCAGTTTCCCTTTCAATGTCACCAATGAAGGCAATGCCGCTTTGACAGATTTGCCGCTGACCGTCAGCATCATTGACGCCACACAAAAAGTCATCGCCAGCTTCCCCTACAAAACCACCCTGGCAATGACAGCCAGTTTTGCTGGCAACACAGACTGGACCAGTGCCGGTACAGCAGGTGCGCAGTACACCGCCGTGTTAAGTGCAAAAGTCGGCAGCAACACCCTGACATTGAGCCAGGCCACGTTCACGCTGACCTCATCCGTCGTCAGCCTGAGCATCAAGCAAGCAGCAACACCATGGCAAAACGTGCTCGTCTACAGTGCCTGCAAACGCGCGGCCGATGAATTGCTGGGCAAATGCGCCGCCACCAAGTTCCCGACAG
>NZ_JBMPOV010000053.1:0-517 GCF_049340405.1 Undibacterium sp. Ji42W
GTCAGCATTGCCGGCAACACCGTGCTCTCACAAGCCAGTGGTGTATTTACAGTAGCATCCACCGCCAGCACAGGCAGTGGCTTGAAAGGCAGTATCACGGCATCTGCACCGCAGGTGTCAGTTGGCACCCTCATCAGTTTCCCTTTCAATGTCACCAATGAAGGCAATGCCGCTTTGACAGATTTGCCGCTGACCGTCAGCATCATTGACGCCACACAAAAAGTCATCGCCAGCTTCCCCTACAAAACCACGCTGGCAATGACAGCCAGTTTTGCTGGCAACACAGACTGGACCAGTGCCGGTGCCGCAGGTGCAAAATACACTGCCGTGTTAAGCGCAAAGGTCGGCAGCAACACCCTGACATTGAGCCAGGCCACGTTCACGCTGACTTCATCCGTCGTCAGCCTGAGCATCAAGCAAGCAGCAACACCATGGCAAAACGTGCTCGTCTACAGTGCCTGCAAACGCGCGGCCGATGAATTGCTGGGCAAATGCGCCGCCACCAAGTTCCCGACAG
>NZ_JBMPOV010000054.1:0-483 GCF_049340405.1 Undibacterium sp. Ji42W
TTTTGCCAATAAACTCATAGCGGGTATTCTGATCTCCACGGATATGCAACTCCGGTTGCGGGATCTTGACTGCTTCTACCTTGAGCTTTTCAAACAGGGCATCCGTGCCAGCCAGCGGCTTCATGCTGCCGTTCCAGTACAGATCACCATCCTTGTTCACCGACAAGGTGATGTTTTCCGGTTTGGTCTTGTAAATCACGTTGGTTTCTGCCGGCAGCTTGAGCTTGACCGTATCTGTAATCACCGGCGTGGTGATCAGGAAGATGATCAGCAAAACCAGCATGACATCGACCAGCGGGGTGGTGTTGATGGTGCTGTTGACTTCGTCTTCACCATCTCCATCATTGCCAATTGCCATTGCCATTGCCATAATGTGTTCTCTTTAAAATTACTGAATACCAAAGACCCCTCACCACAGAGGCACTGAGACACAGAGAAAGGCAGGAGAAAGCTTGTTTGCAGTTACTTGCAAGTCATCCCAGA
>NZ_JBMPOV010000055.1:0-478 GCF_049340405.1 Undibacterium sp. Ji42W
GTAATCACCAAGTTAAAACTTTGCCCGGCTGTTGCATTGAAAGTGAAACGTCCATTCTGCCCAGGAAATATAGTGGTCAAATTGAGGGGCGCAACACCAGAAATAAGATTCCCTGCTTCAATGTCTCTGGATAACACGACATTGAAGCTAACAGCATAAGATGAGCTTTGTATGAAACGGATGACATATGTATCACCTGCGACAAACCATTTTGGATTATAAAAACCACAGCTGCTATCAACAGTAAATGTGCAGTTGTAAATTGCCGTGCCATCAGCTTTTTCCAGGTATACGGCGACATTTTTTGTGCCTGAACCGGTACCGGTGAAATTCAAACTAGTAAGACTTAGACCATAAGCTTTACCTGCTTGAGCAGTGAAAGTATAACGACCATATTGACCCATAGGCAAATTCACGGAAGTCGTTCCGTCCATTGCCAATGTGCCGGTAGCATCAGATAGCAATTGAAGATTGATAC
>NZ_JBMPOV010000056.1:0-465 GCF_049340405.1 Undibacterium sp. Ji42W
CATGAAGCGCGCCAGATACTCAGGCGAATTGATAAACTGCCCGATCAGCGTGACTACATCCGTGCCAGACTGTGCCAGCAATGCCTCAAAGGTCGCCTGATCAGGTGCATGACCCAGCAAGCCTATGTAATCCAGTGTCAAGGACACTTTGGATTGCGAATTGGCCTTGAACTCCGTCGATTCCGTAAAGCCCGCCAGCATATCGCCCCTGGAGAGGCCATTGCCGAGTTGTCCCAGCCAGTAAGCCTTGCCTGCCGCGTCTGAACTGCGGTGCAAGACATTCTGATAGACCCTGTCCACAAAGGCCGTATTGTCCAGTGCCCCATAGGTTTTCTGGAATTCAGCACTCGATACAAAGGAAGCACTGATCTTACTCAGGTTCATGCCCTCCTTTTGCGCCTGCATCCAGTAAGCCAGGCCGTCACGGTCAGGCAAACGGTCAAAGGCACCAAAGTACAGACGCGT
>NZ_JBMPOV010000057.1:0-441 GCF_049340405.1 Undibacterium sp. Ji42W
TCGCGCAATGCTCAGGTGTCACCAATAACGGTGCCTATGCCACAGCCTTGCAACAAATGAGTCTGTCTGGCGGCGTATTCAAAGGTGGCGACCTTGCTGGCCCAGCGACCCAGACCAAACTGGCAACAGCAGGTGGCACGGTAGAAGCAACGCTGAAAGGCACAGCTACCAGCCCAGGCATCGTCAGCGCCAATTACGGTAATGGCAAAACCCTGGCCTTTGGCTTTGACTGGAACGACACACTGGCAGCACAGGCCAACGAAAGCCGCTGGCCACTCATGATCAAGCAAGGTCTCGATTACCTGACTCCCGCAGCCGCAGATTTGAATGCACTGTTGCCAGGCGACATCAGCACGCTGACCAGCACTATTACCAATGCCGGTGCCGCCCAGCCTGTACGCATCGTCCAAAGCCTGCCTGCCGGTTCTGTGGTCAAAGCAA
>NZ_JBMPOV010000058.1:0-441 GCF_049340405.1 Undibacterium sp. Ji42W
TCGCGCAATGCTCAGGTGTCACCAATAACGGTGCCTATGCCACAGCCTTGCAACAAATGAGTCTGTCTGGCGGCGTATTCAAAGGTGGCGACCTTGCTGGCCCAGCGACCCAGACCAAACTGGCAACGGCAGGTGGCACGGTAGAAGCAACGCTGAAAGGCACAGCTACCAGCCCAGGCATCGTCAGCGCCAATTACGGTAATGGCAAAACCCTGGCCTTTGGCTTTGACTGGAACGACACATTAGCTGCACAGGCCAACGAAAGCCGCTGGCCACTCATGATCAAGCAAGGTCTCGACTATTTGACACCAGTCGCCGCAGATTTGAATGCACTGTTGCCAGGCGACATCAGCACGCTGACCAGCACTATTACCAATGCCGGTGCCGCCCAGCCTGTACGCATCGTCCAAAGCCTGCCTGCCGGTTCTGTGGTCAAAGCAA
>NZ_JBMPOV010000059.1:0-401 GCF_049340405.1 Undibacterium sp. Ji42W
GCATCATAGGTATAAGTCGTGACTTGGTTCAGTGCATTGACAACCTTGGTGACGTTACCATTGCTGTCATACGTATAGGTGGTCTTGTTCCCTCGTCTATCTGTGACAGTCTGCTGATTGTTGTCCATGTCATGCTGCATCTGCACCGCCTTGCCATTAGCGTCATAACTGGCAATCAACCTTCCACTCTGGTCGTACTCAAACCTCGCCGCCAGCTTGCCGTTCGGGTCGGTATAGCTGATGAGACTGTGGTTGGCGTCATAGGTCATCTTCGACACCGCGCCATTGCGGTCGGTGACGCTGATGAGGTCCCCCGTGGCGTTGTAGGCGTAACGGAGCTGTTTGCCTGCCGGGTCAGTGATGGCGGTGATGCGGTGGCTGGCGTCTCTGGTAAAGGTGGC
>NZ_JBMPOV010000060.1:0-386 GCF_049340405.1 Undibacterium sp. Ji42W
CGCATCACGCAGGTCACCAGCCCCAACGGTATAGTCAACTACACCTACGACGCCAACGGCCAGCGCAGCAGCATGACCATCGCAGGCCAGCCAACACAAAGCTACACCTACGACAAAGTTGGCAGGCTCATCCGCATCGACCAGGCCGCAGGTGCCATCAACAACAACCAGGCACAAGCTATCCAGTTCACTTATGACGACACAGGCCGCCTCACCAAAACCACCTACGCCAACGGCATCACCCGTGACAACAGCTATGATGACGCAGGCCAGTTGACTGGCATCACCTACAAAAAAGCCGACAACAGCCTCATCGGTGACCTGGCTTACACCTATGACGCCAATGGCCGCCGCACCAAAACCAGCGGCAGCCTGGCAAAAACAGA
>NZ_JBMPOV010000061.1:0-382 GCF_049340405.1 Undibacterium sp. Ji42W
CGGCACTGGATAACCTGCTGGCGGAATTTGCGACGTGGTACAACGTGATAAGACCGCATCAGCATTTGCATGGCTTGACGCCTGCTGAAGCATGGCGGGGCATTGATCCGTACAAAATCGTACCGCAATCAGTGCAACACTTTACGGCTTGGGATGGGTTGTTACGAGGATATTATTTGCGGCATTAGCGACGAATATCTCCGAATCAAAATAAGCATCGAGAGCGGGCAGCAATGCTGTTCGGGAAGGTGTTCATCTTCAACAAACGATTTGCATAAAATTTAAGCAAGCGATCCAATGGATTAGACTTTACTGATTAAAAATTAGTCAGGTCGGTGTTCAACTGAACCAGAACATCTGCCATTTTCTGCAAAAAATGCAG
>NZ_JBMPOV010000062.1:0-382 GCF_049340405.1 Undibacterium sp. Ji42W
GTCACTGACGGTGAGCAGGTAGCGTTGTTCTGCATAGGCTTTGCCATTGTCGGCACGCAGGGTGACGTTGAAGCTGCCTAACACTGGGCTGGACCAGCTGATCACGCCGGTGCTGCTGATGCTCATGGTGGAGCGGGGGTTTCGGGTAGCACTGCTACCCGCCCGCGTAACGATCTCGCCTTGCAAGGCGAGATTCCTTGCATGACACTTTTGCAGTTGCTGTTATAGAGGATGTTGCTGTTGTCTATCACTCGTAGAGTGATCTGGAGTGATCAAGCGCAGGTTACACAAATGCCGCACAGTTTATTCATGTGATATATAGCCGATTTGAAATTGGTTGTGATATTGATGTTGATAGTAATGATGTTAATGGGGGTTTTAT
>NZ_JBMPOV010000063.1:0-381 GCF_049340405.1 Undibacterium sp. Ji42W
TCGCTGTCAGCGCATGGTAAATACCCCATACTGTACCGAACAGACCAACGAATGGTGCTGTGGAACCAACCGTTGCGAGGAAGGCCAGGCCGTCTTGCAGGCGGCTTTGGACTTTATCAACAGCGCGTTGGATGGACATGGAGACCCAGGTGTTGAGGTCGATTTGTTCGAGCAGAGCGCCTTCATGGTGTTCTGTGGCTTTGATACCGGAGTCAGCGATGAAGCGGAATGGGCTGCCTTCTTTCAAAGAGGCGGCACCGGCTTGTACGGACGCTGCTTTCCAGAATTTGGCGCGGGCATCTGTGGCTTGACCGGACAATTTAACTTGGTCAATGATTTTGGTGATGAGGATGTACCAGCTGCCCATGGACATGATGACCA
>NZ_JBMPOV010000064.1:0-381 GCF_049340405.1 Undibacterium sp. Ji42W
TGGTCATCATGTCCATGGGCAGCTGGTACATCCTCATCACCAAAATCATTGACCAAGTTAAATTGTCCGGTCAAGCCACAGATGCCCGCGCCAAATTCTGGAAAGCAGCGTCCGTACAAGCCGGTGCAGCCTCTTTGAAAGAAGGCAGCCCATTCCGCTTCATCGCTGACTCCGGTATCAAAGCCACAGAACACCATGAAGGCGCATTGCTCGAACAAATCGACCTCAACACCTGGGTCTCCATGTCCATCCAGCGCGCTGTTGATAAAGTCCAAAGCCGCCTGCAAGACGGCCTGGCCTTCCTCGCAACGGTTGGTTCCACAGCACCATTCGTTGGTCTGTTCGGTACAGTATGGGGTATTTACCATGCGCTGACAGCGA
>NZ_JBMPOV010000065.1:0-368 GCF_049340405.1 Undibacterium sp. Ji42W
GCCGCAGATTTGAATGCACTGTTGCCAGGCGACATCAGCACGCTGACCAGCACTATTACCAATGCCGGTGCCGCCCAGCCTGTACGCATCGTCCAAAGCCTGCCTGCCGGTTCTGTGGTCAAAGCAACGACACCAGCCGCTACCATAGGCAGCAATGGCAATGGTGATGTCACCGCCACCTGGAACCTGACAGCCGCGTCTGCTGCCGACACCGTGGTGTCAGTACGCTGGCAAGCACCAGTATCTGCAGGTACTTACAACGCCAACCTCGCCCTCAGCATGGTCAGCGGTGGCACTGCCACGCCGTACAAGTCGCAAGACCAGGCCATCAAGGTACAAAGCGCCAGCCAGATCAATGCACAAACCAT
>NZ_JBMPOV010000066.1:0-367 GCF_049340405.1 Undibacterium sp. Ji42W
CGCCCCTCAATTTGACCACTATATTTCCTGGGCAGAATGGACGTTTCACTTTCAATGCAACAGCCGGGCAAAGTTTTAACTTGGTGATTACTGATAACACCATGCCTATCACCAGCAGCAAGACTATCTGGATTTATAAACCTAGCAGTAGCGGTTCCGAATGGGCATCTTACTCTTTGAGTAGTGGATCTGTTGTCCTCAATTTGAACAGTCTTCCAGAAACAGGTGTTTATACTATTTTGATTGATCCTTTGGGGCTCGATAAAGGCAGTATCAATCTTCAATTGCTATCTGATGCTACCGGCACATTGGCAATGGACGGAACGACTTCCGTGAATTTGCCTATGGGTCAATATGGTCGTTATAC
>NZ_JBMPOV010000067.1:0-366 GCF_049340405.1 Undibacterium sp. Ji42W
TATCTGCAGGTACTTACAACGCCAACCTCGCCCTCAGCATGGTCAGCGGTGGCACTGCCACGCCGTACAAGTCGCAAGACCAGGCCATCAAGGTACAAAGCGCCAGCCAGATCAATGCACAAACCATCAGCTTGATACAAGGCCTGAGTTTGTCAACGCCTGCACAGCTTGCACAACGTACCGCCATCGTAGACTTGCTCAACCAGGTCAATACCGCGATGAGCAGCAACAGCATGGACAAAGCCCTGCGTTTGCTGATCACCGTACAGGCCAAGTTGAAGAATATAGAAACCGGCGTCGGTCCGGCCAGCAAATCACTGGCCAACCTGATTGCGGTGGTTGAACGACAAAGTGCGCGCTAAGCGT
>NZ_JBMPOV010000068.1:0-366 GCF_049340405.1 Undibacterium sp. Ji42W
TATCTGCAGGTACTTACAACGCCAACCTCGCCCTCAGCATGGTCAGCGGTGGCACTGCCACGCCGTACAAGTCGCAAGACCAGGCCATCAAGGTACAAAGCGCCAGCCAGATCAATGCACAAACCATTAGTTTGGTACAAGGCCTGAGCCTGTCAACGCCAGCACAGCTTGCACAACGCACCGCCATCGTAGACTTGCTCAACCAGGTCAATACCGCGATGAGCAGCAATAGCATGGATAAAGCCCTGCGTTTGCTGATCACCGTACAGGCCAAGTTGAAGAATATAGAAACCGGCGTCGGTCCGGCCAGCAAATCACTGGCCAACCTGATTGCGGTGGTTGAACGACAAAGTGCGCGCTAAGCGT
>NZ_JBMPOV010000069.1:0-349 GCF_049340405.1 Undibacterium sp. Ji42W
GCGCGTAACGCATGAGCACGGTATTCGGTTGACAAGCTACCTGCTGTTTAGAACAACAACACTAAGCCCCACGTCCTGTGGTTTTTTGCGTCAACGCAATGTAGCCGGGCGGCGTTTTTGGCTTACGTAGCGTGACTACGAGACGCAAAACGAAACGCAAAACGAAATACAAACAAAGCAAGCAACCCACACATAAAGAGGGAAATATCATGAACAAACTGATCACCGCCATCATCGCTTCCACAGTTGTTATGGGTAGCGCCTTTGCACAGACACCAGCCTCCGCATCTGCTACTGCTGCATCCAAACCAGCAACAGCCGCCGCAGCAGCGAGTGTAGCCAAATCTGC
>NZ_JBMPOV010000070.1:0-344 GCF_049340405.1 Undibacterium sp. Ji42W
GGCATTGGGCCGTCTGCTGCAGAGCAAACCAGAATGGCGCCATCCATTTGAGCCGCGCCAGTAATCATGTTTTTAACATAATCAGCATGACCTGGGCAGTCTACGTGGGCGTAGTGGCGACCCGCTGTTTCGTACTCAACGTGGGCTGTATTGATTGTAATACCGCGCGCTTTTTCTTCTGGTGCTGCATCGATCTGGTCGTATGCTTTAGCTTCGCCGCCGAATTTTTTCGACAGAACTGTTGCAATCGCTGCTGTCAGTGTAGTTTTACCGTGATCAACGTGGCCAATTGTACCGACGTTGACGTGCGGCTTGGTGCGCTCGAACTTACCTTTTGCCATTTT
>NZ_JBMPOV010000071.1:0-330 GCF_049340405.1 Undibacterium sp. Ji42W
AACCAGCATGCTCACTGTAAAAGGCGCTCTTCAATGCAGCCCATGGATAACCCACCATGCGGTTGCGCAGTGCCAGGGTCTCTACCCTGCTATAGACTGTTGCACGTTCATTATCGTCATTGAACAGGCGTGTTATTTCGTAAGGGTCAGCCGCATATTTGCGCTCTATGCTGTCCATCACCCAGGCGACATTACGCACACAAGCAATCACTTTGGAGCCGGGGAACTGGTCCATCAACATAGGCAGATGGGCAGTCCACATGCGGTTGGTATCAAACACCACACTCTTTTCAGCATGTTCGGCATAGTAAGAATCAAACAAACCACGCA
>NZ_JBMPOV010000072.1:0-330 GCF_049340405.1 Undibacterium sp. Ji42W
TGCCTAATGATGGCAGGCGTTGTTCTACGACACCTGCGGCGCGCTGGAAGATGGCGCTATTGGCGTCGGTGGTGGCGAAGTAGGCGAGGATGGTCTGGTGCAGCAGGTCGCCTGTGAGGTCGTCGCGGCTGACGCCGTTGGCCTGGCTGGGCTGGCTGCTGAGCTTGGCCTGGGTGGCAGCGAGTCTTTGTTGTACTGCGTTGAGTTGGGCGGGGTTGATGCCTTGGGTGTCGGCGACGATGGCGTGGTAGTCACCGGCATGGACGCTGAAGTTGTTGTCGTTCCAGCCGCCACTGGCGGGCTCGAAGCTGCCTATGGAGGCGCTGAGTT
>NZ_JBMPOV010000073.1:0-318 GCF_049340405.1 Undibacterium sp. Ji42W
AAAGCCCTGCGTTTGCTGATCACCGTACAGGCCAAGTTGAAGAATATAGAAACCGGCGTCGGTCCGGCCAGCAAATCACTGGCCAACCTGATTGCGGTGGTTGAACGACAAAGTGCGCGCTAAGCGTGACGGTAAAACCAGAATAATTGAATGATCATGAAATTAAACATACAACACCCATTCCGTCTCAGTGCGCAAGGCCTGTGTCTTGCACTGGGTTTGATATTCTCTTCTGCATTGTGTCAGGCGCAGCAAATTGATCTGGGTGTGGCCGGACAATATTCCGCATTCATCTTTGGTAATGTCAGCAATATCACC
>NZ_JBMPOV010000074.1:0-311 GCF_049340405.1 Undibacterium sp. Ji42W
GCAATCACTTTGGAGCCGGGGAACTGGTCCATCAACATAGGCAGATGGGCAGTCCACATGCGGTTGGTATCAAACACCACACTCTTTTCAGCATGTTCGGCATAGTAAGAATCAAACAAACCACGCACCAAGCGCTTGCGTTCTGCTTTGGTAATGACCGGACCAAATTCTGTCCCTGCGCCAAACTGATGCAGCAAGCTGGTATATAAAGTGCCGACAGGGCTGGTCATCCCGGCATGAAAGCGTGGATTTTGCAGTAACAAAGCAGCCAATAAGGTAGAGCCGGAACGTGGCAGACCAGAGATGAAATG
>NZ_JBMPOV010000075.1:0-309 GCF_049340405.1 Undibacterium sp. Ji42W
CGATGAAGAATTTGGTGGCGAAGTCGGCCCCGGCTGGATGCTCAAGCATAATCTGATCAAGCCTGACCTGATGATCGCTGCCGGTTTTTCTTACCAGGTCATCACGGCGCACAATGGTTGCTTGCAGATGGAAGTAAGCGTACATGGCAAGATGGCCCATGCAGCTATCCCTGATTCGGGTGTCGATGCCTTGCAGGCAGCAGTGAAAATTTTGAATGCCCTGTATGCGCAAAACACCCTTTACAAACAAGTCACATCGAAAGTCGAGGGCATTACCCACCCTTACCTGAATGTGGGGACGATAGAGGG
>NZ_JBMPOV010000076.1:0-283 GCF_049340405.1 Undibacterium sp. Ji42W
CTGCCAGCGTCAGGTAAGTAGCCACCTCATCCGACAAAATCTTGACTTCATAAGTATGTTTAGCTGCAGAAGGTGCTACGGAGCTCGATGACAAAGGCTTCCCGCAACTTAACAAGGGCTCAGGTGCGTGGATAGATTTTGGAAAAGCCAGAAATGTTGAAGTGCGGATTGGTATTTCCTATGTCAGCGTTGCAAACGCTACAGAAAATCTAAATGCAGAAATATCTGCCGAAAAAACTCTGGAAGCAGCAAATACGCCACTGCACGTATCTGGTTATATGCC
>NZ_JBMPOV010000077.1:0-278 GCF_049340405.1 Undibacterium sp. Ji42W
CGCCGGTGCTGCTGATGCTCATGGTGGAGCGGGGGTTTCGGGTAGCACTGCTACCCGCCCGCGTAACGATCTCGCCTTGCAAGGCGAGATTCCTTGCATGACACTTTTGCAGTTGCTGTTATAGAGGGTGCTGGTGTTGTCTATCACTCACAGAGTGATCTGGAGTGATCAAGCGCAGGTTACACAAATGCCGCACAGTTTATTCATGTGATATATAGCCGATTTGAAATTGGTTGTGATATTGATGTTGATAGTAATGATGTTAATGGGGGTTTTAT
>NZ_JBMPOV010000078.1:0-274 GCF_049340405.1 Undibacterium sp. Ji42W
GATGCGCCTGCTGCTTTTGCTTCTTTCTTGGTGTGCTTGGTATGCTTGGCAGCTTTTTCGCCTGTGTGCATTGCTGGCTTGGTTTCTGCAACCGGTGTTGCTGGTGTAGATGCACTGGCTGAAGCAGCTACCACTTTCGCGGCTGGTGCAGATTTGGCTACACTCGCTGCTGCGGCGGCTGTTGCTGGTTTGGATGCAGCAGTAGCAGATGCGGAGGCTGGTGTCTGTGCAAAGGCGCTACCCATAACAACTGTGGAAGCGATGATGGCGGTGA
>NZ_JBMPOV010000079.1:0-263 GCF_049340405.1 Undibacterium sp. Ji42W
AGAGTGATCTGGAGTGATCAAGCGCAGGTTACACAAATGCCGCACAGTTTATTCATGTGATATATAGCCGATTTGAAATTGGTTGTGATATTGATGTTGATAGTAATGATGTTAATGGGGGTTTTATACTGCTGTTTAAAGATGATGAGCAGCTTAATCAACCAGCTGCTGAAACGCTTTGTAATAAATGATGCTACGCTCTTCCCTGCCGCTCGTTTTTATCGTGCCAGACCACGACGATCAAACAGCAACAGGAAACCTGC
>NZ_JBMPOV010000080.1:0-255 GCF_049340405.1 Undibacterium sp. Ji42W
AAGACCTCTCAACACAGAGGCACGGAGACACAGAGGAGCACAGAGAAACCTGAAAGAGAAAAAGCAACAAGTATTTACTCAATCAGTTCTGTGCAAAACGAAATTCTTCCTCTTGCTTTTCTCTGTGACTCTGTGTCTCTGTGGTGAAGATGTTTGGTCTTAAAGTTTAATATTCAAGTAATACATAAAAACAGCAGTAAGCAATACCAACCTTATTTTGTTAAAAGGAAGCACCTCAATGAAAACCCGTTTCTC
>NZ_JBMPOV010000081.1:0-255 GCF_049340405.1 Undibacterium sp. Ji42W
TTTTGCCAATAAACTCATAGCGGGTATTCTGATCTCCACGGATATGCAACTCCGGTTGCGGGATCTTGACTGCTTCTACCTTGAGCTTTTCAAACAGGGCATCCGTGCCAGCCAGCGGCTTCATGCTGCCGTTCCAGTACAGATCACCATCCTTGTTCACCGACAAGGTGATGTTTTCCGGTTTGGTCTTGTAAATCACGTTGGTTTCTGCCGGCAGCTTGAGCTTGACCGTATCTGTAATCACCGGCGTGGTGA
>NZ_JBMPOV010000082.1:0-255 GCF_049340405.1 Undibacterium sp. Ji42W
ATTCACGCACTTCCATTTCAACCAGTTCGAGCAACTCAGCGTCATCTACCATGTCGCATTTGTTCAGGAACACGATGATGTAGGGAACGCCAACTTGGCGGGCCAACAGGATGTGTTCGCGCGTTTGTGGCATTGGGCCGTCTGCTGCAGAGCAAACCAGAATGGCGCCATCCATTTGAGCCGCGCCAGTAATCATGTTTTTAACATAATCAGCATGACCTGGGCAGTCTACGTGGGCGTAGTGGCGACCCGCTG
>NZ_JBMPOV010000083.1:0-255 GCF_049340405.1 Undibacterium sp. Ji42W
TCCGTGAGGCTGATACCGCAGGTGTGCAGTACTGGCAAGGGCAGATAGACAGTGGCAAGATGAGCCGGGCCCAGGTCGCAGCATCGTTCATGGAGTCAGCTGAATTCCAGGGGGGCATCGGTGGGATTACGCGTCTGTACTTTGGTGCCTTTGACCGTTTGCCTGACCGTGACGGCCTGGCTTACTGGATGCAGGCGCAAAAGGAGGGCATGAACCTGAGTAAGATCAGTGCTTCCTTTGTATCGAGTGCTGAAT
>NZ_JBMPOV010000084.1:0-255 GCF_049340405.1 Undibacterium sp. Ji42W
GCTGGCTGTATTGCTGAAACAAATCGGGTGGCAGGATGGTGTCTCTGGCCTCGAAGCTCACTGCTGGCCTGACCTTGTGCAGGCCACGCATGCCTAAAGGCGCATCAAACTCAGGTGCGTCATACTGGATATTCTGGAAGTCATGCTCGAATGGCTCGGCACCAATGAAGTCATAAATCAGTGGCAGCACTTTTTGTGGTGCCTGCGCCAGCAAGTCGTAATCGATGAGCAGCATGGAACCAGCATGCTCACTGT
>NZ_JBMPOV010000085.1:0-255 GCF_049340405.1 Undibacterium sp. Ji42W
GCCAGTGCATCTACACCAGCAACACCGGTTGCAGAAACCAAGCCAGCAATGCACACAGGCGAAAAAGCTGCCAAGCATACCAAGCACACCAAGAAAGAAGCAAAAGCAGCAGGCGCATCTGCCGCAGCCAGCGCAGCATCGAAATAAGTAATTGTAGTCAGATTGCATACCGGCAGCTAGACGCTGTCGGGCAATCAAGCAAAAACAGACAAATCGCTCACAGACATATTAAGGATTATTATCATGAACAAACTC
>NZ_JBMPOV010000086.1:0-255 GCF_049340405.1 Undibacterium sp. Ji42W
TCCGTGAGGCTGATACCGCAGGTGTGCAGTACTGGCAAGGGCAGATAGACAGTGGCAAGATGAGCCGGGCCCAGGTCGCAGCATCGTTCATGGAGTCAGCTGAATTCCAGGGGGGCATCGGTGGGATCACGCGTCTGTACTTTGGTGCCTTTGACCGTTTGCCTGACCGTGACGGCCTGGCTTACTGGATGCAGGCGCAAAAGGAGGGCATGAACCTGAGTAAGATCAGTGCTTCCTTTGTATCGAGTGCTGAAT
>NZ_JBMPOV010000087.1:0-255 GCF_049340405.1 Undibacterium sp. Ji42W
CAGCGGGTCGCCACTACGCCCACGTAGACTGCCCAGGTCATGCTGATTATGTTAAAAACATGATTACTGGCGCGGCTCAAATGGATGGCGCCATTCTGGTTTGCTCTGCAGCAGACGGCCCAATGCCGCAAACGCGCGAACACATCCTGTTGGCCCGCCAAGTTGGCGTTCCCTACATCATCGTGTTCCTGAACAAATGCGACATGGTAGATGACGCTGAGTTGCTCGAACTGGTTGAAATGGAAGTGCGTGAAT
>NZ_JBMPOV010000088.1:0-255 GCF_049340405.1 Undibacterium sp. Ji42W
AACTCACCACAGAAGATAACTACGAATACTATCTGACCGATGGTATCGGCATCACCAGCATCAAAGACCCGAACGGCAACACACTGACCTACAGCGACAGTGGTGTCACCCATTCCAATGGCACGGCAGCCACCTTTACCAGAGACGCCAGCCACCGCATCACCGCCATCACTGACCCGGCAGGCAAACAGCTCCGTTACGCCTACAACGCCACGGGGGACCTCATCAGCGTCACCGACCGCAATGGCGCGGTGT
>NZ_JBMPOV010000089.1:0-255 GCF_049340405.1 Undibacterium sp. Ji42W
AACTGTTGCAAACTATTCACAGCTGCCAAATTATTCTGCAATCTGGTTGATCGCGCATTTCTTTGGCTTTGCTTCATTTCTCTCCCGCTCTTCAGCGGGAGGCGAACTATAGCAAACCTTTGCCCTGTTTTGCAAGGCCTTCGCGTAAATTATTTAGGGTATTCTTGGGGACGCCGTGCCGGGGACGGGGTAAGGGTTGGTTTTTGTAGGGTGTGCTATGGGCACCCTGCTAGCTCTGGTGTTTGGGGTGGTAGT
>NZ_JBMPOV010000090.1:0-255 GCF_049340405.1 Undibacterium sp. Ji42W
TCGTTCTGGAAAGACACGACCGGTAGCCGTGCTAACGTTATTACCGCCAAATTTGTTCCGACTGCGACAGGAAATTGATCATGATCCCAACTACCAACATACTGACTAATCAAGCGCAAGAGAATGACCATGTCGCTACCTCAGTGACACCGCTTACCCCTGTCATACAGACTGCTACGCCAGCGCCAGCGCCAGCATCTGCACCGGCACCAGTCCAGGCAGGTCCGCATGAAGTGGTGTTTGTTGATACCACGC
>NZ_JBMPOV010000091.1:0-247 GCF_049340405.1 Undibacterium sp. Ji42W
AAGACCTCTCAACACAGAGGCACGGAGACACAGAGGAGCACAGAGAAACCTGAAAGAGAAAAAGCAACAAGTATTTACTCAATCAGTTCTGTGCAAAACGAAATTCTTCCTCTTGCTTTTCTCTGTGTCTCTGTGGTGAAGATGTTTGGTCTTAAAGTTTAATATTCAAGTAATACATAAAAACAGCAGTAAGCAATACCAACCTTATTTTGTTAAAAGGAAGCACCTCAATGAAAACCCGTTTCTC
>NZ_JBMPOV010000092.1:0-240 GCF_049340405.1 Undibacterium sp. Ji42W
TCTGGGATGACTTGCAAGTAACTGCAAACAAGCTTTCTCCTGCCTTTCTCTGTGTCTCAGTGCCTCTGTGGTGAGGGGTCTTTGGTATTCAGTAATTTTAAAGAGAACACATTATGGCAATGGCAATTGGCAATGATGGAGATGGTGAAGACGAAGTCAACAGCACCATCAACACCACCCCGCTGGTCGATGTCATGCTGGTTTTGCTGATCATCTTCCTGATCACCACGCCGGTGATTA
>NZ_JBMPOV010000093.1:0-236 GCF_049340405.1 Undibacterium sp. Ji42W
TCAAGAGGAGGGTTAGGGTAGGGATGGTTTCCGGCCGATCAGCGAAATGCCATCAATATAGAAGTCCATCGACCCGACGCTCCTGCGCAGGCAGGAGCCCAGCGTCGTCCGGTGATGAACGGTGATGCAAACTACCACCCCAAACACCAGAGCTAGCAGGGTGCCCATAGCACACCCTACAAAAACCAACCCTTACCCCGTCCCCGGCACGGCGTCCCCAAGAATACCCTAAATAA
>NZ_JBMPOV010000094.1:0-207 GCF_049340405.1 Undibacterium sp. Ji42W
TCATTCTCTTGCGCTTGATTAGTCAGTATGTTGGTAGTTGGGATCATGATCAATTTCCTGTCGCAGTCGGAACAAATTTGGCGGTAATAACGTTAGCACGGCTACCGGTCGTGTCTTTCCAGAACGATAGCTGGCTGTATTGCTGAAACAAATCGGGTGGCAGGATGGTGTCTCTGGCCTCGAAGCTCACTGCTGGCCTGACCTTGT